>NVRS01000020.1 GCA_002732685.1 Robiginitomaculum sp.
ATAACGGTAGATTTGGGTAGCGGCACCAAAGTCAAGGTTGTCAAATCTATGTTAGCGGACATCCGCAATAAAACAGTAGCGGCCAATGATACTGGTAAGACTTCTGGCAAAGCTAAAAAGAAGTAGGCCTTAAAACCTAAGTTTCGGAGACCATTCATGAAGCCTCTATATTGGAAATTACTTCTGATTTTAGGGGCTATGGTTGTCGGTGCCAGTTTGGTGGTGCCAAAGGCACTGCGTAAGAATTCTCATGTTCAGTATGAGAGTTCAGCAAAAAGCAAATTACAATCAAATGCTAGGCAAGGCACCGAAAATCATAACACCCCCAGTGTTAGATTTGGGTTTCATCAAGTTGCACAGACTGATGCTGTTGTCTTAAAACTGTGTGTAGAAGACAATCAATGCCCACTTGGTAAAGTCGCATATCCACAGAAAAACGGTGGCGGCTATATGATGGTTTTGGATCGGGAAATTATTACCAGTGCTGATCTTAAAAGTGCCAGCGAAGACTTACATCCGCAAAACAACTACCCAATTGTCAACTTCAAATTCAATGCAAAAGGCGCACGTAAGTTCTGTGATTTCACCGCCACACATATTGGCGAGCCGTTTGCTGTTGTTCTCGACGGAGAGATCATTACTGCCCCCAATATAAACGGCGCTATTTGCGGCGGTAGCGGCTTCATTGAAAATAATTTCACAATGAAGGAAGCCAAAAATATTGCCCGTGCGCTTAATGCTGGAACCCGTCCAACCAAATCACGTGTTATAGACTGACAGCCCTAAACAATATCGAGTTTCCAGACAGTAAAAATCGTTTGCTTGTCAGAAGAAACCCCCTAGTAGTACGGCCAATCATTTCGCGCGGTACTTTATTACCACACACACAAAATAAAAAGGAAATGCAATGCTGCATTTTTCACGTTGGAAAATAACTCTTATTCTTGGGGCTGTCATGCTCGGGTTTCTGTTCGTCATGCCCAATGTCTTGCCCAAGGATGTTCGCGAAGGCCTGCCTTGGCCTCTGCCCAAACAAACCCTTAACCTCGGCCTCGATCTGCAAGGCGGTGCCCATCTTCTTTTGGAAGTCGATCTAAAAGACGGTATAGAGAAAACCCTTAAATCCGAACTTGCCGGTATGCGGGCGGCTCTGCGCGAAGAGCGTATTTCTGCGACACTCCGCATTAAAGATGAAGCTATCTTCGTCACTTTTAAAAACGACGCAGATGCAGAAGCAGGTGCGCCGATCGTACGTAAGCAATCTGTGCCCGTTGATGTAAATGCTATTGGCGGCGGCGGTAAGACTTTGGGTATCGAAAAGCTAGGCGATACGCGCTACAAGGTTACGGTATCCGAAGAAAACATCCAATACATCAGTGACCGGACGATTGAACAATCCATCCAGGTTCTACGCAAACGTATTGACCCAACAGGTACAACAGAAATGACTTTGGCCAAAGAAGGTTCAGAGCGTATTTTACTGCAAGTTCCGGGCGCCAAAGATGTAGACGAATTAAAATCTCGAATTGCTAAAACGGCTAAACTTGGTTTTCATGAAGTTGCAGTTGCCGATTCCGTGGTTCTTCAGCTTTGTGTTGAAGACGGGCAGTGCCCGCTTGGTAAAGTGGCCTATCCTCAGAAAAATGGTGGTGGCTATATGATGGTCTTGGACCGGGAAATTGTTACTGGAGCCGATCTTAAAAGTGCCAGCGAAGGGCTGCATCCGCAAAACAACTACCCTATTGTCAATTTCAAATACAATTCCAGAGGCGCCCGTAAATTTTGTGATTTTACCGCCACACATGTTGGCGAGCCGTTTGCCGTTGTTCTCGATGGAGAGATCATTACTGCCCCCAATATCAACGGCGCTATTTGCGGCGGTAGCGGCTTTATTGAAGGCAGCTTCACCATGGAAAGCGCTAAAGAGCTTTCTTTGTTGCTCAATGCTGGTGCGTTACCTGCCAAACTCAATATCGCAGAAGAGCGCACRGTTGGGCCGGARCTWGGSGCWGATTCTATTCAGGCCGGTAAAATTGCTTCTATGATTGGTCTGGGCGGCGTGTTCATATTTATGTGGATCACATATGGTCTGCGGTTCGGGACATTTGCTAACATCGCGCTAGCAACCAACATCATATTAATCGGTGGGGCGTTGTCTCTGCTGGGTGCAACGCTGACATTACCTGGTATTGCCGGGATTATCCTGACAATCGGTATGGCGGTTGATGCCAATGTGTTGATTTTCGAGCGTATTCGCGAGGAATCGCGAAACGGACGCGGTCCGATTAATGCTATTGATACAGGCTACCGTCTGTCATTGGCCCCGATCTTGGACGCTAACATTACCACATTGATTGCTGCTTTGACATTGTACTTTGTTGGTTCAGGTCCCATTCGCGGTTTCGCTGTGACCCTGTCCATCGGTATTGTCATGTCCGTATTTACAGCCGTTGTTGTCGCTCGATTGATGACTGCCACTTGGCTCCGCCGTGCTCGGCCTAAAAAATTACCAATATAGGTGTCCCATGTTTGATATATCTTTAGTTCGCTATCTGCCCAAAAACACAAACGTCCCTTTCATCAAGGTGCGTTTGGTCGCGATGGTTTTATCCATATTGGCAATCATTGCCTCTATATTTTTGTTTACGACAAAAAACCTAAACTACGGCCTTGATTTCAAGGGCGGTACGGTTTGGGAATTTCACTTAACCGAAAGTCCGACCGATGCAAACTTAACGGCTATCCGTGCGCTTGGTCCAAAACTTGGTCTCGGCGAACTTGCCATCCAGACAATTGGGCAAAGTGATAAAGATAAAGTACAAGCCATCCGTTTGTCGGTGTCAAAACAAGAAGCCCTCGAAGGCGACGAAAATGATGATCAAGCACAACAAGTTGCGCTTAAGTCCATTCAGGTTGCTGTCGTTGAAATGTATCCAGAAGTCGCCAACACGGAAAACACATTGAGCGTACAAGTTCTTGGTACCAAAGTGTCTGGTGAGCTTAAGAAAAAAGGGGCTATGGCCGTTGTATTGGCTTTGATGATGGTATTACTATATATCTGGTTCCGGTTTGAATGGCAGTTTGGTCTTGGGGCTGTGGCAGCACTTGCCCATGATGTTATCCTGACAATTGGTGTGTTTTCATTCACAGCTCTGGAATTTAACTTGTCCATTGTCGCCGCGATTTTGACCATTGTTGGTTATTCGCTCAATGATACTGTGATTGTHTATGACCGCATTCGYGAAAATTTACGTAAGTACAAGAAGAAGCCTCTGGCCGATGTATTGAACCTGTCGATTAATGATACATTATCGCGGACCATTATGACTTCGGTTACGACAATGCTTGCTTTGGTCGCTCTCTATATTTGGGGTGGCCCGGGACTGCATGGTTTCGCATTTGCCATGATTTGGGGCGTGTTAGTTGGGACATATTCTTCGATATTTGTCGCATCACCAATCTTGTTGTTATTAGGTGTGAACCGTACCGGACCGCAAAAGTAACTAATTTTCCCCTCTTAACGGGGGGAAACTTCTATTTGCTTGGGAGCCGCTTTAATCCACTCTTGGATATTCGTAATATAGTCCGTCCGATTATTCGGTCTTTTGCCACAGGACCAATCACWGCGCTTGGYGTWGATKKTGGATTGTCGCCTTTAAAGAARYAMYGACYRTTTTCAAYRCGCTCTAACCGCTTTACGATCAGACCTAAATCGGAATGGTTTACCACATAAATAAACCCCGGCCGTATCGACCGGGGTTTAATTGTTAGGACATAATCACCGCCTGTAAGTGCCGGAGACATGCTATCGCCGACAACTTTAGTCAGGTGCAAGCATTTATAGATCAGGATAGACAACTTCCAGAGCAGGCGCATAAGGTGCCGTGACACGTTTGGTTTTGACGTCTTTCATTTTCCAGAACATTTCTGCAAAATCATTGACCAGTTCAACCAAAGCCAGACCGTCTTCGCGGTGTAAGTCTTGCTTACATTTGCTGGCTTTCATCATGATATTATGGGCAAGCTCACTGGCTTGCTCTTTGAGTATATCGCCTTTGACGAAATCACCCCAAATGATGCGAATTTCTTGCTTCACCTTTTCAGCCTGCTTTTCTTTCTCGGCAGTGTTGCGAGCAATTTGCATGGCGGTAGCAACATTCATATCGCTAGTGTCAATGGCCAACAAAATGTCCATTTGGCGGACGACTGACAATGCATGGTAAAGCGCAGGTTGCGGGTCATAAATACCGCACGGAATGTCACAATGCGCGGACGCAGTATCAAGTTTATCATCAAATTTTGAAATTAAATTATGTAACATATCGGCTCCTATGCGCGTTTTAGCTTAACAATAAGTGCAACAATAGCAGCACTACCGACAACTGCCAACAAGGCATGTGTAGGACTTGTTAGCCAATGCATTAGATTTACCAAAAAAGAAGCCTCATGGGATCCTGTATGGGCGAAAGCTGGTACAGCGCTTAGGCTCGCCATAGCGACAGAGATTATGGATATTTTTAAAAGTTTCATGAAGTTCTCCTGTTTTCCCTGAATTGGGATATTTTGAATTTGGAATCATTATAAACCCAGTTTCAGTTCAAAGCCAAATATATTCGCCCTCTTGTCGCCACAAATGTCCATAGAGTAGTCTATGATCATAAGACGAATCATGAGGAGTGGTGAAATGGACAAATTACGAAACTGGCTTGAGAGTATTATTCCCGATGCTCAGGCCGTGCTCAGGCGCTTCACTCTCGCCACAGTTCTGGTTGCAGCTTTTACTTTGGTTATACTGACGGAGACCAGTTTTGGTGGATTATCCAATGAAATGATGATGCGGCTAATTGGCGGCATCATATTGGCGGCCTATGTCTCTGTAATTTTAGTTTTGTACGGAGAGGGGCGCGGCAAGACGGTGTCGATTGCCATCAAAGCAGTCGCGATTTTTTCATGTTTGCTGGCAGGCTATTTTTTCCGGCAAATGGCGTTTATTACGCCTGCAGCGATTGCCGCCAGCATACTGTTTTTGGGTAATGCGCCGTTTTGGCGGGCAGGGCGCAATGATGTAGCGGTCTGGGACTTTACCCATAAACTCTGGACGGCCGTGCTGTTTACGGCCGCGGGCTCAATGATTTACGTGATGGGGATATTTGCCATTACGGGCGCGCTCAAATCCTTATTTGGCGTAAACATGAGCAATGTTGTCGAAGATTGGATGTTACCAATAGGGCTGGGCTTTTTGGCACCTATGGCATGGATGTCTATGTTGCCGCGCCATGACGAGGACGATGGGGACAGCCTGCGCAATCCGGGTTTCATATCCCGTGCCGTCGGGTTTTTGGGCGCATGGATACTGGCACCATTGACGCTAATTTATGCAGCTATATTGCTTGCTTACGGCTTAAAAATATTGCTAACCCAGTCAGTTCCAAACGGMCAAATCGCAGAATTGGTGACGCCGTTTCTTATCATAGGCACGCTGACATGGYTGATATTGGAYCCGCCGTTTATTCAGAAAAAACGATTAGCTCGYTGGTATGCTAAACTCTGGTTTCCCCTGACCATACYTGCCGCATTGTTATTGGCATATGCTGTGTTAGTGCGCATAAGCCAATAYGGCTGGACGGTTGAGCGSTATTTRCTCGTGCTAGCTTCCGTCTGGGCGCTKGGTATTGCGGTTTGGTTTACATTTCGCRGCGARGCTAAACGCGATATCCGCATCATTCCGGGCTTTGCAGCCTTATTACTGGCTCTGGCGTCCATAGGGCCRTGGGGTGCAGACGGTGTGKCGGCGTCAAGTCAGGCTAGCCGTTTGAAAKCYGCGCTAGTGGCCAATCAAATGCTTGGTACGGACGGGTAYTTGAACATTGTTGAGGGTTTTGAAGTTTCGGATAATGAGCAAGCACTTAAAGCCAAAGGTGCTTTGGCGTATTTAATTAGCAATAGAAAAATAGGTCACATACGTAAATTTATCAGTCCCAGCGAAGCACCAGATATATTGGATAAACAATCGATCCGGAATTCTTTAAAGAGTTTCMMAATCTATAAAYGGTTTGGTCTGGAGAAAGTATTTTCAACAAGCTCTTATGACATTCAACGAGAATATGAATACGATGAGAGSAAACCTATTGCAGTTACGGGTTATGATTAYRTRTCCAGCCCGCAGCACTTTAGTAAATMTAGTGAGGATGCCRCATTTATGACATCCTTTTGGTTTGGCGACATAAAGGTGAGTAGCCATAATCARGGCATMATAATTSAYAARCGYKGSGGARAKGARCTYGGCARRTTCCAAATTTGGGATTGGCTCAAAGAACACAATRTCAATGGRCCAGAAATAATAATGGAGCCTTTAGTAACAGTATTTGAAAGGGACGGTCTTAAAATTTCCTTGATCATTACACAGGCTAGCTATTCGGATGATTCCCATTATGCGTCTATCGAATATATCATTTTGATTAAGGGCGTAGAGATTGATTGATAAAACGGCGGATTCAAGCAAACCTTAATCCCTCGCTAACCATCATTTGCTAAATTGCCGCTATGTTGCGCGTGCTGAAAAGAATCAGATTGTCCTGGCCATTTTTGGTGCTGTTTGTTGCCTATGCCTATTTGGGTTTTCATACACTGGGCGGCAGTCTTGGTGTCTTAAAATTAGCAGATTATTCGGATCGCAGTGAAAGTCTTAATACGGAGATTAGTTGGTTGAAAATTAAGCGTGAGGCTCTGGAATTGCGGGCATCACAACTAAGAGCCAGCAATCTGGATCTGGATCGATTGGACGAGGAAGCCCGCCGTACGYTAAATGTTTCAGGTGCGAACGATATAGTTATTTGGCTTGACGAAACCCCTTAAATTATTGTTTATTAAAGTTWGYTGTGCTATTAAGGCTGTGCATGTAATTCGTATATAAACTAAAGGTTTTTGAACTATGGCAAATATCGGAAAAACCACGAAAAAAGAACTCCTCCATTTATACCGCGAAATGTTATTGATCCGCCGGTTCGAAGAGAAGGCTGGACAATTATACGGCATGGGTCTTATCGCGGGCTTCTGCCATCTGTATATTGGGCAAGAGGCCGTAGTAACAGGCGTAAATGCTGCCATTAACGAAGACGATCAAATGATCACATCTTATCGTGACCACGGACACATGTTGGCWTGTGGCATGGATCCAAAAGGCGTCATGGCGGAACTGACYGGACGCATTGGGGGCTACTCCAAGGGCAAGGGCGGCTCTATGCATATGTTTAGTGTTGAAAAACAATTTTTTGGYGGKCACGGCATTGTCGGTGCGCAAGTGCCTATCGGTGCAGGGTTAGGGCTTGCTGATAAATATCTGGACAACGGTAARGTATCCGTGGTTTTCTTCGGAGACGGCGCTTCTAACCARGGCCAAGTCTATGAAGCCCTGAATATGGCACAGCTTTGGAAGCTCCCGACTTTGTTTGTGATTGAAAACAATCAATACGCTATGGGTACYAGYATCGCYCGTTCAACCGCGCAAAAAGACCTATAYAAACGCGGACTAAGTTTTGGTGTYAARGGCGTCAAGGTCGACGGYATGGACGTTCTTGCCGTGCGMGATGCCACYAAAAAAGCTGCGGCTCATGCCCGCTCTGGCAAAGGCCCGATGATTTTGGAAATGATGACCTATCGTTACCGAGGACATTCTATGTCTGACCCTGCCAAATACCGTACCCGCGAAGAGGTCAACGAAATGCGTGATGAGCACGACCCGATCGATATGGCTAAAAACCGTCTGCTCAAAGAAAAATGGGCTGATCTAAATGCGCTCAAAGCTATCGACAAAGACATCAAGGCCATTGTCGGTGATGCTGTAGAATTTGCGAAAGCYTCGCCGGAACCTGATCCGTCCGAATTGTATACGGATGTATTGTTGGAGGTCGAGGCATGAGTATAGATATTCAAATGCCGGCGCTTTCACCRACTATGGAAGARGGCACATTGACCAGTTGGATGGTTAAAGAGGGCGATACTGTGAAATCCGGTGATGTATTGGCCGAAATTGAAACCGATAAAGCCACGATGGAAATCGAATCCATTGATGAAGGTGTTGTTGGCAAGATTTTGGTGGCTGCAGGTACGCAGAATGTTGCCGTTGGTACTGTGATCTTGCAATTGCTTGAGGACGGTGAGGGGGCTGATGATTTGTCTGCACCAAGCACATCACCAGAACAAGAACCAGAACTAACACCTGTTGTGGCTGAGCTTACACCTGCTCAGGAGTCTACAAAACCAGTTGCTGCACCCGTGAGTTCCGTTGCAGTGGAAATGGATGTCCCTGCTGGTACAGCCATGGTTGAGACAAGTGTCCGCGATGCACTACGCGATGCCATGGCCGAGGAAATGCGCCGTGATGACCGTGTATTTGTCATGGGCGAAGAGGTGGCCGAGTATCAAGGCGCCTATAAAGTCACCCGCGAACTTCTGCAAGAATTTGGCGCAAAACGTGTCATTGATACACCGATTACCGAGCACGGCTTTGCCGGTATCGGGGTTGGGGCGGCTATGGGCGGGCTTAAACCGATCGTCGAGTTTATGACCTGGAACTTTGCCATGCAAGCCATTGATCATATTATCAATTCTGCTGCAAAAACCTTATATATGTCTGGCGGTCAGATGCGCTGCCCAATCGTATTTCGCGGCCCCAACGGCGCGGCCTCACGGGTTGGTGCACAGCATTCCCATGATTATTCCAGTTGGTATGCCAATGTACCGGGCCTCAAGGTCGTTGCGCCCTATGATGCGGCTGACGCCAAAGGTCTCTTGAAATCCGCTATTCGTGACCCGAACCCTGTGGTGTTTTTAGAACACGAAATGATGTACGGCGAGCTTATGGATGTGCCGGATATAGAAGATTATTTGGTGCCTATTGGCAAAGCTTTGGTGCGCAGGGTTGGCTCTGATGTTACCATTACGGCCCATTCCCGCATGGTAGGACGTGCCCTAGAAGCCGCAGATATACTGGCGGGCGAGGGTATATCCGCCGAGGTTATTGATTTGCGGACTATTCGCCCGCTTGATACGGAAACCATCATAAATTCCGTCAAGAAAACCAACCGTATAGTCTGCGCCGAAGAGGGTTGGGGACAATCCGGTATAGGCGCAGAAATCGCGGCGCGCGTGGTCGAGCAAGCTTTCGATTACCTAGACGCCCCACCGGCCCGCGTGTTCCAAAAAGACGTACCGCTACCCTATGCAGGTAATTTGGAAGCCCTGAGTTTGCCAAATGCGCAGGATGTTGTGGTGGCCGCTAAGGGGGTTTGTTACAAATGAAAAACTTAAGAACAAACAGACTCGCTATTTCAGTTCTCTTTATCAGTATGGTAGTTCAATTTTTTTGGCGAGGAATTTACTTTCCTTGGGGAAATTTTGCGATAGGGAATTATGATGTTACCAGAACTGAAGCTTGCCGACTAGTAAATCGTATCACAGGTGGGGAATGCTGGAAATATTTACCTAGTAAAGGTATGTCCAATATAGACGGTTTCACCTTAGTAAATGATCTTCGACCAATAATGTATGGAATTGCAGTTACTTTGTTTGTTTGGTTGTTTCCATTGAGTGTTAGATTAATACGCGGATGGTTGAAATGGTTATTTGGAGAGAAAAATGCCAATTGAAATCCTTATGCCTGCATTATCCCCAACCATGGAAGAAGGCACTCTGACCAAGTGGTTGGTTGCCGAGGGCGCGGAGATATCGTCCGGTGATGTTCTGGCCGAAATCGAAACTGACAAAGCCACCATGGAAATCGAAGCCGTGGAAGAGGGTGTGTTGGTCAAAATTCTGGTGGCTGAAGGTTCTGTGGGCGTCAAAGTCAACGCGCCGATTGCTGTGCTGTTGGAAGACGGTGAAGATGCATCCGTTATGGACGGATATGTTGCGGGCGCGAATGCACCTGTAGCGGCAACACCTGAACCATCCCTTGTACCGCTCACCCCGTCGAAAGACGGGGCCCAGGAGCAACAAGCTCCTAGCCCTGCCGCACTGGATCCCGTTTTGCAACGGGATGAGCGGATCGTAGGGGAGCGCATTAAGGCTTCACCTTTGGCTAAACGCATGGCGCGGGAAAAAGGATTAGACCTCGCTGCCATAACGGGCACAGGCCCCAAAGGACGGATAATCAAAGTTGATATAGAGACAGCTGGCACGGCACCAATTGCGGCTCCAACGGCCTCTGCTACAACGGCCTCTGCCACAACAACAGAGCTTGGCCCACTGCGCGGCGGTGGTGCAGATTATCTTGAGAAACTCGGTGTTCCGGTTGGTAGTTATGACCTTGAGCCCCTCGACGGTATGCGCCGCATCATCGCCAAACGTCTGACCGAAAGCGCGCGGGATATACCGCATTTCCCGCTCAACATTGATTGTGAAATTGATGCTCTATTGGCAATACGTAAAGAGCTAAACTATCAAGCGCCTGACGGCGTTAAAATATCCGTCAATGATATGTTGATCCGGGCTTGCGCTATTGCGCTCAAGCAAGTGCCCGAAGCCAATGCCAGCTTTACGCCGGACGGTATTGCCTATCATCACCATGCGGACATTGCCGTTGCCGTTGCAATTGACGGCGGCCTGATTACGCCCATTGTCCGCGAGGCGGAAAATAAAGGGCTCACTATTATCTCTACAGAAATGAAAGATTTAGCCAGCCGTGCCCGTGACCGCAAACTAAAGCCACAAGAATTTCAAGGTGGCACGTTTTCTATATCGAACATGGGTATGATGGGTATTAAGTCGTTCAGTTCTATCATCAATCCGCCCCAAGGCATGATTATGTCCGTAGGGGCAGGGGCACTGCGTCCTATTGTGCGGGACGGMGAATTAGCCGTAGCCACAGTGATGACTGTTACCGTAACGTGTGACCACCGGGTCGTTGATGGTGCGATTGGCGCGCAGTGGTTGGCCGTATTCAAACGCCTGATAGAAAAACCAGTTACAATGATGCTTTAGTTCCTTTAGTGTGCAATTCCTTGGGTGTGCAATTTCTTGGGTGGGCAATTCCCTTAGTGAGCGAAAGTTAGTCCGTTTTTCTGCGCTAATGCTGTCCGAGCTTGCCTTGAGTACGCGTTAGATTATGGTCAAGACTATGTTGAAATTTATGAGCAGTGCTATGTTTATCAAAACCGTGATTGCTTTTGTGGTCACAGCAGGTTTTGCTGGGGGTGTGGTCTATTACGGTATTGGTACGCCGCAATCTGCCGTTAAACCGCAACCTACTACTAACCCACAAGCGGCTAACACTACACAACCAGTAAAAACTGAAGCCGAGACCAAAAGTGTAGTTGCGGTCATTAAGCCGACCCCAGAGCCAATCTCAGAGCCGGCCATGGAAACAATTTCGGAACCAATTTCAGAGCCGCCCGCAGAACCCACTACCGGCCTCGCTCAGATCATGCCAATGCTGATGTTACAGGCTGAAAAAATCAACACTGTTGAGATCAAAGACCAAGCTTATCTGGACGTGGTCAGTTTTTCAGTGAGCCAGCGGCAATATAAGTTTGCCGATGGGGCCATGCTCAAAATTAGTCAAACTGAACTGCGAGACACAGCGCGTAGTCAAATCGCTATTGCCCTTGCTATGGACGACCGTGCCGTTGAAGCATTTGATGTTATTGACACAGTGGAAATTGATGCGCTGCGCGATGTTATGCGCTTGCAGGTCATTGAAGCACTGATTGTGCCTGAGCAACTCCCTGCCGGATTGTTACGAAAGTAAACATAGGGCGTTTTTCCTGTTTATATTTATAGTATTTCCCTGTAAGTAACTGGTTCAAACTAGAGCGAGTTTTCTATGTCTACAAACTTTGATGTCATCATAATCGGTTCTGGACCTGGCGGCTATGTTACTGCAATTCGAGCCGCACAATTGGGGCTTTCAACGGCAATTGTCGAGAAGTCTGAAATCGGCGGCGTGTGCCTGAACTGGGGCTGTATCCCGACCAAAGCTTTATTACGGTCTGCTGAAGTTTACACCAATATGCAA
The DNA here is from genome assembly GCA_002732685.1 of Robiginitomaculum sp. The sequence continues at coordinate 12,014 of NVRS01000020.1, forward strand.
CATGCTGAGGCATACGGGTTATCAGCAAAAGTTGGGTTCGATTTGTCCGCCATTGTTAAGCGTTCGCGCACTATAGCTGGGCAGCTTTCGGGCGGTGTGAAATTCCTCATGAAGAAGAACAAGATCACAGTGATTGATGGGTTCGCCAAGCTGGAAAAAGGCACGCCTGCACCTYATGTTGTAGTGGACGGCAAAACCTATACGGCCAARCATGTTATTTTAGCCACGGGYGCACGGGCSCGAACCATACCGCAAGCCGGATTAGAGCCGGACGGGAAATATATATGGACGGCCAAAGAAGCCATGGTGCCGGACACTATGCCCAAGAAATTATTAGTGGTKGGTTCGGGCGCTATCGGCATGGAATTTGCGTCGTTTTACAATGCATTTGGTTGCGATGTGACAGTGGTAGAGATGCTCGAACGTATCTTRCCGGCTGAAGATGCTGARATTTCKGGCATAGCAGAAAAAGCCTTTAAAAAGAAAGGYATGCGCATACTAACGAAGGCGCAGGTTTCCAATGTGAAGCCCGGCGCAAATAAYGTGARTGCYGAAATTAATGGCAAAGCCGAAACTTTCGACCGCGTTATTCTAGCCATCGGTATTGTTGGTAATGTTGAAAATATGGGGCTGGAAAAGCTTGGGGTCGAGATCGACCGCAGTCATATTGTTGTCGACGAATTTTCACGGACAAAAATACCGGGTCTATATGCGATTGGCGATGTAACAACGCCGCCGTGGCTGGCGCATAAGGCTTCACACGAAGGCATTATCTGTATCGAGAAAATCAATGGCGGTAATCCACATCCGCTCAATGCGAGCCGTATTCCGGGATGTACGTATTGTCAGCCGCAAATTGCCAGTGTTGGTATGACCGAAGCCCAAGCCAAAGATGCTGGCCATAAAATCCGCGTAGGCCGCTTTCCCTTTATCGGTAACGGCAAGGCTATAGCACTGGGTGAACCTGAGGGGCTTATCAAGACGGTGTTTGATGCGAAAACGGGYGAGCTWCTTGGCGCACATATGATCGGTACAGAAGTKACCGAGCTTATTCAGGGCTACGCTATTGCGCAGACATTGGAAACCACAGAAGCAGAGCTGATGGAGACTGTGTTTCCGCATCCAACTTTATCAGAAATGATGCATGAGAGTGTGTTGGCGGCCTACGATAAAACCTTACACATTTAACGGTTTTGATTTTTTACTGTTTAGTTTTTTCGCAAACCTTGCTTTGTAAGACAGTGCGGGTTTTTCCACATATTGCCATGACATCATAGAGAAACCGATAGCCATTGGGGTGGTTAGGACAATGAGAGCCCAAATGTTTATGCCCGGTAAAACGTTGTGAATGCCCTGTAATGTTGCCCAGTGATAAATATACAGTCCGTAGGATATGTCGTCGAATTTTTTGAGAAAAGCAAGGCGGGGCAGAATTACGTAAGCAGCCCAAAACAACATATATGCTGCCGTAATAACTCCAATGACTTCGAACATGACGGTATTGTGTGTTAAGGCGGTCAGTAGGACCAGAGCGGGGATAACCAGAATGTGGAATTTAAGTTTATCTCTGTAAGCATAAATAGCTGCACCGAGACCATAACATAGTCCAAACCGCAAGCAGGCTTGCAATGTTGCAGGCAATTTTTCGTAAATCCCAAATTGATAGGCAAGTGGTAATGCAATCGCGAAAATCAAAAATTGTGTCAATATCATCCAGCGCCGCTTCATCAGGCCTAACGAAAACACAAGAAATGTTCCGATATAGGCCAACACTTCGTACCGTAAAGTCCACAATGTGGCAGAGGCGATATGCTCGGAGTTGTTGGGCAAGATACCTGGTAATGCCATATTTGTTTCAATAAATGACAAGACGACAAAAGGTTGTTTCAGAGTATCTGGATGGGTGAGGTAATCAATAAAGGGTAGGGTGGTGGTCATTAAACCGAACACAAACATCATGAGTAAAACATGGACGATGAGTGCAGGGAAAATGCGTAATATCCTYGCTGAAGCAAAACTGGCGATATTTTTTCGGTACAACATAGATCCGGTCACTAAAAACCCTGATGCGATGAAAAATAAATTCACAGCCATGTAGCTAAAGGTTAGTTCATAGAAAATATGGGGTTCACTATCGCTTTGTCCGCCTATAACGACAAAAGCATGGCCTATTAATACCATATAGGCAAAAATAAACCGTAAGGGCGTGAAAAAATTATCATGCCCATCCCGAATAGTGACCGTTCTAAAAATACCTAATCCCATAATTCCCACGTTTTTAACTTTATTGGGCTTTATATATCATGAAATGATTAAGTAAAAATTGCACCAAAATGACTTGTTTTAGGTGGCTAGAAACCCCATAATTCAGGTTATGACAGTCCTTATTGATAAAAAAACACCTCCTAAACCGAGACCCCGACACCCTGAGAAAGCGCACAAGCCAGACACGGAAGTGCTGCGTAAACCTGCGTGGATACGTGTTAAGGCACCAACATCACGTGGTTTTGCTAAAACCAATAAAATTGTTCGTGACAAAGGGCTCGTGACAGTGTGCCAAGAAGCCGCGTGCCCGAATATTGGTGAGTGTTGGGAGAGAGCCCACGCCACGTTCATGATATTAGGYGATACKTGTACCCGYGCTTGCGCATTTTGCAATATCAAGACGGGATTGCCRGGTCCTGTAAATCACGCTGAAGCCGCAGAAATCGGTAATGCCGTGGTGGAAATGGGCTTGAAACATGTTGTGATTACATCCGTGGATAGAGACGATTTAGCGGACGGAGGGGCGGAGCATTTTGTTAATGTTATCAAGGCTGTACGCGAAAAATCTCCTTCAACAACCATTGAAATTCTAACACCGGATTTTCTGCGCAAAGCAGGTGCGGCGGAAATCGTTATTGATGCCAAACCGGATGTGTTTAACCACAATCTGGAAACTGTGCCGCGCAATTATTTGAAAATTCGCCCGGGCGCACGTTATTATCATTCTTTGCGCTTGTTAGAGCGTGTCAAGGAGCGGGATCCCGATCAGTTCACTAAATCCGGTCTTATGGTTGGTCTTGGGGAGAGCAAAGAAGAAATCATGCAGGTTATGGATGATATGCGTGTCGCAGGCGTCGATTTTCTCACTATCGGTCAATATCTACAACCGACCCGTAAACATGCGGCAGTTGAACGATTTGTCACCCCCGAAGAGTTTAAGGCCTACGAAACGATTGCCCGTGCCAAGGGTTTTTTGATGGTTTCCGCTACGCCGTTAACGCGGTCTAGCTATCATGCGGATGCGGATTTCGCGCAACTGCGTGCCGCACGTCTCGCTAAAAAAGGCCACTAAATGCGGATACATCGTCAGAAAAGGCTATTTCATAAACCTGAAGACTTGCTCGATATGGTCATTGATGTGGAAAATTATCCAAAATTCATCAGCTTTATTTCTTCGGTACGGATATTAAAACGCGAAACGCCTACGCCAAACCTCGAAGCCTTAACGGTAGATGTGGCAATACAATATAAATTTGTCAGCGAGACATTTCGTTCATTAGCGACGGCAGACCGAGAGAATTTGTGTATTAAAATAGAAAAATCCGGCCACGGCGGTGCTGTGCGGAGCTTAAAAAATACATGGGTGTTTCACGAGCTTTCAGACGGATCTACCCAGTTAGACTTTGATGTGGATGTAACTTTGAAGGTGGCACCATTACAATTTCTCATAAAGAGCAAAATGGACAGTGCGGCTCGTTCAATTATGAACGCCTTTGAGCGTCGCGCACAAATAGTTTGCGATCCAGCCGGGGATAGAGATATAGATTTGCGTGTAGGCCAAGTTCGCGTATAGCTCAGGCGCTAGTTTGAATGCAGAGCCCGTTTTAAGAGTTTGAGGGCTTGCACAATTGTATCCATGCGCACGCTTTTTCTCCCGCCGTCTGCAAATATGAAATGCTCTGCATAAGTAACACGACCTTTATGAGCCAATCCGATCCATACAGTACCGACAGGTTTATCCGTGGTGCCACCTGTAGGGCCGGCTATGCCTGTTACGGAAATTGCTATATCAGTGGACAGGGCTTTGCGTGCACCCTCAGCCATGGTTTTTGCCGTTTGTTTGCTCACTGCGCCGTGGTTTTTAAGTGTATCTTTTGGCACGCCTAAAAGGTTGGTTTTCACATCATTAGAATAAGAAATAATGCCGCCTTCATAAACTTTGGAAGACCCTGAAATAGCCGTTAGCGCCGCGCCGATACCGCCGCCCGTGCAGCTTTCTGCAGTAGCAATCGTTAACCTCTGTTTGCGGGCAGCATCTATGACCTGATCGGTAAGCTTGTAGATTTCATTGTTCATGCGGGCACTCGAATACTCGCCGTAGCACTTGCCGCAATGCCTTCGCCGCGCCCCGTAAACCCAAGACCTTCAGTCGTCGTGGCTTTGACACTGACACGGTTTATGGGGAGATTGATCGTTTCTGCTATTTTTGCTCGCATAGCTTCACGGTGTGGTTTGATTTTCGGTTTTTCACATATAAGCGTCACGTCCACATGGTCTATGATTGCACCTTCTGTGCGTATCAAATCTGCTGCATGCTTGAGGAACAGCATCGAGTCAGTACCTTTCCATTTCTCATCGGACGGCGGAAAATGGTCGCCAATATCTCCGGCGCAAATAGCCCCGAGCAAKGCGTCGGTGAGGGCATGTAGGCCAACATCGGCGTCACTATGGCCCTTGAGAGARAACCCTGCATCAATTTCTACRCCGCAYAAGAATAAAGATTTTCCAGTATCAGTGTTTGGGCAAATTTGGTGGACGTCATAACCGGAACCGGTGAGGCTAATCATATTTTCAGTATGCATAAAGTCGGCCTCAAAAGTTAGTTTGATATTGTTGGGATCACCGATGCAAAACCCGATAGACATTCCAGCTTGCCGCGCGACTTCAATGTCATCAGAAAAATCAGCATCCTCTCCAATAGTGTCATAAGCTTTCATGATTTCAGGGTAATGAAAACCTTGCGGTGTTTGAACGCACCTTAGCTGATTGCGGTCTATGTGCGTTGCGTCCAGAGCTTTAACCGCATCAACAATGGGTAGAGCCGGGACAGCTGCAGCGTTATCGCCCAGAGCAGTAACTACATTGCTGATTGTTGTCTTGGTTAGAAATGGGCGGGCCGCATCATGAATGAGGACAATATCTGGTGCATAGGACCGTAATGCTTCCAGTCCGGCTTTAACCGAAGCTGTGCGTGTTGCRCCGCCGGTTACAGGYATTATTTCTGCATCAAGGTTCTCGCATGCCTGATCAAACAACCTGTTATCATCAGGGTGTATCGCCACAACAATCCGCTTGAAATCAGCAAAGCACTTTAGTGTTTTCGTCAACACCATTTGCCGCCCCAAGCTGCGGTATTGTTTTGGTAATCCAGCGCCAGCCCTGTGACCGCGTCCGGCGGCGACAATTAAGACTGCTATTTTTGCATTTTTAAGTGATGAAATATTGTGCAAGTGATTTTTTCCCGTTAAAGTCAAATTATGACCATGAAAAATAATAACGCGCAAATTCAAATCGGCAAGCTTAACTTAAAATCAAATGTACTGGTTGCACCTATGACCGGAATATCGGATTTCCCGTTTCGCTTGGCGGTACAGGCATTTGACCCCGGTTATGTGATGTCGGAAATGGTCGCCAGCGAATATCTAGGGCGAGGGYACGCCGCTGCAATGCGCAAAACGGCTGGAGCYGGGGAGATCGACCCGCTGGCTATTCAACTGGTTGGACGCGAARCAAAATGGATGCATGAAGGTGCYCGCAGYGCGGAAGAAGCGGGTGCAGAAATAATTGATATCAATATGGGATGTCCAGCTAGACGAGTTACGAGTGGATATAGTGGTTCTGCGCTAATGCGAGATCTAGACCATGCTATGACATTGATTGAAGCAACTTTGTCGGCCGTAAATGTACCTGTGACCTTAAAAATGCGGCTTGGTTGGGATGATGATAGTATCAATGCACCTGAACTTGCCCAACGTGCCGAAGCTGCCGGTGTACAAATGATTGTCGTGCACGGCCGCACGCGTTGTCAATATTACAAAGGTGAAGCTGATTGGGGTGCCGTCGGTAACGTTAAACAGGCCGTCAATATTCCAGTCATAGTCAATGGGGACATAAGAACGCCAGATGCAGCGGTTGAAGCCATGCAGGCCTCAGGCGCGGACGGRATAATGATAGGACGCGGYTTAATTGGCAGACCTTGGCTGGTCACAGAACTCAARGCCAAGCTCATGAATGMKCAMSATATTCCTATTACGCCCGAGCAAGCCTTTGATGTTTTTTACAAACATTATCAACATATGTTAGATTTTTATGGGCGTGAGAGGGGTATTAGAATAGCCCGCAAGCACGTGAAAGATTAYATCAAAAATGCTCCCTTTGAAATGGATGATCAGTTTAGAAATGTAGCAAGTATTCAAGCGTGTAAGACCACGGAAGAGCTTGATGTCATAAAAATACTGGAAAAGTTGTATTTGGCACCCGAATTATCGAGTTTGTCCGCATGATATCTGGACCGTCTCATATGCAGCTTATTGAGGCATTGCCAGAGCCTCTCTTTATTTTTGAGGCGCATGAATTGACCTTAACATGGATGAACCCGGCAGCMGAGAGTTGGCTGCGGTGCTCGCTAGCCTCAAAACTCGGTGCAGAAATCACAAGCCTAGTCAACGGCTTTGAGCGGTTAGAACACATTGCTCGAGACACAGTTGAAAATCGATCGACAACGCGAGGGCATGATTTGCATATTCACCTACTTGGTGCTGATACTATTGATGCTTCTTATTTAGTCTTTCCGTTTGGCGACGACATTGCCGTCATGCTGTCCGCGCAGCGCTCAAGTGTAGGACCTGCAACGGATGGTCATAAAGACCAAGCCGTTGGCATGTTCGGACGTATGCTTGCTCATGAACTTAAAAACCCTTTGGCAGGCATATATGGTGCCGTGCAGTTACTCGAATCTGACATTTCTGATGAGGCTAATTTAGAGATTACAGAATTGATTAAGTCTGAAGTAAAGCGCATTGGCCGCTTGGCGGATAAAATGGAAGATTTTGGCGCCGTAGATGTATCTAGGTATGAAAATTTGAATATTCATACCGTGTTGCGCAAAGCGCTTCTCTTGTTTCAAAACGCGGATAATACAGCCATAGAATTTGTGGAAAACTATGAYCCGTCACTACCGGATGTTTACGGTAATGCTGATAAATTAATGCAAATCATCATCAATTTTTTAGCCAATGCTATCGATGCTGTGAAAGCGAATAACGGCAAGGGTAGAATAGAAATACATACCGTCTACCGGGCAGGTGTACGCAAGCAGGCTCCGGGTGGCGATATTCATACTTTGCCTGTTGAAGTGAAAGTAATTGATAACGGAATAGGGGTGCCGCCACACCTGAAAGAACGGATATTCCAACCATTTGTAACGGGAAAAGCCAATGGTCACGGTTTGGGGTTGGCGCTCGTATCAAAAATTGTTGATGAGCACGGCGGTATAGCCACTTGCACCACAGAACCAGAAAGAACCGTATTTTCAATTTTACTGCCGGGTTCAAAATAAGGAAATGAGTGTAGTACCATGAAATATAATGTTTTATTAGCTGATGATGACGCAAGTATCAGGTTTGTGCTGAGTAAATATCTGACCCGTGCAGGGTATGGGGTAAAGGCTACTGACAATCCTCAAACTTTACTCAAATGGGTCGAGGCAGGCGAGGGCGATGTTATTCTTACGGATGTGCACATGGGGGCGGACGAAATATTTACCTATGTACCGCAGTTGAAAGCCCTACGCCCCAAATTACCTATTATCGTTATCAGCGCCAATACCCGCATGGTGACAGCCCTAAAATCCAGACAATCCGGTGTATTTGAGTACATTCCCAAACCGTTTGATTTGCAAGATATAGAAAAAACAATCAGGCGAGCCTTGGAAATGCAAACTCAGCAACAACCACGAGCACAAAAGCAACCTGATCAGATGATCGGTCGTTCCAAAGCTATGCAGCCAGTTTTTCGGGCCATATCTGATTATGCATCGGGTAATGTACCGGTTTATATTTGGGGTGCTGCGGGAACAGGTAAAAATCTTGCGGCGCAATGTGTTCATGATGCAGGTACACGGCGTGAACTTGGTTTTTTCACATTTGACAAGTGCGGTGATAATCAAGATTTTTTAGAGGTTGTTGGAAGCGGGGACGTCTTTGTCGATCGTGTACATGAACTAAGCGCGGAACAACAAGCGGCTCTCCTGCATGTCTTGGAGCACAATGAAAATAGAGCCAGTGCGGACAAATTTCGTGTAATCGCTACATCTGAAATGTCTTTAGAATATATTCAACAAAACCAGATGCTTAGGGCGGATTTGTTATCTCACTTAATGGGAGGGAGAATATATTTACCGCCCTTGAGCGAGAGAGTTGATGATTTATCTGACCTTGCATCCCATTTTCTAGAAGCCGTTGGGCTGGGGCGACACAGCAATATAGAAGCTTCGGCATTGGTACGGTTGAAGAGCCATACTTGGCCCGGCAATGTGCGTGAACTTAGAAACCTTATGCACGTTATTACTTTGCAGTTTCCAGGTGCTGTCATCACGGACGATATTATCAACCGTCTGCTAAGCCCGCAAAATTCAGTGGGTGCACATGATAACCCACTAGACGATATAAAATTAGCCTGTACGGATATATTGCGCGAAGCATTCGCGAATAGTGATAATATAGAAATATCTCCTTATGAACAGGCGTTAGAATGGATTGAAAAGCCATTGATAGCTGAGGCGCTGCGCATTACCGGTGGAAATAATTCTAAAGCCGCAGATTTACTCGGTATTCACCGTAATACTTTGCGCACTAAATTGCGAAAATGGCAGGATGATTAAGCCCCTATTCTTGTTGCACTATAGTACCACTGTGGTAAATAGGTGACAATGATTGATATTCACAAAACGGAAAACAGGCAAATTCGGACACCACGAGTGTTTCTGACGGCCCTGTTTGGCTTATTTTTTACTATTGCGGCTGCTCTGACCGGTATTGGCGCTTTGATGGCATTGTCAGGCGATGAAGGACAAGCAGCCGATGTTTTGCCTGGTCTTTGGGCTAATTTAGCTCTGGTTRTTGCYCTTGGCATATATTTRRTTTTCCGCTTACGAACRGTTTTGTTYAGTTCTGATGCWGGTCGGAGCGCRCCGCATCTACATAGAAGGTTTRTATTGATTTTYTCTCTGGGYGCACTGCTGCCRGCCMTCCTAGTTGGKCTGTTCTTTAGTGCGTTRATGAGTAGAAATYTRACTGATATTTTTGGTCCTACAGTKCGCCAAACAATGCAAAATTCACGTGAAGTTTCCAATGCATATTTACGGGAAGAAATTGAGGAAATTTCGCAAGGTGTGTATGAAATTGCCGAAGATTTAAATCGTGCTGAAGCCACTTTACCAAACCGGATAACTTATACTGCATTTTTAATCAGCCAAGCCGTGTTTCGAGAGTTTCCTGTCGTCTATGTGATTGATAGCAATGGGCGGATTTTATCACAAGCGGAAGGCCCGCAGTCTCCGGATTATATTTTACCGGGTGATGAAGCGATGAGCCGTGCCAAAGAAGGTACTTTGACGATAACAAGTCGTAATGAAATAGATTTACTGGTCGCGCTTTATAAATTGGAAAATTACGCAGACGCATATCTATATACAGGACGTTACCTGCGTACAGGCGTGTTGGCTAATATTGATAAAATCGATGAAGTTGAAGCATCACTAGAAAGTTACGACGGTAGTTATGATGCCTTAAATAAAGTCTTTCTTCTGACCTATATAGAAGTGGCATTGCTCATCTTATTTGCGGCTATTTGGCTGGGTTTGTTATTGGCTAACCGTATCGTGTCGCCGCTTGGAGAAATGGTCAGTGCGGCGGAGAAAGTGCGTGCTGGCAATCTTGATACGCGGGTTAATGTGTCTGGTGTTTGGGACGAAATTGGTGATTTGGCTAATGCTTTTAACCGCATGACAAAACAGCTCCATACCCAACGTGAAGACCTTGTGCTTGAGCACAACATTTCGGAGCAGCGCCGGGAATTTTCCGAAGCCGTACTCTCGGGGGTTAGTGCTGGCGTGATAGGGTTGACGCCAGAGGGCAAAATTACAGTTATTAATAAATCTGCCGAAACATTGTTGGGACTGCGGGCAAYTGATGTGGTCGGTGCACCACTCTCGCTCGTCTTACAGAGCTTTTTACCTGCTTTTACGCGTGCCAAGGATGATATTGATAACCAAGCAGATGATCAGGTTAATCTTGAAACGTCTAGAGGAACGAGAAATCTGGATATCCGGATTTCTTCTTATAGAGGTGATCAAGCAGACACGGGCTGGGTGATTACTTTTGATGATATTACACGCTTAGTCGCGGCGCAGAGGCATTCTGCTTGGCGCGAAGTGGCACGGCGGATTGCCCATGAAATCAAGAACCCACTTACACCAATACAATTATCCGCTGAACGTTTGGAGAAAAAATTTCGCGCGGAAATTACTTCCGACCCAGAAACATTTTCCAACTGCACACGAACCATTATTCGCCAAGTATCAAACTTGGGAAGAATGGTTGATGAGTTTTCCGCCTTTGCTCGTATGCCAGCGCCTGTATTGGAACCTGTAAATCTGCATACATTACTCGATGACGCTCTATTTGCAGCCCGTGTAGCTTTTCCAGATATACAATTTACCTTCAAAAAAACCAAAATATCCGGGGCTGTTGTTCTATGCGATGAGCGTTTAATTTCCCAAGCTTTGACAAATATATACAAAAATGCTGGAGAGGCTATATCCCGGCGCATTGACGAAACGGGGCAAGAAGAGCTGGACGGTATGATCAATACGGCGATAACCCTCAAAGAGGATATGATTTGTATTGATATCATTGACAATGGGCAGGGCTGGCCGGAGCAAGATAGGGAAAGATTACTTGAGCCTTATATGACTACGCGCGATGAAGGCTCCGGGCTTGGTTTGGCAATCGTCAAACGAATAGCGGAAGATCATGGTGGTAGCTTAGAACTGGTCAAGACATCCGTTGATAAAATCGGCGCGCAAGTACGGATTTGTTTACCTAAAATAGATGAATTATCATCATTGGAATTGCCGAAGGCGCACAAAATTTCCTCAAATACAGGAGAAACTATATCATGAGTTTTGAAATATTGGTTGTTGAAGACGAAGATGATATTAGAAACCTTATCGCAGGGATATTATCGGATGATGGTTACCCTGTGCGTGAAGCAAATGGTAGTGCTCAAGCTCTGAGTGAGTTTAAATCACGAAAACCGTCTTTGATCATTATGGATGTATGGCTTAAGGGTTCAGATATGGACGGTATTGAGCTTATGGATATATTTAAAAAAACAGATCCTGACATACCGATTATTATTATCAGTGGTCACGGCACAGTGGAAACAGCTGTATCTGCGATCCGTAAGGGAGCTTATGACTATATTGTCAAACCATTCCCAAGTGAAAAACTGTTGATTACAGCTAAGCGAGCTATGGAAACGGTACTGTTAAGGCAAGAAAATGCTGATCTGAAAGGGCGAGCCGTATTAGAGGAAAGCTTGATTGGTCGGTCTTCTGTTATTTGCCAATTGCGTCAGAAAATTGACCGCATTGCCCCAACAAACAGTCGGGTTCTAATATCTGGCCCTTCTGGTTCAGGAAAAGAATTAATAGCACGATTGCTGCACACAAAATCAGATAGATCTAATGGGCCATTTCATGCTGTCAATGCAGCATCCATGGTGCCAGAACGAGTTGAAGAAGAGCTTTTTGGAATCGAAGACAGCCAAGGGAATGCTCTGAAAACCGGACTTTTAGAAAGAGCGCATTTTGGTACTTTGTATCTGGATGAAGTCGCTGACATGCCGAGCGAAACCCAAAGCAAATTATTACGTCTGCTTGTAAATCAAAGATTTCAAAGGGTCGGAGGACAAAAAGACGTTCAAGTTGATGTGCGCATAATCACTTCGACTTCTAGGGATTTGGAGAAAGAAACAAAATTTGGTAATTTCCGTGACGATCTGTACCATCGTTTAAATGTTATGCCTTTAACGGCTCCAGCGTTGATGGATCGTCGGGAAGATATACCAGAGCTTGTCGCTTATTTCATTAAAAAACTGACGGCCTCAACTGGGTTGCCAATTCGGAGCGTTGGCGATGATGCAATGGCTGCTTTACAAGCACATGACTGGCCAGGAAATGTGCGGCAATTGAAAAACAATGTTGAGCGTTTGCTGATTTTGGCTAGCGGTGACCCGGGGGAACCAATTACCCTTAAGTCTCTACCGGAAGAAGTATCTGTAGTCCGCCATACAGCAGGTGCTCAAGATAGCGACAAAATTGTTTCGCTGCCATTACGTGATGCCCGTGAGCATTTTGAACGTGAGTATTTACAGGTGCAAATTGAGAGATTTGGTGGTAATATTTCGCGTACGGCCACATTTGTTGGTATGGAAAGATCTGCATTGCACCGAAAACTTAAGTCTTTGGGGATAAGGTCATCTGCAAAGTCGACAGGTTCGACAGAGGGATAGGGGACATGGATATTATTATTTGTGGTGCTGGCCGGGTAGGTTACGGTATTGCCAGACGTTTATCTGCTGAAAACAATTCGGTTACCGTTGTGGATTTATCTTCTGAACTTATTCAAAACATTTCTACCGAGTTGGATGTACGGGGCATTGTCGGACATGGTGCACACCCAAGCATACTTAAAAAAGCTGGGGCCGAGACGGCGGATATGATTATTGCCGTGACCTATTCAGACGAAGTCAATATGGTGGCTTGCCAAATTTGCCACTCTTTATTTGGCACACCTATCAAAATTGCTCGTGTTAGAGCGCAAGATTATCTGGAAGAGAAATGGCAAGATTTATATTCTCGTGARAATATGCCGATTGATATTATTATCTCGCCAGAAATAGAAATTGGCAAAGCCATTCTACGGCGCCTGAATACGCCTGGCGCTTTTGATGTTGTGCCATTTGGCAATGGGCTGGTGCAGTTGATCGGTATTCAAGTTGATGAAGATTGCCCGATCACAAACATGCCTATCCAACAAATCAGCGAGTTATTCCCAAATTTGAAGGCATCACTTGTTGGTGTGTTTCGCGACAAACAATTTTTTGCTACCGACCCTGACGATCAACTGGTTGTTGGTGACAATGCCTATTTTATAGTTGAATCTGCTCATGCAAGACGTCTCCTTGATATCATTGGGACAAATGAAGAGAAAGCTAGGCATGTAGTCATTTTTGGAGGCGGCAATGTTGGTTCTTATGTGGCTCGTGAATTGGAAAAAGTTTCAGGCGTGCGGGTACGCATAATTGAAGCCGATAAAGCACGTGCGGAAAATGCAGCCGAACAGTTGAAAAACACGGTTGTCTTGTGCGGCGATGCGCTCAGCGCCACAGTTCAGGAGGAGGCCGGGGTACGTGATGCTCAAAGTGTACTGTGTCTTACTAATGATGATAAAACCAATATAATAGCCGGGATTATGGCTAAGTCATTCGGAGCTGGCCAAGTATTCAGTCTTATCAATGACATATCAYTATTGGATATAAARYCGTCTTTGGATATTGAYATGATCATTGACCCGCGCGCMACAACTGTGTCTTCTATTCTACGCCATGTGCGCAAAGGGCGCATCCTTGATGTATTTGCTCTTGAGGGCGGTGCTGCAGAGGTTATGGAAGGTGAGGTGCTTGATACATCGCCGCTTTCAGGAAAAAGGTTAGACGAAGCGGTTATYCCAGATGGTATMGTCATAGGTGCCATCATTCGGGATGGTGATGTCTTACAGCCATCGCCAGATTTAACTGTTCATACGTACGACCGGATTGTGTTGTTAGCAGATATTACAGCTTTGAAACATGTTGAACATCTCTTCCGTGTCAGTGCAGATTATTTCTAGGTTCATTGGGTAAAAGGAAAGAGTGAAATGGCCTATTCGCGAATTTTTCTCTGGCTCGGTTATGCACTGATTTCTTGTGCTGTACTCATGTTAGTATCTGCACTAGGGGGACTAATATTTAAAGAGTACCTTGAATCGCAACTGTTTTTGTCACTGGCATTTATAGTGGGGGTAATGGGTTTAATTATTATCTTTATTGGTCAAAACGCTCCGACCCATGAAAGTACACGTGATGCTTTGGTGTTTCTTGTGTTTTTCTGGCTATTGGTCCCTCTGATAGCCAGTTTGCCGTATTTATTCCTACCTGAAGTCCCTAGCTTTGCTATCGCTTATTTTGAAGCCGCATCAGCTACCACGACTACAGGCGCTTCTACATTGAACCCTGATACCTTGCCCAAATCATTTTTACTCTGGCGGTCACTATTGCAATGGAGCGGCGGTGTAATGGTTGCTACATTCGCAGTGGTTATTCTGGCGGCACTGAATTTAACAGGAATTGGTGAGCACAGGTCAGCTCTGTTTACATTGCGCAGGGGGGAAATATTTTCCCGTTTACTCGGTATAGGCAGGCTAATTGCTTTATTATATGCGCTGATCGCGACCATTTGTTTTGGCTTTTTGGTTATTTCTGGAACGCCTGTTTTTGATGCTCTTTGTCTTGGACTAAGTGCAGTATCCACAGGAGGGTTGGTGCCAAGAAGTGGCCCAATGGCTGAATATGTATCAGGGTTTGGTGGGTTGGTTCTGGCTGTCACATGTTTACTAGGGGCAGCTAATGTATCTGTATTGTGGGATGTTTTACGCAGAAGAAACGCTATGTCTTTGCGCGAAACATTCCTGAATATTGAACACAGAGGTATATTTGCTATAATAATCATAATGATTGTGGCGGGCTTTTTGTCTACCGGCGTTGCACATCTGTATACCGTGCTAGTWGAAGCYGCCTATATGGCAAGTTCCACAGGATTTGATTACCATGTCATTGGTATTGATATGGTGCCAAGTGCCTTGCTCATTGCATTGGTTCTCATTGGTGGGTCAGCATTATCCACGGCAGGCGGCTTGAAAATTATCCGCATGCTCTTGCTGTTTCGCCATTTGAGGACAGATTTAGATCGTATGAGCCATCCTTCCCGGGTCATGCCTGTAAAGTTCCAAGGTCGAACAATTGATGATAAAGCATTTTTATCAATCTGGATGTATTTCTTTGGTTATACCTTGGTGTTTGCTTTAGGAATCACGGCTCTGGGTGCTTCSGGTCTAGAATTTACGCAAGCCGTATCCGCTGGTGCTTCTGCCTTATCTAATACAGGGCCGTTATTAGATGCGACCAAYCCTGAAATYGGTTATGGTGATATGAATGTGTTATCTTTAACAATATTAACCGTCATAATGTTGCTGGGGCGTATTGAGGTGTTGGCAGTATTTGCTGTTATCGCTCCGTCTTTTTGGCGGAATTGAAGCTGCCCACAAAAAAAGCCCTGAACGATGAAATTGTAGCTTGCCATGTACTAGTAATGGGCTTTAGGTAGACAGTCGGGGATATGTACAATAAAAAAAAGGATAAACATGTCTGGTGAAAAGAAACAAAATCTACAAGATGCATTCTTGAATTCAGTCCGCAAATCGAGAACACCTTTGACAATATTTTTGATGAATGGGGTTAAGCTTGGTGGTGTTGTAACATGGTTTGATAATTTTTGTGTGCTCCTGCGTCGTGACGGGCAGGTTCAACTTGTTTACAAGCACGCGATATCTACAATTATGCCGACCGAGCCTGTATCCTTATTTGATGCAGAAACWGATGATGATTAGGCGACTGCGCCCATGATAGAGGTTGAGGCTAGTCCGCAATATGCTTTGGTRCTGCATCCTGTATTAGGGCGTGAGGGCGCGGAGTATTCTAGATTAAAATTAGAAGAAGCTACTTTGCTGGGCGAAGCGCTTGGYGTGGAAGTGCGCGCTAGTCTGTCAATTACGGTMCGTGAWATTAAAGCTAACAACTATTTTGGTCGTGGCAAGATAGATGAAATTTCTRCTATTATAGCCGAGCATGATATCAATCTAGTGGTTGTGAACACGGCACTAGCGCCTATCCAGCAAAGAAATTTGGAAGAAATTTGGAATGCCAAAGTCGTTGACCGTACCGGCTTGATTTTAGAAATATTTGCCCTGCGCGCTGCGACCAAAGAGGGGCGTTTGCAAGTAGAGTTGGCACGGCTTGGTTATGAACGCTCACGCCTTGTGCGCACATGGACGCATTTGGAGCGCCAAAGAGGCGGGCAGGGCTTCCTGGCTGGCCCGGGGGAAACCCAAATCGAATCTGATCGCCGAATGCTGGCAGACAAGATAGGCAAGCTACAAAAAGACCTAGATCAAGTTCGCCGCACACGTGCCTTGCAACGCACCAAACGCAAACGCGCACCGGAGCGGGTTGTTGCCTTAGTTGGTTATACCAATGCCGGTAAATCTTCGCTGTTCAACAGACTTACCGAAGGCGGTGTGTTTGAAAAAGACATGCTATTTGCCACACTTGACACCACACACAGGATATTACCTTTACCGAGCGGTCAAAATGCGGTGATGTCTGACACGGTTGGCTTTATTTCCGACCTTCCCACTGACCTCGTAGATGCATTTCGAGCCACGCTGGAAGAAGTCAAAGAAGCAGATTTGCTCATCCATGTACGCGATATGTCGGACCCTTTAAGTGAGCAACACAAACAGGACGTCTTACAAATAYTGGATTCSATTGAAGCGGGTCCAAAYCATGAGCAATCCATGATTGARGTYTTGAACAAAGTAGACTTGGTYAGYGATGAAYTACGKGCATCATTGAYRGGGAATAACAAACAAAATCAACACTCTTTCATGACTTCTTGTACGAAAAATATAGGRCTGGATACATTACTGGAGGGCATAGAGACYGAGCTTTCAAAAGCCGAYCATGTGGTCAAYGTCACTATTCAACCTAAAGATATGCAAGTGCGTGCTTGGCTTCATCAGCACGGTAATGTACTCGACGAAAAAATACTGGAACAGGGTGAGTGTCAAATGCGTGTACGCCTTACCCCTGTCGATGCAGGAAAACTCCATACACATCATCCGCAGGTCTTTGTCTAAAGCCTTTATCTAAAGCCCTGACTTCTTAGAGGCTATATATAGTTCTTCGAGTGCAGCTAATCCCATAGTTTCTAAGTCTGCATCCGCATGTTCTTCAATATATTGAAAGCGGCGTGTAAATTTTTTGTTACAGTCGCGCAGTGCATGCTCAGGGTCTACACCGAGTTTTCTGGCTAGGTTAGAAACTGCGAAAATAAGATCGCCGACTTCTTCGTGAATACGTTCTTGACCTTCTTTATTCTCGCATGCCTCGACGATTTCCTCTGATTCTTCTATTATTTTAGCTATCACTTGTTCAGGTTCAGCCCAATCAAATCCGACTCGCGCTGCACGCTTTTGCAATTTGTCTGCACGTGTCAGAGCAGGCAGGGACAGTGCAACACCGTCCAAAACTGATATATTTCCAGTCGACTTTGATGCACGTTCTTCGGCTTTCAAAGTTTCCCACGCATGGGTTTGTGTCTCGCTATTTCGTTCTTTCTCGTCCCCAAATACATGGGGGTGACGAGTGACCATTTTCTTAACCAGAGCATCACTCACTTCATCAAAATTAAAGTCGCCTTGCTCCTCGGCCATGCGGGCATGAAAGACGACTTGCAAAAGCAAATCGCCAAGTTCTTCCTTAAGGTCACCCATATTACCACGCTCTATAGCGTCGTTCACCTCGTAAGCTTCCTCAATAGTGTAGGGCGCAATTGTTTCAAATGTTTGCTCCACATCCCATGGGCATCCGGTTTCAGGGTCGCGTAACCGTGCCATCATGGTCAACAAACGTTGGCGCGGGGTACCGCCTAAACCAGCAACAATCTGTTTTACGTTCATTTCGGGCGTTTCGAGTTTTGCCGCAAAGTATAGACAGTAAATGCCAATATCACAGCTATGGATASSCCGTAACATGTCCAAACATAAAAGCTATAGCGACCAAAATCAGGGAGTAAATCCATTATAATTTCTCCARASTTGTTGTCGCGACTACAGGGCGYTTTCTACGGGATTTTGCACTGGCTATTGAATTTAATACCTTGTTTAAAACCAACCAACCTAGGAAAAAAGTATATCCGAAAGTCATGAGCATTAACGGCAATAATATACTGCTCGGAAGCCCGGGTGCATCTGGCATGGATACGGATGAGGTCTGGTGTAATGTTCTCCACCAATCCACTGAAAATTTGATAATAGGCAAATTGATGGATCCGACCATGGCCACTAATCCAGCGATGCGAGCCGCGCGGCGCTTATCGTCAATACCAGACCATACGGCCATATAGCCGACGAACAGGAACAGTAAAATCAGGGTCGAGGTCATACGCCCGTCCCATTGCCAGTATGTACCCCAACTGGTTTTGCCCCATAAGCTACCTGTCATTAATCCCAAAAATGTAAATGCGGCGCCAGGCAGAGCTAGAGCATGTGCTAATTCATCAGAGAGCGGGTGGCGCCATATATAAGACAAAAGGCTTGCAAAGGCCATGCCGCCATAAGCTGCCATACCCGTCCAGACGGCGGGAACATGAACATACATGATGCGGACACTATGGCCTTGTAATTGGTCTTCGGGGGAATGGAAAAGACTAAAATATAGCCCGCTACCAATGAGCAGAAGCGCGAGTATACCAAATATAGGCGCGGCCACATTCGCAAACTTTTTAAACCGTAAAGGGTTGGCTAGAAAACTGATCATGTTCCTTTACTCCATTATCACATTGAGAGCTGCTGCAGCTGCGGGAATACCGATGGCTGACGCAATTAGACTTATACCCGCCAGTGCCTGAAATTCCAAGGCAAATAGCCCCGCCGTGTCGTAACTGGTTGCGCCGCTGACAGCAAATATCAAAACCGGTATAACCAGGGGAATAGTCAACAAGACCAGTAAAAATCCGCCGCCCTTGAACCCGACCAAGCAAGCTCCGGAAAATGCACCGTAACAAACCAGTGCGGGGCTCGCCACCATCATGGAAATAAACAACCCGATCAATGTCGGTGTTTGCAAATCAAATAGAAGCGCCGCCATAGGCAATGCCAGTATAAGGGGTAGAATACTGAGCAGCCAATGGGCGCAGACTTTGGCTAGAACATAAGCGGTCATGGACATACCCGATAATTTGATATGCTCGAGACTACCATCTCCGGCATCATCCGTGAATAGATGTTCGAACGAAAACAATAAGGAAAACACCACGGCCAACCATATTAGTGCAGGCGCCAAGGGGCGTAGTACTGTAAATGCACCACCAAGGGCAATCGCTGACAAGGATAAAAACACAGCAAAAAACACCAACCCCATCAACCAAGCACCGCCAGAACGCAGAGCAATTTGAATATCACGGAAAACCAACCCCAAAAACCTACTCATCGAGCGCTCCATTAAGGGTCAGTACTCGTGTGTTGTTACCGATTTTTTCAGGTGCAGTATGAGAAGCAATCAATGCACAGCCACCGACTGCAACATGTTCAGCCACCAAAGTATGAATGATCTGCCGACCTTTTTTATCCATAGCCGCAGCGGGTTCGTCCAATATCCACAGGCTGGCTTGTTTGATGAGTAAACGTGCTAAAGACAATCGTCTGGATTGTCCCGCAGATAATACCTTGGCTCGCAGGCTTGCTTGAGCACTAAGACCCRCTTTTTCTAAGGCTTGTTCGGGCGCAATAGGGGACACGAATGCCGTCTGCCAAAACCGTAGATTTTCAAATGCCGTTAAATTTGGTTTATGCCCGTCGTGGTGACCTTGATATCCAGCATCTGAGGATATTTGTTTGTGGACATCCTGCCCGCTCCATACGACTTGCCCCCGTTCAGGGCGCAATAATCCCGCGATACACTTGAGTAAAGATGTTTTACCAATACCGTTACTGCCTGCGACCCAAACTGTATCGCCCGGTTTTAATGTGAAGGACAAGTCTTCAATCAGCAAATTATCCCCGCGTGATACGGCGAGGTTGATCACTTCTAATATACTGGAATTTTTAGACATGGTTTGCATGATAATTAGTCTATACTCGTTCACCAGAAATGTTTATACATGTCGCAGAAATTTACATGCGGTATTTTAACGCATTTCCTAACACGCAATTTTGAGATAAACCAGAACAATGAAACCAAAACATCAAAACAAACGATTGATTACAATGGCCATAGTTGCCCTAGCAGTGGTTAGCGGTGCTTATCTTCTCCTCGGTGCTCTCGGAGATAATAAGCAATTATTCGTCAATCCATCTGACGTGGTCGCAGCAACTTATGTGCAAGGCGAAAACAAGATCAAAATTGGCGGTATGGTTGTCGAAGGGAGTGTCGTAAAAGTTGACGGCTTGAATACGAGTTTCTCGGTTATTAACTTTGAAAACCCCAACCCTGATATTCCGGCGTTAAAGGTCACTTATAATGATGTGTTGCCGGATTTGTTCGGCGAAGGCCAAGGGGTCGTGATGACTGGAAAACTGTTACCGAACGGTATTTTCGCGGCGAGCAATGTCCTAGCTAAGCACGATGAAAACTACATGCCAAAAATGCCGGATAGCTAGTAAAGAGGGAATTTAGGCGGCGGAAATTTCATGGCGGACTAAGTAAATTGCTTTCTTGAACCGTATCACCCCTTACGCTACACACGCAACACTATTGATTTTAACTCGGAGTATTTCATGGCTGGACATTCAAAATGGGCTAATATTCAGCACCGTAAGGGGCGTCAGGACAAGATAAGATCCAAGCAATTCTCCAAACTTTCTAAAGACATCACGATAGCAGCCAAACTTGGAAGCCCTGACCCGGACATGAACCCACGTTTACGCTTGGCAATAAACAACGCCAAGGGACTATCTATGCCCAAGGATAATATCCAACGGGCCATTAATAAAGGCTCAACAGACGAGGGTGCTGATTATGATGAGATGCGTTATGAGGGGTTTGGTCCTGCTGGTATTGGTATAATTGTCGAGGTATCTACAGACAATAAAAACCGTGCAGCTATGGAAGTGCGTACGGCGTTTTCCAAAAACGGTGGTAATCTTGGTGAGACTGGGACTGTGTCTTTTGGTTTTGACCAAATCGGGGAAATTACTTACCCGCTKGCTATTGGTGATGAAGATGCTGTCATGGAAATTGCAATGGAAGTAGGTGCGGACGATGTGGAATCTGACGAAGTGTCCGAAGATCCTGAAGTATCGCCTGTGCACACATTTGTTACAGAACGCGAACAGTTAGCCGTAGTAGCAGAAGAGCTTGAAAAACATCTCGGAGATGCGCCTAAAAGTGTCAACTTGATATGGAAAGCACAAAACATGATTGATGCGCCAGAAAAGGCTGCAACCATTATCAAGTTAGTAGAAGCGCTCGAAGATCTGGATGATGTCCAAAACGTTTATCATAATCTYGAGCTTTCAGAGGCGGCGCTTGCTGCTCTCGAAGAGTNAAATTTATATTGAGGGAAACAGCAATGACAACTCTTAAATTTAAACACGAAGACAAAAATTACACTGTCAAAGGTGAGTGGGTCAAAAATACTTTYTCAGCTCAGGCTTGGCAGGGYAAAAAACAAGCTTCGTCCGTGTTCTCTATTGAAAARACYACRCCAAAAGACGGYGAACTCGCYGATGATGMTGCATTGTCAAAGGCRGTMATGGARGCAGCAAAAGCCGAARTTGTTAGTRGYASARACGAAGCATARCTMACGACGTTTGGCYATAAMGGCTATAGGGCTATAGATTATTTATTGTTGCGWCCGATGGTGTTTTKCCAATATACACTTGTTTGATACTTATTTTTTAACTGGGCACAGAATAATATGAAACTAYCAGARAAATGGTCTGAGCATACAGGGCTGGAAAATATAAGAAAAATACTTGATGCGGACTCACCKGTTCATGATGCAATGGSAACGATGTTAAACCTTGARCTGAAGGAATTTAGTGAAGGTATTTGTGTTTATGAAGGCACACCTGATGCACGACATTTAAATCCGCGCGGTGTTATCCATGGCGGTTGGGCTATGAGTATTTTAGATKCRGCTGCCGTTCTAGCGGTYGTAACBGCTCTNCCCNAAAGGAAGGTTATGYGCYACGTCTAGCYTAGAGGTGAARTTTTCCMGACCAATAAAAGYCGGYATGAAATGTCGCGCAGAAGGCAAGCTMAAGTCGATGGGCGCAAAYWTGGCYCACTCGAAAGCAAAACTGATCGATGTAGAAACAGGAAAACTACTCGCGTTTTGTACGTGTACTGYCTCTATCTAYGATGTTYAYGATTAARCCTTTGTCCTTWRCSNAACTGCKATAAACATACTGTTTCGCCCTCTTTGTACGCTTAGGAAGATCGCACCTTTTTTCTTGGCAATTTGTGCYTCAAAGCTAGGAAGGTYATCTATATCTGCATTGTTTACAGAGCGRATRATATCGCCTTTGCGCARGCCAGCTTCGAARGCATCKGAACCCCTGCGRATTTTGCTGATWACAACACCTTCATCACCTCCGCGCGGTTCCATATCCTCTGGTATATTCATAAAAGTAGCGCCGCCTAAGGCTTCAAAACTGGACGGGGCGGTATCGTTGTCGTTTTCACTATCTTCCAATATTGCTTCTTCTTCGTCCGGTGCTTTTTCGATGCTGATTTTAGTCGTGTGKACTTTACCGTTTCGGATATAAGAAATCTTTGCGCGTTTTCCGCGCTCTACGGCACCAACTGCATTGCGAATATCATCGCTGTCCAATATCTCGGCACCGTTAAACTTGACRATAACATCACCAACCTCTAGCCCCGCTTTTTCTGCGGGACTATCTGCATCTACTTGCCGTATTAAAGCACCATCACGGGAAGGTAAATTCATAGCTTCTTGAAGRACAGGGCTAATGTCTTGGATGCCAACCCCAATCCGTCCACGTCTAACTTCGCCGTAGTCAAYYAATTGGTCCATAACGCCRCTAATCATATTTGAGGGAATAGCAAAACCGATTCCGTTGGAACCGCCTGAACGYGATAATATCCGTGAGTTAATTCCGACYAATTCTCCTTTGGAGTTGATCAAAGCACCGCCCGAATTGCCTTTGTTAATTGCGGCATCGGTTTGAATGAAGTTTTGATATTCATCTTGCGTAGAACTGGAGCGKCCTAGAGCTGAAACTATGCCTGTTGTYACAGTTTGCCCAATACCAAAKGCGTTGCCGATCGCAATGACATAATCTCCAACTTTRACAYGGTCAGAATTAGCCAAGTTAACATCRACTAAATCAGGCAGATCAATTTTYAAAAGSGCGATATCTGTTTTCGGATCTGTTCCCACCAGTTCAGCAGCAACTTTTTCGCCATCCTGAAAAATCACAAAGATTTCATCCGCACCGTCAATCACGTGATTATTGGTGACCACAAGACCATCCTCGTCGATCACAAAACCGGATCCAAGGGACGTTGCTTTGCGCTGTTTTTTGCCCTTTTGGTCTTTACCGCCGAAATCCTTGAAGAAATCTTCAAATGGCGACCCTTTGGGAAGT
>NVRS01000002.1 GCA_002732685.1 Robiginitomaculum sp.
AAGACGGCGGCTTTTGGCTAATCGGCCTCAATGCGCCTGCAAAACCTGATTTGTTCGACAATATAAGGTGGTCACATCCTGAGACCTGCAAAGACATGTGCGCGGCCATAGACGGACGGATAGCGTTCTTACGAGAACTGGAAGATGTGGATGATTTGGCGGGGTATCAAAGATACAAGATATTGGCCTAAGTGTTTTCTTTTGGCCTAATTATCCTCAGAGAGACCGAACGGCGAATGACTTGAAATCCCCAAGAGCGGACATTCGCTAATTTCTTGATCACGTTAGGGAATGGCACAAAAAAACGCGCTTCCATAATTGGAAACGCGTTTTCTAAATTAGCGAGGGCTGATAATTCAGCCCCTAGCAAAGGCGAACTAGTTCGCCATTGAAATGCTATCAACGGCTACTTTACCGGAGCGGTCATTAACGGCTGTATTGAAGGTGACTTTGTCGCCTTCCTGCAGGCCGTCAAGCCCGGCATTTTGAAGGGCTGAAATGTGTACAAACACATCGTCGCCATTTTCAGGCTGAATAAAGCCGAAGCCTTTTGAGGAATTAAAGAACTTAACAGTTCCGTTTTTCATATCTGACATGGGTATTTCCTTTCACGTCATAGTTTGCGCTGGTTCCAAAACGAAACCTTCGCGCGTTTGTCGATGTCGGGAAGAGTAAAACAYATAGTCTCCGCAYAGGTTGGACCCTAGCGGAYAGTAAGCCAGATTGTTCGGCCTTAAATCGATAAAGGGCATGTGGACGCTATGGYTMCCAATTGCAAGGGCTAATGTCAGCTGTGGCAAAAAAGAAAACTCAACATCCCAGATGGTTACCGGCGAAAGTTTCAACTGTTTATCCGCCGATCAGCGAGTTTTGAGTTTATCCCTAAAAGCGGACATTAGAAAAACAATCCAATCCGCCTTTCGGCTTTTAAGTAATATAAGACCGAATTTTGATCTTTGTCTCGTCGCATATATTGGATGTCTGCCCTATTCCGGTAAACGCAGAATGTAGTCATTCCGACGGACCTATTTGTTGTTGGCAGGCTCGGCCAATTCTTGCATGATAACCATCCAATGATCTAGCCCGTCATAAAAAGAGCTAACCGGAATGCGCTCATTTAAACCATGGGCAAACATATCGGCCTCATCCATAAAAATTGCCGAAATCGCCAACGTCGGAACACCGTTGCTACGGTAATGCATGCCATCGGTTCCGCCCGATTCCATATAAGCGCCAATATGCAATCCCGGGTACCTAGTGTGCACAGCTTTAGACAACGCTGCTGTGACATCGGCACGCATTTCACTAACCGGGCTTTCGATCGGATCGTCGAGCGTGACAATTTCAACGTCCGCGTTATCCACAACTTTCTCCAGTGTGTCTTTGACGCTTTCAACGCTTGTTCCTGGAAAGATGCGACAGTTGACAATTGCTGTCGCACTTTGTGGCAAGGCATTCTCAGCATGCCCAGCCTTCAACATGGTTGCGATACATGTGGTTTTGATAGTGCCAATATACGAAGATTCTTGCGCGATACGTCTCGCAGCAAGTATATCATTAGGGTTTTTGGAAAAACGCACCATCGCCTCTCCCAAATCACCGCCCATGGCCGCCCCGAGGGCTTTGAAATTACTACGTGTTATCGGATTTGCCTGTACAGGAAACTCATGGACTTGAACAGCCTTCAGCGCATCGGCAAGATCATAAATCGCATTGTCATTCGCTTTGGGCCGTGAGGAATGGCCGCCCGCGTTTCGAACTGTAAACTCGAAAGTTGCATAGGTTTTTTCGGCTGCCTGCACCCCGTAGCCAAGTGCTTTCCCTTCTGGGGTTAATGTGCCGCCGCCAGCATCAGAGTTGAGTGCAAATTCGGCGTCGGTGAGGTCTTTGCGGTCATATGCCAACATTTTTGTTGTTACCATTCCTGTTTCCTCGTCACCAGAAAACGACAACACTAGATCGCGGCTTGGGACAAATCCTTGTTTTTTAAGACGAATAAATGTTTGGGTTAAATTCATGATACCGTACTTATTATCTATCGTACCGCGCCCGAAAAAATATCCATCTTTCTCATTTAGTTTGAACGGATCCAATTCCCAATCTTCTCGTTTAGCATCGACTACATCCATGTGAGCTAGGAATAGTATGGCCTTCTTACCTGATGATCCGTCACCTTTATAGCGGACAACTAGACTTGCCGTCTCGCCGGTTGGGAGGATGTGAACATCCTCATTTGCAAAGCCAGCCATTTTCAACTCGTTTGCAAGATACGCTGCCATTTCTGGTACTTTGCCTTGGCCTTCGGCTGTTCGCAGCTCGATAATCGTACGGTATATTTCGAGGGCTTTAACTTCATCTGCCGTTCGGGTCGCTTCCGTTTGCGCTACCGCCATTGGAGAAAGCGCCAATGCGCACAGCGAACTAACCAGTAAAGATCGAAACAAATTCATAGAACTTCCTCATAAACGATATGAATAAGCTCTATCTTTTAACATTACCAAAAGCAATGAGCGTTTAACTCTAGCCTCGCGGCAATCTGGTTTAAGGTGATTTGTTAGATCTAGAAACCAACGGCTTAAGTCGCCCAAAGTAAGACACAGAGCTAATGGCCGCTTTTGCCGCCAAAGCAAACTTACCCGCTCTGCGTTCATCCCGACGCCCTCTTGGAAGTGCCCTTGGGGTACGCAGGCCGGGATCCATGGTGAAGGTTGGAAGATGGGCCTCGTCATATGCTTGCATCCCTGGAAGGGGCAACGGGGTACCCTAAAGGATAAAAGCGGGTAGAGTGGGGGGTGAGTTTTGTATAGTGAGTTGTGTGAAAACAACCCCTCTCCATTCCCGCTCCTTCCCGCGCAGGCGGGAATCCAGTTAGAGTTTAGCGGCTTGGTATTGATGGCGCGGATGATAAACTTGGTCTGTTGTTAAGCCGTCATATAGGTCATCCCATTCAGGGTTGTTTGTTTCAATACGCCTTAGCTTCCATGCACGGTTCCATTTCTTCATTTGTCGTTCGCGCTTGAAAGCGGATTCGCGAGTTTCATGCGTCTCAAACCAAACCAGACGGACACAGTTGTATTTAGAAGAAAACCCGTAATTGGCTTTCAATTTATGTTGCAAGATACGTTCACCAAGGTCGTCTGTATGGCCTAGATACAGAGTCCCATTTTGTTTGTTTGCAAGTATATATACAAAGAACATATAGTGAACTTATACTAGCCCAGTGTATTTTGCAAGTCATGACTGGATTCCCGCCTGCGCGGGAAGGAGCGGGGTTTGAGGATGTTGGATAACTATCTTATGGTATCCATGATGGATTTAATAATAACTATAGTTTTTTCAATGATTTACACATAAAACGCGCGAATGTATCCACGCTCCCCGCACCTATGTTATAGTGGTTAAGTTCTCTTCTTTGGGACAGGCAAACGATCGTTGGTTGGCTGGAGTTGAGACGGTGTCTGTCGGTGTAGATATTTTGGTAACACAAAGTGGTCGGCCGGCTCCGGGCGAGGTCCTTGGTTCTCGACTAACCTACGGGCCCCCTATGTGAAAAGACGCTGCCGTGTGGCCTCTTATGAGGTTTATCTGGCCCATCACGAAACACAACTAAACGCTCTAATCTGGTAACTCCAGTGTTGGGCAAGACCACACGGACGTCCCATTTATTACGGGCAGAACCGGAACTAAAAAGCAAACAGTCAATCCGTAAGGGTCTGGCAAATTTTGGGGTGCGCCCTGAGCAAAGCGAGGAAGTACTCTTGGGGTACTCTCTATGAAAATTTAAAAACCCAGTTCTGGCTCTGCGCCTTCTAATACGGCTTGCCTTGGTAGGTGACAGGTTATGTATGTGCCTTTGCCTTCTTCGCTCTCTAGCTCGATCCAGCCGCCGTGGCGGGCCACAAAGCGTTCAACCAGAGCAAGACCGAGACCTGCGCCTCCGCGAGAAGATTGGAAACTTTCAAAGACTTGTGGCTGCTTGTCGGACGGAATGCCGACGCCGTTGTCTTTGACCCAAATGGCGATACCGGTGCCTTCGGGTGATGCACCCAGCTCCACACGCCCACCAGGTTTGGTAAATCTGAGGCCGTTTGATAACAAATTGTAGACGATTTGTTCAATACGCTTTTCGTCGGCGCGGATTACACCGATGTCTTTAGGGCAAGAGAAAACCAGTTCTATTTTGTTTTCTTCAGCTTTGCCTGCAACGAATGCGAGTGCATCTTCCATCAGTTCGTAAATCTCGACATCGCCCAGTTCAAGATCAATGGTGTCGGCTTCAATCGCTGAAAAATCGAGAATATCGCTAATGGTATGGGTCAGATCATCGGCRGCRCTTTGAATRGCGAATACAWATTCCGCCTGTTTGTCGTCCAACTCTCCTGCGGCACCTGATTGCAGAAGTTCGCTATAGCCTGAAATAGTGGTGAGCGGTGTGCGCAGTTGATAACTGACATGACCCACGAATTCTGTTTTCAAACGGTCTGCGGCTTCCATAGCTTCTGCACGTTCGCGCAGTGCCGCTTCGGTACGCCGTGAACTGGTCACGTCTTCCCATGCGACCATGGTCGCGCCGTCTGGGAGGGGTCTGGATAAAAAGGTCAAGATAGTGTCGTCGCTGCGATTGATCTCGCCTTGGACATGGCGGCGGGCCTCAGGCGATGGATCAGTGGTACGTGAATGCATCTCCTGCCAAAATTCACGGTCGTGATATAGCCCTAAAAATAATGGTGTCAGATCGCGAAAGCGCGGCTCGTCTTTGAGAGCATCYTCCGGCAACTTCCACATGTCCTCAAACGCTGCATTGTACATCTTTAGACGGCCATCCGGCCCAAACACTGCGACGCCTTCGGTCAGTTTGTCGAGAGTTGCCATTTGCACATTGATCTGGGTGTTGAAGCGACTTTGCATGATCATCTGATCGGTGATATCGCCGAACAGTAAACTGATACCGCCTTGAGGGTCACGCATGCGCACAAGCCTGAGTTCCCGGCCATCGGGTAGGCTCCAAAGTTCGTCCGGCATTTCGTCCGGCCAATCTGTGTATAGAGCCAGTTCTGCTTCTTGCCATTCACGATAATCTGGTTGCTCGGGTAGGCGGCGTTTCTCGCGTAGATGATCTAACCATTCTTTATGGGATGGTCGTTCGCGAAACCAATTTTCG
Source organism: Robiginitomaculum sp. (assembly GCA_002732685.1). The sequence continues at coordinate 5,162 of NVRS01000002.1, forward strand.
TCCAGCGCAAACATTTTGGCAAAGGCGTGATTGTGAAAATTCATGCGCTTGTCAGCGCCAAAAATCACGACGGCCTCGCCCATATTATTCAGCGTTTCGTCGTGGGCTCGGATGTGYCGTTTGAGAGCCGCGCGTAAATTTTCGGCTTCTGAAGCATCCACTGTTATGCCGGCCACCCCGCCCGAAACCGGGAACATAGTGATCAARGAGGAGGTGTGTGTGCCGTTCAAAACCAAAGMSCGCACWTCTTTGAYGCTGGTRTTTTTATCAATAGCTTYTTTGGCTTGTTYTGCRCATTGATCGTCCAGATGGATTTGYTCATCAATAACTGTAGATAATTTGTCYGCGCCAACRGCGTCRGTATAAGCMGTGTTGGCCCAGACAATGCGGCCGTTACCGCTCAACCGCCACATGGGGAAGGGCGCATTACCCATAATTTCAACAAAGGCTACGGGGTCAGAYAGGGCGGTTAACTTATCYTTTTTAAATTTCGARATGGCTGCTTTTTCGTCCCCCGCTCTTATGGAGGCATCTTCCAACCACAAGACGATTTGTGCACCWGCGACATTACCGTCTGCCTCTATTAATTTGTTTCCAGGTAAAGCGATGGACGCAGAAAAAGCCTCCCCGCGTGTCCGTAAATTTTCGATCAATTTACGYAAAGTGCTACTGGCACCGTCACTGGATATAGTATTGTGGTTTGCGAGGCCGTCCAATAAATTGCGGGCAAACTCTTTGGGTTTTCCGGGCTCGGCAAATCGCACCAACGAAGCCAGAGCGGCGGTCGAACCATAAACAACGGGTTCTCCCCAATCGGTATCTGGGTCTGGCATTTTTTCTGACCATACCAAGACAAGGCCGGGATAGGCAGCAAATACGGTTTCCATACGCGCAAGTTTTTGGTCGAGCTCTGACGCACGCCTACGCCAGCGGGTTATAGCCTTACGCCTACCTGCACTTGCGCGCATAAACGCGAAAGCGATGATAACGGCAAACGCAACTGCACCGCTTGTCACAATGAGTGAGAGCATGTCCAAATTCGCTGTGTCCAAAGTCAGGTCCGATCCCGCGTATAGTTAACTATAACGCAGACATAGCCCGCCTGAGCAGGCTTGGCTATCAGGAAATGAAGCCCGAGATGGACTTACCCGATTTTGCCCATGCCGAGGATAAAACCTGACAGATAGGAAAACATCCAGACACTCCAGACGAACAGGGACAGTTTATGAAAATTGGTCAAAGCATGTTCTTCACCGCGCTTGATGACAAGTATTGCCCAGCCGAAATGAATAGTCATTAGGCCAAGACTGATAAAGCCCATTATAGAATGAGGTGTCCACACCAGTCCGCCGACTACTATAAATGTTAAAACGGTAGCCAGTGCATCTACGCCAACGCCGCAAGCGAACATATACACATGCCAACGCTTTAGCCGCCGCGCTAATTTTTCCGCCCATATACCCCAAGTATAAAACACCATAGCAATGGTGAACAGAATAACGGCAGTGAGTAAAAGTGGTGTCATTTGTGCGCGCCTATGTATATATGCAMTATTAMRATTATRACTTACCAAACAAGTGGATAMAATACATGCGTGATTTTGACGCAATAATTATTGGYGCGGGTGCAGCTGGCATGATGTGYGGCGCTGTTGCAGGTGCGCAAGGGCGTTCAGTGTTACTGATTGATTGCGCTATTTCAGCGGGTGAGAAAATCCGCATTTCAGGCGGTGGACGTTGTAATTTCACCAATATTCATTGTGGCCCCAATAACTTTATYTCCAACAATAAGCACTTTTGTAAATCGGCTTTGGCRGGATAYACRCCGCAGGACTTTATTGATCTGGTCAAGCGTTACAAAATCAAGTTTCACGAGAAAGAAAAAGGGCAGCTATTTTGTGATGAAAGTGCCAATCAAATTATCGGAATGCTTCGGGGTGAATGTAAAAAGGTGAACAATCAGTTCAAGTTCGAAACCGATGTTCTGGATATCCAAAAAGATGACGACGGGTTTATAGTCACTACATCCAAAGCTTCATGGCGTTGTACAAATTTGGTGATAGCCTCGGGAGGTCCCAGTATTCCGAAAATGGGCGCCACAGGGTACGGCTATAAAGTGGCTCGGCAATTTGGGTTGAACATTGTGGAGCCGGTGCCGGCACTTGTGCCGCTCAGTTTCACCGATGGTTTCAAATCCGCATTGAAAGAGCTGTCCGGCACCAGTGTAAATGTGCAGGTCAGGCACGGCAAAACCGTGTTTGATGATGCATTGTTGTTTACGCACAGAGGTATATCTGGGCCGGCGATATTGCAAATATCCACTTATTGGCAGGCGGGCGACGAGATTGTTATCGACCTTGTTCCAGGCACGGATATTCTTGGGCGGCTTAAGCAAGCGCGCACAGAACACCCGAAGCAAAGCCCCGCAGTGTTCTTGTCGCAGTTTTTGCCGAGAAACTTGGCTGATTATTTTACCAAAGATATTGCGCAAAAACGTCTTGCTGATATGAGCGATAAAACCTTGAACAAGCTGAGYGAAAACATCAATCATTGGCGGTTGAAACCTGCGGGTAGTGAGGGGTTTCGCACCGCAGAAGTAACGCGGGGTGGTGTGGATACCAAAGAATTATCATCAAAAACGTTTGCGGTACGCTCGGTGCCGGGTTTGTATTTTATTGGTGAAGTCGTAGATGTTACGGGACATCTGGGGGGACATAATTTTCAATGGGCTTGGGCCAGCGGTTTTGCTTGTGGGGCCGCACTATAAGCAGCATAAACATGACTGCATTTTAACAGTAGCAGTGGTTGCGCTCAAAGCGGTGGGGTTCTAAATAGTTTTGTGAAAAATATATTGATTATAAGTGCAGTGTTTGCTGCGAGTTGTGCCCATTCAGGCTTCGCGGCTAGTCAGGTCGCTAATCAGGCTGCAAATGTGGATTTTGATACCAAGCACGAAAACTGTTTGGAAAAAATCACCGAAGATACAGAAACTGCCTATGAAGATGCTCTGGTTTGGCAATCCGAGGGWGGTGGTCGTCGTGCGCGGCACTGTGTAGCACTGGCCTTATCTGCGTTAGGCCACCCGGGAGAGGCAGCCTCTCGTTTAGAGAAAATTGCGGTTGCTCCTGACGGCGGTACACCGGCAATGCGCGCCGGATTTTACGCCGAGGCCGCTGATTTATGGCTGGACGCGGATGAACCGCGTAAAGCTCATGATGCGGCCAGTGCTGGTTTGGAGATCGCCCGCAGCAACCTTGATCTACGCATAGTCCGTGCCCGTGCCTATGGGGCTTTGGGACATTGGGAYTTYGCTCTCACTGAGCTGACTTCGGCCTTGGCCTTTCATCCAGAAAATGCACAKGCTTTGCGTGTYCGTGCYGGTGTGCATTTGCAACAAAATGATCTGGATCTGGCAAGGGCGGATATCGAAAGCTCGCTAGCGGCGGACGGTGCTAGTATAGAGACTTTGCTGTTGCGCGGAAAAATCAATGAAGCCATACGCCTTGATGCGCCGCTTGCCATAGAAATTAAAAAGTAGAAATTCAAAAATAACTACGCGTTGTTTAATCGCTGGAGCGCCCATTGTGCCGCGTCTGCTATCACTGGRTTTTTATCAGATATATGGATTTGTGCCGTRCTGGCTAAAGTCATATCGCCAGAATTGCCAATRGCATATAATACATTRCGGAKGAACTGGTCGCGGCCAATCCGTTTGATCGGAGAGCCYGCGAACATGGTGCGAAATTGGSTGTCGTCCAAARTAGCAAGCTCAGCAAGGGYAGGGGCGTTTAAATCGTCCCGTGCCTGTAATTTAGCTTCACTGGCGGTCTGGGCGAATTTATTCCACGGGCAAACGGCCAGACAATCATCACAGCCATAAATCCGGTTGCCRAGTTTTGCMCGCAAATCCAGATCGATTTTGCCTTTAAAYTCAATKGTTAAATAGGAAATACATTTGCGGGCATCTATTTGGTAAGGGGCCGGAAATGCGCCCGTTGGGCATATGTCCAGACAATCCCGACAGGTTCCGCAATCCCCAGATTTTACCGGTGTCGGTTCGAGTTTGGCAGCGCTCAGAATAACCCCTAAAAATAACCATGAGCCAAATTCCCGGCTAACCAGATTGGTATGCTTGCCTTGCCAACCCAGCCCTGCCTGTGCGGCCAATGGTTTTTCCATCAGTGGTGCCGTATCGACAAACACTTTGACATCCTCGCCCGTATCGCGCGCCAATAGTCCGGCCAGTTCCTTGAGCCGCCCTTTGATCAAACCGTGATAGTCTTTGCCCCGCGCATAGACGGAAATTGTGGCTTTATCTTTTTGCGTGAGCGAGACAAGCGGGTCGCTGTCCGGTCCGTAATTCATGCCCAGAACAATCGCAGATTTGGCTTCGGGCCATAGATTGTGCGGATGAGAACGCCGCTGTGCCGTTTCGGGCATCCAAGCCATGGTTCCGTGATGTTCGCGTGCAATATAATCAAGCAGTCCTTCGCCGTGGCGCAAGCTAACATCGCCGACATCAACAATACCGTAAGAAGGAAAACCAAGTGCTGCGATGCGCGATTTTATGGATTTTGAGAGTGTTGCCACACCTGTGTCCTGCTTTAGCTAAAAATCTAAATCAGCATAATGCCGCGGTGGACGCAAGCCTGGAATTGTGTCTTTCAGTAGGGGACGGAAAGAGGGGCGGGATTTAAGCTTTTGGTACCACTCTTTTAAAGTGCCCCATTGGCTCCACTTTATTTCGCCTAAATAATCAAGACAGGAAATATGGGCACCTGCTGCAAGGTCTGCCAAACTCATTTGATTGCATGCCAACCAGTCACGGCTCTCTAGTAACCATTCCATATATTCGAGATGAAATTTCAAATGCCCGCGGCCAATGCGCAGTTCTGACGGGTCGGGTGCCCCGGTTCCTGACAAGCTTTTTTCTAACCGCTCGGTCAAGATATAAGCATTGACGTCGCTGGCGAACTTYACGTCAAACCAATGACAKAGCCTGCGTGCTTCGGCGCGCTCTTGGGCGGAATGGGGTAGGAGCGGCATACGGCCACTACCATCGTCGGCGACATACTCGCAGATGGCGCGAGCTGTGCTGATGACGGATTTGCCGCCGTCAGTATCTTCGACCAGACAGGGCGGGACACCTTCTACGCAGACATTGAGGAAGCTTTCCGATGGTGCCCACGGCACAACGGGTATCAGCTTAAACGTCAATTTCTTTTCGGCTAACGCCAGCCGCGCTTGTCGCGAATCTGGATCCAATGGCCAATGGTGAAGTGTTCTCATTTTTTCTAACTATTACCCAAGCCTTAACTAATGATTATGGTTATCATTATGATCTTGGCGAAAGACTGTGTTGCCGTGCAATTTATGACAGCTTTTGGGATGGGGATGAATAAGAATATCCGCTGCCGGATAGGCTTCCATCATTCGCCCCTCAGCCTCAATGACAATTTCGTGGGCTTCGTGCAGGGATAAATCATCGTCCAGATCAAGTTGCATTTGAATATGAACGTGCGGACCACTGGCACGGGTGCGCAAATCATGAACGCCGTTGATGCGTTTGTCTTTGAGTGCAAGATCGCGTATCAAGGCGCGTTCTTTCTCTGGCAATTCTTTATCCATCAATTGGCTCCAGGCCAGACGCCCGACTTTGTATGCAGTGTAGAACAGCCATAGAGCGATGCCGAAACCAACCAAGGTATCAGCCCATAAGAAGTCCGTATAACTTGCGAGTAGGATACCAACAATTACGGCTACATTGGCTGACATGTCTGCGATATAGTGTGCTCGATCTCCGCGTACGGCTAACGACCCCGTTGCGCGAATAGCCCAACTTTGTGCTATTAATAACCATGTGGTTAGGGCGATTGCGAACACCATGACGGCAATCGCATAGCCTTCATGGGTGATGGTTTGTGGGTTGGTAAAGCGGTTAGCCGCTTCTTCTAAGAGGTGCACTGCCCCCAATACAATGAGGCAAACTTGTAGTAAAGCCGAGAAACCTTCCGCYTTRCCGCGYCCRAACCKRAAYTTGGCATCGGGCGGACGGGCGGCATAACGTACAGCAAAAAAACTGGACARGGCGGCGATAAAATCCARYGCCGAATGCACTAARGATGACAAAATTCCGATGGAACCAGACTCGCGAAATACGATYAATTTGGTGCTGATCAGTATAACGCCGACCACAATTGAAAAGGCAGTTATACGCCTKGTGATGCGCGAACTATCACGCGCAGGCAAGCGYCCCGGMCGRCCTCTGCGGTTCGGGTCATTATCTATCTGGATATTGTCGTGAGTTTGTTTAGCCATGCAGTGATACACATCCTTTTCAATTGCGTTGTTATAGCATTACTTTGGGGGCGTCTAATAAAAATCAAGTCTAATCAGGGCACAATGCCCATCTTAAATTCCCGTCTATATGCGTTTTAGGTGCGACATTATGCACCGCGCAATTTGCCGGGCTTGACCTGTTGGTGAAGCCTAATCATGCTTATATTCAAAGTAAGGAGAACAGTATGGTAGATGTAAAAAAATACGAAACAAAACTGCAGGCACGCCTTGCATATTTGGATGGCCGTCTTGATAATATTGAAGATAGRCTTGATGAGCAACCCAACCAAGATTGGGACGAAAACGCTGCTGAGCACGAAGAAGATGAAGTGCTTGAGGATTTGGGCAATATGGGGYTGGACGAAATTCGCGGCATCAATGCGGCGCTCGAGCGGGTAAAAGCAGGGACTTACGGGGAATGTGCCAAATGCGGCGTTGATATTTCCAATGCGCGTCTGGATGTTGTCCCGCAAACCCCGTTTTGTAAAGATTGTGCGTAAGGGGTAAGCAAACAAGATAGCCTTATTTCTGCCTTGCACTCGCGTGTGATTTGCCCCTTGCGCTTGCGCATGATTTGCATAGGCTCGCAATATGCCTGATTTGCGCCCGGTTTTGTTTGTTGTTGGTYTGATGCTTGCGGGCTTGGGTGCGACYATGTTTGTGCCCATGGCTGTCGATTTGGGCTATGGTAGCGACAGTTGGCAAGCCTTTGGAGTTTCAGGATTTGTAACCTCYYTRTTTGGTGTCGTCATGGCACTCACCAGCTATTCACCAAAGGCTAGGYTACGGGCGCGCGGAGCGTTCTTATTGACAACTTTATCGTGGATGTCCTTGGCGGCATTTGCGGCTTTACCATTATTTATGGCTGATGTCGGGCTAAGTTTGACCGACGCCCTTTTCGAAGCAGTATCCGGGATCACCACCACTGGATCAACAGTGATGACAGGACTTGATGATGTTAACAAAGGTATTTTGTTGTGGCGCGCCATTTTACARTGGATTGGCGGGGTCGGGATAATCGTCACTGCTATGGCAATTTTGCCCATGCTTAAGATTGGCGGTATGCAGCTGTTTCGCATGGAAAGCTCTGAGATGGGTGAGAAAATTTTGCCTAAAACCGGGCAATTAGCAGCCGCTATCGGCGGTATCTATTTGGTTTTAACCATATTGTGCATGATAGGATACATGATGACGGGCATGGGTGGGTTTGATGCTATTGCCCATGCCATGACAACGATTGCAACAGGTGGGTATTCCACTTCCGACGCTTCTCTTGGCGGCTTCATGGATAACGGCGCGGATTTGGTTGCYATCACYTTTATGCTTGCYGGRGCCTTGCCATTTGGTGTGTATTTACTGGCGGCACGCGGCTCTTTTAAACCKGCTTGGTCRGACCCGCAAATGCGCGGGTTTCTGWTGGTGATTACYCTGYTGATTWTGCTGGTGACRTTTTATTTRTGGGTAAGYGATGTCTATATGGGCAARCAGGCCCTRCGACTGTCCGCGTTTAATGTCATTTCCGTCGTYACRGGTACCGGRTATGCAACGGCGGAYTATAATGCTTGGGGGCCGTTTGCGGTGTCTGCGTTTTTTGCCTTYATGTTCATTGGTGGCTGTGCKGGHTCAACYGCATGTTCCATTAAAATTTTCCGCTATCAGGTCGCGTTTGAGGCCATGCGGGCTTATGTATTTAAAATGCCGCGCCGTCATGCGGTGGCACCCATGCGCTACGGTGGCAAGCTTTTGCCGAACTCAGTTGTTTATTCGGTTTTCGGGTTTTTCTTTTTGTTTTTTACCTGTTTTGCCGTTGTCGCCATCTTACTGTCAATTATTGGCCTAGACCCGATCACGGCTTGGTCCGGCGCAGCGAGTGCTGTTGCCAATGTTGGCCCAGGACTTGGTGATATTATTGGCCCGACAGGGACATATCAGAGCTTGCCAAGTTCGGCCAAGTGGGTGCTGATGACCGGGATGCTTGTTGGTCGGCTGGAAATCGTTACGGCGTTGGTTTTATTAACACCGTCATTCTGGCGGGCTTAATTGATGACATCTTCGGGTGTGAACACATAATCCGTTGCACAAAATTCACAATTTGCCGTTATTTTTCCGTCTTGGAACATTTCCTCGCGCTGGGCAATTTCAAAAGTTTTTATGCTGGATAGTAAGCGTTCACGTGAGCATGAGCATTGAGCGCGCACATCCATAGGGGTGTCCATGCGTACGCCTTGTTCGTGAAACAGACGGTAAAGYAAACGTTCACTGCCCAAATCAGGGTCGAGTAATTCTTCATCTTTCAAGGTTGCCATTAAAGCCTTGCTCATATCCCAAGCTTCAGCTGCATTGCCGCGCGCCGCGTCTGCGGCTACACGCTGTACCATAATGCCGCCGCCGCGCCATTCTGGTATCTTGCCTGGCAATTGTAATCGACCTACAGCCAGTTTAATGCGTGTAGGAACTTGTTCGCTTTGCTTGAAAAAATACTCGGCACATGCGGCTAAGGTCGCGCCTTCAATAGCGGAAATACCTTGATATCTGTCCTTGCCGGATCCCGGATCTATGGTCATAGCAAATGAACCGCCGCCCGTTAGTGTATGAGCATCTGGTCCCCAGCCTCTTGATTTAGGGTTTTCGGCCAATATACGGTTTAGAGACTGTGTATCAAAACGTGCATACGCCCGCATATTACCGTCCGTAGTGCATTCAGCTGCGAGTAGTGAGACTGCGCCTTCATTGGTGCCGTGGGCCTGCACCAAAAACCGACCATCGAATTTAAGAGAACTTGCTACCAAAGCACTGATCATCACGGCTTCACCCAATAACATGGCAACAGCATCAGGGTAGCGATCACCGCCTAAGACTTCGTCCAAAGATGTACCAAGGCGCAAGACGCGTCCGCGCACTTCGCCTTTACCGATTTGCACGGCAGCGATTTGGTCGTCGGTCATGATTGCTGGGCAGTCAATAGTCGTCATTTTAGTCTCTAATAAAGGGTTTGAGCCTTAAATGGGATGTCTCCCTTCAGACTTCAAGGGTTAATCTAAACCCTTTGGTCTCTTTGAAATTTGAGGGCAATGAGTGTGTGGTTCCGTGTTGATAGCCAAATAACAACTTGTTTGTACTGGGTTTTGTATCTAGCAATATCTTCTAGCATATAAGTTGCTTTAACCGAATCTAAAGAGGGTGAGGGTAATGAAGACTGAGGATAAAATGACGTGACTAAAACCAATATTATACCAGTGATAATGTCAGGCGGCGCAGGGACACGTTTGTGGCCCGCATCACGCAAAGCTGCGCCCAAACAACTCCTGCCATTGGTCAGCACACAAACTATGATACAAGAAACCGCTGAGAGATTGGATGGTGAGTGGGATAGCTTCAAGTTTGGTGCACCCGTAATTGTTTGCAACAAAGCGCACGCCGCTCCTATTTCCAAGCAAATTAGTAGTTTGGGCCTGAAATTAGGTACTGTTATTACTGAACCTGTTCCGCGCAACACTGCACCCTGTGCTGCCATAGCCGCATTGGTTGTGCAGGCCGCAGACCCAGATGCGTTGATGTTGCTCGCTCCGGCGGATCATCATATTAGTGATAAACCCGCTTTCTCGCGTGTGGTTGCCAATGGTTTACAAGCGGCAGAAGCGGGTTATCTGGTTACATTCGGGATTACTGCGAACGCGCCGGAAACGGGCTATGGCTACATTCAAAAAGGCAAGAGCCTTGATGATCATGCTTATCGGGTAGCCGCCTTTAAGGAAAAACCGTGTAAAGAGAAGGCTCAAGACTATATCGCGTCTGGGCAATATTTTTGGAATGCGGGTATATTCATGTGTAAGCCTTCGGTGCTTCTATCAGAAATGAAAAAACATTGTCCGGATATATTAGCGGCATGCGAAATAGCCTATCATGCAAGTGCAATGCAGGATGGTTATTTACCGTTGGACGAAAAAACTTTTGCCGCGTGTCCTGCCGATTCCATAGACTATGCGGTTATGGAACGCACTGAGAAAGCGGCGGTCATTGAAGCCAATATGGGGTGGAGTGATATCGGGTCGTGGTCAGCGCTTTGGCAACTGACAAAAAATGAGGACAGCAATGCCCTTCGCGGTGATGTGCATGTTATTGATAGCAAAAACTCTCTTGTCCATACGGACGGCCCATTCGTTGCAGCCATAGGCATAGAGAATATCGCCGTGGTCGTACACGAAGGTACTGTGCTTGTGGCCAATATGGATAATGTTCAGGACGTTAAAAAAATAGTGGATGTTTTGAAAGCTCGCGGGGACGTGAGCAAATTATAAAATCTACCCCCTATCTCTGAGACCGACCAATTAAAGCGCTTGTAGTGCCGCTTCCAGTTTTAGCATGTCTTCCGGTAATTCACTATCAAACGACATAGCTTCTCTGGTAATAGGATGGATGAAGCCAAGAGTTTTTGCATGCAGAGCTTGGCGGTCAAACCCTGCGAGTGCGGTGCGTAAAATGATTTCAGCTTCCGAGTTTGCGGTCTTAAATGCACCCGCCTTTCCGTATGTGCTATCGCCTAAAATCGGGCAAGCGATATGGGACATGTGAACGCGGATTTGGTGGGTGCGGCCAGTTTCTAATCTGCATTCTATAATCGAGACCAAAGGCGTGCTGAGCGAAGCACCTTTCATACGGCCATACCCTTTGATGAAAGCATAATTGGTGATGGCGATTTTGCCGGGCGGTTCTTTGCCCATTCTTTGCATATAGGCGATGCTACGGGCRTCTTGTTTCTTGACAACGCCCATTTTTTTGCGGTCATGGGGCGAGCGTGCAAGCCGGGTCTCGATACGGCCGTCCCTTGGATTGGGTGCGCCGCGTGTCATGCACACATAGACCCGCTCAACCGTGTGTTTGGCAAATTGCCCGCTCAGCCCTTGATGGGTTTTATCGTCCTTGGCCACGACTAATAATCCAGTGGTATTTTTATCAATGCGGTGGACAATCCCTGGCCGCAAGACGCCACCTATGCCCGATAGACTATCTCCGCAATGATACAGGAGCGCATTGACCAAAGTCCCGGACCAATTACCAACCGCCGGATGTACCGTAAGGCCTACCGGTTTGTTGATGACAATCAGATGTGCATCCTCATAGACAATATCGAGCGGGATGTTTTCCGGTTGTGGGTCGGCGGCAACCGGCGCAGGTACGTTGATCTCGTAGAGTGTGTCAGTGATGATTTTAGTTGTTGGTTTAGTGACGGCTTTACCGCCTGCTAAAACCTGCCCGTCCAGTATAAGAGCTTTGATCCGTGAACGGGACAAGTCTGCCCATTCCGCTAGCCACTTATCCAGGCGCTTGCCTGCATCCGTTTCTTCGGCAACATTATTCATTGTTTCAATCACAGTATCATTCATGGCGCTTGTCTTAAGGCTAAAGCGTTCGATATGAAACTATTTTGTTGGGTTGATTTCTATRACGCKGACACCGAGMGCCTGTGTTTTTTGCTTAAACATCGGTGAGGCGGCACCCAATACGTGAATTACGGGTTTGCCGTAGTTKGARATRTCCGCAAAATTCTTGATAGTCGGCTCRAGTTCCTGTGTCCATTTGATATAATCAACGGCAAAYGGTAGTATCAAAGTRYCGTCTTTTCCAACGGCTACCGCAGACGGTAAATCTGCTACAAAGGCTTTGATRRCKCCCGTTTYGGTAAGCTCKGCCAAATATTGRTAAACGCGTAGGCGGCTTTCTGCAACGAACCGGCTTGGTGARCTYGCGGCCTCTTYGATCATTCTAACTTTGTAKGTGTTGGTGCCAAATGTGGAGACGGCYTTGGTCAATTTTGAGCGGGTTAAATGGGTGAAAGCCTCGCTCTTATAAAGYTCGATAATAAYATCTTCRCTGACGCCCCAAGTGCGCATTTGTTTCTGTTCACGYGCGCGGTATTTACGGGCATCTTCATAAGTCGCRACAAATTCACCGTTATTATAATAGCCAACACCTGTGGCCAGAGGATCAAGAATGCGAACGCCTGACCAAGTATAGCCAATTTTGGTGGCCGTAGAAATATAGGCATCTGTATAGGCCAAACGGTCAACTTGACGCTGGAGCACTTTATTTTCCGTGTATGGATCGGTGCCAAGCTCAGCGTGGATTTCTTTGGCGGCTTGGTGTTTACCGGCCAGAGAATTAACGCCCGACCAAATATCTTCACTGGCTTTGGCAGCGCACCCGTCTATACCCAAACACCGCGTACCGGCTGCGCCCGTTGTGATGCGCCAGCCCGTAACCCCTAGCTCTTTTAGGCCGCTCCCTAAATTGCCAATAATTTCGGCCGCACCCGACGGGACAACCATCAGGGCGTCGCCTGTGTTTTCCACTTTGCTGAACCGTCCCGTTAGACCGCCGAGAACGCGTGCGGGCGTGGCAACAAGGTTGATCGTGCGTTCGACTACGGCTTTGCCAGCTTCTATGCCCGTACTTTGATGGCGCAATTCTTCGGTTGCTTCAATTTCGCGGATGCGGGTTATGGCTAGTCCGGTACCTTGGACAACATAAAGATGCTTTGGAGTCTCGATTTTATAGGTGTTGGCATAACCGTCGTTCCAAGCCTCTGGGTAAACACGGTGTAAATCACTGGACATTAAATCTGCACCCAAAAACATTGCAGCGTCTACGATGCCTGCGTTTTCATAACCGAGTGTTGATTTCACAAATTCGGGGCTTGTACCGGACATCCCTTGGTTTGCATCCAAAGTTTGGCATGCGCCAAGGCTAGCTGACAGTATCAGACCGCTTGTAAAAACCAAAAATTTCCTACCAATTTGCATTATACCTCTTATGTAGAGTGAAAATGGTAATATCCAATTACTATTTTCAGATTAACTGCGAAAAAAATGTGCCTTAATTATGGCACGCCACAGAGATTATGATGGAACTGACACTATACAATTCACTAAAGCGTGAAAAACAGGTTTTTAAGCCTATGGATCCAAAGCGGGTGACTATGTATAATTGTGGCCCCACGGTTTATTCCTATGCCCATATCGGCAATGCTAGAGCGGCCGTTGTGGCAGATGTCTTGTTTCGGGTGCTACGCCATATCTACGGTGAAGATTGTGTCAAATACGCCCGCAATATCACCGATGTAGATGATAGGATTATTGCGGCTGCTAAGAAGTCGGGTAAGCCAATAAAAGAGATCACGGAAAAATTTGCAAAAATATACCAAGACGATTTGAAAGCGCTCAATTGCTTGCCCCCAACATCCGAACCTAAAGCCACCGAACATATTGGCGGTATGATTGCATTGATAGAAACCTTGATTAAGGACGGCTATGCCTACACACGCGACGGGCATGTATTCTTTGATGTTTCCAAATATGATGAATACGGCCAATTATCCGGCAATACATTAGATGCACTGAAAAAAGGCGACCGTATTGGTGAGGGCGAAGTTGCCCGCAAAAAACAAGCCGCAGATTTTGTCTTGTGGAAGCCTGAACTGGACGGTGTCGGATGGGATGCACCCTTTGGACGTGGACGCCCGGGTTGGCATATTGAATGTTCCGCTATGGCAAAATCAGAACTCGGTGAAACCATAGATATTCACTGCGGCGGTGTAGACCTTAAATTTCCCCACCACGAAAACGAAATCGCACAATCAAATTGCGCCCACGGTCAACCCATGGCCAATTACTGGGTGCACAACGAATTCCTCAATATGGCCAATAGGGATGGAAAAAGCGATAAGATGAGTAAGTCTTTGGGCAATGTGGTTCTAGTGCGTGATCTGCTGAAAGACTGGGACGGTGAGGTTATTCGGCATGCCCTGCTGGGGGCTCTACATAGAAATGAACTTGTTTGGGGTGAGCAACGATTACGACTATCGCAAGGAAAATTAGATGAATTTTATAGAAGGATTGCTTTTCTACCTAAGGTGCAGCCAAACCTAAATAGGCATTACAGAAATATATTTATAGATTCTATCATGGATGATTTGGACTATGGGGCAGTCCTTACAGGAATTGAAGAAATGTTGTTTGCTTGCGTTAACGGCAGATGGAATCACGGAAGAATGAAGCTTTATTTTGGTGGAAGTAACAAAGTTTCAACAGAGCTGAAAATTGAACTCACTTTTTACATTTGGGAATGTGCAAACCTCCTAGGCCTCCTGCAAAAAGACCCAGAGGAATGGTTCCGGGGTAAGGGTAAAGAGGGTGGATTGTCTGATGATGAAATCGATGCTTTGATCACTGAGCGCGCCGAAGTCCGCGCTGCAAAAAACTGGGCGCGCGCCGATGAAATCCGCGATATTTTCGCCGCAGAAAACATCATCCTAGAAGACGGCAAAGACGGCACAACATGGCGCAGAGGGTGAATTTTGTACCCAGATTAACTGGACCCCGGCTCGAGAACCGGGGACAATAATATGACTAACTAACCTAGCCAGGTTCCCGGCCCCGAGCCGGGATCCAGACAGCTAAACACTGAACGACAAGGGAACCTGATATGTCTCGCCCCAACTGGGTCTATATTATGACCAATAAGCGTAATGGGACGCTGTACACTGGCTCCACCTCCAAACTTGAATATCGAGTGGAACAACACCGCGAAGGCAAAGGCAGCAAGTTTACAAAAAAATATGGCCTGACCCGATTGGTCTGGTATGAAGAATATTCTGATTATGATAGCGCCATAACAGACGAGCACCGCATTAAGAAATGGCGGCGCAAATGGAAACTGGATTTAATCGAGAAACGCAATCCTGATTGGAAAGATTTATGGGACGACATTGCACATCTTTGACGATGCTCTGGATCCCGGCTCAAGGCCGGGAACCTGCGCATTTGGAAGGCTTGAAATGACTAATAACAACCCCCTCATTTGTGTTGCCACTTGCTCTGGTGCTTTTGGTGTTAATGGCGAGGTGAAGATAAAATCTTTCACGGGTGTAGCGGAAAATTGCTTTGCCTATGGGCCTTTGCGGAACGAGAACGGTGATGTGTTTTTGACCATCACGTCAAAGCGCGCCGTTAGGAACGGATTTGCCGTCCTGTGCGAACAGGTGGAAACCCGAGAGCAAGCGCAAGCCCTGTCGGGTACCAAGCTTTATGTTTACCGCGCAGATATGCCCACGCCCGACGAGGATGAATTTTACTTCGAAGATTTAATTGGGTTAGAGGTGAAAACTACGGACGGTAAACGCATGGGCAAAATCGTACAGGCTCACAATTTCGGCGCAGGCGACATGCTGGAGATTAGCGGCACCAAAGATGTGCCCGAGTTCTATCATCCGTTTACAAAAGTAGGTGTGCCGAAAGTGGACATCAAAGCCGGACGTGTGGTGATCTTAATTGAAGAGGCCATTAGTGCCCAAGAAAATAATGAAAAAGATGAAAACGACGAGAATGATGAGGGTTAAGTAACCCCTGCCATTCGTTTACCCATTTGTTCAGCCATTCTTTCACTCAGGGCCATTAGGCCGCTCATGGGGCGGATCAAAACTTCGAACTCTGTAATTTTTCCGTCCGCATCAAAGGTAATCAGGTCTAAACCCTTAAGAGATTTATCGCCTATATTTGCGGTGAATTCCAAAAATGCGCTGCGGCCATCATCGCTCATTAGTTCGCGGTGATAGGTAAAATCTTCAAAAATTTCTATGACTTGCGATAGCACAAACACCAAAGTATCTCGCCCGTGATAAGGTTTGTAGACCATGGGTGAGCGAAACACGGCGTCCGGGTGGATGATGCTGGATAGCTTGGAAACGTCTTTATTCGCAACGATTTCGTGCCAGATTTTCAAGGTTTCATCGGTCATATTATTCAAGCACACTCATTTTGGAATCTTCATCAATAGCCCATTCCAACTTGGCGATGAGCGCTTCGCGGGATTTAAGCTTGGTACCTTTGAAAGCGCGCATATTGAGCATGGCCATCATTTTAGCGGAYGCCTTGGCCGTATCTATGACGGCATCTTTGGCGACCAGTATATCGTAATATCCGGCCAGTTTGGCATCTTCGGGGCTGAATATTTCTCCGTTAATCATAGAGCGGTTCAGGTAATTTTTCGGGATAAATTCGCGGGCAAGCTCAATGCCGAAATGATGCATGGTCATACCGATTTGGGTCTCGTTAAGCCCCGTCTTGGTGCCAGCATCGCCGCCGATGCGGTAATCGCAGGCCAGCAGAGTAAACGCGCCCATGGCAATTGCATGGCCACCCGTGGCGGCAATAACCGGAAAAGGATGTTGAAGAATGCGCAGAGCAAAGCGCGAGCCTTGGCCGGTTAAAGCTACGGCAGCTTCGGGGCCAGACATCATGATAGATAAATCGAAACCACCAGAAAATACACCGCCGTCTCGCCCGGTCAAAACCACGACRGCCTCATCAGCTTCGGCCTTGTCAAACGCGGCATTAAGCTGCTCGAACATATTGGGTGAAAGCACATTGGCTTTACCGTCGTCCATTTGGATTAAGGCAACACCGTCTTCAAAAGTGTAGGTTACGAGTTTTGTCATATTAGGTTCCTTTGAATATATCGGACTGTTTGTCGAGCGCGTGGGCTCGTTTTAGCATGTCGAGCAAAGGTTGGACGGATTTAAGTTTCGTGGCAGCAAAGGCGACCATGTCAAGTTTGCGCATTTGTTCTGCCTTGTCCTGTGCGCTCGCCGTTAAGTCTTCAGGGGCCACAAAATTGTGCAGAAACCCTGCTGCCATTGCAGTTTGCGGGTTAAAAATTTCGGCATTGTTTATGGCCCGCCTGTAATAGGGTGGTGCCAACCGCGCTTTGGCAATTTCGACGGCGGCTTGCGGCATGGTCATGCCAATAGCAACTTCGTTCATGCCGGTTTTTATCTTGCCTTCAATGCCTATGCAGTAGTCGCTGGACAGTAAAATAAGGGCGGCCATAGCCATGGCATGTCCACTCACCGCACAAATCACCGGGGTCGGAAAGGTCAAGATGCGTTGAGAAAACGCCCCGCCTTTGGTCATCAAAGCCAATACTTTTTCAGGCCCTTGCATCATGATACTAAGATCAAATCCGGCGCAAAACATGCCTGCCCGTCCAGTGAATATAACCACTTCTCCTGCGGCTTCGGCTTTATCAAACGCAGCGTTCAAGCCGTCGAGCATATCGTTCGACAGAGCGTTGACTTTACCATCGTCCATGGAGATGGTGGCGATGCCGTTTTCAGATGTATATGTGACAGGATTGGTCAATGAGCTTCCTTACGCGAYATGAAGTTTAAAGTTTTTACGGGTCAARCGYGGGCTGATATTAAGATCGATGAGMGCTTYGGCGYCGATGGATGYYAGYAGTTCATTTGCCGCCGTTTTGTCTTTACCGGATAAACTGGCAAGATGGTCAGTCACCCTTTGCAGCATCCAAAGCGGATACGGAATGACACCGCGRTTRTCGGTCACRCCACCGATTGTGTATTCGTGCATGCCAATGGCACGSGGTACTTCGTCYKCGYCYKSGTTAKCSGCGTACCAAGTTTTCATCTGCTCAATTGTTGAMARCAAAATCGGGAGTTGCTCWCGGGCAAAYATTTTYAAGATAGGTATCAGCGTTTCSGGTATYTCGTCRTYCKCTAWAAATTCACCTGTRCCRAAATGTTGTGGKGCRTGGGTATATCGGCACCATGCKGCGACWCGCGGAGCCGTTTTTTCCATATGTTCACCAGATGCAGGRTCGCGGTAGTTATGGGCATAAAGCGGCCCKAGCAATCCRTAATCGCCAATGGATGGGCGYGARCCAAATAAGAAGTTATGCTTGGACAGATGYRYATCAAAGGCTTTCAAAAACTCTTCGTAAGTCGCCTCAATAGCGGGTGCCGTATTGGGTGTAATACCGAGAAATGGTAAGAAGGMTTTGAAACGTGCGCCGTCTTCGCGGCCCTTTGCTGCGCGCTCCTTAAGCGGTAATTCTGCGTAGAGWGCATTRCCAAATTCACCRTAGGCAAATTCTTCGTTGAAGGTCCARCGGTAATACATAGCAGCCATGAGTAACCATTCATCACCGAATAATTCCATGATCAATGCAGCCAATTTTTGCTTCGGGCCTTCTGGATATATAGACGGGCCGGGTTCGTGTGTTTCTACATAATCGATGATGTCCGTAGTGTCTTGAACTGTGGTGTCGTCAGGTGCGATTAACACAGGCATAACCGGCCAACCAACACGCGGCAGTATCTCGTTCACGTAAACCTGACGCGTCGCCAATACTTCCTTGTAMGCYACATTTTTCCACCGTAAATAACCGCGCGCTTTGCCCGAGTAGAGCGAAAGCGGCGCGGCGTAGAGAGTGTAAGMCGAGGACATTAAGCCGCCTTTTTACTGAAGCGACCATACATGGTTTCATTGGCACTAGCCATATCGCGTAGAAGTGCAGGCACTTCAAATTGCTCGCCGTAAGCGTCGCGGAGTTCGTCCGCACGTTTAACGAATTTAGCAATGCCCGTCATGTCAATAAAGCTGATGGCGCCGCCCGTATAAGGCGCGAAGCCCCAGCCGAAGATAGAACCAAGATCAGCTTCACGCGGATCGGCAATAATGCCTTCGGCCATTGTGCGTGCCGCCTCAATGGCTTGGGCGTACAAGATACGGTCCTTAACCTCATCAGCACTTGGCTGGCTTTCCAAGATGCCGTTCACTGCAAATTGACCAAGCTCAGGCCAGAGAGATTTCTCACGACCATTATAGTCGTAAAATCCTTTACCGTTCTTACGACCTTTACGGTCATATTTTTCGACCATAGCAGTGATGATAGGATCCATTTTCCCGGCTACATATTGGTTGCCAAGATCAGCTTTGGTTTGTGTCAGAATTTTATAACCCAGATCAATCGCCACTTCGTCTTGTAGAGACAATGGCCCTACTGGCATGCCGGCCATGCGCGCGCCTTGTTCGATCAGAGCAGGTTTTACGCCTTCGGACAACATGTTGTAGCCTTCATTGATGTAGCGCATGACGCAACGGTTTGCATAGAAACCACGTGTGTCCTCAACGACAATCGGGGTTTTGCGAATGCGGGTGGCAAAATCAAGCGCACGAGAAATCGCATAGTCGGATGTTTCTTTGCCCTTGATAATTTCTACCAACATCATTTTATGCACTGGGCTAAAGAAGTGAATGCCGATGAAATTTTCTGGGCGYGCGGATGCTTTGGCCAAATCGGTAATTGGGATGGTTGAAGTGTTAGAACCAAAYACCGCGTCTTTTGGTATGACATCCTCTGCCATTTTTGTAATCGAAGCTTTCAGTTCGGAATTTTCAAACACGGCTTCGACAACGAGATCCACATCAGAMAGTAAACCGTAGTCTGTGGTCGGTGTGATCCGTGCCAGAATAGCATCCATTTTTTCTTGTGTAGTTTTACCGCGCTTGACCCGTTTGGCCTGCTCGGTTTCGGTCAAAGCCTTGCCCTTGTCGGCCGCTTCTTGGTCACGGTCAATGAGCACAACTTCAATGCCTGCCATAGCAGATACATAAGCGACACCTGCACCCATAAAGCCAGCGCCAATAACGCCGATTTTATTGATCGCACCCGGTTTTTGTGAGGCAGGACGTGCACCGCCTTTATCGATGGCTTGCTTGGAGATGAACAGCGAACGGATCATATTTTGGGTTTTAGGGTTAAGCAATAACTGGCAGAAATAGCGGGTCTCGATACGCAAAGCTGCGTCCATAGGGACTTGCGAGCCTTCGTAAACCGCGCGCAATATATTCGGCATAGCCGGGTAATTTCCGTAACTTTCTTTGCGCACCATAGCTGGTGCACCAGCGAACATTGGGAAGCCTTGCGGGCTCCACGGGTTGCCGCCAGGAAATTTGAAACGATCCGCATCCCAAGGCTGTTTGGCTTTGGGGTTTTCTAGGACCCATGCTTTGGCGGCGTCGATAAGCTCAGCCTGCGGTACTGCAGCATTCACAAGGCCCATGCCAACGGCTTCTTGCGCTTTAATCTGCTTAGCTTGCAACAATAATGGTGCCGCATTCATTAATCCGATCATACGGGGAACACGTTGTGTCCCGCCAGCACCTGGAAGAAGCCCGACCATAACTTCAGGGAAGCCGAGGCGAAGCTTTGGATTATCATTTGCTGCAAAGCGAGCATGACAAGCAAGCGCGAGTTCAAAACCACCACCGAGCGCGAGGCCGTTAATGGCTGCTGCTACGGGCTTGCCACAGGTTTCTAGTTCGCGGAATACGGAGTTTAAGCGAAACACCATGTCGAAYAATTTTCGCTTGGCGGCTTGTTCGTCTTTTTGCATTTCACCAAACACGGCACCAAATTGCCCGCCGAGCTCTTCTAGGTTTGCRCCKGCGCAGAAAGCCGCTTTGCCTGATGTGACCACCGCGCCTTTTATGGTTTCGTCGCTGCTGATTTTAGCAACCCATTCCCCAATTTCCGTAATCACGTCTTGGGAAAGCACGTTCATAGAACGCTCTGGGCTATCAAATGTAATCAGCGCAATGCCGTCTTTGTCGATATCAAATTTAAAATGTTTCATGTTATTTGTCCTATTCGGAAGTAGTATCTGTTTTGTCTTTTGAAGAGTTCTGCATGGCAGCACCGATGCCGGCGCCTATGGCAATGCCAACGCCTATACCCACAGCAATATTTCCTATTGCCGCGCCAATTCCAACACCAATGGCTGTTCCTAGGGCAATGCCTATGCCTATACTTTGAGAAGGGGCCGGTTTTTTATTTCCGCTCGCCATTTTATACTCTCTCAATAATAATCGCACTGCCCATACCGCCGCCTACGCAGAGGGTGATGAGAGCAGTGTTCTTATTTGTGCGCTCAAGTTCGTCGACCATAGTGCCGATAATCATAGCGCCTGTAGCCCCGAGCGGATGACCCATAGCAATGGCGCCGCCGTTGACGTTCATGACATCGTGGTCAACGTCCAAGGCTTGCATAGCGCGCAAAACAACGGATGCAAATGCTTCGTTGATTTCCCAAATGTCAATATCAGCTACGGTCATGCCGGCTTTTTTAAGAACTTTCGCGGCAACAAATTCAGGGCCHGTCAGCATGATAGTTGGCTCGGAGCCAATTTCTGCAAACGCACGGATTTTTGCACGCGGCTTTAGGCCAAGGTCTTTACCGATTTGAGCGTTCCCGACCAAAACCAGTGATGCACCGTCAACAATACCGGAGCTATTGCCCGCATGATGGACGTGATTGATGGCTTCAATTTCTGGATATTTTTGTAAGGCTACAAAATCAAAGCCCGGCATCATTTGACCCATAGCTACGAAGCTTGGATTTAGGGAGCCAAGGCTCTGCATGTCCGTACCCGGGCGCATGTGCTCGTCTGTTTCCAAAATATTGACGCCCATTTGGTCTTTGACGGGGACGATAGATTTCTTAAACCGTCCTTCTTCCCATGAGGTCGCAGAGCGCTTTTGGCTCTCGACTGCATAAGCATCACAATCATCACGGCTAAATCCGTATTTGGTTGCGATGAGGTCAGCGGAAATGCCCTGTGGGACAATAGCGTGGTCAAAGGCTATGGCTGGGTCAACACCCATAGCCCCGCCGTCACTACCCATTGGGATGCGCGATAGGCTCTCGACCCCGCCGCCGACAACCATGTCGGACATGCCGGACATAACTTTGGCTGCCGCAATATTGACGGCTTCAAGACCGGACGCGCAAAAACGGTTAATCGTTAAACCCGCACAGCTCTCGGCCCAATTGGCAGTTATTACCGCAGAGCGCGCAATGTCTGCACCTTGGCCTTTAACCTGATGCACACAGCCAAGGATAACATCGTCAACTTTGGATGTGTCGAGGTCGTTACGGTCACGCAAAGCTTCAAGCTGCTGCGTCGCTAATGAAAGCGCCGTGATCTCGTGCAAACTACCGTTCTTCTTACCTTTGCCGCGCGGTGTGCGGAGTGCGTCATAAATATATGCTGTTGTCATTTTTCTGTTCCTTCTTCTCTATTCTTGATTTTAGGGCAGGCGTAGAGAGAAAATGGTTCATAATCCCACCATCCGCCAAATGTTACTGTGCCATCGTTGTTTTTACTGAGCGTAGCTTGCATATTGTCTGCGGGAAATCCTTCAGACCCGCACTCAATTAGGTTGATAAAAATTTTATTGGAGGTATCATTTTTTTTCATGGTGCCTATTTGGCAATAATCATGCCCATTCCGGTTTACATTAGTTTTATTAAAAATGAAATTTCCTTCAGATTCGGGACAAACTTCGAATACGTTATATCTACCGACTATTTTGTTTTCGTAGATTTCTACAGCGGATAAAGATTCAAAGTTTTGTATATTTCCTTCATCAGCATGCGGTTGGTTCTCGCTGCTTGTTGCTGGCGAGCATGCCATTAAAAGAATGAGTGAAATATACATTGCGAATTTCACCCTACAAACTCCGAGAAATTACGATTTTCATGATTTCGTTGGTGCCGCCGTAGATGCGTTGGACGCGGGCATCGCGCCACATACGGCCAATGGGATATTCATTCATATAGCCGTAGCCGCCGAACAATTGTAGGCAGCGGTCAATGACGATGCACTGCTGATCCGTAACCCATAATTTAGCCATAGACGCGGTCACTGTATCCAACTCGCCGCGCAGATGCTTTTCGGCACAATCATAGGTGAACGATTTAGCGATAGTGACAATGGTTTTAATTTCGGCCAGCTCGAACTGGGTATTTTGAAAATCCATAATGCGTTTGCCAAACGCTTTGCGTTCTTTGACATATTCAACGGTAAGTTCGAGTGCTTTTTCCATACAAGCCACGGCTTGCACGGCAATGTTTAGGCGCTCTTGCGGAAGCTCTTGCATGAGCTGAATAAACCCGCCGCCBGTTTCCGGCCCRAGTAGGCTATCTGCCGGAACCTGCATGTCATCAAAGAACAACTCAGCCGTATCTTGGGCATCAAGACCGACCTTGTCGAGAATGCGTCCACGGCGGAAGCCTTCCAGATCGTCGGTTTCAACTACGAATAGGGATTTAGAATGTTTACCTTCGCCGCCTGTGTCGGCAACAATGATAACAAGGTTTGCCGTGCCGCCGTTGGTAATAAACGTCTTAGAGCCGTTAATTACCCAACCGTTTCCGGCCTGCTTGGCATTTGTTCGGACGGCTTGCAAATCAGAACCAGTGCCGGGTTCGCTCATAGCAATGGCGCCAACAAGCTCGCCGCTGGCCATGCGCGGCAGCCATTTTTGTTTTTGCTCTTCTGTGCCGTAATGCAGGATATAGGGCGCAACAATAGCATTATGCAATGACAGGCCAAAACCCTCGACATTGGCGCGTTCAAGCTCTTCCATTATGATCATTTCGTGGCGGTAATCACCGCCGCCGCCGCCGTATTCAGCCGGGATTGCACAGTTCAGCAGGCCCATAGCGCCAGCTTTGTTCCAAAACTCCCGGTCAACTTTTTTGTTCTTCCTAAATTTTTCCGAGTGTGGTGCCATTTCGCGGTCATAAAATCCGTACACGGCTTCGCGGAAGATGTTGATGTCTTCTTCGGTGTACCAGTCAGGGTTTTTAAAGTTTAATGCACTCATTATAATATTTCCTAATTACTTAATTAAACCGATCGAGAAGAGAAAACTCTCTAGATTTGACAATGCTGTTTTGGTCGTATGAGATTCGAAGTTGCAAGGTCATTGGAATATTGACAGTTGTACCATTGCCTTCACTTACCTCAACTTCTGTCCCTTCAACGGAAAAAAACCACAAAGCGTATTCTTCGCTTTCTATATTTGGTTTTCTTCCAATAATTTTTATAGCATCAGCTAATGTTGATATTTCCAATTTAATTAAATCTGTTTGCTTACTTAAATCATCGTACAGAAGTTGAACTTTTGCCATATCAGCATCATAATCATACTTGATAATGGGATCATCAGCTAATGCCGAAATTCCGGTCGCTATAATAATAACTAATATGGCGAAGGCAAATTTCACGTTTTAAAACCGATCTGCAGCTAGAGCCATGACAGGTTCTGCACCGCTTTGGATTTTTGCAAGATGCGCATCCATGTTAGGCAGGATGCGGGCTAGGAAATATTTGCCAGTGATGATTTTATCAGCGTAGAACGGATCGTCACTGCCTGCATCAATCGCAGCTTGTGCCACTTTGGCCATGCGCGCCCACATATATGATAGCATAGCAATGCCCATCATATGCATATAATCGACAGAGCCAGCACCAGCATTATCAGGGTTGCTCATACCGTTTTGCATGAGCCACATAGTACCCATTTGTAATTTGTTTTTGGCTTCCAAAAGTCCGTCCATGAACGGCTTGAGGTTTTCATCACCTTCATTTTCTTTAACATAGGCATCTATTTCCGCAGAGATAGACATCAGCGCACGGCCGCCTTTGCGGGCCAATTTACGGCCAACAAGATCAAGTGCCTGAATACCGTTCGCACCTTCATAGATTTGCGCGATACGGGCATCACGAACAAACTGGCTCATGCCCCATTCTTCAATATAACCGTGACCGCCGTACACTTGTTGTGCGTTGACGCAGTTATTAAAGCCGATATCGGTAATATAACCTTTAATCACAGGCGTCATCAGGCCGAGATAATCGTCGGCGCGTTCGCGTACTTTTTCGTCTGGTGAAACTTTTTCGAGATCTTCTTGCAAAGCCATCCAGTAAATAAATGCCCGCGCACCTTCGTTAAAGGCGCGGCTGTCCATGAGCATGCGGCGTACATCAGGATGGACTATGATTGGGTCGGCGGGACCGCTTTCGTTTTTAGCACCTGTTAGCGAACGACCTTGGATGCGGTCATTGGCATAAATGGCTGCATTTTGGTAAGAGACTTCGGATTGGCAAAGTCCCTGCATGCCAACGCCTAGGCGGGCTTCGTTCATCATGACGAACATAACTTTGAGGCCTTTATGGGCTTCGCCGATCAACTCGCCAACGGCTTCGTCAAATACCATGACGCAAGTTGAATTGCCGTGAATGCCCATTTTTTCTTCGATGGCACCACACGTGACACCGTTTTCGCCGCCAACACTGCCGTCTTTGCCGACCTTTAGTTTTGGTACGATAAATAGAGAAATGCCCTTCACGCCTTCAGGCCCGCCTTCGATGCGTGCAAGCACCAAGTGGATGATATTGTCGGACATACCGTGCTCGCCTGCCGAGATAAATATTTTTTCGCCAGTGATTTTATAGGTGCCGTCAGCTTGCGGAACCGCCTTGGTTTTGAGCATGCCTAAATCTGTACCGCAGTGGCTTTCGGTCAGGTTCATTGTTCCCGTCCATTCGCCTGTGTACATTTTCGGTAAATAAAAATTCTTCTGGGCGTCTGACCCGCCAATAGAAATAGCTTTGGACGCACCGCCTGTGAGGCCTGGATACATACCAAACGCCATGTTAGCTGAACTGGTCATTTCTCCGCAAGCAAGCCCGAGAACACCGGGTAGGCCTTGACCACCGTATTTTGGATCAGCCGACAAGCCCATCCAGCCATTTTGGCGCAACTGGTCAAAAGCTTCGTGGAAGCCCGGCGGTACGGTAACAGAGCCGTCGGTGTTGCGAATACAACCATGCTCGTCGCCGACGCGGTTAAGCGGGGTCAGGACTTCTTCGGCGAATTTGGCGCTTTCTTCTAATATTGCGTCGATCATTTCCGGATCGGCATCTTTGAAACCTTCAAGGTCGGAAAACCGTGAAAGGTCGAGTACTTCGTGTAGTAAAAATTTTTGGTCCCGTGTGGGTGCTTTATATGTAGGCATGGTGCCCTCCCTTGGTTGTCGTCTTATATTGGTATGAAATCTTCATCCAGATGGGCGCGAAACATGGCATCGTAAGCTTCGGCGAACTGGAACACACCGCTTGTCGGTGCGTTTTCTATATGGTTGTCAATTATGGCGCATAAATCCTGCATGTCTTTGGCGATAACTTCGATGTCTTTGCGTTTGCTGCGCAGGCGGGTAATCACCGCTTCAAAACTGGTCTTACGGCGTAAAAGCTCTTCAGCGTCGGTAACACTTCCGTCGGTGACATCGAGAAATTGTTTGATGTCTTCCAGTGAAAACCCGATGCGTTTAGCGCGTAAGATTTTCTCCAAACGTTCGCGGTCTTGGTCGTTAAATACGCGGCGCCCGTTAGCACGGCTTGGGGTCAATAGACCTTTGTCTTCGTAAAACCGTATAGCGCGAGTGGTGATTTCAAAGTGTTTTGCCGTTTCTGCAATACCCCAATTGTCCTGTTGTTCAGGAGCGAGGTTTGCAGAATCTGTCGCAGGGCTAGAATGCATTTAAGTTTTTTACTTAACGTTGACGTTAACGTCAAGTATAATAATTGCTGTTTTACGGTCTTGACCCATCAGGTTTTGACGCACAAAACCCTGATTATGAAGTATTTCCTTATATTATCTGCACTTTTCGTTCTGTTTATGACGCCAGCATACGCTCAAGGCGATCCTGAAAAAACACCAAGAGAGCAAATTGCCCATAGDTTGACCCAAGACGGTAAAATTAAGGAGGGTAAAGTAATGGATGGCCCAATATTGGATGGCTCAGTATTGGGACTGCGCGGTAGCTCGTCTGGAGAAACCAATTTGGATAACCTTCTTGATGCCATCACAGCTGCAATCGTCGCACCCAAAAAACCAGAAAAAACCGTCAGAAAAATTGCACCATTTTATTTAAGCGCACTAGATTATCGTGATTTACGTGGTGTCGAAACCAGTTCGCAACTCATTTTGCATTATGAGGTCGCGAGTGGTGCTGCCTCTGGTGTCGGGCTAGGTACGGTAAAAAATGTTAAACTTATCCTTGGTGAAGATTTTGCGGCCATGCAGGTCAATAACAAACTGACTATATATGACTTTAAGCTGAACCGGATTTTGAGCGTCAAACCCGAATATAGCATGGACGGCAAGGTGACCAAGAACCTGCTGTTTGAAAACACATCTCTTTACGCAAAAACTTACCGCGATATTGCTGCAGTGCGCCGTGCCACAAATAATGGACGCTTAAAGAAACTCGTTGTGAAAAGCGCTTCGGGGCAGGGTACGACACTGGATTCTTTTTGGGTAGAAAGTGCTATGAGCTGGGCCGCTATACCGTCAGACGATGGTATAACCGTAGATAAATCGCACAAATCTCTTCGGGTGCACCGAGATGGTGAAATCGTGTTCAGTGCAGAGTTTACGGACAAAACCTATGCAGAGGCTGGGGTTGATAAAAACAGTCTGTTTGCTTTTGCCCACCACGAATGGCCTTTGCACCCTTCGGTACTACGGGCTCTCTATGCTTACGACACACCACCTAAATGGTTTGAGATTCTGTCCTACGGCCCCACGGCCCCAAAGGGCCAAAAGCAAGTTTGGACTTTGGTTGAGCGCGGGGACACCAATGCAGAATTTCCTCTACCGCCAGATGCGGTTGGTATAGTGCAAGCTAAAACCGCTTCGCCACTCGTGCTTTTAATCAATGAAGCCGTCTATAATAGGGCGCTCGGCGGCATCCAATCCGTTGAGGAAATGACACAAGATTTTAATGCTAAACTGGATATGGAGGCTTATGGGCAAGCATGGATTATTGGCCAAAAATATGTGGCCTATTCGGGTAGTTGCCGAAACCCGGATGATCCTTATATATGCAAAGCCGTAACAAAAATTGAACAAACCCGAAAGGACGATCTACCTATACGCATACAGGATTATATGACGGCTATTTCTTCTGCTGGTCGCAAAGGGCAAAAAGGCGACACCGTTAGAGTGATTGCACAGTATCTTGGTAAAAAAGAAACCCCGGCATTCATAGTCCGCACTGCCGCTATGGCTCGTGCCAAAATGAAGTTTAACCAAGCCGATGATGCTGGCGTTGCCTCCATGAGTGCCGAAAATTTATTGCAAACGGCCATTGCCAAAGACCCTTATGACCCCAATACATATGTTGGCTTGGCGCAAGTTTTGGCGGCGAAAGGTGCATTTGAGCAATCCTGGGATATTTATGATGCCTTGCGCGTCGGTATCCCAACGGCAGATTCGCTTGATCTCAAAATCACCCGGTTAGAACAAAAACTCCGAAATACAGCACCGGGCTATTTTTTGGGGCAATAGACTTGCTTGAATTTCCCGTAAACCCCAACAATATAGCTATTCGTTAACATCATTTTAACTATAATTAACGCAATTCTTATACAAACTGATTTGCTTTGCACGGGCTTATCCATTACGGCGTGCAACTATAGGGACAAACATAGATGGCGACACCATTAAAATCTTCGGTAAAGGTACCAAGAAAGAGTGCTGTAAAACCATCGCGGGCACCCAAAAGTCCTATAGCTAAATCTACCGTAAAGCCAGCGCCGGCCAAAGTGGTGCCTAAGACAACACCTGCAAAGCTTAAAGTGGTTGCGAAAAAGCCAATAGCAAAACCAGTAGCAAAGCCAGTAGCAAAGCCAGTAGCAAAGATTGTATCCGTAAAGTCGCATAGCCAGGATACATTGGTCACATTGCGAAGTCATGTAGACGATATTGAAAAACGATTGAAACGGGCAAATAGTTTAACCCGTACTTCTGTCCGTGCCCTGAAAACATCCTATGAGGCGCTGGAAGGGGATACGCGTACAACTGAACTTACAGGGCATATTGAAAATCTCTCAGAACGTCTGACGGGCATGATAGAGCAAACCCGCCAAGACGTCGGCCATGATTTGCGGATTGTCCTGAACGATCCACGTCTGGAGACATTGTCAACGGCATTAACTAAGGCAAATCAGCGTTTGACGGCTGCAGAACAACAGCAGGCCGAAGCTATCAATTCCATTAACACCCATATTGCAAGACTTGCAACAGTGGTGGACGCCCGCATGCAACGTGAAGAGCGTCAACGGCAAAAAGGCGAAGCTCTGTTAACAAGCCGCATGGATAAAATTGAGCAAGATAGCGCCAATGCAATTAAATCCATTGGCGAGAATATTGTCCGTGTCTCTGAAGATGTAACAGAAAAAACTCAAATTCTCAAAAATGAACTTGCTGAGAAAACTTTAACGTTTCAACTGGACTATGATGAACACAAGCACGAAGTTGCACAGTGCATAGAAGCCATAGAGGACGAGCAGCGCAATCAGCTGCCAGCGTTTGAACGTAACATTGCCAAATTGAGCACACGTTTGGAAGCTATTGAAGGTAATATTGGTGCGTTTGATAAGTCGAGTGCACCTGTCAACGCTGCACCTAGCTTCGATGTTGCACCGCAAATATCTGGGGCAGGGTTGACCGCTACAGTGGTTGCGCCTCAGGGAGGCGACGCATTTGCGGCACTTGAACGCGTAAATATGCAGGCAGTATCTAAACTTGACCAAGAGGCACAAACCATAAAGCCTGTGTTGGTATCCGAAGCCGTACAACCCAGCCAACCTTTTGCCCCAGTTGAATATGTTGCCGTTGCCGATGATGGACAGATACCTGAGGCGTTTTCACCGCGTGCTTACGTCCCTGTCACCCAAAATGAACTTCAGCAAGATATTCAGGCTGAGTTGCAACCATCGTTGCCAGTCGTTAATAGTGAGCCACAAATCTATATGGCGCCTAGGGCTGAGGATGTGGCTGTGATGCCACAGGCCTACGCAGAGCAGCCAGTATATGAGCAGGCCCTCCCGCCTATGCCAACAGCTGAGACATACACAGAACTGCCGCTTATGTCTGTTTCGGGCGGCGTGCCAGAAATACAGACTACGGAACCTTCAATGGAAAGTGTACGGCCTGGTGYAGAGCCCAATACTAAATTGGGTAAAGGTAAAAAATGGCTAGGCAAGAAACGCAAAAAAGGCGGCGGCAATGAGGGCGGCAATGGCGGTCATGGTATGATCCGCAAGGTTGCTCTATACGGCGGTGTCGCGATTGTGGCTTTGTTTGCCTATAAAACATTTGCACCGAAAATCTTCGGAGCGGGCGACAATGTACCGCAAAAAACACAAACCACCCAAATTAAACAATTGCCCCAAGATGCAAATAGAACTTCAGGAGAAGTGGTGGCTACAGATAGGCTGACATTCGAAACCACCGAGCCTGTCGGTGACTATTTAGACACGATGGCAGCTCCCGATCTTGGCAGTGAGGGAACGCAAGCCCGCGCAGGCAAAAAACAAACTTTGGAAATGGCCGCTGCTGACGGCAATGCAATTGCTCAGTTTCAACTTGGGTTGTCACACTTAGAAGCGGGCCGCAATGCAGACGCCGTGCGTTTAATCCGTCTKTCGGCTAATCAAGGKCAACCTGCTGCCCAGTACCGATTGGCAAAATTATACGAGGCAGGCGTTGGCGTTAAGGTCAACGGTAAAACTGCCAAAGATTTATTATCCCGCTCGGCCGATGCCGGAAACCGCATTGCTATGCATGATCTGGGACATTATTATGCTACGGGTGCGGATGGATCGTCCCCTGATTTGCAACAAGCAGTCAAATGGTTCTCTATGGCTGCGGAGCGTGGTGTACTCGATTCCCAGTTTAATTTAGCCGTACTGTATCAAGGTGGGTCTGGCGTACAGTTAAGCCTAAAAGAGGCCTATGTTTGGTATGCTATCGCTGGAGCACAAGGCGATAAAATTGCGACCCAGCGCAGCGAGGCTGTTGCCCGCGAACTTTCCGAGGATGATCTTGCCAAAGCAAAGTCGCGCGTCAAAGCGTTTGCGCCCAAACCTGTGAATAATATAGCCAATGGTGTTTTCAAGAACTTGCCATGGGTCTCTCAAAAAGAGGCGTTCGCAAGACCTAGTGCAAATACGGGCATAAAAGGCGCGCAGCAAATGCTCGCATCCCTTGGCTATCCGGTTGGGGCACCAGACGGCAGTCTTGGCCCTAATACCCGTAACGCCATTATCAGTTTTGAGCGTGCCAATGGTTTGCCTGAAACGGGCCGTGTCAATGCCGTTTTGATAGAGCGCTTGCAGCTGGCAGCCGGTGTATAGCAGAAATTTTTCTGCCCCAAAAAGCATGCCATTGCTACTTGTATTAAGGCCGCGTCCTGCATTAACAAGGTTGTCAAACTGAATGATAGTTCTGTCGATATTCAAAACCGCATCACCATTCCGTACCCCCATCAGGTCGAAATTGATGGGTGATGTTTGCGTATATCAGGCAGAAACCCCTGAAGATATTGAGGCAGTACGTTTACTATTTGCCGAATAGCTCAAGGCTTTAGAGATCGATTATAACAATGAGGTGGGGTGTTCGGATGGTCATGCAGATATGCAAGATTTTCCGAGTAATTATACGGCTCTGTTTTTGGCAAAACTTGACAACAAACCAGTTGCAGCCTGTGGAATCAAGCGGGTGAATGATCGGGACTGCGAACTTGTTAGGCTTTATTGTCGACCTGAGGGCAGGGGACATCAGTTGGGTCGTAAGTTAAGTGAAGCGGCTCAAACATATGTCAAATTTGATGGGTGCACCCGTTTAGTACTATCGACCAAACCAATCATGAAACATGCAGTCAGGCTTTATAAAGATATGGGATTTGTAGACATAAAAAATTACGCAGATGCCCCGTCCGCTTGTTCTAAATATATGGCTTTGGAATTGTAGAGAAGAATAAAAAGTCTAGTAACGCTTCTTCTTCTTTTTCATTGGTAGAAGGCCTTCAAGCTGGGCACGTTTGCGCGCCAGTTTACGGACACGGCGAACGGCTTCAGCCTTTTCGCGCACACGTTTTTCAGACGGTTTTTCGTAATGTTTACGGGCTTTCATTTCGCGCAAAACGCCTTCGTTTTGCAACTTTTTCTTAAGTGCCCTCAGTGCCTGATCAACATTGTTCTGGCGTACGTAAATCTCAACCATGTATTCGTCTGCTTTCTAGTAATATAGGTTCGCGTACACATATGTGCAGGCAAGCCTGTAAATTCTGATGTGGCGGGTGTGTAGCSGAGCAAATGCAAGACGTCTAGGAAAAAAGCCATTAAATTACAGGAAAATCTTCCATTTGTGGCTGATATGAGACAGTTTGTGCAAAAGTAATAGCAAAAGAGCAATAAATATGGGTTTTCCGAGAGTTAATRTAATCGACGCAGGTGAAGTAAGAATCGCTACATATGAACGGGGTGACAAAGACGCGCCGCCTGTACTTTTGATCCATGGTTGGCCTGAAATTGCTTATTCGTGGAAAAATCAGATGCAAGCATTGGTGGATGCAGGCTATAGGGCAATTGCCATGGATGTTCGCGGGTTTGGGTACTCCGATGCGCCGAAGGATGTGAGCGCCTACGGTATCGAAAAATTGGTCGGCGATATTGAAGGGGTACTCGGTGCGCTGGGCATTCGCGAAGTTGTATTATGTGGTCATGATTGGGGCGGTATTATCGTCTGGCATGCGGCACGGATGCTGGAAAACCGCGTTCGCGGCGTGATATCCGTTTGTACGCCCCATATGAGACGCCCGCCCGCTGACCCCATAGAAATTTTTAAAAATCGCCATGGTGACAAGCATTATTTTGTCGCATTCCAAGATGAAGGTATTGCTGAAGCTATTTTTGAGCAAGATCCGTTGGCTGTGTTTAAAATGCTGTTCCGCTCAACACCGACGGGCGCAAAACTAACATCGGAAATGTTTTATTTGGTCGAACAGTACAAAGACTATTTAGCTGCTGGGGCCCCGACACTGCCAGGGCAGGTGATGAGCGATGAGGATTTGCAAGTGTACGCTGGAGCGTTCACCCATTCCGGCTTTCACGGCGGGGTTAATCTCTACCGTAATACCACACACAATTGGCATCATGATGCTAAACTTAGCGATGATATTGCTCAGCCAAGTTTGATGATCAGCACCGCCGATGATTTGTTCCTGCCCCCTGAACACACTGAACCCATGGTTGATATGATACCCGATTTAGAGCGCGTTGTTGTGCCAGATTGCGGGCACTGGGCTATGTGGGAGCAGCCAGACGCCATCAATAAGCATATGATTGAATGGCTTGGCCGAAAAATGGGACTTCGTTATTTTTAGAGGCACCGATAGAGCGCATCTATTAGCCGCAAAGGCCGCTCATCCCCAAGAAGTGCTTGGCTTTGCTTGCTCATGACATAGGCGCAGGTGATACCGGTTTTTCTGTCGGCAAATGTACAAGATCCGCCCCAGCCAGAATGGCCGAGTGTCGCTGCGTTGGGGCCGTAGAAATAATTGGGTGCACTGTGCATTARYCCTGCTGCAAATGTGAGGTCAAACGGCAAAACTAGATCAGAACCAGAGATACGCTCTTTTGATAAGGCGKCCAATGTAGCGYCTGACAAATAGCGGGTTTYACCAATATGYCCGTCGAGCGCTAGCTGCATTAGGCGCGCAACAGATTTGGCCGTACCGTGACCATTTGCGCCTGCAAATTCTGTCGTACGCCAAGCTTCTGTGCCGCGCCTGCCCGGTGAAGACCAGGGCATGAAAAATGCAGCTTTGGTAGCGGTGTTAATTTCGCCAAAATCTGCCATAGCTGTTGGTTTGTGTAAATCAGCGGCTCTAGCGTGTTCGCTTTCAGGCGTGCCGATGAAAAAATCTATATCGTTGGGCGCGCAAAATTCCTCGCGCAATATTGTGCCAAGTGAACGGTTCTTTGCATCAGCGCGTCTGGCGATTTCCCCCGCCAAAAATCCGAATGTCAGAGGGTGATAACCACTCTTTGTGCCGGGTTTCCAGATAGGTTTTTGGGCCGCTAACCGCGCGCATATTGTCTCCCAATCGAACCAGTCTTCCGGTTGCATTGGCTCTGTGATACCGGATAATCCAGCCTGATGAGAAAGAACCTGAGCGACAGTTAAGCCATCTTTTCCGTGTGCAGAGAATTCCGGCCATAGGCTGGCAACGGTTTGTTCGTAGTCTAGGCTGTTCTGATCAACCAACCAAGCAATGACAAGTGCTGCCACAGCTTTGGTCGTAGAAAATACGGGCACCAATGTATTTGCCTGCCACAGGGTATCGCCGTGCCGGTCTTTTGTGCCGCCTATTAAGTCGACAATAAGCTCACCATTTTTGTAGACACAAAATCCGGCGCCAGCCTCTAAACCCTCTACGAAATTGGCCTTAAAGGCATCTCTTACGGGTTCATATTCGCTCGCGACATATCCGGAGACAGAAGAATAGTTCATTTCAGTTTTCATAGGGGGAAATATGCTTATAAGATGGARTAAATCAATGCCGAAAARGNGAAAATATTATGACCGTTAAAATTTATCACAATCCCCGTTGCTCTAAATCCCGCCAGACATTGACATTGTTGTCAGAAAGAGGCGTGACACCGGAAATTATCGAGTATCTGAAAGATGCTCCAACAGCAGTGGAAATTTGCGAAATAGCAAAAATGCTGGGCTTATCCTCTATGCGCGGAATGATGCGCACCGGCGAGAGTATATATAAAGAACTAAATTTGAAAACGGTCACGAATGAAGACAGTCTCGTTCGCGCCATGGCCGAAAACCCTAAGCTTATCGAGCGACCTATTGTGATAAAAGACGGCAAAGCAATCATCGGCCGCCCACCAGAAAGCGTACTTTCTCTATTTTAGCCAAATAGCTGTAAAAAACCACAATAATTACGGCTGATAAACGAGTTGTTAAGCATAAGAGTTCATCAAGTCATTAACCATAGTGCGATTGTGCGCTGATTTCCCGTTTATGGGTAATGACAATGAGAATAACTATGCGGTTAAGTGCTTGTGCCAAAATTACAGTATTATCTAGTGCTACGATATTATTATCCGGATGTTCATGGTTGGGCTTAGGTGGAGGGCAGCAGTCCTATCAGGCTCAAAGTACTCGTTATGAAGGCAGTACGAAGCAATATAATACTCAGGCAGGTCAAAAGGCATTGGGTCGTTGCCAAATTACGTCTCCGACACAACGCGCGCCAAAGGGCTGCCGTCCAGAGGAAGTAACGTTAGCTCTTGGTGCTCCGGCTGCTGGCTATGGCCAGCAAGCCCAATATACCAATAAAGGCTATGGCTCCCATGTTGGCAGCGCGCAAACGGCGCAAGCAGGTTATACACCGCAAGTAAAGTCAAAGCGGCCATGGTTGCGTGCGCAATTTGGCCTTGAAATTGATCACAGTGTTTCAGGCAATTTATATGATCCCGGTGTATCCGGTACGGCTGGTGCCTATAACCGGGCTTTATTTGTTGAGGGAAGTTCCACAGGTTCTGTTGCCAGCGGCCAGGTCGTGAATACATCATACACCAGTGTAGCTGAACGCATTGCCGCGCCAGAAATTAGTTTTGACGATGTTTACACGGCCCCCTTGCGTGTATCTGGTGGGCTAGAAGTTATTCTAAGCAATCATGCGACCATCTATGCCAACGCTGGCTATACCCGCGCCGAAGGTAAAAAAGGTGGTGGTGTACAGATAATTGACGAGCTTAGGAAAACCGTTTCCACATCGGATTATTTTACGGATCCGCTCCAAGGCACCGTTGGTAGTTTAATTGGCACTGTTTCTAATACGACTTTCATTCCAAACGAAGTGGTGGCGACATATAATTATGAGTTCAACGACTTAGAGCGCTATGATTTTGAAGTGGGTGGTCGATATTATTTTAACCCAATTTTGAAAAATCAACTGCAAAGACCGTTAACGCCGTTCGTATCTGCTTCAGGTGGGACCGCGCACTATTCCGCAACCAGTGTCAATGAAAACCAGCGGCAACGCTATATTGGCCGGGCTTTTGACGGCACTCAGATAAACGCAGACGGCGATTTTTACGATGTAAGTTTTGGTGCMAGTRCGCAAATATATGACGCACAATGGGTGCCTTACGGTGCGGTCAAGGCTGGTTTGGAATGGCAAATGACGCCTAAAACGGCTTTGGCGTTTGAAGCTGGCGTTAAATATGAAGGTGCTCGGGATTTCTCTAATGGAGCCCAAGGGGATGAAATTATTTCAATCCCTGTAACTATTCGAGGTAGTTACAGTTTTTGATGCTAACCTATTGAAAAACCTAAATAATTAACGTTTTAGTAATACAAAACAAAAGATTTGTTAAGCATATTAAGGTTAATATTTAGGGAATTATATTAAGGAGGAGACGATTATGCGTCTTGCAGTTTGTACGCTATCAGCAGTGTTATTATCCGGGTGTTCGTGGCTCGGTTATGGCGGTGGTTATGCAGGGAGTAATAATAGTTTTGGTGCTGGTACAAGTTGCGGTAATGCAGGCGCTTACGGCAATCAATACGTTTATGGTAACCAATATGGTCAGGTAGGCTATGCGGGCGGTGGCTGTGGTGCTGGAAATATATATGCGGCAAATGGCTATAATACAATGCAAGGCGGATACGGCACTCAAGCTGCAATGGGGCTTCGCGGTGCGCAAGGTGTAACAAATTACGGTTATAATACGCCGCCAGGCGGATACGGCATTGCCGGAGCGAATAATTATGCAGCTGGAAGCAGTAGCCAATTTGTCAATGGCCGGTGGGTCGCCGGGACTACGGGTGCAGGTACCGTTTTGGCCGGCACGGCACCTTATGGCACGGCTGTTGGTGGGCAATATGCGAGCATGAACGGTCAATGGGCAGCAGGAACAGCTACCAGAGTTGCGGGTGGTTATGGTGGGTATAATGCATCTGGTAATGTGACAACGGTTCAAGGTGCACCAATTTATGTAGCGCAACCTTATCCAGCTTATTATAGTGTTGGTGGCACTAGCGGTGGATGTGCCAGCAATGTTACCTATTCATGTGGCGGTTTACGTGGTGGTTTTGCAACACTTCCTTTTGGCATCGAAGCGGGTATCGGAACTGATATTGCCATTGGCGGCGACATTGTCGGCGATAAACCTGGAGGGCTAGCCTCAGGCGGTGTACCGAATGCCACATTAAACACATCAGGTTCTAGTGCAATTAGCTACGGTGATGCTTACAAAAATGCTGTGAGTTATGATCTAGCAGCCACCTATGACATAGACCCGTCAACGACCATATTGGGACGAGTTGGTTACTCCAAGGCCGAGGGCGAACGCATTAGAACAGGAACTATTGATAACAGCACATTTGTGCCTGCTCCTGCAACCGTAATCACCGAGGATTTATATGCACAGTGGAGTGATCTGGAGCAATGGACCGTAGAAGGTGGTGTCCGCAAATATATGGGCGGTTGGAATAACACTATGAGCGGTGTGCGGCCATATGTGCAGGCAACTGCGGGCTTTACGCATAACAATGCGGTCAGTTTATCTCAAGATTCCGCAACGCTCATGCCAGTGGGGGCAAATGTTCAGCCATATATTGAAGCTGGTTGGACACCGACAGTAAGCGGCGCGATCGGCGCGGAAATGCAAGTTGGTTCACGTACGGCAATCGGTATCGAAGCCGGGTTGCGTTGGCATGATGATTTAAACACTATTGCCCAATCAGAAGATCGCTGGTCAGTGCCTGTTCGGTTGCGCGGTCGGGTTTCTTTTTAGGCGAAACTGCTAAATTTAAGTCTTAACACAAAGTAAAAAACCCGGTGATTCCATCAGTTTTTTTAGTTTTTTTGTCAAAAACATCAAAATTTAACTAAATAAAAACCATGTTCTTTGACCATATTGATACACATGGCTCGTATATAACAACCTAATCAGGGGTGCGGCACGATGTGTTTGTATTGCTACAATGGGAATTATATAAGGGATGAGGATTATGCGTATTTTGTTATGTGGAGTTGCCACAATCGCACTGTCAGGATGTTCATGGATGGGGTTTGGTAATAGCCATAAAGGCCATACCTACAATGATAGTACATATTCATACGCGAATAGTAATGATGGTTGTTGTGTTGGCGGGAAAGCATTGAGCCGATGGAATATCGAAGGCGGCATTGGTGCAGACTATGTGGTCGGTGGTGATGCCATCACAGGCAGCCAAGCGCATACAACTTTTTTAAACCCAACGACAACTTTAGTCGATGTTAAAATGAAAGACGCTTATGCGGTGGGGTACCGTGCAGAGCTTGGTGGCTCTTATGCGCTAAGCCCAAATAGAAAATTGACGGTGCAGGGCAGTTATGCGCAAGCAGACGGTAATGAAGTTACTTGGGGTACGCAAGATACGGCGACACTACGCGGTACAATGTCCGATTATAAAAGTTATGGTATTGAAGCAGGCGTAAGACAATATATCTCACCTATACGGGTGCCTTTGCTGAAGTCTGTCCGCCCTTATGTAGAGGGTAAAGTTGGTGCGGCATACCAAGATGCTATAAGACTTGAAAACATCAATGAAGTTGGTGGTTTGGCGAACCTAGGTACGCCGACAAGCCTTGCTATGTATGAAAGTGGCTGGGTGCCAACAGGCGCAGGCATGATTGGTCTTGAAACACCTTTGTTTAACCGTTTCACAATGGGTATAGAAACCGGTATTCGTTATGCAGGTAACCCGAATTCAGATAATTCAGATAAAGCAGCTGGCTCATTTAATGCCCGCTATTCAGGCGCAAATAATGGCGGCGAACGTTGGAGTGTGCCTTTGACAATTCGTGGACGTTACCGCTTCTAAATTACCCAAATWGTGGGGGGAAAAGAGAACCTGAAGGGCTATAAACAGCCCTTCAGGTTTTTTTATTGTACCAATATTTGTTTTTCAATCCAGGCGTCAATACGGTCTTCGAGAATATTGAGCGGGATACCGCCTGCGCCCAAGACTTCGTCGTGGAAACTACGGATATCAAAATCAGCACCAAGTTTATCTTCGGCGCGCTTTCGTAGTTCTAAAATTTTAAGCTCACCTATTTTGTAGGCCAAGGCTTGTCCCGGCCATGAAATATAGCGGTCAACTTCGGTGCGAATATTGTGCGGTGCGAGAGCTGAGTTCTCTAAAAAACAGGCTTCTGCTTGGTCTCTCGTCCAGCCTTTCCAGTGCATACCGGTATCAACTACCAGGCGGCAAGCCCGCCACATTTCGTAGGTTAATCGGCCAAATTGTTCATAAGGTGTACGGTAAATGCCCATTTCTACGCCCAGTTTTTCCGAATAAAGTCCCCAACCTTCGCCGAATGCGTTCGGGTATAGACTTTGGCGAAACTCTGGCACGTCTTTCATTTCCTGCGCCAGTGAAATCTGATGGTGATGGCCAGGTACACCTTCGTGTAAGGTCAATGACGGTAGATTATACAGTGGCCGCTGAGATAGATCATAGGTGTTGACCACATAATTTCCGGCCAAGCCTTGTTCTGGATTTCCACCCCAATAGCGACCCGTTGTATAATTAGGAGCAATTTCGTCAGGCACTGCCATGACACCGTAAGGCAGTCTCGGTAATTTGCCGAAATATTTAGGCATTTGTCCGTCAATGCGCTTGGCAATCCATGCCGCTTCTTTCAGTAAATCATCTGCGGATTTGGCGTAAAATTGCTCGTCYGTACGTAGAAATTTAAGGAAGTCTTTGAAGCTACCCTCAAATTCTACCTCTGCAATAACTTCRTCCATTTCACCACGAATACGTTTCACTTCAGAGAGGCCAAGTTCGTGTACTTCATCCGGTGTAATATCAAGCGTGGTAAAGTATTTAACTAAGGCTTTGTAATGGTTGCGCCCGGTTTCAGTCGTGCCAATACCAACGACCTTACGCGCGGCTGGCTCATATTCATTTTGTAAAAATGCAAGCAATGTATGGTAGGCAGGTAGGACTTCATCGTTCACGGCTTTTAGCCCTAGAACTTTTAGGCGAGCCTGTTCATCATCCGAGATTGTATCTGGGTATTTCGTGAAAGGTTGGAAGAAGGAGTGGTCTTCTGCTCTGCCCTTTCCAAGACTTTGAACCACGTCAATAATACCCGGTAAAATTTGTTCAGACGCCGTATAGTCCGTTGCTATGCCTCGACGCATATTATCCATATGTTGACCGAAAAACCGTGGCAGTTCAGATAGACGCGCCGCATAAGCTTCATAGTCATCAGTGGTTTTAAATTTGGTCTGGCGTGACACATAGCTCATCATGTTGAAAAAGCCGCTGTCATTAGTAAATGGCATCCGACCTGTGTCATAATCTACCAGCATTAATCTCTGACCAAGAATGTAACCGAGAAGTCGGTGGTTGAGTAGGTTTTCCCCGTGTAGATTGGCGCTGTCCAAAGCTTTATAGCGCGCCATCAATTTGCGGGTTTCGGTGATGCCCACTAGGTTTTGTGCTGCACTTGCATTTGGCAAATGGCGCAGAGCTTTACGGTCACCTTCGCTCCCTGCTTGAACCGGGTCGTGCCTAAGGTCGCCGTGCTGCATGTCAGCGATAATTTTTTCCATACTGTCAAATTCGGCGGGTCTGCATGTAAACCCTTCGTCAGTTTTGAAAATAACCAAATTTTGGCAATGTTCATTGACGGTTTCTATCGGTGTTCCGCTAGGCAGGTTGATTTCACCATTTGTAGGCATAGAGGTTTGGGAAATTGCTGACGCAGCGAACATCATGGTGATCGCAACAATGCTCTTTGTTTTTGCTAAATTTTTCATGTATCCGTATTAAGCCCAATTGTGACATTTAGCCAAGCCCAAAAAACATCTGGACCTCGATTATTCGAGATTACGCGTTGACTTAGTTTTCCTTGGGTTTAGGTTTGCCAGCACGCGCCAATAGGAGAGTTTTCATGGCAAAAGGCTGGACGGATAAACGACCAATGTCCCCGCATATCAGCATATGGAAATGGCATCCGACTATGCTGTCATCTATCTTGCATAGGGCTACGGGTATCGTGTTATATATCGGGTTAATTAAGTTGGCGGTGGTGCTCGCATTTTTAGCCGCTGGGCCTCAATGGTTCGCTAAAGTCGAACCTTTTGTATATTCACGGATTGGGGCATTCGCTTTCTTTTTTGTAGTTGGTGTTTTGGTTTACCATTTTCTCAACGGTATTCGTCATTTGGTTTGGGACATAGGCGCTGGATTTAATCCCAAGCTCGCCAATATGGTCTCGCTTGTAACGATTTTAGTGTCTGCAATTTTAGCCGCCTACCTAACTTGGCTCCTGACAGGAGCAATCTCATGAGTGATTTTAGAACAGAYTTAGGTAAAGTCCGCGGYATTGGTGGRGCCAAAGGTGGGGTGCATGAGTTCATTACCCACCGGGTYAGCGCTGTAGTGCTGGCAATCTTACTGCCGTTTTTTGTTTACGGGCTGATGAAAGCATTGCCGGGTGGTTATGATGGTTTGATGGAGTGGGTKGGATCGCCCACTGGTGCATTTGTCTTGCTCGCATTTCTTACTGCTGGCCTTTATCATGGCCGACTCGGGATTAACGAGATAATTTCCGACTATGTGCAAAGTACTGGCATGCGTTCGTTCACAATGATTTTAAACGCCCTTATGTCGGTTTCGGCATGGTTGATTGGCGTATTGGCAATTCTTAAAATTTGGCTTTAAGCCTAAAAATGGAGCNTAGGTTTATGCCCAAGACTAAAAATGATGTAAAGTGGATCGATCATACTTATGATGTTGTCGTAGTCGGCGCAGGTGGCGCGGGCCTAAGGGCTACATTGGGCGCGGCGCAAGAGGGATTAAAAACCGCTTGTGTGACCAAAGTTTTCCCGACCCGTTCTCATACGGTTGCTGCCCAAGGCGGTATCGCCGCGTCTCTCGGTAATATGGGCGAGGATAATTGGCGTTGGCATATGTACGATACGGTCAAAGGTTCCGACTGGCTCGGTGACCAAGACAGTATTGAATATCTTGTGCGCGAAGCGCCAAAAGCCGTGT
This sequence comes from Robiginitomaculum sp., assembly GCA_002732685.1. Next base: position 47,140 of record NVRS01000002.1, read on the forward strand.
ACGAACTTGAGCATTGGGGTATGCCGTTCTCGCGTACCGAAGACGGCAAAATTTACCAACGGCCTTTTGGCGGCATGATGCAAAATATGGGTAAAGGCCCACCCGCTCAGCGTACGTGTGCTGCTGCTGACCGCACTGGTCATGCTATGTTGCATACGCTCTACGGACAATCCTTGCGCCGCTCTGCCGAGTTTTTCATTGAGTATTTCGTGCTAGATCTGATTATGGAAGACGGCGTTTGTCGCGGTATCACAGCTTGGAAACTAGACGACGGCACACTGCACCGTTTTCGCGCCAAGACGGTTATTTTGGCGACGGGCGGTTATGGCCGCGCTTATTTTTCTTGCACGTCTGCTCATACTTGTACGGGCGACGGCGGCGGTATGGTTCTGCGCGCGGGGTTGCCACTACAGGATCCTGAGTTTGTTCAATTTCACCCGACCGGAATTTACGGCGCAGGTTGCTTAATCACTGAGGGTTGTCGGGGTGAGGGTGGTTATTTGACCAACTCCGAAGGTGAACGTTTCATGGAGCGCTATGCGCCGTCTGCCAAAGACTTGGCGTCGCGTGATGTTGTTAGCCGTGCCATGACCATTGAAATTCGCGAAGGGCGCGGTGTTGGGCCTCTCAAAGATCATATCTATTTGCATTTGGATCATCTTGATCCTGACATTCTGGCAGAGCGTTTGCCGGGTATTTCCGAGAGCGCCAAGATTTTCGCTGGTGTTGATGTGACCAAAGAACCCATTCCGGTTCTGCCAACTTGTCACTATAATATGGGCGGTATCCCGACCAATTTCCACGGCGAAGTCGTGACCAAAAAAGGTAAAAACCCGGATAGCATTGTCCCTGGTTTGATGGCTGTGGGCGAAGCGGCTTGTGTTTCAGTGCATGGTGGTAACCGTCTTGGTTCCAATTCCCTTATCGACCTTGTGGTGTTTGGCCGTGCGGCGGGACTACGCTGCGGCGAACTTCTGGATGCCAGCGAAGATCAGCCAGAACTGGCGGCGGATGCAGGTGCAGATAGCTTTGCTCGCTTAGAGAAATTCCGCACTGCGGACGGCAGCAAAAGCACAGCCACCATTCGCCTCGATATGCAAAAAACCATGCAAGACCATTGCGCGGTATTTCGTACTGATGGGAGCCTTGCCGAAGGTGTAGCCAAAATGGCCAAAGTCGCGGCAACCATGAAAGACATTGGTGTCACGGACCGGACTTTGGTTTGGAACACAGATCTGGTGGAAACGCTTGAACTTGATAATCTCATGGGCGGTGCGCTGGTAACAATGTCCGCCGCCGAAGCCCGCAAAGAAAGTCGCGGTGCGCATGCTTCCGAAGATCACCCGGATAGGGATGATAAAACCTGGATGAAACACACTTTGGCGTGGGTCAAAAACGATAAAGTAAAACTCGGCAGTCGCCCTGTGCATACATATACGATGACCGACGACATCGAATATATCAAACCAGCTAAGCGGGTTTATTAGTCACAACTAAATTAACAGTAGGTTATTTGCTGTTTTGGGTGGGGTGGTGTATGTTTGTTTCACACCACTAAAGGATAACCCATGATCAAGACTTTATCGCCTGCACTCAACCGCCGCCTTGCGCTTGCTGGGTTGTTGGCTCTTCCTCTATCAGCATGCAAAACTATGGATATTGGGGCGCTTGAAAGTATTCTCGGAAGCGGGATTTTATCACAAGCTGAGGCGGCGCGGGGTATTCGGGCGGCGCTGGATAACGGTATTCTCAGCGCGCTCGGTATTGTCGGGCGTAAGGGCGGGTTTCTCAATGATGGTAAAATCCATATTCCGTTGCCAAAAGTTTTAAGCGATGTGCAGTCGGTACTGTCAAAAATTGGTGCAGGCGGTGTCTTGAACGAACTGGAAACTCAACTGAACCGGGGTGCAGAAAAAGCGGCTCCTGTGGCCAAAGACATTTTCTTTGATGCAGTAGCTGGACTGAGTATCTCTGACGCCATCGGGATTGTGCGCGGCCCGCAAAATGCCGCCACCAATTATCTACAGGAAAAAACCACACCGCGTTTAACCTCGCTGTTTTCTCCAATTATGGAAAACGCGCTGGGACAGACGGGTGCTCTGCGCTTGCTCGATCAAGTCACAGGTGATTTGCGTAACATACCGTTTGCGCCAACGCTGGGCGCTAACGCCCGCACTGACCTCATCGGCCACGGTGTCAAATACGGTCTGGACGGTGTCTTCCATTACGTCGCCAAGGAAGAAGCCGCTATTCGCCGCGATCCCGCCAAGCGCACATCAGAAATCCTGCGCCGGGTATTTGGCTCGGTTTAACCTTCTTGTTTCACGGCGTTACCGCATCATTACAAACATGAACCGGATGTGAACGGTGCTTTCAGTTTTGGCTCAGGCATGGTAGCCTAGACATATGCCTATGAAAATAATTGTGAAGAACTTCAAGTTTTCTCTGCTTGTCTCTGTCGCCGCTTTAAGTGCGTGCGCTACCGCTTTGGTTAACCGTACGCCCATAGATATTGCATCAAATTCCGTGCGCCGCACAGACCCAATTAGCGGCATTAGCGAAGTTCTGGCACCTAAAGTAAAAGCGTTCTCGACAAGACGTGCAAATATAGGCGGTAAGGCACAGCTCAGAACAGCAGGGCCGTTTACTGACGATGAGGGTCATGTGCATGAGGGCGGCGCTTATTTGGACGTTGTTTTAAATTATGGTAGCGCAACGCCGGATCCGGCAGAAGCCCGCATCTATGACCAGGCCAGCTGGCCTGGTGGTGAACCGGCTYTGTTGGCGGATTTTGGAGCTACGGTACTGGATTGCCGTGAAGATATCCGCGCTATCCCGCAATACACACCAATTTACGGCGCGTGGGGTTTTGGCCATATTCATGATGATTATTGTGGGCATGAATATGGTCATGACGGTTGGGGCGGTGGTTATGGCTATTATGGTCGCGGCCATGTCCACGATGATAACTGCGGTCACGATATCGATCATGGCGGTGGTAGCAACACGGTTATTATCCGCCCGACAACTGATCGCAGACCTGTTTCCAGACCAGTATCCAGGCCAGATAGACCGCGCAGGCCGCATGTTATAAGGCCGGACGGTGTTGCTCCACAACCTGATGGTCGAGGCACGGATCCGGATCGCCCACCTAGACCAAATACTGATCCAATACCGCAACCACGTACGGATGCAAGGCCGTCCAAGAGAATTGTTTCTCGCCCTCGTCCAGATATTGCCCCAAGTCAACCGCCGAGCCAGCCATATAGTCCGGTAGCTAAACCAACTACTCAGCCTTCGCCAAAGGTCGTTTCAAGGCCTACACCAGTTTCTAGACCGAAATCGACTTACAAACCAAAGCCCAATGTAAGTAAGCCCAGTGTAGGTAAGTCAGAATATACGCCAAAACCTCGCTCAAAATCACGTACGAGCCCACGGGGTAAATTCCCCCACCAATTGGATTACTATCCACAGGATCCCTACTATAGAGGCACAACGGATTATGTGGTGCGGCGGCGCTGTGACCGTCAGGAAAACTTGCGGATATTTATACCGCGTGAACGGCTCGATGCCGCAGAAACAAGGGGACTTGTCCTATATCTACGCCCGCGCGTTGGTCAGGAAGAAGCATTAATCCTGCCGCCCAATTACATAACTGGCTTCAAACTCGCCGCATGGTCACCCCAAGGCCCGCAACTCACCATTCAAGGCAGGCCTCTGGAACCTATACAATCAGCACAACGGCCAACCGTTGAGCCGGATAAACCCAGTGCTACCGAGCCAATTATTTACGGTGGAGACTAGGAAAGTTATTTTCAAAAATTTGCCGATTTGAAAACTTCTCCTTAATGGAAAGCTGTTAGACCCCTAGCTGAACGATAAAATGGCCTGAATGGTTATAAAAAGGGGTGTGATGGCATTGTCACCACAAATAAAATTAAAGCAAGGCCAGCAATTGGCCATGACGCCGCAATTGCAGCAGGCGATCAAACTGTTGACATTGACCAACCTTGAATTGGCTGCATTTGTTGAAGAACAGCTTGAGAGCAATCCCTTGCTGGAACGCGGAACAGGTACGGAAAACCGCCGTGAAGACAGTGTTGATGCCGTGGTAACAAGCGAAACGGGTCTCTCGGAACTTGATTTAAACGCGCCTTCTGCTGCTGCGGCAGATGCCATAGATGCTACGGAACGGCAATTGGACGCCGATGCAACCGTTGCTGATGTGGCCCCGGGTGCTGCGTCCGTGGGTGGTGATATTGATTGGAGCAAGGCTGGCTCTGGCAAATCGTTTTCCGGGGGCAATGATTATGATCCTGCTGCAAATACGGCGCGGGAAATTTCTCTAAATGAACATTTAGCTGCGCAATTGCTTATGGCCATCCATGATGAACGCGAACGAATGATTGGCGCTTACCTCATCGATCAAGTTGATGAGAACGGGTATCTACGTGCAGATTTGGTGGAGCTAGCTGACCGGTTGGGTGTGACTATAACCCGCGTGCAATCTGTGCTTACAGTATTGCAAACTTTCGAACCGACAGGCGTAATGGCGCAGGATTTAAGCGAATGCATGGCTTTGCAGCTAAAAGAGCGCGGGGAGTTGGACGGCCCGATGCAGTTGATGCTGGATAACCTTGATATGCTCGCTAACCATGATTTACCGGCTCTCGCTAAGGTGTGCGGTATTAGTGTCGATGAACTTGGTGATTATGCGGCTCGGCTTCGGGCGTTGTCACCAAAGCCGGGTTTGGCTTATGGAGCGGATACAGCAGGTGTAGTAGAGCCAGATGTGTTTGTGCATGAGCGTCCAGACGGCGGCTGGGCGGTAGAACTCAACACGGATACCTTACCGCGCGTGTTAGTCAATTCCCGTTATTACGCAGAAGTGTGCAATGGCAGCAAAGACGAAAAAGTGAAATCCTATATGTCTGAATGCGCACAAAATGCYAGCTGGTTGGTTAAAAGCCTGGATCAAAGGGCGCGTACTATTTTGAAAGTTTCTAGCGAAATCGTCAAACTGCAGGACGGATTTTTTGCTTATGGCATCGATCATTTACGGCCTCTCAATTTAAAAACCGTTGCTGATGCCATAGAAATGCACGAAAGTACGGTCAGTCGCGTTACTTCCAATAAATATATAGCGACTACACGCGGTACGTTTGAACTCAAATATTTTTTCACAGCCGCTATTGCATCTGTGGACGGCGGTGAGGCCTTTTCTTCGGAGGCTGTGCGCCACAAAATTAAAATATTGATTGATGAGGAACGTGAAGTTAAGTCCGTGGCGTCAGACGATAAATTGGTTAAACTCCTGCAAGATCAAGGCATAGATATAGCGAGGCGCACAGTTGCCAAATACCGCGAAAGCTTGAACATTCCTTCTTCAGTRCAAAGGCGAMGGATATTGAAAAATAAATAATAATCATTATTTTTCACCTGACCTTGGTCGCAAACAATGCTAAGATAAATCACACTCAAACAGGAGAACTTCCCTATGCAAATCCATATTGTATCCAAAGGTATCGATGTTTCAGCCGCACTTTCAGAAAGAATTAATAATCGACTTGAGGAGATGATGGATAAATATATCCACCGCGATGGGGAAGCGCATATATCTATATCCAAAGAAGGCCCAGGGTTTAACACATCAATTTCTGTGCATCTACCATCCGGCGCGACTATGGCGGCCCACGGTAATGCGAAAGACGCTTATGGGGCTTCTGATGAAGCATTAGTGCATYTGGAAAAGCGTTTGCGCCGYTATAAACGCCGTCTCAGTGATCACCGCGCAGAAGATAAAGCCGAAGCGTTGGCTATGTTTGTGCTACAAAACCCTGTTAGTGCAGAGGACAATGGTCAGGACAATCACCCACCCGCTGATCCAATGGTRATATCAGAGCAAAAAACCGARATCCGCACCATGACCGTAAGCATGGCCTCRCTGGAGCTAGGTCTAACAGATKCGTCGGCCGTTATGTTTCGCAATGCTGCCCACGGCGGTTTGAATGTAGTGTTCAAACGTGCAGATGGCAATGTAGGGTGGATTGACCCGCAGCGATAGACAGGCTAAGAGCCGCCCAAAACTTAAAACTGTATAATTTGATACGGATAATTGTGCCTAAATATGCATAAATGCATATGAGTTAGCGTAATAGAAAGCGTAAGAAAATGAATACTGAAAAATTGTTTACGCAAGGTTGCGTAGCGCAAAATTTACATGCCGCCAGTAAAAAACAATTGTTCCAAGAAATGGCCGAGTTGGCATCCAAGTGTGGTGCTGTATCCAGTGATAAAGTAAAGGTGCGTGATATTGTTGCTGCCGTTGCAGAGCGCGAGCGGCTCGGTAGTACGGGTGTTGGCTACGGTGTTGCAATTCCTCATGCTAGGCTTGAGGGTATAGATGAAGTTCGGGCCGTGTTTGCTCGACTTGAAACACCGCTGGAGTACGAATCTATTGACGAGCGCCCTGTGGACTTGGTTGTGCTCTTACTGGCTCCAGCAAATGCTAGTAGCCTGCATTTGAAGGCTTTGGCACAAGTCTCACGGCTTTTGCGACGTGAAGATCTGCGTGAACGCTTGCGTAGTGCACCAAATAATGAGGCTTTGCATTTGCTCCTAACCGAAAATCGTGCAGCCAATGCTGCCTAGCGGGCTGTTGAACACGGGGCATATTATATGAGGCTATCTTACCAAGCTGATTTAATAAAAAACAAGCAAGTCGGTGTTATTGATATCGGATCCAATTCCGTCCGCTTTGTTGTATACTCAATATCAGGTGCTGCTTTTGCACCAATTTACGATGAAAAAGTCCTGGCAGGGTTAGGTCGGGATTTACGCCGGACAGGTAAGTTAAATCCGCAAGGGCGTGTGCAGGCATTGGAAGCACTAAAGCGTTTTTCCGCTCTAGCTAAGGCTCAGAACCTAGAYGATGTGCTCATTGCTGCCACAGCTGCCATGCGTGATGCCGAWGATGCAGTAGAATTTATTGATTTAGTTAAAGCCCAGACGGGGTTTGATATTTCTCCGCTAAGTGGTGAGGACGAGGCTTTGATGTCCGCAAACGGAGTTATCTCAGGTGAACCGCGTGCACGCGGTCTAGCTGCTGATTTGGGTGGAGCAAGTCTAGAGCTGGTTCAGGTGAGCGGTGGTCAAACATATGGCGGYGTCTCTTACCAACTTGGCCCCTTTTCTATGTTTGATAGAGCTTTTGATCCAGCGGAATTACGTCCACGCATAGAAACTATGTTGGGTGCGGATATAGCAAAGAATTATCCGCATATTGATACATTGTATTTAATTGGCGGTGCTTGGCGGAAGTTGGCGATCATAGATCAAAAACGAAATGGTTATCCATTACGAGTGGCGCACAATTATAGTTTTGGGACGGCGCATGCACGGGAGTTAGCAGAATGGGCTTACTCAAGTGAGGGTGCGGCAGAGCTTTTGAACTGGCCAAATATATCCCAACGCCGGGCAGATACATTGCCGTATGGTGGTCTCATGTTGAGCGTTCTTCTTGATAGACTAAGTCCTAAGCATGTTGTTATCGCACCGGGCGGTTTGCGGGACGGGCTTGTGTATCAGTGGCTTAGCGCCGATGCAAAGAAACGAGACGCACTGTTTGATGCTTGTGCCAGTATTGCTGGTCAAAGTACTGAGGGTGCAAAAATGGGTGATGCCATATTCAAGTTTTTATCGGGCATCCACGCAGATTTACCGCGGGCATTTGATTTGGAGACAGAAGACCGGATCCGTAAGGCCGCTAGTCTTCTTATGAGTACAGGCGCAGGGCTGCATCCAGACCATAGGGCGAAGATTGTCTATGAGATTGCGCTTTATGGGCCATTGCCTGGCCTCACTCATAAGGAACGGGCGTATTTGGCACTCATGTTGTTTAGGGCATACCGCAGCCGTAAAACTCCGCCAGATAGTGCCGTCATCCATCATCTGCTGAATGAAAATGAACAATTATCAGCCCAAATTTACGGTGAAGCTATGCGCGCGGCGGTAGTGTTGAGTGGAAGATGTCCTGCTACCTTAGAGAAGTTTACAATTGTAGTGAACGGTGAGATCTTGGCTTTAAGTATGGATGGGGATGTAGAAGCTCTTATCATAGAGCGCACCCGTACCCATTTTGAAGACCTTGCAAAAATGATCCAAAAGACATTTACCGCTGAGACATATTAATTATAAACCTACTTACTGACAGGCAAGACACTCATCGTAATCGGTAGGTGCTGCAGCTTGCATGGCTGCTTCCATATCATTTGCAGGTTTGTCCTCATCCAAACTGCCAGCGAAAGCGGCGCGTTGTACGGATTTGGAACGGCAATAATATAGAGACTTGATGCCCTTTTCCCATGCATTCCAATGCAACATGTGGAGATCCCATTTATCTACATCTCCCGGGATGAAAATATTCAGGCTTTGCGCTTGGCAAATCAACGGTGCGCGGTCAGCGGCCAATTCAATGATCCAACGTTGGTCCAGTTCAAACGCAGTGCGAAATACGGCCTTTTCGTCTTCAGTAAGTTCGTCCAAGTGCTGCACAGAACCTTCGTGTTCAAGAATTGACGACCACATCTCTTGTGTGTTGATACCTTTTTCGTCAAACAATTCTTCCAAGAATTTATTGCGGACAGTGAAAGAGCCCGACAAAGTTTTGTGCGTGTAGATGTTGGCCGGAATGGGCTCGATACCCGCCGAAGTACCACCGCAAATAATAGAAATAGAAGCGGTCGGTGCTACGGCCATTTTGTGCGAGAAGCGGGCCATATGTCCTGCGTCCGCCGCGTCCGGGCATGCGCCGCGTTCGTGTGCTAGCTTAACACTAGCCGCGTCAGCTCTGCTGCGGATATGYTTGAACAAACGGGTRTTTATGGCTTTGGCCATGCCGCTTTCAAASGGAACGCCTTTGGMTTGKARCATRGAATGGAARCCCATCAGGCCAAGTCCAACGGAGCGCTCACGCATGGCGGAGTAGACAGCATCGGCCATTTTAGCCGGTGCATTGTCGATATAATCTTGTAGGACATTATCGAGGAAGCGCATGATGTCTTCAATGAAGGTTTCTTCGTCTTTCCACTCATCGAATTTTTCTGCATTGACGGAGGACAAACAGCAAACGGCAGTACGCTGGCGGCCAGCTTTGTCTTTGCCTGTGGCCAGCATAATTTCGGCACACAAATTGGATTGYTGTACGCGTAGGCCTTGTTCTTTTTGGTGTGTAGCCAAAGCTTTGTTGACCGTATCAGAAAAAACCATATAGGGCTCGCCGGTTTGCAAACGCATTTCCAAGATTTTTTGCCACAGCTTACGGGCATCAATTTTCTTGATCACTTCCTCGGTCTTGGGTGAACGTAGAGCAAATTCTTCGCCGTCGCGCACGGCCTCCATGAACTCGTCAGTGATATTAAGGCCGTGGTGCAGATTTAGGCTTTTACGGTTAAAATCACCGCTTGGCTTGCGTATTTCAAGGAACTCTTCGATTTCCGGGTGGTGGACATCAAGGTAAACTGCGGCAGAACCCCTGCGCAGTGAGCCTTGGGAAATGGCAAGTGTCAGGCTGTCCATAACCCGGATAAACGGAATGATACCGGACGTTTTGCCTGCGCGGCCAATTTTTTCACCAATAGAGCGGACATTGCCCCAGTAAGTTCCAATGCCGCCACCATTGGAGGCAAGCCATACATTTTCGTTCCAAACATCAACAATGCTATCAAGGCTATCGTCTACGGCATTCAGAAAACACGAAATTGGCAGACCGCGTTTGGCGCCACCGTTGGATAAGATAGGGGTTGCTGGCATGAACCAAAGCTTGGACATATAATCATAAAGACGTTGGGCGTGTTCCGGATCGTCTTTGTCGGCGTAATATTCGGCGACGCGGACAAACATGTCTTGATAGCTTTCTTCAGGCAGTAGATAGCGGTCAACCAAGGTGGTTTTACCAAAATCTGTGAGCAGTTCATCTCGGGATCGATCAATTTTGACACGTGTAACTATTTTCAAGTTCGAGGGCTTGTCAGCTTCCGGCTTAGCTTGGGTAAATCCGGTCGTAACAGGCGTATCTATATGTAGTTCGTCATTGCTAATTCTAGCTGTTGCTGCACCTGTGTTCACTTCTTCTGACATGTATTTCCCCTCTATTGGCTAAACTGCCCAAACCGACCCTATTGCCGGATATTTTCTTGTTGTTTTGCAACATTTTTTTAGCGACGAATGCCGTTCAGGTGCCAGCCAGCACCTGTTGTCAGTTCAATAAAAATCGGAACCCCTTACGGTCTTCGTACTACATATAGTGTTCATTTCCGCCACCTCGTCAATACCTAGTGTGTTACTTTGGTGATTTTATTGTTAATAAGCTCTTAAAAACATTGGTTAACGGAAGCTGGTTTTTAAAAAATCCTAATATTCCATAGGTTTGCTTGCAAAAAAAATGCGAACATATTCTCAAATTATTTTGATAAAAAAATACAATTCTACCATCTATAATGATTCCAGTTTTCACTTGCGTGGAACATAAGGTGATTTTCTCTTGTTCCGCGCCAGTTTTGCCACGCAATTTTGCATATAAACAATTTAAAATTGGTTTTTACCTCGAAACAGTTACTGGTATTTTTATGGTTTGGGTGTGGTCAGTGCATAGGTTGTGTTCAAAACACACTGAATATGGTACGAGCATGTAAAATCGAAAGGGCGCGTTATGGGTTTCGTATATTTACACCGGATTGTTGTCACACTTTGTGTTTTGTTGCTGGCGGGGGTGATGTCGGTTGCGGCYCAAGCTCAGGTTCAGGCTGATGRCGAAGACGCTATCCTTATTCTTGATGCCTCGGGTTCCATGTGGGGACAAATAGAGGGCACTGCAAAAATCGAAATTGCTAAAACCGTGCTAGACGGATTGTTGGACGATTTGCCCGCCAGTAGCCGCTTGGGATTGATGGCTTATGGTCATAACAAAAAGGGTGACTGCTCGGATATTGAAATGCTCTCGCCAGTTGGTGCCAACAGAGACGACATTAAAGCGGCTGTTAAAGGTATAAGCCCAAAGGGTAAAACGCCGATCTCGACTTCCGTGAAAATGGCGGCAGAGAAATTGAAATACACAGAAAATAAAGCCACCGTAATTTTAATCAGTGATGGTATCGAGACCTGTAATTTTGACCCGTGCGCACTTGGTAAGCAATTGGAAAAAGACGGTGTGGACTTCACCGCCCATGTGATCGGGTTTGATATTGTCGACCAAAAGACGGAAGAGCAATTACAGTGCCTCGCCAGCTCTACGGGTGGTCGTTATTTATCTGCGGCAAATGCGGGCGAGTTGTCGTTGGCTCTGGGGACGGCCATTATCAAACAAGTGGATGTGGGTCCTGCAAGCCTGCGCCTTAAAGCGACCGTTCTGGAAGGTGGTCCAGAAATCCAATCTGGTTTAAAATGGCAGGTCATACAATCGGGCGGTGGAGATATTGTTTTTGAAGGTGATGATAAAGGCTCTGTCACCCAATCAGTTCCGTCAGGTGTTTACGATATATTTGTTACGCGCAGTTCTGACGGTCTCAAGGGCGCGGCTAAATTGGTGAAAATTCCGCCCGGTGCAGAACAAGCCGTTACCATAGCCCTCAACCCCGAGTTTCCTGCCAGTGTTACCCCTTACCGCGAACAAGTCAGTGTAGGCACAGATTTTTCTGTGCAGTGGGAAGGGCCAAACCGTAAGTCGGATTTCATCACCATAACCCAGCCGGATGCACCCGCGCGCGGCTATACCAGTTATGCTTATACCAATAACGGTAACCCGCTTAAGCTCACCGCGCCGACAACTGTTGGTGATTATGAGGTTCGTTATGTGCTAGCTAACCCGCATAAAGTTTTAGCGCGCACACCTATGAAGGTTGTCGAGTTTGATACAAGTATCAGCGCAAAAGACACGGCCGAAGCAGGTGAGCATATAAATGTTGAATGGGTGGGGCCAAACACTAAGGGCGATTATATCACCGTTACAAAATCAGACGCTAAACCGCGCGCTTATCTTGCCTATATTTACACGCAGAAAAATACCTCACCGCAAAAATTGGTTATGCCCGTAGAATCCGGTGAATACGAATTACGTTATGTGTTTGTTGGCCCTGCTAAGAACGCCAGAAGCGATTCCCATAAAGTCATAGCTATGCAACCAATTATAATTATAGAAGCGGCCATTACCCTAGACGGGCCCGCCCAAGCAGACACGGGCGCAATTTTACAAATTCCTTGGACGGGGCCAGGGCGTAAACGCGATTTTATTACGGTCACGGCGCTGGATGCATCCCCGCGCAGTTACACAAATTATAGTTATGGCCATCAGGGTAGTCCCGCAGAAATAAGGATGCCTGTCACGCCGGGGGATTATGAGTTGCGCTATGTGCAACAGGGCGTTCACGAGACGGATAAAGTTGCGGCGCGACGACCTATTAAAATTGTACAATCTGTCGCAACCATAGCCGGGCCAAGAACAGCGAAAGTGGGCAGCGAGATTAGTGTTGAGTGGAGCGGCCCTGCGCCGGCTGCAGGCGATTTTATTACGATCACGGCCCCGGACGCGGCGGAGCGTTCTTATAAGGATTATGCATATACCAAGAACGGTTCACCAGCAAAAATAGAAATGCCGGTTGAGCCCGGTACATATGAGCTACGCTTTGTGCAAAACAACAAAAAAGTCATCGCACGGCAAATGATAGTTGTGGAGGATATATCCGTATCTCTGGACGCACCTGAGAGCGGCAAAGTTGGCGCAACCATATCTGTTGGCTTCATGGGACCAGTAGCAAAGGGTGACTGGATAACGGTTGTTCCCAAGGACGCGCGCGCTAAAAAATACAATGACTATTTTTATCCGCGTAATGGCAGTCCCGGCGCGTTAGATTTACCAAAGCAAGCTGGGGATTATGAAATACGATATGTGTTAGACGGTGAACGAGTTGTCGCCCGAATACCGATATCCGTGACTGAATAGAATAAGGACCATAATGGCAAAAATTTTGATGCTCCTCCCGAACGAGGCGTTCGAYCCCACCGAAGCAGGCGTGCCTTGGCATGTGTTGCGGCGGGCTGGGCATGAGGTGTGTTTTGCTACGGGTGATGGTACACAAGCTCAATGCGATCAAAGCACTTTGAGCGGCGAAGGTCTCGGCGGGATGTTAAAGCCGYTTGCTGCCAAACCTGATAATGCAGATATTTATAGRCRGATGGAAAAGGRTGAAAACTTCCAAAATCCGTTRGCTTGGAAGGACGTCAATCCGGATGATTTTGATGCCCTTGTYATGCCAGGTGGACATGCGCCGGGCATGAAGCCCTATCTAGAATCAAAGGATGTGTTTTTTATATGCCGAAACTTTTTTGAAAGAGAAGCACCTGTTGCCAGCATCTGCCACGGTATATTGGCTTTGGCCCGCACTAAGGATRCGGAYGSAAAGTCCATTTTGTACGGTTATCAACTTACAGGTTTGAGTAATTTTCAGGAAAACATTGCCTATAAAATGACGAAGAAAACTATGGGYACACATTATCAGACTTATTCTGAAACGGTACAGGACGAGGTAAGCCGTGTGCTGGCGAACCCTAAGGACTTTAAACCTGGGCCTATATATCCGGCGTTCGGTTCAGCAAAAAAACCAAATAAAGGCTTTGTTGTCAAAGACCGCAATCTAATATCTGCTCGTTGGCCGGGKGATGCTTATAAATTGGCGTACGGGTTTGTAGATATGTTGAAAACTATTTAAGTGGGTTCTTTTTAAAGGTGCGTGATCTGTCGACCATATAGGCTAGCACTGCAAATACAGTATAAATGAACCAAGCTGATACATTCATTTCTGTTATGGATTTTGGCGGCGGCCCATAATTACCAAATACTTGCAGTAAGACCATAAAGCCGATGAGCACTATTGGCCAAATGTACCCGGCTCTATTTTTGGCCATAGTATTTTTCAGATAATACAGCATAGCCAGTACAAATATCCCGACTTCTAGTGCAAAGCTAAGGGCGCGGTGGTTCCATAATCCGAGACCGTATTTTTGAGTGCCAAACCAAAGTTGCAAATCCGGCACGTGGACAATGAGATCCATGAACCAATGGGAAAGGACCACTAGGCCGAAGACAAGCGCACCAGTTTTGGCCTGTTTTCTGAAAATAAGCCCAAATATAATTGCGCCAACAATAGCCCATATTATGGCCATACCCAGAGAATGGGAGTAGGGCATATGGTAAAGGTCAAGAGGGCTGGCTTCAGTAAATCCGGGTACGATCCGCGCTTTTTCTACACCTAACATTGTCAATGCTGACCAACCATAGTCAACCAATTGTGCGCCAACAAAAGCTTGCCACAATTTTATCTGACCCGTCCCTGCGCCAAATGCGCCGGGTGCATAATGACCAATGAACATGTTTTCTCTCTTTTATTTGCTTGGCGTAGATACTTTATTTTTTGCGTACATATCAAGATAGGCATAGCTCATATCAGCCGGAATACTTTCGGCGTTGCGCCAGTAACCTGCGCTGTCTGCATTGAGAACGGTGCCATCCGCAGCCGCTATAAATACGGTTGGTGTACCAACGATCGCATCAACCCCAAAGCGTTTTGAGACATCCCGGTTTTGGTCTTTTTGCCCAGAATCGGTTCCGGCGCTGACATATACTACTTCGTAGTTGTCTGCGACAAGGGTTTGAAATTTAGGTTGATCAAGGCGTGCCGCAAAGCCGCGGCTATCGTGACACCAATTGGCGCCCATTACGATCATGACTTTGGTGCCACGTATCCTTGCACGCGCCATAGCTTTGTCTATGTCGACCATGGAATTGGCATCAGCATCATAAAGCTTGTAGGCTGCATTAGCTTGAATGTGCGGTTTTGCATCTGTAGATTTGTCAGCATGGCCTTCTTGAGCATAGGCACATCCGCTAAACATCATTGATGCTAAAGTTATCATCAAAATTTTACGCATAAAATTATCCCTTTTGCCTGTGCCTAACATAGACTAAAGGCAAAGGCCAAATACAAATGTGTAGACTTGCCTGTTCGGCGAGCAATACCTTATTATTGGGGAAAGACAATTGGACACACAACCACAAACGGCTCTGATCATTGGTGCAGGGTTTGCTGGCATCGCCGCTGCTATAAAATTACGTGAAGCGGGGATAGATGATTTTATCATCGCCGAGAAAACGGGTGGCATAAGCGGTACATGGTATGACAATACATACCCCGGTGCAGCATGTGATGTACCGTCACATCTCTATTCTTACTCTTTCGCACTCAATCCAAATTGGAGCCGTCGGTTTTCGCCGTCAGATGAAATTCGGGGCTATGTGGAAGATGTTGTGAAGCGCTACGACCTTGAAAAACATATCAGGCCACACACAGAAATATTGTCAGCAGTGTTTGATGAAGCTACGGCGCTTTGGCATGCAAAAACAAAGGGCGGGGAAAGTTTTACCGCGCGGTTCCTGGTCGCAAGTGTCGCTATTCTCGGCACGCCGCAATTACCGGATATTGCTGGCATGGACAGTTTCCAGGGTGCTCAATTTCATTCTGCACGTTGGGACAACAGTGTGGATTTAAAGGGCAAGCGGATTGCCGTAATTGGTAGTGCAGCCAGTACCATTCAAATTGCACCTGCAATTGCTAAAGTTTGTGCTGAAGTTTCTATTTTTCAGCGCACACCCAACTGGATTATTCCGCGTATGGACCGAGCTTACTCACGGTTCGAAAAATCCATGTTTACGCGTTTTCCGTTTACTATGAGCTTAACCCGCCTTGCCATTTATCTGTATCTTGAGTTGATGTTTTACAAGGTGTTTAAGAATCAAGGTTGGGTCAATAAATATCTCACGCGTACGGCCAATAAATTACGTGCGCAAAAGATCAAAGATCCTGAGCTTCGTGGTAAGCTAACGCCCGATTATCCTATCGGTTGTAAACGGGTGCTGTTGTCTGACGACTATTACGATACTATCAATAAAGATAATGTTGAGCTTATAACGGACGGTATAAAGCGCATAACCAAAGACGGCATAAAGCTTATGAATGGGCGCGCAGTAGATGTGGATATCATTGCTTACGCTACAGGGTTTCAGGCCACGGAGTTTTTACCGCATTTGAATTTAACAGGGGTAGGCGGCGCGAAACTGGCGGCTTGGCGCAAAAACCCCATAGCCCATAAAGGTTTGGTTATACCGGACATGGCCAATGCATTTTTTCTGCTTGGACCGAATACAGGACTTGGCCATGCCTCGATGATTTTAATGATAGAAGCGCAAATTCCTTATATGGTCAAGTTGATGCAGGCGGTACCAAATGGTAAATATTTCACCGTTAAACAGGATGTGCTCACAGCCTATAATGAAAAAATCCAAGCGCGTCTAAGAACATCGATTTGGGCGACAAGCTGCCAGAGTTGGTACAAAACTGAGGATGGAACAATCCCGACCCTGTGGCCATATCCAGTGTACACATACAAGAAGATGATGCGCTGTATGGATATGGACGAATACGACATTTGTTGATAAGTCAGCTCAAAGTACTAGTTAATTGACTTTCAGGTCGAATAAATTACCCTGCCATTAGGAGAGTTATTTATGTCGACTACCATTGCAGACCAGCCCTTTAATAGAGAAGCCCAATATGCGGCTAAACGGCGCGCGGTTATCCGTTCCGCTGCGGGTGCGTTTCGAAGGCGGGGCTACCACAATACATCYATGGTTTTGATCGCTAAATCCCTTGGCCTGTCCAAGGCGGCGCTTTATTATTATGTGAAGTCCAAAGAAGAGATATTATATGAATGCCATATCATGGTTTACAATGCCATGGATGAGGCCGTAAAATCTGTACGCCACCATAAAAACAATAAAGTGAGCGACAATGGCTTGGAGAAACTCAAACTATTATACGGCGCATTTGCAGCCCTCATGACCCGCGATGGACTGGCGCTTCTGGCAGATGTGGATAGTTTAAAAGGTGAATACCAAGCKACAGTTCTGGCGCGGCGCGGTAAGATTGAGGGGGCGGTTAACCGGATTGTAGAGCAAGGTATGAAAGACGGGTCGATTAAAAAAGCAGACCCGAGAATTACCGTATTTTTCTTTATGGGGGCGCTCAATTGGCTSAATGTCTGGTATGAACCGGACGGACGGATTAGCGGCGAAAAAATCACACAAGCATTTGTCGAACAAATGAGTGCCGGTATCGCGTCATAATGTATCGCCTCTTAATGTATCATGTCATAAATGCATATGTACTATGTGCCCTCTATGGGGTGTTGCTCACTATTGATTTTGCTATAGGCTGACTTGATGACTTCAGAAAAACCCAAATCTAGGCTTGAATTTTTCACTGATACTGCACCAGAAGCTGGCACGGTTACAGAAATAGCTGACGGCGTATTTTGGTTGCGCATGACTTTGCCTATGGCGGGACTTGATCAYATTAATTTGTATTTTTTAAGGGACGGCGACGAATTTGTTGTTGTCGATACCGGACTTGGCTGGAAAGAAGCCATGGATACCTGGGAGCAGGTATTTGCAGACAATATGGACGGCGCGAATGTGAACCGTGTTATCTGCACGCATATGCATCCGGATCATGCCGGGYTAGCCGGGTGGATGTGTCGGAAATTTRRCGCACCTTTGTTGATGACYATGGGTGAGTATTTTCTCTGTCGTCTRATGGCKGCRGATACTGGYAATCCTGCACCGGAAGAGGGGATCACATTTTAYAAACGCGCAGGGTTTACCGACGAACAAATCGAAAATTACAAATCGCGCTTTGGTGGTTTTGGTAAAGCCATATCGGCTCTGCCCAATGGCTATCAGCGGATCAGGGAAAACGACAATATAGAAGTTGACGGCAATGATTGGCAGGTATTGATCGGCTCGGGTCATTCACCGGAACATGCTTGTTTGTATAACGCCGAATTGAAACTCATGATAAGCGGCGACCAAATTTTGCCCAATATCAGCTCGAACGTAAGTGTCTGGCCAACGGAGCCGGAAGGCAATCCGCTGGAAGACTGGATCGCGTCTTGCCATAAGCTTAGAGAAGCAGTGCCCAAAGATACATTGGTGCTCCCTGCCCACGGCATCCCGTTTCGCGGCGCTGATCATCGGCTCAGCAGATTGATTGAACATCACGAAAATGCGCTGGAACGTTTGTACGAATATTGCTTCCAACCCAAGCGTTCTACCGAAGTTTACCCCGTTCTGTTTCGCCGAAAAATCAATGATGGTAACCGGTTGATGGCGGTCGGAGAAAGTATTGCACATCTAAATTGTCTGGTGAAACGTGGGCAAATGGTACGGACTATGAACACAGATGGGCATTATGTTTACCAGTCAATAAAGACAGACTAAACATTATGGAAACACACACGGTACAGCCCCGCACATTTTCGTGAACATAAACTCCTTATAAACYTTAATCAGATAGCAAGGTGAAAAGTGCATAGGAGGTTTGTYAGCCRTGAAARCCAAGCATACAATTGCCGTACTGCTMCCGGCYTATAATGAAGAAGACGGTTTRRCCCATGTCATAGAAGGYTTTRCCAAGTCCTTACCGRATGCGCGCATCATTGTGTGTGATAATAATTCCAASGATAARACTTCTGAAGTTGCTCGCTTGGCAGGGGCGGAAGTTTGGCATCAACCATTRCCGGGGAARGGCAATGCTATGCGCCGCCTGTTCAGGGAAATTGATGCAGATATTTATATTATGTGCGATGCAGATGGTTCTTATGACGCGTCTGCCGCCCCGGGGTTAGTGGACAAGCTTACGGTGGAAAAATTGGATATGATTGTTGCGGCGCGCGCATCRGGCGACGAGAAATATCGCCCTGGGCATGCTATCGGCAATAAGGTGTTTACATGGGTCATGGGAGCTGCTTTTGGACGGCATTTCACAGACATCTTTTCTGGCTATAGGATATTTTCTAAGCGGTTTGTAAGGTCTTTTCCAATGATGTCAGATAAATTTGAAATCGAAGCCGAGATGGCTATTCATTGTCTGGAACTCCGCTTGCCATTCGCCGAGGTGCCTGTCCCGTTTTTTGATCGTATAGGCGGCGAGAGCAAATTATCCACCTTCCGTGATGGTGCACGCATTGCCTGGCTCATGGGTAAATTATACCGTGATCAGCAACCCATGCGATTTTTCCTGTTTGGCGCATTGGTTATTGGATCAATTAGTTTGGCCATTGGTCTGCCGGTGGTATTTGAATATTTCGAAACTGGATTAGTTGAGAGATTCCCAACGGCGTTTTTAGCAGCATTTTTAGCACTTGGTGCCGCCTTGTCATTAACTTGCGGTATAATATTGGATACGGTTAAACGCCTGCGTATTCAGCAAAAAATGCAAGCTTATCTTGGTGCATTTGAACAAGAGCGCTAATCTCGCAAAATTGTGTTTGGCATGTGATGGYCGGTATTGTTAACTAGCTCTTATGAAGAATTTTCAAAAAACATTATTGATGGGTTTRTYGTCTGGTCTGGCAGTGGCTCTYGTTGCTTGCGGCACGGCGGATGGTCAGGAAAGCGGRCAGCAACAAGAARCGGYAATAAAAACACGTGCAGAAGCCGTGTTTGCGGGTGGATGTTTTTGGTGTGTTGAAGCGGAYTTYGAAAARCTCWCTGGCGTTATCGAAGCTATCKCCGGATATGCGGGTGGTCATGTCAAGAACCCGACCTAYAAACAAGTGGTGCGCGGTGGCACCGGCCATTACGAAGCTGCGAARATTATTTATGATCCGTCGGTCATCAGTTATGACGAACTTTTGGAATATTTCTGGACCCATGTTGATCCGACAGATAGCGGGGGGCAATTTTGTGAYCGTGGGCAATCCTACGCRACCGCTATTTTTGCTGATCCTGAGCAACTAGAATTGGCGCTGTCTTCAAAGCAAGTTYTGCARTCTTCAGGYCGTTTGAASGRTGATGTGGTTACCCCTGTGATTGTTGCAGRGCCATTTTATAAGGCGGAGAWCTATCATCAGRACTATTACAAGAAGAACCCTGTGCGTTATAAGTTCTATAGAAATGGGTGCCGGCGCGATAAACGCATTAAACAGATTTGGGGTGGTTAGGCGCGGGTGCTAAATTAAACTGTCTATGCCTGCATATTGCCCACCGTGAAAGACTAAAGGGGTAATGTCGTTACGGTTAAATTTCATAACTTCGCCAACAATGATGATGTGATCGCCGCCTTCGTAATGATGGGCGGTTTTACATTCAAATAGAGCAGAGTATTCTGGCAGGATGGGGACACCACCAAGCCCTTTGCTTGTCTTGATGCCTTTAAATTTATCCGTGTTAGGTTTTGCGAAGCAATTAGAAAGCTCGTTTTGTCCAGAACCAAGCACATGTACGTTAAAGTATTTGGTGTGCTGGAAAGCAGGTAGGCTATAAGCGGATTTGTCAAGCGACCACAATATCATGGGCGGCTTCATGGATAGGCTGTTAAAGCTGCTAGCCGTAACCCCAACGGCTTCGCCGCCTTTGTCCAAGGTCGTAATAATTGTCACCCCCGTGGCAAAATGCCCCAAGGCTTTGCGAAATTCAGTTTTGTCAAAATCTGTATTGCTCATGTCCAGTCCGGTATTCCTGCGGTAAGTGCTTAAGGTGTTTAATATATCAAACTCAGGCAATGCCATGTTCAAGCACCAATAAGTGACCATTATATGGTCGCACACATAAGCCTGCAATGGTTTTGAGCCGAAACCTTGTAGATTTTAAAAATGAAATAATATGCGGGAATTTAGAATTCCCCGCGCTTTGACACCGAAATACGAGGGAGATAATAATGAGCGAAGTAACTTTAGATGTATTGATAGAAAGAGCTAGAAATCTGGTGCCTGTGCTTAAAGAACGTGCCCTTGCAACAGAGCGCCGCCGTGAACTTCTCCCTGAAACTATGGCAGATTTACACCGTTTAGGCCTGCTTAAATACTATCAACCCAAAATGTTTGGTGGTTATGAGATGGATTGGGGCGCCCATGCTCACATCGCTACGGAACTTGCCAAGGGTTGCACATCAACCGCGTGGATACAGTGCGTGGTTGGTGCCCACACATGGATGGCGGCTCGCTTTGGTATGGAAGCGCAAAAAGAAATGTTCGCTGAGCCGAATGTTTTGATAGCGACAGCCTTTGCTGGTGGACGTAATGTAGAGGTCACGCGTGTTGATGGCGGTTATCGTTTGACCGGGGAGTGGTCGTTTGCATCTGGTCTGTCCCATTCTGAGTGGGCTATTGTCGGCAGCCAGACAAAGTCAGCTACGCGCGACGAATACGAAATGACACTGTTTGCATTACCCAAAGGCGACTTTGGCCAGAACGATAACTGGTATGTATCTGGTCTACGTGGGTCGGGTTCTATGAATATTGTTGTGGATGATGCTTTCATCCCCGAGCACCGCGCTATCCCTATCAATACATTTGATACGGGTGCGCTTGAAGATGCCAAAGTACATGGTTGTTATTCTTACCAGGCCTATATGCCGGAATATTTCTTTTCGGTTCCGCTCGGCCCAATTGTTGGCACAGCTATGGGCGCGATGGATGCTTATCTGGAAATTACCAAAAAACGCTTTGGCGCTATGTTCGGTGAAAAAGTCGCTGAGCAAATTCCTGTGCAGGCCCGAGTTGCTGAAAGTACGGCGGAAATCGCTGCTGCAAAATTATTATTCGACCGTGTGTTTGAAACTTTGCATAACCGTGGTTCTCAGTATGAGCGCGTCAATAAAGATGAATTAGTGCGYATGAAACGCGATTGTGTATTTGTCGGTAAGCTTTGTTCACAAGCCGTTACACGGCTCGTGAAAATGATGGGAGCAAGCGGGCTTTCGGATACCAACCCGGTGCAACGTTTTCACCGCGATATGGAAGCTTTGACCGCTCATCAAAGCCAGCAATGGGAAATTGGTATGACGCCTATTGGCCGCTATGCTCTGGGCTTAGAAACCGGCAACCAAATCATTGATAGCGCGCCAGAAGGCGATGGGTTTTTGTACTAGACCATGAGCGAAAACAGGCAACTTAGGCTAAAACGTAATATCAAGCAGGGCGAAGCTATTTCGCTAGATTTGTTTGACATGATTACGGAACCAATCCCTGAACCGGGCGAAGGGCAGTTCCTTGTGAAAACCGTTGCGCTTGGTACGTCTCCGGCGCAGCGGGCTTATCTTATGGGATCAGATTCGCGCTTTCATGAGCCTTTGGAAATTGGTGAACTCATGCGTGGGCGCGGCATTGGCCCAGTGCTGAAATCAAACCACCCTGATTACAAAGTTGGTGACATTATTGCCTGTTCTACAGGTTGGCAGGACTATTCTATCCAGGATGGTGACCAGACCAAGATGCCAGTTAAAACCCTGCAGAAAATACATGCGCCGCAYGAGCCACTATATTTKCATCTTGGCACRCTCGGTGCGTCYGGTTTTGCAGCCTATTACGGCCTGCTGGATGTGGCAAAACCCGTTAAGGGCGATACAGTGTTAGTYTCGTCCTGTGCAGGCGGTGTSGGCTCTATAGTCGCGCAAATMGCYAAAYTGAAGGGCTGTACRGTYGTYGGTATAGCGGGCGGCCCCGATAAATGTGCTTGGATTAAATCCAAGCTCGGTGTYGAYYATGCCATTGATTACAAGAACGAAGATTTRTACGAAAAACTGGCTGAGTATTGCCCGAACGGGGTTGATGTATATTTCGATAATGTTGGCGGYGAGACATTGGATGCTGCCCTYAAAAACTTGGCTTTGCGCGGACGTATAGTTATTTGCGGCCTGATCTCGACGGAATACCATGAGCCACCTCTTCCGGGACCGCGCCATTATTATAATTTGATCTACAAACGCGCCCGCATGGAAGGCTTTTTTGTTTGGGACTATTTYGAACAATTTGCAGGCGCAGAAGCCGAGCTTACCGACTGGTACAAACAAGGTAAAATCAAGCCAACGGAACGAGTGTTCAAAGGCCTAGAGGCTGCCCCTGAAGCCCTACAAAGTTTATTCGCAGGTGTGGATACAGGGATTAAGGTAATCGAGCTTTAGGTTAAGCTAATCAAAGAATGCATTTAAACTTCACCCCTTGATAAAATAAAAACATGTTGCGCCCGTTTTACAACGGGCATTAGGTCGCTTTAGGTATGTGGACAGAATGCCTGTGGTTGCTATGGTATGGCTGTGCCAATTAGGAGAACTATATGAGCAGCCCCGTCAAACTTATAGGACTACCGACAGACCGTAATTCTTCGCATCTACGTGGCCCGGCTAAGGCACCTTCCGCTATTCGTACATTGCTTATGAGCGGGATGAGTAATCTATGTTCGCAAGACGGGGTTGATCTGGAAGATCCTGATGTTTTTGTGAACGAGGGCGATGTTGATCTTCGTGAGGATGCAGGTGATTTTGCGAGAATTGTGGCTGCGTCTAAGCAGGCCTTTAGTATAGGTACGGCAGTATTTCTTGGGGGAGATCATTTTGTTACTTGGCCAATCATTGAAGGATTGGTCAGTTCAGGGATGGCGCCACCGCACCTTGTCCATATCGATGCCCATCCGGATTTATACCCTGATTTTGAAGGCAACCCTGAATCTCATGCATCGCCTATGGCGCGGTTGAACGAGAAGGGACGGTTACGCTCTTTGACGCAAATAGGTATTCGGACTGTAAATGCAGTACAACAACAACAAATCGATCGTTACGGTGTCACGGTCATTGCACCGTCAGAGCTTGCTAATTTGGCAGATATACTGCCGAGCGGCCCAACATACATTACGATTGACCTGGACGGTCTCGATCCTGCTTTTGCTCCGGGGGTATCGCACCATGAACCAGGCGGTCTGAGCGTGCGAGAAGTGCTTGATATAATCTGGAAATTGCCCGGGCCCATCATTGGCGCAGATATTGTCGAGCTTAATCCTGAGCGCGACATAAACGATATGACAGCCGCTGTGGCCGTGAAGCTATTAAAAGAACTGGTAGCTCGTATCCATAGAGATCAAACGCGCTAATACCCCTCTATTATCCGTTTTAAGAGCGCCTGGTTGACATAGCCGTCTGCTGGTACACCGTTGGCATGCTGCCAAGCGCGGATGGCGTGCCTTGAATTGGGGCCGATCATCCCGTCGATGCCGCCCGTGCTATAGCCTTGGCGGGATAGTTCGGTTTGCAGGTTCTTTTTGTCGGTTAGGGACAAGGTTTTATCTGCACGAGGCCAAATGCGGCGGATGGCCTGCTTGCCTTGCAGACTGTCTGCCAAAACATTGATGCCGAGTGCATATGAAGTCGAGTTATTGTATTTTTTGATAACATCGAAATTCTTGAACGTCAGGAATACGGGGCCTTTGGCTCCTGCCGGTATCAAAAGTTTGGCTTCTAAAAACAGGGCGTCATTTGACCAATTTTGACCACTTACAGAACGTACACCCATGCCGGCCCATCCGGATATGGTGCGTTTGGATCCGTTCGATAAACCGTAATCAAAGCCTTTCGGCAATATAACTTCGGTGGTGACAGGTTCCGTTGCTCGCCAACCAAAACGCTGTAGATAATAAGCGGTTGAAGCCAGGGCATCGCCTGCATCAGTCCATAAATTCTTATTCCCATTATTGTCATAGTCTACGGCGTAGTCGCGAAATGTGGTTGGGATAAACTGGGTCATGCCCATGGCTCCAGCCCACGATCCGGTTAAYTGATCTTGGCGGACATCGCCGCGCGTCAACATGTCTAAAATGCCGAATAATTGCTGTTCGCCAAATTTAGCGCGGCGACCTTCAAAGGCCAGCGTGGCCAGACTGTCGATCATATTRTCGGTGCCTAAAATTTTACCATAAGCWGATTCTAGCCCCCAGATAGAGGTGAGGATATGCCGGTCAACGCCGTATCTGGTTTCCAAATCAGTGAAGAGCTGGCTGTGTTCATCCAATTTAGTGCGACCACCGTTTATGCGGCTGTCCGACGTTACCCCGTCAATATACACCCAGATCGCCCGTGTGAATTCCGGCTGTGTTTTGTTGCTTTCAATAGCTTTGGGATTGATCTTAGCGCGACCAATGGTCGTTCGCAGTAAATTGCTATCATAGCCTTTAGCGAGGGCGCGGGTCATAAAGTCCCGTTTCCACGCGTTAAAACGCTCGGTTTGCCCGGCTTCAACTTGTGTATTGATGGTCCGACCCGTTGCGATCTGTTTTAACTTAGGGGTAGGCTGAGCAGTTGCGGGCACCGACGCGCACGCACTGAGAGCAAAGGAAAGAGCGGCTAAATATTTAATCATGCCACCACGGTATCAAGCATGTATACATTTGACTAGGTGCTTTGTGTTTTGTAACTGCTAAAAACACAGTTAAAAGCCTCTAAAAGTCACTTGACTCACGAATTAACCGCCACTAGGTTCCGGCCTCGAATTCAAATGGGCTCATGTGCACTCTAATGCCCCCAATTATAGTAAAGACATAGGTAAAGACCATGAAAGTCCGTTCATCACTGAAATCTCTTAAAAACCGTCACCGCGATTGTAAGATCGTCCGTCGTAAAGGCCGTCTCTACGTCATCAACAAAACCAATCCACGGTTTAAGGCGCGTCAAGGTTAGTTGTTTCGGCTAAGTAGGGCATATTTGCCTATTCTGACATTATCTTCATATACACAATCTCGCTCTTGCCATTTAGTGTGATCGGCGTAAATTCGTCTCTATGAGACAGTTTATCTTCATTGTTATCTTTATGGTTTTGGGTGCTGGGTATAGTTTTGCCCAAGAAGCAGAGCAAGAACCTGATCTTCCGCCGCTCGCGCCTGCGCCAAAAGAGCAAATCCAAGAAAAACCAGAAACTAATCCAGAAACTAGCGACGCGCCAAAAGGCGGCAAAGATTTGACGGTACGCTCAGAACAAGACCGCGCCGCTATGCTTGCAGATTTATTTGCCAGCCTCAAAGCCGAGACTGACGAGGAAGAAGCCGCGTTGATCGCCGAGGAAGTCTGGGCGGTGTTTTTACAATCCGGCAGTGCCTCTGTTGATTTCCTTTTGCACCGGGGTATCGCAGCGCAAAATCGGGGCGACAATAAACTGGCTCGCCGCATGTATGACCATGTGCTGCGCTTGCAACCAGGTTACGCCGAAGGTTGGTCACGTTCAGGTCGCTTAGCAGCAGACGAAAAAGATTTAAACCGTGCCGTTGCGGATACCATGCAAGCGTTGATTTTAGAGCCCCGCCATTTTTACGCCTTGTGGACGCTCGGCAATATATTGGAAACTCTGGAACGCCCGGACGATGCTTTTGAAGTTTACGAACAAGCCAACAAAGTCTACCCCCAGCACAAACAGATCAAAGAGCGGGTGGAGCGATTGAAAGAAAGCGCCAAAGGTAAAGCACTTTAATTGCTGATACTCGCAATCAATACCAACTTCTCTGCGCGGGTTAATTTCTTAATCACGTATTCGCGTTTGGACGCGGTACTGCGGTCAGGCACCGTTTCTGAATATACCAATTCCACTGGTCCCCTGCTTTTCGTATATTTAGCCCCCGTGCCAGTATCATGAGCTTTCAGGCGTTTGTCCAAACCATTGGTGATACCCGTATAAAATGTAGTATCTGCGCACCGGACAATATAGACTTTCCATTTATCGGTGGGCCAATCATTCATCTGGCAAATGCTTTAAGAAATACGCAATCTGATTTTCACCCATGACTTTGCGGATATCGGGCTCTACCATGCCTTGACGCAGAAGCGCATCTGTTATGGCTGCGAGCTCCGAAGTATCAAGCTCAGTGGTAACCGACCCATCAAAATCTGAGCCTAATGCGATATGGTCAACGCCGAATTTTTCTGCGCCGTGGATCAACATCTTGGCTATGCCGTCAGGTGTCGTATCGCACACTGCGGTTTCCCAATAGCCAACTCCGATGAGACCACCTCTGTCGGCGATTTGTTGCATCAACCTGTCGGGTATATTACGATTTGGATGGTCGCACAGGCTAAGGATGCCAGTATGGGAAACCACCATGGGGGCATCGGTGAGTGCGAGCACATCTTCGACCACTTTGATGGATGAGTGCGCCACGTCGATCATCATGCCTTTGTCGACGATTTTCGCGACAACTTCTTTGCCAAACGGGGTCAGGCCGGACTTTGATACACCGTGCAAGGAACCACCGAGTTTATTGTCAAAGAAATGTTGCAGGCCGATCATACGAAAACCTGCGTCATAGAGCTTATCAAGGTTTGCAATATCGCCCTCAAGCGGGTGCGCGCCTTCGGTGGCTAAWACGCCAACCATAATGTCATTRTTGYCTRTGCGCYGCTTCATGGCATCTCTGAGGTCGGATTTAGTTTTAGCAATTATGAAATTACCGTCCGAGTTTCTTTGTACTTTATGTAGGCGCTCTGACTGAAAAATAGCACGCTCATAGATAGATTTCCAGGTACGYGGTGGCCAAGCCTGCACGATGGTCARCAAGGTCATTTGATCCTTTTCCATCTTATTGGCATCTGTATTCATATTRCCKGGCACGAATGTYACTGTGGAAAATACTTGYACGGCTACACTGCCTTCGYGAAAACGYGGCAGGTCGGTTTGRCCATATCTGTGACGTTCGGCGGGATTGCGTTTCCATAACAATGTATCYGCATGTAAGTCCGCTACCCGCATACTGGCGTGYAGTTCTTTGGCTTCATCGGAAATTTTRTACGSCTTGTGATCAAGCACAACATTCAWGCCTGCATCGACCTTAGTCGGYAAGAYTTTAAAGAAATAGATASCTGCRCCGATCAAAMCCAGCACCAATAGCCAACYGAGTATTTTAAGAAWTTTTTTCATGTTRTCCCCTTTGGGCTTATTATAGATARAATTTCATCCACAACAATATTTTATTATGCACCCGACATAAGTCCCGATTAGGCTTGCACTCATCTATCAAGCTTCATAAGTTGCAAAAAATTTTGGAGAYAAACATGATCACTGACGAACAACGCGCCGAAAGCATGGGCGAAGCAACCCGCGATAAATTGAAACAATATATTGCCCGCATCGAGCGGCTAGAGGCCGAAAAAACAGAACTGACCGCAGATATCCGTGAAGTTTACGCTGAGTCGAAGACATTTGGTTTTGATACAAAAATTCTGCGTAAAACAATTGCCTTGCGTAAAATAGAAGCCCACGAGCGAGCCGAGCAAGAAGCACTACTAGAGCTATATATGGACGCGATTGGCGACTAGGTATTTGAATTGCCCTAGCTGGAGGCGGTTAATTGGACGAGCAAGAAAAACTCAAAATAAAAAACCAAAAGGCGCGGATACGCCGCGCCCGCACTGCCCAACGCAAACTAAAAAAAGCCAGAGCCGAGCTGGAAGCCCTCGGCGAAATTACCGATTGGGAGGACGAATTTATCGCCTCGGTCGATGAACGTCTGGAAAAATTCGACAGTGCTTTCGCCGACCCGTCCCTAGGCGGTTTTGGTGAAGCTTTGTCCAATAAACAAAAACAAGTCCTTGCTCAGATGCGCCGCAAGATAAAAGACAAAAGCAAACAAGCCCCGCAAGATGGTTCAAAGAATGACCCGGGAAGACCACAATGGCGTTCAAGCTTCAAAAACAAATCTAATTTCAAACCGCGTGTCCGCAATATCGAAGACGATATGTTTGAAGATGAACCAGAGCCAGAACCAAAATTAGCGCCAGAACCGTCTGCCAAAACMCCYCCRYCAAAACAYAARCCATTTYTGAAAATCATAGACGGTGGCAAGAAATAATATTTAAGCAATTACAATTTTAACAAACTAGGTTCCCGGACTTGATCCGGGATCCAGTATGTTACGCACAATACGAATTTTAGCGCTCTGGACCCCGGGTCAGGCCCGGGGACCTAAGTGGTTTAAATTCTGCAATTATCGATTAATCTGACACCCTTACAGTGGGCAGCTATGAGCAGGCGTGCAGGGCGGTTTTCTAGTTTGCCGCTAAGCAATTCCAGAGAATTTGTATCGGCGACCGCCACATAATCTACACTGTCAAACCCGGATTTGATAATGTGTAATGTGGATTTTTCAGTGGCAGTTTTGATATCCGCACCGCCTGCGATATCTTCGGCACAAGACTGCATAATAATATTGAGTTTACCTGCGATTTCACGGCCCACATCGTCGAAATAGAGGTTGCGGGACGACATGGCGAGACCGTCAGGTTCGCGCATAATTGGTGCGCCTAATATGCGCACAGGCATATCCAGATCAGACACTAAACGGCGGATGGTCAAGAGTTGCTGATAGTCTTTTTCGCCGAATATGGCTACATCTGGCTGTACACGGTTAAGGAGCTTGGTGACGATCAGTGCGACACCGCCGAAGAAATGCGCGCGGTGATCGGTCTCAAGCCCGAGAGCAGGGCCACCGACATTAACAGTTGTCGTGTGGTGCGCGCCGTACATTTTTTCGGGAATATAGACCAGATCACATCCAGCAGCTTTCAGCATCTCGCAGTCCCGTTCATGGTCACGGGGATAAGTGTTCTTGTCTTCGCCTTCAGCGAATTGGGTTTCGTTGATATAGATGCTGGCAACGACTTTGGTCGCATGGGTTTTGGCTTTGGTGATCAGGGAAATATGACCCGCATGCAAAGCCCCCATGGTTGGGACAAGGGCAATAGTTTTCGCAGAGCCGCTGTCCCTATTACGCCAATGCCGTATTTGCGCGCGCAGATCGGTTTCGGATTTTATGATAAATTCGGTGCTCATATTAGCCTTCTAAGACGGAGCTACAACCAAGCAGGCCTGACCTTGCTGTGCAAGAGTTTTACACACGTTTTCAGCATGGGCATGATTTAATTGTCCCAGCCTGGCCCTATAGATAAATCCCGCGCTGCGTTTGATGGGGATGATGATTTCTTCAGCGCTCAGCAATTCAAGACTTGCATCGGCTTTGACAAGTAAATTGGCCCTTTTAGCAGCAGCGGCGGTTGAAAAGGCACCGACTTGTATGGCCCAGCCTTGATTGGCCACACGCGTAGAGACGCGCATACCGTCTGCACCTTGGACAACGCGCACAGTGTTTGCCCCATTACCTGTCATGTTATGTGCGGCCCGCAATGTGTAGGCATGGATTGTGTTTGTTTTGGGGATGGGTGCGGTTATCCGAACCATTTTGCGTTCATCAGCATTGAGTGCGAATTGCCCAATTTTCTTCTGGATGTTACGGTTTTTGTCCACTTGCTTTTGCACATTGAAGCCCCGTTCTATCAAATCAGCCATATGCGTGTCTCGGGAACGGCCGCTGGCACCACCGAGCACTACGGCTATTAAACGGCGTCCGCCGCGCTCCGCTGATAAAACCAGATTATAYCCTGATGCATTGGTATAGCCGGTCTTAAAGCCGTCGACCCCGTCCACCTTGCCCARTAAAGTATTGTGGTTGATGTAGGTGCGRCCTTTATAGGAGAATGTTTTTTGACTGAAATACGGATAGTATTTACGGTGGGTGCGCAGTAGAGCTTCGGCCAATTTTCCCATATCACGTGCGGTGGTGAACTGGTCTTCATCAGGGAGGCCATTGGCATTGCGAAACACAGTGCGCTGCATGCCGAGCGCTTTGGCTTTTTGGGTCATGAGTACCGCAAATTCTTTTTCCGAGCCGCCAAGCCGTTCGGCCAAAACTACGGCGACATCATTGGCAGATTTTACGGTCAGAGCCTGAATGGCCTGTTTAACTGTAATGGTACGGCCAGCCCGTAGGCCAAGTCTTCCCGGCGGTGTGCGGGCGGCGCGCGCAGAGATCAGCATGGGTTCGTCCAAACTTAATTCGCCCCGTTCCAGCGCATCAAATACCAAATACAAAGTCATCATTTTTGTCAGGGAGGCCGGGTAACGAAGTCCGTCAATTTTCCGTGCGTGCAGGATTTCCAATGAGTCCACATCAATAATGAGGGATGCATATTTGTTTTGCGGATTGGGTTTACCCCATACGGGTGCGCTTAGGCTAATACCTATAACAAAAACCAACACGAGAATCAAAATGCGCTTCATGAACAACAGGTAGATTACCACTGTTTTAAGAATGGTTAATACCGGTTAATAAATAGCACAAATCCCCCCTTTTACTTTGTGAAAAACCCACTATCTTACGGGGTATGACTGAGCGCACATATATGAATAGTAATTCCGGCAATGAGGATGAACGCGGTACCGAGCGTGGTGTTGCCACCAAAACCCGCCCCAAGACCAAAAAGCCGTCACAATATAGGGTGTTATTGCTCAATGATGATTACACGCCCATGGAATTTGTTGTCGGACTGTTGATGGGTATTTTTAAAAAAACCCAAGAAGAAGCGACACAAATCATGCTGGATGTGCATCAAAACGGCATCGGAATTTGTGGTATTTACACATTTGAAATAGCAGAAACCAAGGTGGCGCAAGTGCTAGACGCTGCCAAGCGTAGTGATCATCCACTTAAGTGTACGCTGGAAAAGGCATAAACTCGCCCTTGCAATAAATTAAAACCGCGCCACATTAGAAGATATACAAACACAAAAGACGAAAGCGAAAGACACAACATGGCTTCATTCTCTCCAGTTCTTGAAGAAACCATTCACCGCGCATTGACTTTGGCGGCCGATCGTCAGCACGAATTGGCGACGCTGGAGCATTTGTTGTTGGCATTGATCGATGACAAAGATGCGAGCGCAGTGCTTACGGCTTGTGATGTTGAGCTGGAAAGTTTGCGTGGTGCTTTGACCGCATATCTGGATGAAGATTTATCGTCATTGATTGTTGAAGAGTTCGAGGAAGCCCGCCCAACCGCCGGTTTCCACCGTGTGATACAGCGCGCCGTCATCCATGTTCAAAGTTCTGGCCGAGAAGAAGTAACAGGCGCCAATGCTTTGGTGGCTTTGTTTAACGAACGCGAAAGCCATGCCGTGTACTTCTTACAAGAACGCGATATGACCCGCTATGATGCGGTTAATTATATCTCCCACGGTATTTCAAAAAACGGCGACGCAAGTGAAAATAGACCTATTCTTGGCACAGGCCCGAACGAAGATACTGACGGCGGTAAAAAGCAAGAAGACCCGCTAGAAGCTTACTGTGTTGACCTCAACCAAAAAGCTAAAGACGGCGGTATCGATCCGCTCATCGGGCGCGCCGCCGAAGTTGAGCGTTGTATTCAAGTCCTCTCGAGGCGTCGTAAAAACAACCCGCTTTTGGTTGGTGATCCAGGCGTTGGCAAAACCGCTATCGCAGAAGGTATCGCTCTAGCCATCGTTGACGGTAATGTGCCGGAAGTGATTGCGGAGGCGACAATATATTCACTTGATATGGGCGCGCTTTTAGCCGGAACCCGCTACCGTGGTGATTTCGAAGAACGCYTAAAAGCCGTCATGAAAAAGTTAGAAGAACTGCCACACGCGATTTTGTTCATTGATGAAATCCACACCATCATTGGGGCAGGGGCCACGTCCGGCGGTGCAATGGATGCGTCCAACTTGCTGAAACCGGCACTACAATCAGGTAAACTGCGCTGTATGGGCTCAACCACCTATAAGGAATACCGCCAACATTTCGAGAAAGACCGGGCATTGGCACGGCGTTTCCTCAAAATTGATGTTGTGGAGCCTAGTGCGTCTGACACAATTAAAATCTTGCGTGGCCTTAAGCCATATTTCGAAGAATTTCACGGTGTTCGCTACACCGCCGAAGCCATTACCACGGCAGTGGATTTGGCCGTGCGCCATATCACTGACCGCAAATTGCCGGACAAAGCTATCGATGTGATCGACGAGGCGGGCGCGTACCAAAAGCTGCTCCCTAAAAATAAGCGCAAGAAAACTATCGGTGTCCAAGACGTAGAAGCGGTGATCGCTAAACTCGCCCGCATTCCGACCAAAACGGTTTCGCGAGATGATGCCAAGGTGCTTAAATCCTTACCCGCAGACCTAAGCCGTGTTGTGTTTGGCCAAGACGTTGCCATTGAACAGGTTTCGGCGGCGGTTAAATTGGCGCGGGCTGGCCTGCGTGAGCCCAATAAACCTATTGGCTCTTATTTGTTCTCCGGCCCTACGGGTGTTGGTAAAACCGAAGTGGCACGGCAACTCGCCATGGCGCTCGGGCTTGAACTTTTGCGCTTTGATATGTCYGAATATATGGAACGCCATACCGTATCGCGCTTGTTGGGCGCACCTCCGGGATATGTGGGCTATGACCAAGGCGGTTTGTTGACCGACCGCGTATCCGAGCATCCGCACTCTATTGTATTGCTCGACGAGGTCGAAAAAGCMCATCCGGATGTGTTTAATATTTTGTTGCAGGTCATGGACAACGGCACACTGACCGATGCGTCTGGTCGTACCATTGATTTTCGCAATGTCATCCTGATCATGACAACCAATGCTGGCGCTGCAGATGCTGCCAAAGCCGAGATAGGATTTGGCCGTACCGATAGCAGCAACGAGGAAGACGACAAAGCGATCAAGCGCTTGTTCACACCTGAGTTTCGCAACCGTCTCGACGCTATGATAAAATTCGCGCCGCTCGCGCCTGAAAGTATCGCTAAAGTCGTGGATAAATTTATTATCCAGCTAGAGGCACAACTATCCGACCGTAAAATCTTGTTCGAAGTCTCCAAGGCTGCCAATATCTGGATTGCCAAAAAAGGCTATGATAAGCGTTACGGTGCCAGACCGCTGTCGCGCACTATTCAAGAATACGTCAAAAAACCACTGGCAGACGAAATCTTGTTCGGGAAACTGAAAAAAGGCGGACTGGTCAAGATCGGCTATGATAAGAAAAACGACGAACTAAAATTCGAAATCCTAAAACCCGCACAGCTAAAAATTGAAGGCAAAAAGGGCGGCAAAGGATTACCCGCACCCAAGCCCAAGGAAGATGCTTAATTGGTGGGGTTTGTGCCTCTTAAACATTAAGTGAAATACGGCCATCTGCTTCTACTAGAATTTCTCCGGCTAGCTCTAGTTCTAACAGGGCGGCGCTGGCGATTGGGAAGGCTATGCCGCTTTGGCGGATGATTTCGTCGCGGATTGTTGGTGTGGGCGAGCAAAGGGAGAGCAGTGCGCTACGCGCATTATCAATATCAGTTTCTACATCATCCCAGTTGATATCAGCATGGTCATAACCGTCTTGAGGTTCTTGAAAATCGAGCAGGCCGGTGCTGGCAAGGACGTGTAATATATCCTCGGTGTTTTCGATTAATGCGGCTCCTTGCTGTATCAAGCGGTTGCAACCTTTGGTGCGCGGATCAAGCGGCGAGCCGGGCGCGG
Organism: Robiginitomaculum sp.; assembly: GCA_002732685.1. The sequence continues at coordinate 81,417 of NVRS01000002.1, forward strand.
CCATGACCTCTCGGTTTTGCTCCAGAGCATAGCGCGCCGTGATCAGCGTGCCAGAGCGTTCGGCGGCTTCGATAACCACGACACCCCGGGTCAGGCCAGAGATAATGCGGTTGCGGCGCGGGAAGTCCCGAGCCGTGGCACGATATCCAAGCGGGCTTTCGCTGACCAGTGCCCCGCGCATCCRCATCTCGGCGAACAGCTCTGCGTTTTGTCTGGGATAAACATTATCCACCCCACCGCCGAGCACACCGACTGTGCCTGTGTCCAAAGCACCAGCGTGTGCCTGCGCATCTATGCCGCGTGCTAAGCCCGAGACAATGGTAAAGCCTTCACCGCCCAGTTCATGCGCAATTTGTCTGGCGAAACGAAGACCGATAGCTGAAGCATTGCGTGAGCCAACAATGGCAACACATGGTTTGTGTAAAAGATCAACATTGCCGAGCACGGTGATCACAGGTGGGGTCGGGTTCACCGACTTGAGGTATTTAGGATAGTCTGGTTCGCACGAGCATAACAAGCGCGCACCCAATTCATCATTGGCACACATCTCGCGCTCAATATCCTCTAAAGGCGGAATGACCATTTTGTTTTTGCGAGACGCACGCGCCGCTAAACGAGGAAGAGCGGCAAGGGCATCACCGGCATTGCCGTATCGTTTTAGAAGGCCGCTAAAAGCTACGGGACCGATAGTTGTCGTACGTATGAGACGAAGCCAATCACGGCGCTCTGCGAAAGACAGTTCTGTACCGTTTTTTTGGCCGCTCACGCTTTATTTCTCGCTTTTCTTGGCGCCGAGTTTTGGCTCGGTTTTAGCCAATATGCGACCAATGTTTTCGCTGTGGCGCAGGATGATAATCGCGCCGAGTACGGCGCACAGTACGGCGATTTTAGGGTAGCCCATAAAATAAGCGGCGACGGGTACGGCTAAAGATGTGATGATACCTGATAAGGAAACAATACGTGTCAGCAGGGCAGATGCTATCCAGATACCGGCTGCGACAAGGCCGATTACCCACGATACAGCAAAGAGAACCCCGAAATATGTGGCAACGCCTTTGCCGCCTTTAAATTTGAGCCAAACCGGGTAGCAATGCCCGAACAGTGCAGCCCCGCCTGCAATAAGTGAGGGAACAGCGCCGAAAAAATATGCGGCTAACAATGCGGCGGCGGCGGCTTTGCCCATGTCGAGTAAAAGTGTAAATATGGCCAGTTTTTTACTGCCCGTACGCAGGACATTGGTCGCACCAATATTCCCCGAACCAATATTGCGAATATCGCCGTGACCGGCAAAATGCGCTATCAACAGGCCGAACGGAATAGACCCGAGGACATAGCCTAATATTAGCGCTAGAATGTTTTCAGTGCTCATTATTTACCCACCATGTCCCTACCCGCTACGATTGTCAAAAACAATTTTCCCCGCGCAAATGGTTGTCACGGCTGCCCCTTGCATGAGGCGACCATCAAACGGGGTGTTGCGAGAGCTTGAAAGCAGATTGTCCACATTACACATCCACGGTTTAGCGGGATCAATCAGCACGAGGTCTGCGGGCGCACCGACCTCTAAAACGCCTTGGGGCAGGCCGAGCATTTCGGCAGGTGTGCTGGTCACGGCTTTTAAGAATGCCATCAAATCAAGCTGTCCGTCTGCCACTAATGTCAATCCTGCTGGTAAGAGCATTTCAAGTCCAACTGCACCGAACTCCGCTTCGGCAAACGGGCGGCGTTTATCACCTGCTGGGCGTGGATCATGGGCAGATACGATGACATCTACGGTGCCGTCATTGATGGCTTTCAGGAGGGCTTGGCGGTCTTCCTCGCTGCGTAAGGGCGGGTCGAGCTTGGCAAATGTACGGTAGTCACCAATATCAAGCTCATTGAGCGCCAAATGATTGATGCTAACGGACGCCGATACATCCAAACCTTTGGCCTTTGCSCGGCGCAAGGAAGGTAGAGTGTCCGCACTGGAAATAAGGTCGAGAAGGTAACGGGCGCCTGTGAGTTCGACCAAAGCAATATCGCGCTCGGCCATAATGCGTTCGGACGCGGCCGGCGCAGCGGTTAGGCCGAGGCGCGCCGAAAAGTCGCTTTCGTGAGCTACAGCATTTTTGGATAAATCAGGGTCGACGGCGCGGTGGGCAATCAGCGCATTGAAGGCTGATGAATAAGCCATGATACGACGCATCAAACCCGTATCGGCAATAGGCGCATCGCCGTTTGAAAACATCACAGCACCCGCTTCGCTCATCAAGCCGAGCTCGGTCATGTCCTTGCAATCCAAGTTTTTGGTCAGGGCGCCTGCGGCATATACGTTAACCGGAGACGTTTCTCGCGCCCTACGTCCAATAAAATCTACCAAAGAAATATCGTCGATCACCGGATTGGTTTGCGGCATGACCACCATAGATGTGACACCGCCCGCCGCAGCCGCTCGTCCGGCGCTAGCCAGAGTTTCTTTATGTTCTGCGCCGGGCTCACCCGTGACAACGCGCATGTCAATGAGACCGGGTGCTAAGATCAAGCCGTTCGCATCTATGTTTTCAATATCGGGGTTCAGACCTTCGGCAAATAAGTCCCCGCCAAATGCTGCAATGACACCGTCTTCTATCAGGAGGTCACCGATTTCGTCCATTCCGCTTTTCGGATCGATGAGGCGGGCATTGCTAATGGCTAATTTAGGCATCATCACCCCCACTTTGCGACAATAGATGCAAGATGGCCATACGCATGGCGACACCCGTTTCCACTTGTCTGGTGATCAGGCTGATATCCGGGTCGTCTGCAATGTCTGAACTAATTTCGACGCCTCTATTCATAGGGCCGGGATGCATGACCAATGCGCCTTGTGCGGCGTATTCCAGCTTGGTTTGGTCGAGGCCGTAGAAATGAAAATACTCACGTTTGGACGGCACAAAACTTCCGCCCATGCGCTCTAATTGGAGGCGTAACATCATGACGACATCGCAGCCTTCTAGACCTGTTTTCATATCGTGAAAGACTGCAACGCCCCATTGGTCTGCGTCTAAAGGTATCAAGGTCGGCGGCCCGATAAGGTGCACTTCTGCACCCAAAATATTGAGCAATTGTACGTTCGAGCGTGCGACCCGCGAGTGTAAAATATCACCGCAAATAGCGATACGTAGGCCATCTATGGCACCAAGCCTTGTGCGTAAAGTTAGAGCGTCGAGCAAGGCTTGTGTGGGGTGCTCATGGGCACCGTCGCCAGCATTAATAACGGCGCAGGAGACTTTTTGCGATAACAACGCTGGCGCACCAGAGGCTGARTGACGTATSACCAACAAATCGGGGTTCATGGCATTGAGTGTTGTCGCCGTGTCTAACAAGGTTTCGCCTTTGGAAGCGCTTGATGTGGACATGGACATATTGATCACATCAGCCCCGAGCCTACGCCCAGCCAGCTCAAAGGATTTTTCAGTGCGGGTTGAGTTCTCAAAGAATAAATTAATAAGAGTTTTGCCAGCTAGTACGTTATTGCGGGCATCTTTTTGTACTGATAAATCGAGATAAGTTTCGCCGAGATCCAAGAGAGAATCGATATCGGGGCGGTGTAAATCCGCTATGCTCAGGAGATGACGGGTGTCTAGCCCGGACGATGTATGCGTGTTTGACATAATACCCTTGTGCGACCGTAGGAAGTGCCTCTTGTGCAATTTTTGTGGTTTTAGGGAATGTGCCTTGGAAAGTAAAGCGGCTTATGTATGGTGCTTGCAAATTTAGGGGATAGCTATGAAGAAGTTTTTGTTGGGGTTCGTTGGGCTGATTATTATAGTCGTCGGCATTGTTTTGGTGCGAACGGCTTCTATGGGCAAGCAAATCGCAAATGATGTGCCGTTGGCAAAACTCATTGAAGTAGACGCGGATGCAACTGCAGCTCACCTTGCCGCTGCCGTTCGGTTTAAAACTGTGACGATGCAGAATAAAGAGGACACAGACTGGCCATTGTTTTTGGAGTTTCAGGCATGGCTCAAAATTACCTATCCAAATTTTTACGGCGTGGTCGCTAGTGAACAAGTCGTTGAATATGCACAGTTGAATGTTTGGCAGGGTAGTGATGTCAATTTGGCTCCGATTGTATTTCTTGCCCATCAAGACGTTGTACCCGCAAAGGCATCAGACGCGGCCCAAACTTTATATCCAGGATGGGATTACCCACCTTTCGACGGTATGATTGCAGACGGGTTCATTTATGGACGTGGTACGATAGATGACAAAGGCTCCTTGATTGCATTACTCGAAGGTGCCGAACGATTGGCGGCAAGTGGGTTTAAACCGAAGCGGACACTGATATTTGCCTTTGGTCACGACGAAGAAGTATCGGGCAGAGGGGCAGATGCCATATCCAAAATTTTGGAAACTCGGAGTATCAAGCCCTATGCGGTGATTGATGAGGGCGGGGCTATTCTTACGGGCATGAGCGGTGTGCCAGGACAGGTCGCGTCTATTGGTGTTGCAGAGAAAGGTTATTTGACCTTAAAGCTGACCGCCACCGCTCGCGGTGGTCACTCTTCTACACCGCCTCATTACACTGCCATTGGCGGTTTGGCAAAGGCCATTGCCAAACTTGAGGCTAGCCCGTTTAAAAATGGCCGCGATGCAGTGATGACAAAAATGCTGGAAGCCACTGCGCCCAGAATGCCGTTCAAGCAGCGCATGGCTATTGCGAACCTTTGGCTGTTTGGACCGATTGTTGAAAAGGAATTGCGCGGCGTAGACATCACCCGTGCTATGATGGGGACAAGCATTGCTCCGACCATTATTGACGCTGGTTTTAAAGAAAATGCCTTGCCGCGTGAGGCTGTAGTCTATGTTAATTTTCGCCTGCACAGTCGAGATAGCATCGAGAGCGTCACTGAACATGTGCGCCGTGTTATAGATGATGAAAATATTGAGATCAGTATGAACGACAATATTGGCTCAGAGCCCTCACCAGTATCGCAAATTGATAGCGGACCTTATTTGTGGATCAAAGACGTCGTCAATGCCACATTCCCGGATGCTATTGTTGCCCCCAACACGGTGGTCGGCGGCACAGACTCGCGCTATTTCGCCCGCAATACGGACGATATCTACCGCTTTGCTCCTTATGTGTTTGATGCTTCAGATATTGCCCGTATCCATGGCCTTAATGAGCGCATGCGTGTAGATGCGTTCGCCAAAGCCGTGCAGGTATATTACTTGATGTTGGAAAAAGCGGGTGAGGGATAGTGAGGAGAGAGATTTGGTTAACCGCTGGTTTTTTATGATATTATAACATTTACGCTTCAGCTAGGGTTCATACTGACAGTGGTAGTGCATATGAAATTGCACCCTTTGAAAGGTATCAATATGAAGTTTATCCTAAAAATTGCGGCTATTACGGCGCTTGCATTCGCTGCGCCTATATCTGCCAGTGCCCATGATAATGGTTATGCCCATAGACACCAAAGTAATAGCAATGACCAGTTGGTCGGCGGCTTAATCGGTGCCGTAGTCGGCGGTGTTATTGGCTCTAATGTTGCTGGCGGCGGTGTACAAGATGAAGGCACTATTATTGGTGCGGTTATCGGCGGGATTGCTGGTGCAGCAATTGCTGGCGGTGGTAGCAGTAATTATAATAGCGGCGGCTATTACAATCAAAGCTATTACGGAAATGGCTACAATGCTGGATACTACAATCCAGGTTATTCTAGCTACGGATATACGCCAACATACTATCCAAATCCGTCCTATTCGGGTACAGYCTATTMCGGAAATAATTACGGTGGCGGGTATTATTACGGCAATAGTCGCCCGCGCGTCAATATCAGCATAAATTCAGGCTATGGGTCTTACGGGTCACATAATTACCGTCCACGGCGTTCGCACCGTTCAAGACATAACCGTCATAGACACCAATCTCGTCGCCACCACTAAATACGAGGCGCATTAGATTTTAAATTGATCTCGTTTATTGAAACGGGCTCTTTTTATGCGCCTAATTGGCGTAGAAAAATCAAATCCTTCTCGTGCGCCGCGCAAGTGTTTGTAAGTCGGCCAACAAAAGATTAATCAAACCTCATAGGATTGTGAGGTTATATGCGAACTTTTGTAATACTTAGTTTGGGCTTGGTTTTGACTTTATTGGCTGCGCCTGCCGCAGCGGGAACACTGGCTGATTATAAGGCGACATCCGGAAAATTTAAGACGGAAAACGGGGTCAGGGTTTATCGTGTTTTACCCACCAAGCAGCAAGTATATAATGCCCAAGATGAAGTGCATACTGCAGAGCTAGCTTTTGAACGTGGTTATAAGGAAGGCTTCGAGACGGGTCTCAATGCTAGTCAGAAAAAGGCCACACTGACGCGCCCGAAACGTAAAACCCGCCGCAGCCGTTATAATTATGGACGTCGTTACAGTACTTCAGGGCAAAACCCACGTTTTAGCAGGTTCAGATCAAACATAAGCTATGGTCGCCCCGCTTATAGTGCGCGCACCAACAATAATTAAGCCAAAAACGCGGCTTCTGCTATATCACGACCAATAATTTGGAATACTTTCTCTACAATCGCCTGAGCATCTAGCCCCGCTTGTTTGTACATGAGCGCAGGTGTGTCGTGATCGATGAAAATATCGGGCAAGACCATGGAGCGGACTTTTAAGCCCCAATCTTTTGTGTTTCTGTCTAATCGTCCGCTTTCAGCCAATTCTGCCATTACGAAAGAACCGAACCCGCCTACGGCGCCTTCCTCAATGGTGATCAAGACTTCATGTTCATCAGCCAATTGACGGATAAGGTCTTTATCCAGCGGTTTAATAAAGCGGGCGTCGGCTACGGTTGTTGACAGACCAAGCGCATCTAAATCTGCAGCGGCTTGTAGAGCTTCGCCGAGACGGGTGCCAAGAGACAAGATAGCTATTTTGCTACCCTCCTTTACAATACGGCCTTTGCCAATTTCTAGGGGCTTGATGATGGACGGCATGACGAGACCCGTGGCTTCGCCGCGCGGAAAACGGAATGCACTGGGTGCGTCGTCTATGGCTGCCGAAGTTGCCACCATCCGCGCCAGTTCTATTTCGTCGGCGGCCGCCATGGATATCATACCGGGTAGAGCGCCCATAAAGCCGATATCAAAACTACCTGCATGGGTAGGACCGTCGGCGCCGACCAATCCAGCACGGTCAATAGCAAATCGCACGGGTAGTTTTTGGATAGCAACATCATGGACAACTTGGTCATAACCGCGCTGTAGGAATGTTGAATACAAAGTGCAAAATGGCTTCATACCATCAGCGGCAAGACCAGCTGCAAAGGTCACGGCGTGTTGTTCTGCTATGCCCACATCGAAACATCGTTCGGGAAACTTATCCGCAAAATGATTGAGCCCGGTGCCGCTCGGCATGGCAGCAGTGATAGCGACGATTTTATCGTCTTTGCTGGCTTCGTCTATGAGCGCATCAGAAAATATTTTAGTGTAGCTCGGTGCTTTAGAGGCGGATTTGCTTTGTACGCCTGTGACCACATTAAATTGAGAGACACCGTGGTACTTATCCGCTGCGTCCTCAGCAGGCTTATAACCTTTGCCTTTTTGTGTCACCACATGTACCAGAACCGGGCCGTTTTTCATGGCTTTGGCATTGCGCAGTACGGGTAAAAGGTGATCCAGATCATGCCCATCAACAGGGCCGACATAATAAAATCCTAGCTCTTCAAACCACGTGCCGCCTGTTACCATACCGCGTGTGTATTCTTCGGCTTTGCGGGCAGTGGATTTAATCGGGCCGGGCATGTGTTCGACTATGCCCTTGGCAACGCCCCTGAAATTTCTATATCCGCGCGATGATACTATACGCGCCAAATGGGCTGACATAGCACCCACAGGCGGTGCGATAGACATGTCGTTGTCGTTGAGGATGACAATAAGCCGTGCATCCATAGCCCCTGCATTGTTCATGGCTTCATAAGCCATGCCTGCAGAAATAGACCCGTCGCCGATCACGGCGATTACGTTGCGGTCAGTGCCTTGTAAGGCGCTAGATACAGCCATGCCAAGACCAGCAGAAATAGACGTGGCTGCGTGACCTGCGCCAAAATCATCATATTCGCTTTCGGCCCGTTTTGTGAAACCGGACAAGCCGCCGCCTTTGCGTATCGTGCGCATGCGGTCTTTGCGTCCAGTTAGGACTTTGTGTGGATAGCATTGATGACCGACATCCCAGATCAGCTTGTCATGGGGTGTATCGAACACATGATGGATAGCAACGGTCAGTTCGACCACGCCCAGACCTGCGCCCAAATGGCCACCTGTAACCGATACAGAATCGATGATTTCGGCGCGCACTTCGCCGGCTAGCTGTTTTAGCTGCTCTGCACTAAAGTCGCGCATGTCGGCAGGCGTGTTGACCTGATCGAGAAGTTGGGTTTTTTGCAACATTTTATTGTCTTCCATATGGGTAACTTAGCGCACTTGTTTAGCAATTTCACTTATTTCTGTCGATTCAGAACAAAATCAACTGTAGCACACAGTATGTCCGCTTTTTTACCATAAGGTCTCAGAGCATTTTTGGCGTGTTCGCCCAATTTATGTGCCTTTTCCTTTGCACCATCCAGCCCATATATAGAGACAAATGTGGCCTTTCCAAGACCCGCATCCTTGTTTGTACGCTTGCCCATAACGTTACTATCACCTTCAACATCCAGTATGTCATCGCGGATTTGAAAGGCCAACCCAAGTGCGTCCGCATAAGTGCTGAGATTCCCAAGATCAGCATCGGTAGCACCCGCTAGCCGTCCACCTGCTACGGCGCTGTAATGTATGAGAGCGCCCGTTTTTAAGGCTTGCAGGTGCGTGATCAAGGCTTCACTCTGCTCGGAAAGCTTGGCGTAAATATCGAGAACTTGGCCGCCGATCATACCGTGCGTACCAGAATTACTTGCGAGTTCAGAAATAAGTTTCAAGCGCACATTGGCGCTAGAGTGAACGCTTTCTTGGGCTAAAATTTCAAAGGCTAAGGTCAGCAGCGCATCACCTGCCAAAACGGCTAGGGCTTCGTCGTAAGCTTTATGGACGGTCGGTTTACCGTGCCTAAGATCGTCATCATCCATGCACGGTAAATCATCGTGGATCAGGGAATAAACATGCACACATTCGAGAGCCGCTGCCGCTTGCCAAATACCCTTATTGTCCGCGCCGAGCATTTTTGCTGCTTCTATCAACAAGAAAGGTCGCAAGCGCTTGCCGCCGCCGAGCAAAGCATAGGCCATGGCTTCCATAATCCGGCTTTGTGGCCCGGCGGGTTCCGGCAAAATCTGTGTGAGCACAGCTTCCATTTCTGTGGCAACTGTGTTCAGACGGGTCTGGAATATATTGGACGCGCTAGTCATCACTATCGAGCGGCTCGGTGCTGATGTCGCCGTTTGGCGCCAGTACAATTTTATCGACTTTCAGCTGGGCCGCTTTCAATTTACCTTCGCAGTGCTTTTTTAACAGCGCACCACGCTCRTAAATATCTATGCTTTCTTCGAGGGGTGCATCGCCGCGCTCTAATTTGGAGACAATGCTTTCTAGTTCAGACAGAGCGTCCTCGAAGTTTAAACTTTTAATATCGGTCATGTCTCTTCCTGTAATCTCTCAAAGCGGCGATAGCTCCAGTGTAAATCACCATGGTCTTCTGTGCAAACAAATCCGCGCCGTTTTAATGTTGGGCGCATCATGCGGTTATACCAACCATGAGACGCAACAAATAACATTTTACCACCGCTTGCTTCTTGGGATAAAATTTCAGCCGCCTTTTCCGCTCGCTCGCGCGCTTTGGTTTGGCTCTCAAGCTCGCCCGAAAAACCCATCATCCAGCAGATCCGCGCGAGCGCCCCCCAAGTCGGTGGTTTGAGGCGCAAATACCCAAGATTAGGGGGCGGTAATCCGGCTTCTACCATCAAAGGTTCCAGCCGGTCTGGCGCAGATCCCTTTGCCAAAGTCGCGGTTTCAACGGCTCGCAAGAGTGGACTGGCAATAACAATATCTGCCTGTCTGGCAAGGTCTTTGATTATTTGCGGTGCATCTTGGCCGGGGGTCAAACCGCCTTCATCGTATAGGCCCCACCAAAATTTATACCCACGCCAATTCATCCTTGTCTTGCGCGAAAGCTCAGGTTCGCCGTGGCGGCAAAGTATGATGACATCTGCTTTCTTGGTAAATTTTTGGGACATTACAGCTTCAAGAAAAACCGTCTAGGTGGACACCGCAAGCCATCTTCTTTTTTGCAGCGTTTAAGAGAGTATACCATCATTTTAGCCTTACCGATAACATGATCGAACGGCACAAAACCAGGCCCGCCCGGCGCGCGACTGTCTTCGGAATTATCGCGGTTATCACCCATGAAGAATAGCTTGCCTTCAGGAATGATAAACGGCCCTTTATTATCGAGCGGGTAAAAATCGTTGCGCTCATATATTCGGTGCGAATTTTTCTCACCGTCGAATTGTTCTTCATATTTAACAATCGATTGCACGAGGCCACGATGTTCGCGGTAGGAAAACTCGTCTTGCTCAACCCGTTCGATCAATTTGTTGTTTACATATAAAAGGCCATGCTCAGTTTGTATTTTATCGCCTGGCAGACCTACAAGACGTTTGATCATAATGATACCAGATTTAGGATTGCGAAATACAATTACATCACCGCGCTTTGGCTGACGAGCGAATACACGACCATCAGGTAAAGGTAATTTTCGAAGTGGCCAGACAAGAGATTCTCTGGACGCACCATAGGCTAACTTGCTGACAAAAAGATGGTCGCCAACCTCCAGAGTGGGCTGCATGCTTTCGCTAGGGATTTTAAAGTGCCCAAATATAAGGTTGAAAAATAGTAACAAAAATAAAATCAATCCGGCAAAAAACTTTGATTCTTCGATAATCATTTCACGGCGCGACTTTGGAACCTCTTGGGATTCTTCTTTGTTTTTCTTTTGCTTCGATTTCATAAATATATCATCTCTTTAATTAAACATGTTGTTATCTATGATAATTTTCCACAATACAATCAATTATATTTCCTGTAATATCTATTATTGTAGCACTATTGGAAGTACCCATAATGAAAGYCCAATCTCTCTTCATCACGTTCGTGTCAGTATTTTTGGTATCGTGCTATACGCCGCCTAATGTGGAACGGACAGTCGAACTCGCTGGAAATTATCGACTTGATCCCGCCCATGCCAGTGTGGTGTGGAGTATTTCTCATGTTGGTATATCCAATTATACGGCGCGATTTAATGATATTCGCGGCACCTTGTCTTTTGATCCGACATCGCCTGAAAACAGTCAAATAGATATCAGCATTGATCCGGCCAGTGTGAGCACAGGCGATGTAGAGTTTGATAAGACCATAGGCATGGGGGCCAGTTATTTTAACGCGGCTCAATATCCTGAAATCAGATTTATTTCGCGGGCAATTACAATCACTGGAGAAAATACAGGCATCATCACTGGCGATTTATCATTTCGCGGGAAGACATTGCCGCTCAGTTTAAGCGCCGTATTTAACGGTGCAGGCAAATCTTTTGGCCATAGTGGCAAGACGCTTGGGTTTTCAGCTACGGGCACTCTTATGCGTTCGGATTTTGGTTTGACCACGCTCAGCAGTTTTGGCATTGGCGACGAAATTACAGTGCGTATCGAAACCGAGTTCAACGAGAATTAGATGCGCAAATTGATCAAGGCAGATATGGCAGGTTACAAGAAAGCTGCTGATCTCCTCAGGGCAGGGGAGCTGGTCGCCTTGCCAACGGATACAGTTTACGGACTGGCTGGGTTGGCGAACAATCAAAAAGCCATCGCTAATATTTTCAAAGTGAAAAACCGCCCGAAACATAAGGCGTTATCTGTGGTCATATTCACGCCAGAGCATGCCGTACAATTGGTAAAAATATCAACCTTAGCGCAAGCCTTAATGGATGAATTTTGGCCAGGTGCGCTTACTTTGGTTTTACCCGCCCTAGAAGGTGTCCCGACATTGGCCATACGTTGCCCGGATATTGAATGGGCAAACGGGTTCTTGGATGTCGGGTTTGAAGGGCCATTGGTCTTGCCCAGCGCTAATGTTTCGGGTCAACCCGCACCAGTGACTGCGGCGCAAACCGCTGAGGCTATTGGTGATAAAATTTCGCTGATATTGGACGGCGGCACATGTAAAACCGGGCAAGAATCCACAATAATTTCCGTGGATGGAGACCATGCGCGATTGTTGCGTATCGGCGCGATTGCTCCGGATAGGCTTGCCGCTTTTTCTGTTGAGATGGATTTAGCATGAGGTATGTCCAAACCGTAAAAGAGCTTAAATCTGCATTGCCCGCAAATAGTTGGACGCAGGATAAGGATATTATAGAGCCTTATCTGCATGAGTGGCGAGATAGATGGCAGGGAAAAACACCAATTTTGTTGTTGCCAGCTAGCACTCAAGAAGTTGTTGTGGCGGTTAAAATTTGTGGTCGAAACAAAACGCCCATCACCATACAAGGTGGTAATACAGGTTTAGTCGGCGGGCAGACGCCGCAAGGTGAAGTGCTATTATCCACCGTACGCTTGAACAAAATTCGTGAGGCGGACACAGACAATATGCATATGGTCTGTGAGGCGGGCGGGACTTTGCAAGCTGTGCAATCCGCCGCAGATGATCTGAACTTGAAATTCCCTTTATCTCTGGCTTCTGAAGGTTCTTGTACTATTGGCGGTAATCTCTCGACCAATGCGGGCGGAGTGCATGTAGTAAAATACGGTACGGCGCGTGARCTKGTATTYGGTGTCGAAGCCGTAWTGGCGGACGGCAGTATTTACGACGGGCTCAATCCTCTGCGCAAAGACAATACCGGCTATGATTTGTCGCAGCTTTTGATGGGGGCAGAAGGTACACTCGGTATCATCACAGCGACCAGCGTAAAGCTATTTTCCAAGCCTAAAGATAGCATAACCGTTATGGCTGCGGTGGAAAACCCCGATAAAGCTTTRCGGTTTTTAAACAGGGTACGCGGCGGYAACCGTTTRTGTATGTTCGAGCTTATCCCGCGCCTTGGGATAGAGTATGTTACGCGTAATATGYCGGGACACAAAGACCCGTTTGCGCATGAGTATCCGTGGTATGTGTTGTTGGAGTGGGAGTTTAGCGGGGGTGAAAACCCGCAGGAATTTGCTGAGAATACACTAGAAAAAGCCTTGGAAAATGGATTGATATTGGATGCCGTCATTGCAACAAGCCAGGCTCAATCTGCTGCACTTTTGGCCTTACGCGAAAATTTATCGGCTTCGCAAAAACCCATTGGYGCSACTATCAAGCACGATATATCTGTGCCTATTGCCAAAGTCCCGACCTTCATCGACCAAGCAAATGCAGCGGTGAGCCGCACTATACCGGGCTGTCGCCCGTTACCATTTGGGCATCTTGGCGATGGTAATATTCATTATAATATTGGTCAGCCGGAAGATATGCAGCCGCAAGTCTTCATGGCACAAGAAACAGAGATTAATAATATCATCTATGATATAGTCGATGCTCTCGGCGGTTCGATCTCGGCGGAACACGGCATCGGCATCTTAAAAAAATCCCAACTCTCCCGCCGTGCCAGTCCAGCTAAATTACAGMTGATGCGACAGATAAAAACGGCGCTTGATCCAGATAATATTTTGAACCCGCGCGTCTTGCTATAGTCATTGGCCTGCGKTAGAAAATGTTTTTTATAAGGATTCTAAAATGCTGACCGTGCTTTCACCCGCCAAAAAACTTRATTTGGAACCCCAKGACTATCCGGGRGTGGCKAGYGAGCCRTCTCTGACMAGCCATACAACAATTTTGGCGCGGGCAGCGAAGMAAYTATCTGTGHCGGATTTACAGAMCCTAATGAAGCTTTCGGATAATTTAGCCGAGCTGAACGCCGAGAGGTTTAAGGCGTTTCGCTTAAATGGGCGTTCTAATTCGTCCAAGCCTGCCATGCTAACCTTTAACGGTAATGTCTATGAGGGTCTGGATGCTGGTACTATGTCCTTGGGAGACATTGATTTCGCCCAAGACCATGTGCGCATTTTGTCGGGGCTTTATGGCGTGTTGAAACCTATGGATAAAATCCAGCCTTACCGTCTGGAAATGGGCCGTAAATTGGTGACTGAACGCGGTAGTAACCTTTATCAGTTTTGGGGTTCGACGATCGCCAAAACTTTAATGGACGGCATGTCTGACCACACAGATAAAACCATTGTTAATCTGGCTTCCAATGAATATTTTAAAGCGGTGGATAAGAAGGCTTTGGGTGCACCAGTCATAGAAGCAAAGTTCTTAAACATCAAAGACGGCGAAGCGCGTAATTTGATGTTCTTTGGTAAACGCGCACGYGGTYTGATGRCGCGGTGGATTGTCGACAACCGGRTTGACCGBGCGGATGATTTGCGCGGATTTAATGTTGAGGGTTATAARTATAGTAAATCTCAAAGCACAGCAGAACAAATGATATTTACCCGCAAACAGCCGCCGCTTAAGAAATAAGCTAACGAAGCAACATCAACTGTAGCGCCTGATTGTCAACGCAGAGGTGGTGGTGTACAAAATTAACATGATGGCAAATTCTCATTTTCGAAAAGCACTAATGACTGCGGTGTTCGCGGTTGGCCTTACTGGTTTAYCCAATACCTTTGCCCAAGCGCAAACACCCATCAACACAGTTTGTAAAACAGGTTTGGATGCGGATTTGCCCGCGATCAAAATAAAAGTCGCCAATATGGCAAAAGACTTGAAACACCTTAAACAGGTAAAACAAAATTCCCGCGCCAGTACATCGGCACTGCGGGAGGAAATTTTGGCCATAGATCAAGAGCTAGGCCCATGGCGCACCCGCCATAAAACGGCCGCTGCACTAGCAGGAGAATCCGCAAGCACTTATGCGCTTTACAAAGCTGAGTGGATTGACACGGGCGAGTTCAATCGGCTCAACGACAAAATAAATTTCCGTAAAACGAAACACCAAGACTACAAACAAGCACGGGCGCAATACCAAGCGGAGACTGCAAAATTTGAAGCCCTCGGCGCCAAATATCAGCATATTGCTCGGGACTTATTAGACAGTGACCGTGATTGCGCTGGGGCGAAAGCGGCGCTGGAATAGCATACTAGATAGCACTTTATTTCCAATAGGCTCTCTCTTACGGGGGACTTGCTACGGGGTGACTTGATTTCTAAAATTACATGTGCGACAAAATGGCACACTTAATAATAAGAAATCTGGGGAACATATTAGAATGACACGCTTCAATTCATTTTTACTCAAACATCTATGCAAAGGCATTGCAGTCGGCTGGAGTTTGTTAGCTGTATTTCTAATTTCCGATTTGGGCGGCGTTGGCACAATTATTCTCAAATCATCAAATACGGTGATGGCTATAGGGTTGCTTTTGATGGGTTTTGCCATCACATTTGGTAGTTGTGCCATGGGTATTGGCGTGATGAAATATTTACCAGAACCTGATGGTGAAAAATCATAGACGTCTAGTCTGAATTTTAATCCACTACCTTCAAAATTAAATTAGCACCCTGTGCCCGACCTGAACTGACGGCGCGGGAAACTTCGTGAAATGCTAGATCATCACTGCCCAACATATGTTCAAGTGTGTGTTCCGGCTTAATATCTGGGTCGAGCCAGTTTTGCCATTGATCAGGCGGKAGGCGTACGGGCATACGGTGGTGTAAATGCTTTATGGGGCCGATTGCGGGTGTTGTTAGGATAGTGAACGACAAGAGCGTGATRCCTTCATCAATGCGCCATTGGTCCCACAGACCTGCAAATGCCGATAACTCCCTCTTGTCAGGATAAATGTAGTAAGGCGACTTAGGGCTGGTGACGCCCTCCCATTCATACCATCCGYTCATGGGTATAAGCGCKCGGCGACGTTTCCACGGTGTGCGRAAGCTGGCTTTTTCAAATGCGGTTTCAGTGCGCGCGTTAAATAAAGGCCTRCCTTCCGGCATCTCCTTGCGCCAATGGGGGTGTAATCCCCAGCGCATAGGCACTATGCTGCGGTCGCCTAATCCGTTAAGTGCCAACACAGGCACCACAGCCGCAGGTGCCAAGTTCCAATTTGGCTCCCATGTCCACAAACCTTCGTGGGCAATTTCGCCTCTAAAAAACGCTGCAATTTCTGCTAGCCTTGCTGCAAGCACATACCGACCGCACATGTAAAAGACCTCTGTTAATCTGGATGCGAAAAACGCGTGACGTYAGCGTATGATACACGTAAGCTTGGCCAATGAAATCAGTTTTGCTCATATTGATGGTTATGTTGGCTAAACCCGCTTTGGCCCAAACTCCGCCCGAGCCTGTAGAGCAACCTGTGATCAACTCCGCGGCCACAACCCGGCAGTTGGAAAACCGTATTGATAGAAACATGGTGAGCATGACCGGATTGGTTGAGGCTATGTCTAATAATTTGGGGCAGTTACATTTTTTGCGGACTTTGTGTTTTGGTGGAGATGACCAAAAATGGCGGATTGCGGCCTCAAACATGATGCAAATCGAAGCCCCCAACGACGTTTCCTATCGCCGCCAATTGATACGGGCATTTAACGCGGGTTACCATGACCAAAAAAATCGTTACACGACATGCACGACCGAAGTAGCCCTCAACGTAGCCGCCTTATCAGAAAATGGTCGCCACCTAGCAACTATGCTGGGCGACCCGTACAGAGAGCGATAAAACCGGTAAATATTAATTCGGTAAGTCCAACCTGCGGACGCGTTCCGTCGTATAGCCGAGGTCTTCGAACTGTGTTGGTAAGCCGCCTGCTCCCAATAAATGCCCAATACCAACCACAACCATGGCATTGGTATCGCCCTTCATAAATTCGTCCAAAGTCTTAGCCCATTTTTTATTGCGCTGYGTAAAYAAKGCKGCATAAAGTTCGGGYGAACTTGCTGCGGCCGGGRTAAGYAATTCTGTTTCCAGKMGCTCCGTATTGCCGATCAACCAAGCAGCGTTGACGGTTTTTGTATCACGTACAAGCGTATTAAAATTTTTGATGGTTCCTTCAAATGCCTGCATTTGCACCCAGCTAGGCTGCTTGGCCACCGCTTCGAAATAGGTCTCGACTGTGTCCAAAGCGCGTATAGATTTGTTGGCCTGTTCGGCTTTGGTGCGCATTTGTGCGTCCGCAGAATTTGCATATCGAAGCCCTGCTATATCAGCGCCTGCAACCGTTAGAATGTCTGCTGCCAGCCAAGGTTTGAAACTCTCTAACCTAGCGAGAGGTATTTCTGCATTATAAGCTGCTGCCGTAAGCCGGTTTAAATTGATGCCGTCCAGGTGGTCACTTAACCGTTCACCTTCTGCGTAGACGCCGTATTGGCGTTGCAAAATACTGACCTGCAAAGCTGATTTTTCATCATCAGGGGTTTCGAAAAACACGGTGCCGACATTATCAAAGGCGGCCTGCATATCGCGCCTTTGCCAATTGATGTCCGGCTGCATCAAATGCACTGTGCCGAACAAATATAACGTACTGTCATGGTCAGTAATTTTCCACATGGCAGGGCCGTCGTAGCGTGCATGTGACGCCGCAACCTTGTCGTCAACGCGCCCACCCTGATTGCATGCGAAAAGCAGGAAAGCCGTAAGCACAGTGAACAAAATCTGGAGTGGAAATTTTTTAATTATCATCATAAAACAAGTCCATAAACCACGCAATTGTCCTTGGCAAAGGATTAAGCAGGCTCTATAGGGCTTCCACAGACGCTATTGCAGGTTCAAAACTGTTATACACCTAAATAGGCACCCGTAGCTCAGCTGGATAGAGCGCTGCCCTCCGAAGGCAGAGGTCGCGCGTTCGAATCGCGCCGGGTGCACCATTTTTCTTCAGTTATATCAATGATTTAAGCCGTTTTCAGCTTTGTGCAAAAACTTTTACTGGCGCGCAACTGGCGCGCAAAATAATTCTAGCAAATGTCTTGCCAATATTCGGTGTAAAATTTGAAGCATAACCTTTAATCGCGCCCCGCATTAAATTCTGCGCGGTCAATAACGTAATCATTGTTGCGGTTAAAATTTGTGATCAGCAGGCTAGCCGGGCTAACAACCGTGATGACGCTCTGGTTTTTACCAAATGCAGGCGGCGCTGATTGCCTCCCCTGTTTTGGTTGCGGCGAGCTTGCGCAGGCTTGCAGGAGCAAGGGTACGGCTAGGCATGTAAGGAGGGTTTTTTCATTTTTTTTTCTTTAGGTTGGGGGAGGTTAGGGGGGATTGTTGTCATAAAAGCGGCGGGGTTAAGCTGTTTGCATCTAGTGTGCCCATAGCCATCAAAAGCTGAGCCTTACTGAGCTCGTACAGATTTTCGGAACGGGCTAAATTGGAGCGAGCTTCCCATAGAGATGCTTCAGCCAAGGTTAGGTCGTTGAGGGTAGAGCGAGCGTTTTCGTAGCGGAGCGTCTCTATGCGAAGTGTCTCTTGTGCTTGCGCCCACGCCGCGCGAGACACGGTAATACCGCGCCGTGATGTGTCCATGGATTGCCAAGCGTTTTTTATGGCGGCGTTGGTTTGGTTGCTTAGATTATCAAAAGCTAGGCGGGACTGAGTTTTGCCAATCCTAGCTTGCTCTATGTTGCGGTTTTTAATTTTACCATCAAACAAGGGTATAGAAAACTGCAAGCCCACTTGCCATTCATTCTCTACCGCGAAGCTACCGCCTGACATGGCGCGGGCATTACCGATAGCGCTCAGCTGAGGTTTTTTTGCTGCTTTGGCGATGCTGATTTTACTGTCTGCCATTTCCATTTTTGACCGAGCTTGGCGCAGTGCGGGATGCTCTTGTTTTGCGGTATTTAGGGCTGCGTCTAAACTGGCTGGTAATGCGGTGGGTGAGACCGAAAACCGGCTCAGGAACAGAGTGCTTGGCACGTCCGAACTCATCAAGCTTGCCAACATTATCCGGTTTTGACCGTAAGCATTGTCCAAACCCAGTCGATCAAATTTGGCCTTTTCATACCCAGTATTGATCTTGGCTTGGTCAAGTTGGGTAGCTTTGCCTTGGGAGAGCAACAGCGCGATACGGCTCTGTTCTTTGCGATAAAATTCCAGTCTTTGATCGGACGCCTGTTTCAATTTTTCTAATGTCAGCAGTTCGGAATAACTGTGCATAACCGAGAAAATCAGCTCTTGTTTCATACTTTCGGAGGCATGCCTACTGCCATCAATTTGCGCGCGGGCAAGAGTGTTGGCAGCGTTTAACCGCCCGCCCGTATAAAGCGGCATTTGGGCATAGATACCGCTGGTAAAAATATCCTGATCTAGGCTCGGAAATACACCTGTCTCGTGGATGGGCACTATAATCATCGGGTCTGAATAACGGGTATAACCGCCGCGCAGATCAAGCGTAGGCAGTCTGGCCGCTTTGGATTTACCCAGTTCTAGCTTGGCTATATCGACGCCCATGCCTATGCTTTGATAGCCTGGATTATTGGTGAGCGCCGTCTCTATAGCTTTGTTGACACTTAATGGCGTTTGCGCAAATGCTGCGGGTGCGGCACAAAGGGCTAGTGCCACAAGAGACACACAAGCACTTTTCATTTTAAGTAAGTTTATCATCATATTCTTTCTCTTTGGCGATGTCGCCCTCTYTGTAAAACAAGGARAACAGCACCGGAATAAACACGAGGGTCAGAAGTGTAGCCGCCAATATACCGCCAATAACGACTGTGGCGATTGGCGAGAACCGCTCTGCGCCAACTGACAATTCCAACGCGAGGGGCAGCATGCCGGCAATGTCAGAAAAGGCGGTCATCATAATCGGGCGGTAGCGTACGGACACGGACTCGACGAGGGCATCATGCAATTCCGCACCTTCGCGCAACCTTGATAAAATATAGTCGATCAGGACAATGGCGTTGTTGACCACCGTGCCCGTCAGTAAAATAATTCCGAGCAAAGCAGGCATGGATAGATATTTGCCCGCGAGCAACAGCGCCAGCGCCACGCCAATGATTTGCATGGGAATTGCCATCATAATGGTCAGCGGGTGTTTGAAAGAACGGAACTGGGCCACTAGCACCAAATACACCGCCAGAATACCAAGCAGCAAAGCGCGAACCATTCGTTTTTGTGCTTCTACAAAATCGGTCTGTTCACCTGTGATGGTGATGTCGTAACCGTCTGGTAATTCAATAGTATCTATGCCTTTTTGCACATCACCAATTGCACCCGACAAAGGGCGCCCGTAATTATACCCAAGGATACTAAGCGTGCGTTGATAGTCTTCGCGGGTGACAATACGCGGTGCTAAATATTCTTCGATATGTCCGATTTCGCGCATAGGGTAACTGATACCGGTGCGGCTCATGATGTTAATATCAAGAAAGGCATTAAGTGTACCCCGGTCCACTTGCGCGTAGCGCACGGAGATATCCAAGTCTTGGTCAAACTCTTGTCTAAACGGCGTGACAACAATCCCGACAACGGATTGGTAGGCGGCATTAGAGATTGTAATCCCGTCGAGTCCAAGTTCGCTTGCGCGCCTTTGATCAATGACGATTTTGGCTTCGGGCGTATCTACGGCCCAAGAGCGGTAGACGTTTTGCGTGCCCGGCACATTTTGCGTAATGGCCAGAACTTTCTCGCCGAGAATATCAAGTTGCTCTTGCTCGGGGCCGGAAATGCGTACGTCAATTGGTGCGATTGTGGTAGAACGAGCCGTGCCGCCTTTTTCTTTCAAGATTAAAAGCGTAACGCCCGGAATATTATTTGTTTTTTCCCTTACGCTGTCCATGACATCCCAGATGGAATGGTCGCGTTTATTACGCGGGGTAAGGGTCACGGTCATTTCGGCCTGATTGACATCCATAGCACCGCGCGAGCCGAGATAACGGCCGCCGGCCTCATAACCCGCCATAGTGCTAACCGAGATAACCCCGTCTTCGGCCATAAAGGCTTGCTCGATCTGCTCGACGATTTTCAAGGTATCAGCAAGCGCGGTACCGGGAATGGAATCCACGGACACCTGAATGCTACCGCCGTCAAACTTTGGCAGCATTTCACTGCCCAAGGATTTCATAATCTGCACACCCGGCACCATAAGAAGAACACCGATGAGGAGGGTTAGTTTCGGGTATTTCAGGGCACCCTTAAGCCAGCCAATATAAATACCTTTGACGTAGTCCAGTAATGCGTGAAACGGTGCCAGCACTTTTTCTAGCAAATGATGTTTATGATCATCACGTAGCCACAGTGCCGACAGTAGCGGGATTAATGTCACCGATACGATAAATGACGACGCCAGTGCAAAGGTAAGTGTCAGCGCGAGCGGGCCAAATAATTTACCGACGAAACCGCCCAAAAACATGAGAGGCAAAAGTACAGCAATGGTTGTGATTGTTCCGGCCAAATCAGCAAGGAAGATTTCCTCTGTACCAACGAGAGCGGCTTTGAACGGCTTTTCGCCTTGCTTGATATGGCGGTTTATGTTTTCCAGCACGACAATGCCGTCGTCCACCAACAACCCGATGGATAGGATAATTGCTGACATGGTCACCATGTTGAGGTCAATGCCCGCAAAATTCATCAAGATAAATGTCATCAAAAATGACACAGGAATGGACAGGGCAATGATTGCGGCTTGGCGGATATTAGCAAGGAATAGAAGCACCACAAAAATGGTGAGGACAAGCGCGATTAAAACCGTAGTGGTCATGTTGTCGATCACCAAAGTGGTGAACACGCTATCATCATCAGCAATTTGAATGTCGAGTAGAGGGAATTTTGCTTCAATGCCTGCAAGTGTTTTCTTGACCTCTTTGGCAACTTCCACCGTATTGGCTTCGCCCAGTTTCATGACTTGCAAAGCAATGGCTTCGTCTGCGTTAAAATGATAGGCGGAGCGGGCTTCTTTTTCGAGGAAGTTCACCGAAGCCACATCGCCGATATAAACATTGCGGCCGCTTATATTGGCCAAGACAATGTTCTTGATCTGCTGCTCGTTCTCTAGGGTAAGGTCGAAACGGATAACGGTTTCTTGGGAGCCTTTATTAACCCGTCCGCCAGACGCCGTAATATTCCAACTCCGCAGAGCGGTTTTTACTTGGTCTATATTGATACCGTAGTTTCGCATTTGGTCGCGGCTCAGGGTAACTTCTAGCTCTTTTTTGTGACCACCAAACACATCAACCGCCGCCACACCGTCGACACGTTGGAAGGCATCTTTCAGGGCGTTATCTGCCAATTCTCGTACTTCTTGTAAGGAGAACGCCTCACTGGAAATAGCAAAGGTCAATATTGGTTTGTCGGACGAGGAGAARCTTAAAACCTGCGGTTCTTTGATTTGTGGCGGTAATTTATGACGAATACGACCGACCGCATTTTGTGTATCTAGCGTGGCGCTTTCTGTGGTTTTTGTGTAGTGAAATTCGGCTTTTACAATCGATAGACCGACTTGTGATGTGGAGCTTACTTTGCGTATGCCGTCAATGGCAGCAACTTCTTCTTCTATGGTTTTGCTGACATTCTTGGCTATATCCGCAGCCGCTACACCCGGATACGCAGTGATGACTGTAATCACAGGGGGGTCCGTATCCGGGAATAGTTTGACCGGAATTGCGAGTCGGGCAAAGACGCCCAAAATGGTAATACCGATCAATATGGCAAAAACCGTATAGCGATATTTCAATGAAAAACGGGGCCAACTCATGGCTTGACGCCTTTAGACACGCTAATTTTCACACCTTCGTTTAGGGCAGGGTAAGGCGTTGTGATGACAGCATCACCGCTGCGAAGTCCACGTTCAATTATAGTTTGATTGCCGTTACTGGTGCCGAGAGCAACCGGCATCCAGCGGGCTATGCCGTCCAAGGCTATAAATACACCCGTCAACCCGTTGCGATTAAAAATAGATTGGGTTGGGACGGCTAAAACATTTTCGTATTTTGCAAAAACCAGACTTGCTTGTGTCATTGAGCCAGCAAAAAACGCCTGACTAACCTCAGTGCTGAGCCTGACATCAACCGTGCCCGTATGGGTGCGTTCATCGAGAGCCGGGTAGATTTTATCAATTATACCCGCCCAAGAACTGCCGTTCGGCATTTGTATATACGCTATATTGCCCGGCATGACATTGTTCATGTCGCGTTCGGGAATAGTGATAACGGCCTTGTAGTTTATGCCGCCAACGATTTCCACGACGGGCTTTCCGGGCGCAACTTGCTCGCCTTTGCTGATGTATACTTTTTGAATGCGGCCTGGAACTGGCGCGTAAATTTTTCCGTAGCCAAGTTTTTGCTGCGACAGCTTTAACCCGCTTTCTTGTTGAGCGATACTGGCGAGCAGCCCTTTAAGTTTACGCTCGTTGTCATCAAGAGCGGTTTTAGGGATGGCACCGCCCTCATAAAGTGTGCGGTCAATAATGATTTGTTTTTCAAAGAACTCAATGTCGGCTTCGATCTTGGTAACCGCTGCCTTGGCGCGGCTAACCTCTGATCTTACGTCTTGCGTATCTAGGAGGGCAAGCACGTCACCCGCTTTGACTATATCACCTTCACTGAAATAGACCTTTGCAATGGTCGTATTCAGGCGCGCCGATACTGTCGTGCGGCCATCATCGGTAATACGGGCCGTGTAATTACGGGTGAACTCCAATGTTTGTGAGGATAGATGCACAGTTTTTACCACCATAGTCCGTGTGGCCGCAGGCGGAGGCACGTCTTGGCGGGCTTTCATCTTGGGCATGATGACAAATTTTGCCACAAGGAGAAGCGCGAGCAAAAATAAGGCCCGAACAATCCATTTTCCCATATTGCCTTTATGTTTTGGTGTGGGGCTTAGCCCTTCATTATTTTTTGTCTTCGTATCCATTTTCATCTCTTATTGTCAGTGAGTACTCGCTTACATAAATGCTCAAAAAAACACCTATATTAGCGGCATCATTTTTTGCGTAGGGCAGGCCATATGGCATTCCAAATATCATCTGCCGTATCTGTAAGTTTGTAATTAAAATCAAAAATCGACCAGCGCACAACTGAACCCTGCACCAAGGTCACAACCATACGAGCCATTTGGTCAGGGTTAACGGTTTCGTCGAACACACCTTCCTTGATGCCGTCTTTAATAAGCTGTCCAATATTTACCGTCAATTTTGTTATGATGCGTTGCACAGTTTTCTTAAGCTCAGGATCTTCGACATGTAGGCGGTCAGAAAATAAAATGCGCGGCACGCCCTTCATTTTGCTAACCATGGCAAGATGACGTCTGATAAATGTTTCAAGACGCACATCAGCAGGTTTATCCGAAAGCATTTGCCCTTCTAAGGCTTTAAATACATTGCCGGCTACGAAGTCTAGAACAGCACGGAAAATATCGTTGCGGGTCTTGAAATGCCGAAATACGGTTGCTTGCGCGATACCCACACGGTCAGCAATCGCCTGCGTTGACACCTTTGCAATGCCAACTTCAGACGCTAATTCTAGCGAGCTTTGAATAATCTCAGCTCTACGCTCATCTCCAGTTTTTCTAATCATAGTATTTATATAGGTAAGTGAGTACTCACATGCAAGCCTTATTTTGACGGCAGGAAAACCTTGTCAATTCGGCACTTGCCAGCTTTAAACAACGTTCGTCAGGTTTACTGTAAACGTGTCGGATTGAGTTCCCCGTCAAAATCAAAGTGCGACAAATTGTCAAATACCGCCTCCTTAACTCTTTGTAACTTGCAAAACCAATAGGCTAAAGCCACTTGCATGTAAGTACTCACTTACACAAAGGACACGCCATTATGAAAAAATATCCGTTACTCGCATCCGTTAGCTTATTGGCTATCGTGTTTGCGCCTGCTGCTTTTGGCCAAACYACRCCGCCTACCAGCRACGAAAATCTAGCCAGYATTCTYCARAGGYTGGARCGCYTAGAGGCAGAAAACAAAGCCTATAAATCACGCCTACAAGAAATAGAGMDAGACCTAGAAGCNNCCNNAGCAATYGAGTTRGCRGACAAAGMYNNNGTACAGCCGATTACCCTMRCCARYTCYKCRGACGGCAATAGCGGGCTTATACAGTTCAATCATAAATACGCTTATGATATGCTTGACCCGACAACGAACATTAACACCAAACAATTGTACTTGCTGGAACAAAAACGCGATGGTGTGCTGGATAAAAACACAGTTTACATTGGCGGTGCAGTCACAGCCATCGCCGATTATTGGGATAGCAATACGGACGATAAATTCGGTTACTTAATGCGCCACCCTACGGCCAACAATCAAATCGGCGACACGGTCAGTGAGGCAGTTATTCACTCAGCACAAACAAATTTTACTGCAAATATTGGCGACTGGGTTACAGCTTACGGTGAATTTTTATATGATCCTCAGCAGAGCTTTGGCACTGGTACCGTTACAGATCTAAACCGCAACCAAATCCAACTCCGTCAAGGATATGTCCTGTTTGGTAATCTTGAAAAAACGCCATTTTACGGCGCTATAGGCAAGATGAGCACTCCATTTGGCTTGACGGATACGGTCAATCCGTTTTCAGCCTCCACCAACTGGCATGCCTTTGGCGGCCTGGCTAACGGTATTTTACTGGGCTACAATAAAAACGGCCTACATATCCGCGCWGAAGCCGTAGAAGGAGGCGCACAATTTAGAGCRGCCAATGTACCSGTTGAAGGCACCAATGTCCCAAGTAAGCTCAATAATTAYGTMGTCGATGCCAAYTAYACSATGAACTTTGGCGATATGGGCTTGGGCGGCAGBGCWAATGAYATTATGGTYGGYGGBTCCTACGAACGCGGCAGCGCTTACTGTCAATCCTACCCGGTTATCCATTTCAGTCCGTGCGCCGAAGCTAACCCTGCATGGGCAGTTTACAGCCGTATGAACATCGGTGATTTTACTTTTATGGCCGAGTTTGACAAAACGGTTGATGCATGGCCGGGAACCTTCAACCCAACCGCGCCGCTGGACATTTATCTGGCAAGTAAAGTTTCCACTTTATCATTAGGCGGCAAATACACGACGCGTATCAATAAAAAGCGCACAGATTTTTCACTTGATTATAGCAACTTCACCGCAGGGCCGGACGGCTCACCTTGGGAAAGACAAAACCAGTGGGTTGCCGGTTCCGCCATGTTTTTAAGCGATAGCGTAAAGCTGTTCGCCGAGGGCATACTCGTTGAAGGTTATGCCCCGCTAAACTTCATAAGTGGTGGCAATCTAGCTCCCGGTGTAACGCATAGCGATAGCGACGCCGAAAGCATTGGTGTTGTCTTTGGAGTTAATGTGGGTTTCTAGACCTTACCGACATCATGTGATCTGCGCTGTATGTATCCCCTCTCTCTTTGCGGTGCAGATCACAAATTACATACTCAAAATACAGAATCCCGCAAAGGTAAAGCTATGACAAGTACAAACAAAAGAAACAATATAGGCACAACAATAATTTCAATTATTGCCGTCTTGTTCGGAGCCATGACAATTAAGGAAGGCGGTAGCGTTTTGTTTTGGAATGATGCTGCGCGTACTGCGGCAGGCAATTTCGTGCCTTTTGTACTCTGGTTTAATTTCTTGGCAGGTTTTTTCTATATTATTGCAGGCGTAGGGCTTTTTATGCGTCGTGTTTGGGCCGCAAAATTAGCGCGGGTGATCGCTGCACTAACCATGCTCGTCTTTATGGCGTTTATTATACACATCATTACACGCGGCGCTTTCGAAACACGTACCGTCATCGCAATGACTATGCGTAGCATCATATGGCTGACCATTGCATCATTTGCACATATATTTCTTATTCGCGAAAAGACTTAAATGTGGGCACCGCAATTCCAAGGGGAACAATGTTCGAATTTTAAATTTAGGGCTTAATATTATCCTGCCACCCAAGTTGATATTTTTGAGTGCCTTAAGCCTGCTAATTTATAACGCTGTTCTAATGTCCGCTTATGGGTGTGAGTTCAACTGGTCGTCGCAACACTTTAACAATTGAGTTAAAGACGGAGCAATGGAGATCATAGCG
This sequence comes from Robiginitomaculum sp., assembly GCA_002732685.1. The sequence continues at coordinate 108,411 of NVRS01000002.1, forward strand.
AATTGCCCTGATTGCTCAGCCAATGCGTATGTCGAAACTGGTGAAATTAGTATTTGCTATAACTGCGGCGAGAGCGTTGCAGCTACTGCGCACACATGTATGATAAAATTATGCAAGAATAATTAAATTTCTACCGCCGTCTCAAACCATACTTTTACTTCGAACCTATACTCACTGAATCCGTACTAAGCAGGTCGAAGATTATACTCTTAAATAAATTCGCCTTCTGCGGATCGGAAAACAAGCTGAGCATTTGCTTTTGATGAGCGTCGCTACTTTCTAATATGGCGTCATCAACGGCCCTAGGGGAATCCCCCAACATTGCTTGTTCAGGGGTATTATTCTCCATTTGCTTAATAACGCGCCTAGGGCAGGCGCGGTCAAAGGGTGATAAAAATATTTGAGAGAAAAGGTACGCTGAGCCAACTTATTCAGCCGAACTTTTTAAAAGTGTCCGCCTTCATATGTTCACTGTCTCAAATATAAATCTCTTGCAATCACACCAGAAGAAAATTTAGATTATTATGGACTACTCATGCAATTTTTTGTTTTCTTCCGTCTTTCTGGATTATGTTCCGTTGTTTGAGGAGCTTCACCAACGTTTCACTACATAAAGGTTTGGTCAAATATTCATCCATACCTGCCTCACAGCATTGATCTTTATCCTTCTTGTAAGCATGGGCTGATATTCCAATGATGAGGGTTTTTGTTCCTGATATTGTTTCTAGCTTGCGAATTTCACGAGTAGCTTCACAGCCATTTTTAATAGGCATTGAAACATCCATTAAAATGGCCCTTGGGACAGAGTTTTTATATTCATCAACGGCCAGTTGCCCATCTTTGACGATCTTAAAAGTGATGTCCAACTTTTCTAAAATACACTTCATGTACAGCTGGTTGATGTCGTTGTCTTCGGCAACGAGAATATCTAGTGTTGGTTTTTTTGGGTTAAGAACCAATAATTCGGAATCTGTGTGTTCGCCCAATTTGTCAGATATACTCTCATCTTCCACTTCAAGGGTTTTGACAGGTTTTTCTTCAACGGGTACAGGCTTGTCAGCCGAGCCATCTAATCCACAGCAGTTTTCCATGTCGCCAGTATTTGGTATTTCAGTATTTGGTATTGCTGAGGTAACTTCAGAAATTAGCGTCCGGAGAGATGTCACCGAAATTGGTTTTACCAAGTAACCGTCTGCCCCGAGACTTTTATGTCGTGCAGCCTGATTACTTTCGTCGAGCGCAGTTAACATAATAACGGGTATATGTTTAAACATCTTACTCGATTTCAAAGAGACTAGTAGCTCTTCACCGTTGATTTTGGGCAATTGACCGTTCAGTAAAATTAAATCAATCTTATGATCATGTCTGTATATTTCCCCCAGCATTCTGAGGAGTTTCTCTCCGCTGCTTAAGGTTATACATCTACAATTCCAAGTCTGGAATTGCTTGCGTAAAATTTCCAAATTTCTCCCATTACCATCAACTACAATCACGTTCATACCAGATATATCGAAGGGTAGATCCTTTGTTTTTTTGATAGTTTTTTTAGTTCTTGTGAGGTGTTGATGACTTGGAAGTGGAATATTGATTGTGAAGGTAGAGCCTTTCCCTAATTCACTTTCTACACTAACGTCTCCGTCCATAAGCACGACAGTTTTTTCCACTATGGATAATCCGAGCCCCGTTCCTTCGTAATGTCGCGTCGATGATTGATCTACCTGAGTGAATTTACGGAAAATGTTATCAAGCAGATCTTCGGAAATACCTATACCTGTGTCTTCAATCGCAATATTTAGATTTACTATTTTACCTTTTACAGTTCCAGTTACCCGAGTAAAAATGTGACCTTTGTTTGTAAATTTTACAGCATTCCCGATTATGTTCACCAATATTTGCCGAACTCTACCCATATCACCGACAAAAAAGGTGGGTAAATTATGATCTATAGATAAGCGTAAATCTAAGCCTTTAGCTTCGGCTTTTGGCGATAAGAGTGTTATGACATCTTCTATAGTTTCACGCAATGAAAACGGTTCAGAGTTCAATTCTATATGTCCGGCCTCTATTTTTGAAAAATCCAAAATATCATTGATGATTTCCATCAGTGCATCACCAGATTTTAATATCACATCTACAAATTTTTTCTCTTCTTCTCCTAATTTGCATTGGTTTAAGAGTTGGGCCATGCCTAGGATGCCGTTCATTGGGGTGCGAATTTCATGGCTCATGGTTGCCAAAAACTCAGACTTTGCTACAGTTGACACTTCTGCTTCCTTTTGTGCCTCCAAAAGTTCGGCCTCATGGGCTTTAACTTCTGTAATATCAATGCGTAAACCAATAAATGTACCGTCCTCTAGGCGGCGATCAATAACCCTAACCCACCTTTTATCATCTTTGTGATCAAACTCCTTACTTGTTTGGTACAATAACATACGTTGTTGTATCCACGCCTCTTTATCAGAAATGTGAAGCGCATCTATGTCAGGATCTTCGGTCGTCACGCCTGTATGTGCGTCATAAAAACCTTCGACAAACTCATATAAAGACATTCCCCCTCTTATTTTGGAGGCCATAAAGGGTGCAAAATCTTGATAGACTTTGTTTGAAAAAACGAGTTTGTGCTCTTCATCAAAAATAACAATACCGACAGGTATATTTTCTAGAACACGCTTATAAAAACCCGTCGTATTGACAAGTTTGAGCTTTGAAACTTTCTGTAAATGCTTGAGCTCCAACTCATGTTCCAATTTACTTCTAAGTTGTTGCGCTCTTTCATTCATATGAAAATCAAAAAAACCCACGGTGAAACCCAGTTGAATGATGGCTAGGGTTACTCCGCCGATTATTATCGCTAAAACTGTACGCGAAATCCCTGGTGCACTTACCATGCTATTGTCCATATGAGTTACCGTCATCGCGCTCATGCCTAAAAAGTGAAGAGAGCAGATCGCAATTGCTAGAATCGAGCCAGCTAAAATACCAGCCTTTACAGTTGGAAGCCATCGATGTGCTTCCATTGATAACATGGATAGCGATATACCTACAATAATTGAAATTGTTACCAATTGCTTATCCCAAACCATTGTACCATTAGGCATCCATCCTTTCATGCCTGAGTAGTGCATCATCGCAATTCCGATGCCCAACACACCTCCAGCTACTATGCGTAATATCCTTGATTTCGAATATGCAAAAAGCGTGAAAGAACTGGCAGAAAACAGCAGCACAATTAAGAGTGACAATGCCGTATAAAGCACATTGAAACCGTGATCATCACTCGGGTTATAAGCAAGCATAGAAATGAAATGGGTGGACCAAACGCCTCCCCCGGCTATCAGCGAAGATCCAGCAATCCAAGCGTATTTACGTAAACCGTTTCTACACCCTAGTCTTTCAAGGAGTAAATTGGCGGTTATTGAAGCAAGAATACAAATAACTACAGCAAATAAAACCAATGCTACATTATGTTCCATTAACAAGGTTTCGTAAATTCTACGCATCGCTCCCCTTTAATTAGTGCAGACGTTAAAGCGAACATGCTTAATAATTAATAAATTTGTCGGACGGCAGTGCTTATGAGACAGACTTAAGCTGGGGTTAAGTGAGGATTTTTGCACAAGAGGCAGGCTTCGCTCTTCACCTTACATCTCAAGGAGAAAAAATTCTCAAAAATCATTGCTGGCGTAAGTGATTAATATGATTGTGGACTTGAAGTATTAAGTCCGGTGCCAACCAGCTAGATCATTAGTTTCCAGAGAAATGGCCGTAGATTGTCCAAAATCCGATTGCTACAAAACCAATTCCAGCAATGAGCTTTAGCGGGAAGACGGCCAACCATTTTTCTGCTGCACTGCCGAGCAAAACGGCAATAAAAGTGGAAGCGACAAGTGCAGATGAAGCGGCAAAAAAGACCATATAAGGGTTGTTGTTTTTATCGCTTGCAAACATGATTGAGGCAAGTTGTGTTTTATCACCAAGCTCCGCCAAAAAAACACTTAAAAATATAGTTAGTAATGATGACATAATAGCTCCAGAATAGGTGGCGTCAGAGGAAAGTTCATGGTCAGTAAATAGCCAATAATTATCACACTGAAAATAGTTAATTAACGTGACAAACCCAGTTTCTCATAATCATGAGCCAGAATTTGTTCTGTCTCTTTGTAAAGGCCAAAGTTTGTTTTGTCTCTTTGTAAGGGTATGACCACTTCAAAGTTTCAGGCTCCTCAATCTGAGCGCATTACCAATAACAGACACAGAGGACATGCTCATGGCTGCGGCAGCAATCATGGGGGAGAGAAGAATGCCAAAAACAGGGAACAGCACGCCGGCGGCAATGGGGACACCAACTGCATTGTAGATAAAGGCGAAGAACAGGTTTTGGCGAATATTACCCATGGTGGCTTTTGATAATTTATGGGCACGTATAATGCCGCGTAAATCACCTTTAAGCAAAGTAAAGCCCGCACTTTCTACTGCCACGTCTGCGCCTGTACCCATGGCGATACCAACATCGGCTTGCGCGAGGGCTGGGGCATCATTAACACCATCGCCAGCCATAGCGACAACGGCGCCACCAGCTTGCAATTTTTTGATAAGATCCGCTTTGTGCTCAGGGAGCATATCGGCGCGCACTTCATCAATGCCGAGTTTATCGGCGACGGCTTTGGCGGTGGTTTCATTATCGCCTGTGGCCATGATGATTTTCAAACCTGCCCTCTGTAAATCATTTATGGCTTCTTGCGTTGTTTCTTTGATGGGATCTGAGACGGCAATTAGGCCTGCAAACTTGCCGTCTATAGATACAAACATAGCGGTTTTCCCTTCGCTCCGTAATGTGTCCGCCTGTACGCCCAAATCTGATGGATCAAGACCCAGAGTTTCCATCATACGGGCATTGCCAAGTGCTACGAATTTCCCGTCGACAACACCTTTAGCGCCTTTACCTGTTACGGCTTCAAAGTCTTTGGCTTTAGAGAGCTTGACACCGCGATCTTCGACACCGCGTACAATAGCTTCTGCAAGTGGGTGCTCACTGCCCATTTCTAACGAAGCGGTTAGCTTTAAGAATTGTTTTTCGTCCAGACCGTCGACAGGATAAACATCTGTCAAAGCAGGTTKSCCCATAGTYAGCGTTCCGGTTTTATCAACAATGAGTGTGTCGACTTTTGCAAAATTTTCGAGGCTCTCAGCATTTTTTACAAGAACGCCCGCCAATGCACCTTTGCCTGTGGCTACCATAATCGACATAGGTGTGGCGAGGCCGAGCGCGCACGGACAGGCAATAATAAGAACAGAGACGGCTGCGATTAGCGCATAGGCAAGTGCCGGGCTTGGGCCCCAAATTGCCCAGGCAATAAATGCGGTAATGGCAGCAAGGATAACAAGGGGTACAAAATACGAAGAGACCTTATCGACCATTTTTTGGATGGGTGCGCGTGACCTTTGCGCATCCGCCACCATATTAACAATTTGCGACAGGGTTGTATCCCCGCCGACACGCACGGCCTTTAAAATAAAACTACCTGTACCGTTAATGGTGCCGCCCGTAACATCATCGCCCGCATCTTTTTTGATCGGCAGGGGTTCACCTGTTAACATAGACTCGTCGACGGCTGAACTGCCTTCAAAGACTGTGCCGTCTACGGGAACTTTATCGCCGGGGCGCACGCGTAAATGGTCACCAACGCTAACCTCTTCCAAAGGAATTTCTTCTTCGCGGCCATCCGCATGTACGATACGCGCCATTTTGGGGGCAAGATCAAGCAAGGCGCGGATTGCGCCGCCCGTACGCTCCCGTGCTCTTAGTTCCAACACCTGACCGAGCAAGACCAAAACTATAATGACGGCGGCAGCTTCAAAATAAACTGCAACTGTGCCGTCCTCTTGCCGAAAACCATCAGGGAAAATGCCGGGCATGGATGTCGCCACGACTGAATATATCCATGCTGCGCCTGTGCCAAGCGCTATCAAGGTGAACATATTGGGACTACGGTTAATAACGGAAGCCCATCCGCGTTTGAAAAATGGCAAACCGCTCCACAGTACAACTGGCGTTGCTAAAATAAGTTCAAGCCAAACTGTTATGCGCTTTGGAATTACCTTTTCAATAGGCAGGCCAAGAAATGGTCCCATTGCCAAAATTAGAACGGGAATAGCCAGTATCAGACCGACCCAAAACCGCCGCGTAAAATCATCAAGTTCTGTTGTGTCGATCTCGCCGTGAACAATCCCTGCTGGCTCTAATCCCATGCCGCAAATGGGGCAGGACGATGCTTTAACATCGCGTACCTCTGGGTGCATAGGGCAGGTATAGACCATGCCGTCAAAACCGTCAGGTACTTTGTTGTGCTTACCAGCAGGCGCCGCAGCTTTAGCCTCATCTACGGCGCAGCAATCATGGTTTTCATGGGCATKYTTATTGCTCGCTATATCAGCTTCCAGTTTCAGAAACATACCGCAAATGGGGCAGGAGGATGCTTTAACATCGCGCACTTCGGGGTGCATAGGGCAAGCATATATAGCACCCTTAAAACCTGTGGGGACCTTATCATAATTATCAGAAGATGGTGTATCCTTGCTGTGGTTTTTAATATCTTTCATGTGAAAACTTTCCCTTGTTTGTTAATCAACGCCCGTTCCACCAAGAACACAAGCCCAAAACACAAGCCCTGCCATAAACATGAGCATGTCAGCTTCCTATGCGTTTTCAAGGCTAAAACCCATTCTTCTAATTATACGCGTGCGGATGTTTTACCCCTTATGCTTTGGCTCTTATGTTTTGGCCCTTATGTTTTGGTAGTAATTTTGAGGGATGCGAGAGTGCTGTGCGTACTAATAAACACAAGGTGTTTGTGTAATCACAAAATGAGGGTGTGACATGAAAAATAAACTACTTAGGATCACTGCTATTGCGGTTATCGCATTAACCAGCTTTCATCCCCAAATCGGGCGCCGTTCTTAACATTTAACCAGAAGAGATGTCATGACGGAGACGCAAGACACCGAGAATATCCATCAACATAAATGCGGCTGTGATAGGTGTGCCATAAGCGCTGACGTCAGACACAATGCAGAGCATGGCCGTTAATACATCTGACACATCACAGAAAAACCAAAGTATTGAAGCCGCCCTGAATAACTATTCTCTGCAGATTAACGCAAAAAACCTAGCTTCTATGGAAAGCTATGTATTGGCGTCTGGAACGGACTTCACGATATTTGAAGGCAAAGGTACGAATATTGGTTGGGCCGATTATCGAGATAATCACCTTGCACCTGAATTTGGTAATGAAGATTTGGTGTTTACCAAATATGAGTTTACCGACTACAGAACCAATGTTTCGGGTGATTTGGCAACGGCTACCTTTTCAATAAACATGGCTTATACTTATAAAAATGAAGACAAGGCTTTTATCAAGCACGGCACCGCCATACTTAAAAAAACAAATGGTACTTGGAAAATAGCCCACCTTCATACATCTTGAAGCTAAGGAGGAGAGTTCTATGGCCGATAAGCTTGAACAATTTTTGCAGGCTTTACCTAATCCTGACGAACAAAAACTTGTGGGTTTGGAAGCACGGGTCTGGAAGCGTATTGAAACTGCTCAATCATACGCCTATTTTGCGGCTCTTCCGATTTGGATCAAAAACCTGCCTATCGCAACAACATTACTGATTGGCGGTATGGTGGGAGCAGGTGCAAGCCCGGTAAAACATGATTTGGATGTTTTTTCTGCCGCGCCTTCTTACAGCATCAATAACATCATGGTGCCCTGTTGTGATTAGCAAAGAGATGCGCGGTGCCACCGTTATTATTAGTTTGAGTTTTATAGCGGGCGTAATTGGTATTTTGCTCGGGCATAAATATATTATGCCAAATGCAGGAAAAACTATTGGACTTCATGACCAGATACACAATGAACTTGCTCTCGATGTAGTGCAAGATGCTAATTTAGCTGAGCAGGAGAAAAAATTTTCGATAAAAAAATCTGAACTTGAAAGCCGTATGAAGAAAGCAAATATACGCTTAAGTGCGGCCATGCAAAAAGATCATACAATGTTACCTGAGGTTGTTGAAGCTAAGCAAGAATATGTGCAAGTATTAGACGAACTTCAAACCCTTACGATCGAGCACATTTTTATTATGCGMAACCTTTTAAATGAAAAACAAGCCGTTAAGTTTGACGAAATTATTCAGCGTTCGTTTTCCGGCATTGCTAAATAGCCATTACGATAATGTTTACGCCGGCTAGCGATGAAGAAGATAAAGCCCTTGTCAAAAGAGCGGCTGCCGGTGATGATCCGGCTTTCACCACAATCATGCGTAAATATAAAACCCACCTTTACCGCTTTGCCTGTCGCCATATGGGGGATGAAGATGATGCCGAAGATATTGTCCAAAATACCTTCATAGCAATCTATAAAAACCTATCAAAGTTCGACCCGAAGTATAAATTTTCTACATGGGCCTTTCAAATAGCGATGAACAAGTGCCGAGATTTGGGCCGTAGGCGCAAGACAAGATCTTTTATACACCGCATWACACCGTTGATAGAAAATAAAATTGCCAGTATTGAAACACAAGAAAATCTCGAAAACATCATAGACAATAAACACAGGCTTGAAGTCGTAAACACAGCGATCGCGCAACTTCCTGAAAACTTGAAATCACCACTTATTCTTTGCGTAATYGAAAATATGAGCCAWAAACAAGYTGCGGAAATCTTAAAAATCAGCCCAAAAGCAGTGGAAACRCGTATTTATCGNGNGCGCGNNCAAAATTAGTGAGTGTGGTGTCTAAATTATAAGATTTTTTCTKTGGGAAGTTGGCGGCGTTAAACCCTAGGCTAAAGTCAAAACTAACCATTACTTTGAAATTCGAGCATGCTCCCATTTATCAATATTGTTGAGAGGGCCAACGGGACAATGATGCTCTTTTGTCGGTATACCTGACAGTTTCGAATAAAAGTTGTGGGCGGCGCGCATTTCACATCCGGGCGTCGCCAACATAGCAGCAAGTACAAATGATAGACCGATATGTGTAAACACATAAAATTCCAATGCCCACAGTGTTTGTGCCAAAACTAAAGTTTCATAATGACCTGTTTGCATATATCCGTACATGCCTGCAATAATCGCAATGCCAAGCCCGACGAAAGCCGGCCATTTTTTCCATGCACGGGAGAAACCGATATTGACAACATAACTTATCAAAAAAAGTGTCGGCAAGATACCGTTCCACACCAATGATCGAATTGAACCGGTTTCTGCCAATAAATCATACCGGATTGTCCACAATCCAAGAATATAATAAAGGCTGAGAATGCCAAAAGCTAAACGCACCAGTCTGCCAATAGGGCCCGGCTTTGGCAGACTGCCGCATTCCAGTAATTTTAATTCTGTTGATACCATACTCTTTCACCTTATTTCGCACCTAATTACGCGTCAAATAAATTGAGTAGAGGTAATGACAAGTAAGCGGCGATAAACCCTATACACCAGATTGTAATTGAGACCATAAGAACCCGTTTGTTCCATTTGTCAGCCTTGGCACATTGCGCAGCCTGCTGCGGGTCTACAGGGCAGGTTCGTCCGGGGCGGTAAACGGACCAAGCGCTTATAGCAAGCAGGCAGAAACTAAAAAGAAACAGCCATGGTTTATGTCTCGCCAAAAAGCTTAAGAAAGGAACATTGGCAAACATGGCTGCCGAAACCGCCCCAAGCCCGATCGTCACCAACAAGATAGGTAGGGCGCAACAAAACAAAGTTGTTGTGGAGGCAAAGAGGGTTAACCAGCCCCATTTTTTGCCTACTTTATTTTCGGCGAGCGGTAAGTCCATCAGATGTGCTTGTGGAATATTGATTTCAAAAACCCAGTTTTAACATCGGTTTTGTCTGTAGTGAATGTGCACTGCTCTTGTTTGGTTTTACTGACATAGGTAAAACCTTTTTTCTTCAGAAGTTTAGAAAGCTTTGCGTCTGTCATCTCGGCTTCTTCTGTAGCGCAAACACTGATTGTCGCTTTCTTTAGGTCTGTGGACACGGYGTGAACGCCTTGGATTTTTTTAAGAGCCTTTTCAGATGTGGCCGCGCAAAACGGGCAGGTCATGCCGTCGACCCGCAGATTATATTGCACATCCTTGGCAAAAGCATTCGTGCCAAGCAAGGCTAAYCCCGCTGTCATTAAAATTAGTTTTTTCATTGTAKTCTCCTTTARAAATTAACCCTGACACTGGTAATGATAGTAATGCCAGGCTGTAAGGCCGTTCCGTTTAGATCTTTCACGATCGGTATTTTTATGGCTGCTTCGCCAATCCAGCGCTTTGTCGCATATTGCAGTCCCGGCGCAATAAAGGCCTTTGTACCGCCGCTATTGCCATCTATATTGCCACCAATTCGGTTTTCATCAGTATAGACGAAGCTGCCTTCCAAAACAGTGAACAAATATCCAGAATTGTTCACATTCCCGTTACGGCCATTGATGCGGTATTGCACTGATGCATCAAAACTGGTTTCGTTACCGGGCGCAAAGCCTGCGTGTTTTCCGTTAGCCACATATTTAAACTGTGTATCCACATTCCAGTCTGTAGAGGCACGGGTTAGAATAAGGCCGCCGAACAAATCGGTAGTGCCGTCGCTGGTTTTTCCTGTTCTGCCTGTAGGCATATTGATGCCTAGAAATGGCGCTATTCGGATTGTCTTGCCGGGGCTATCTTTACGGTAAATTTGATAACGCCCAAAGATTTTTATATCGGCAAGCCCTGAAGCTTCACTGTGAACAGTTCCGATATCTAAGTCTTTGCTTATAATTGGCACAACGCCAAACACGGCAAATTTATCGGTAACACCATAGCCCGCCGCCGTAATAGATTTCCAAATTTTCACATCACGCTTAGTGCTGCCAAGTGTATCCCTATTATGGATGTAATGAATTTGCTCACGCACTATGATTTCTTCATCGCTCACAGGCAAAGCTGTATTAAAGGTTATGGGCACGGCATGGGCTAGTGAAGCCGTGCCTAGCACAGTGGCTATACTCGCAATTATTGTCATTCTGGTTTGTTGCCGCGTGTTTATCATTTTTGTTCTTCTCGGTAAAAATACTCAAGGATTGTGCATGCGCTAAGCGGTTTCCCATTACCTGGACAATAATTGGCGAGTTCTTCAAGACCTTGTTTGATCTTGAGCATATCTTGAATTTTTGGTTCAAGCTCCGCAATTTTTTGACGAGCGCAGTCACGTATATCTCCGCAATCAGCATTCTTGTTTTCTGTAAGACCGAGCAGGTTTTTTATTTCAGATAATTTAAAACCCAACCCTTGAGCCCTACGAATAAACCGCAAGCGTTTTACACTGTCAGCAGAATAACGCCGATAGCCGGATTCTGTTCTCTCAATAGGCAAAAGCAAGTCTTGGCGCTCGTAATAGCGTACCGTATCTATTTTGACGCCGCATGATTTCGCTAGTTTTCCAATAGCAATTGTAGGCATTTTTATCTCCAGTTATGAAGATATACGCTCTAGACTATAGTCTAGAGTCAAGGGAAAAATAAAAATCTCCATCATCGGTTTGCCACCATTGCAGGTATTTTTCAGCACCATTATTTGGGTCAGTTGCAATAATTTCGCTCACCTAAATATTTTAGTTTATTGTTAAGCAATTTTTAGTTGATTGTTAAGCAATTAAGATTAATACCACTTAGAATCGTAGAACATAAAAATGCATTAGCCCGACAGAAAAGACAATTAAACAAAATTGGAGATGGTATGAAGAAGCGAATATTGACGAAGACTGCGGGCGTGTTATCGGCAGCTTTATTGGCTGGTTTGGCTACAGGTACTGATGCTCAAGCCTCAGGTATGAGAGCTATCAGCGACGTTATAGATATTTCTAAAATTCAAATCTATATAATCTTACCAGACGGTTCTTTGCAAATTACGTTCACCAATGGTGAGGTTTTGATTGTGGCTGCTGGATATTTTGAAATTATTGATTGTGAAATATTTTTGACAGTAGAAGAAACTGATAGACTTGTTGCAGGCGGGGGATTTGATACCGCTGCCTTAATTGGTGTTGCAGCAATCGCAGGTGGCGCGGCGCTTGTAGCTGGTGGGGGTGGTGGGGGTGGAACCGTAACTACGACATCAGATACGGCCCCTGTCTTTACCTCTGGCACTACAGCCAGTGTGGCAGAAAATCAAACCGCTGCTTATACGGCGGTGGCCAGTGACGCGGACGGCGATACCCTGAGCTATAGCCTTTCGGGCACAGATGCGGCTTTATTTGAGATCAACACGGTAACTGGCGTTGTGACCTTCATCGCGGCACCTGATTTTGAGGTACCGGGTGATGCGGGCGGCAATAATGTGTATGATATTATTGTTAGCGCCAGTGACGGTACCAACACCACCGAGCAAATGGTTGCCATTACGGTGACGGATATCAATGATGTTGCCCCTGTGTTTAGTTCTGGTGCCACGGCTAGTGTGGCGGAGAACCAGACCTCAGCTTATACGGCGGTAGCCAGTGATGCGGACGGTGATACCCTCAGCTATAGCCTGTCAGGCACAGATGCAGCTTTATTTACGATCAATAGTTTGACTGGTGTGGTGACCTTTGTTGCTGCGCCTGATTTCGAGACACCCGGGGACGTAGGCGACAATAATGTATATGATATTGTTGTCACCGCCAGTGACGGTACCAACACCACCGACCAATCAGTTGCCATTACCGTGACCAATGATGTGTCAGATGATCCGGCGCCTGTGATCGATTTGACCAGTTTGACCGCTAGCCAAGGCTTTATCATTCAAGGCGATGTCGCGGGTGATGAGGCGGGATTTTCTGTCTCGAGCGCTGGCGATATTAACGGTGACGGTTTTGATGATCTGATTGTCGGGGCGGATTACGGCGATGACGGCGGTACAAGAGCCGGTGAAGCCTATGTCATCTTTGGTGGTGCGTCTGGTTTTGGCAGTCCGGTTGATGGTCGCCAAGTGATTGATTTGACCACTTTGACCGCCGGTGAAGGCTTCATCATTCAAGGTGATGCCAGCCAGAACAATGCTGGATTGTCCGTTTCGAGCGCTGGCGATATTAACGGCGACGGTTTTGATGATTTGATTGTCGGGGCGCCTCAGGGCGATGACGGCGGGCATTTTGCCGGTGAAGCCTATGTCATCTTTGGCAATGCGTCTGGTTTTGGCAGTCCGGTTGTTACTGGTACTGTTTCTCGCCAGGTGATTGATTTGACCGATTTGACCGACAGTGAAGGCTTTATCATTCAAGGCGATGCCAAGGGTGATCAGGTTGGATTTTCCGTTTCGAGCGCTGGCGATATTAACGGCGACGGTTTTGATGATCTGATTGTCGGGGCGCGTTTTGGCGATGACGGCGGTTTAGATGCCGGTGAAGCCTATGTCATTTTTGGCAGTGCGTCTGGTTTTGGCAGTCCGGATGCTGATGCGCGCCAGGTGATTGATTTGCCCAGTTTGACCGCCAGTGAAGGCTTTATCATTCAAGGCGATGTTGCGGGTGATTTTGCTGGATATTCAGTCTCCAGCGCTGGCGATATTAACGGCGACGGTTTTGATGATCTGATTGTCGGAGCGATTAGTGGCGACGACGGCGGTTCATATGCTGGGGAAGCCTATGTCATTTTTGGCAGTGCGTCCGCTTTTGGCAGTCCGGTTGATGGTCGCCAAGTGATTGATTTGACCAGTTTGACCGCCGGTGAAGGTTTTGTCATTCAAGGCGATGCCGAGAGTGATCGGGCGGGACGTTCTGTTTCGAGCGCTGGCGATATTAACGGCGACGGTTTTGATGATCTAATTGTCGGGGCGAATGCTGGCGATGACGGTGGTGACAAAGCCGGTGAAGCCTATGTCATTTTTGGCAGTGCGTCTGGTTTTGGCAGCACGGTTGTTACGGATGGTGTTTCTCGCCAGGTGCTCGATTTGACCACTTTAACCGACAGTCAAGGCTTTATCATTCAGGGTGATGTTGCGAGTGACTTTGCTGGAGCTTCTGTCTCGAGCGCTGGCGATATTAACGGCGACGGTTTTGATGATCTGATTGTTGGGGCGCAGTACGGCGACGACGGCGGTGAAGATGCCGGTGAAGCCTATGTGATATTTGGCAGTGCAACGGGGCCGGTGGTGGGCCAAACCATTACGGGTACAGCCGGGGCAGAGAACCTGGTTGGCGGTGCCGGTAATGATATAATTACCGGTAACGGTGGTGCGGATGTGTTTCGGGGTGGGGCCGGCGATGACCGGATTATCACCTCTACATTTGCCGATATTGACGGCGGCCGCGGCACTGATATCTTGGTGTTGAGCGACACAAGTCAAACTCTTGACCTAACGGTTCTGAACCCGGCTGAAATTCAGTCTATTGAACGTATCCAGATTACGGACGGGAGTGCGACCGGCAATACACTTGTGCTTGATCGTTTGGCAGTGCTCGATATCACCGAACAACGCTCAAATGGTACGGTGACATTGATTGTTGACGGTACCACTACCGGTGCAGTCGATTTTAGCGATGCGGATTGGGCCGCTAACGGCACAATCGTGATCGACGGCAATATCTATGATATATATGAAAACGGCAATGCCATTGTACAGATACAGCAAGGGATTGCCGTGACGATTGCCAATGCGCCTGTGTTTAGTTCTGGCACTACGGCCAAAGTAGCAGAGAACCAGACTTCTGCTTATACGGCGGTAGCCAATGACGCGGACGGTGATAGCCTGTTGGGCACAGATACGGATTTATTTGCGGTCGACGGTTCGACCGGTGTGGTGACCTTCAAGAACCCACCTGATTTTGAAGCACCCGGGGACGCGGACAGCGACAGCCTGAGCTATAGTTTGTCGGGTACAGATGCAGCTTTATTTACTATCGACAGTTCGACCGGTGTGGTGACTTTTGTTGCTGCGCCTGATTTTGAGGCACCAGGGGACGCGGGTGGCAATAATGTGTATGATATTGTAGTTACCGCCAGCGACGGTACCAACACCACCGACCAGTCGGTTGCTATTACGGTGAGTAATATCAATGATATTGCGCCTGTCTTTAGTTCTGACACTACGGCCAGATCCTCTACGGCTAGTGTAGGGGAGGGTCAAACCTCTGCTTATACGGCAGTGGCCAGTGATGGGGACGGTGACAGCCTCAGTTATAGTCTGTCAGGCACAGATGCAGATTTATTTGCGATCGATAGCAAGACCGGTGTTGTGACCTTCATCGCTGCGCCTGATTTCGAAGCACCGAGTGATGCGGGCGGTAATAATGTCTATGATATTGTAGTTACCGCCAGCGACGGTACTCACACTGCTGACCAGTCGGTTGCCATTACGGTAACGGGTGTCAATGATGAAGGCCCCATCTTTACCTCTGGTGCTACGGCCAGTGTGGCGGAAAACCAGACTTCTGCTTATACGGCAGTGGCCAGTGACGCGGACGGTGATAGCTTGCGCTATACTCTGTTCGGTACAGATGCAGATTTATTTACGATCGACAGCGCGACCGGCGTAGTGACCTTCATCAACCCACCTGATTTCGAGACGTCCGGTGACGATGACGGCAATAATGTCTATGATATTGTTGTCAGCGCTACCGACGGCACCATCATCACCGACCAACCGGTTGCCATTACGGTAACGGGTGTCAATGATGAAGGCCCCATCTTTACCTCTGGTGCTACGGCCAGTGTGGCGGARAACCAGAYTTCTGCTTATACGGCGGTAGCTAGTGACGCGGACGGTGATAGCTTGCGCTATACTCTGTTCGGTACAGATGCAGATTTATTTACGATCGACAGTGCGACCGGTGTGGTGACCTTCATCGCTGCGCCTGATTTCGAAGCACCGGGGGACGCGGGCGGCAATAATGTCTATGATATTGTTGTCAGCGCTACCGACGGCACTATCATCACCGACCAACCGGTTGCCATTACGGTAACGGGTGTCAATGATATTGCGCCTGTGTTTACCTCTGGCACTACGGCCAGTGTGGCGGAGGGCCTGATTGCTGCCTATTTGGCAGTGGCCGGTGACGCCGAAGGCGACGCCCTGACCTATAGCCTGTCCGGCACAGATGCGAATTTATTTGCAATCAGCGATATCGGTCTGGTGACCTTCAAGAACTTACCCGACTTTGAAGCACCGGGTGATAATGTCTATGATATTATTGTCACTGCCGATGACGGTATCAACACCACCGACCAACCGGTTGCCATTACGGTGACCAATGTCAATGATAATGCGCCTGTCTTTATCTCTGGTGCTGAGGCCAGTATAGCGGAGAACCAGCAGACCGCTACCGCTGTCTATACGGCGGTGGCCGGTGACGCGGACGGTAACCCCATCAGCTATACTTTGTCAGGCACAGATGCAGATTTATTTGAGATCAGTGCGACCGGCGTTGTGACCTTCAAGAACCCACCCGACTTTGAAGCACTGGGGAGCGCGAACGGTGATAATGTATACGATATTGTAGTTACCGCTGATGACGGTACCAACAGCACCGACCAACCGGTTGCCATTACCGTGACCAATGTCAATGATATTGCGCCCGTCTTTAGTTCTGGTGCTACGGCCAGTGTGGCGGAGAACCAGACCTCTGCATATACGGCGGTGGCCAATGATGGGGACGGTGATAGCCTCAGTTATAGTCTGTCAGGTACAGATGCAGGTTTATTTGCGATCAATAGTGTGACCGGAGTGGTGACCTTCAAGAACTTACCTAATTTCGAAGCGCCGGGGGACGACGGCGATGATAATACGTATGATATTGTTGTTACCGCTGATGACGGTACCAATACCACCGACCAACCGGTTGCCATTACGGTGACGAACATCAATGATATTGCGCCTGTCTTTACCTCTGGTGCTACGGCCAGTGTAGCGGAGAACCAGACCTCAGCTTATACGGCGGTGGCCAGTGACGCAGAAGGCGACAACCTCAGTTATAGTCTGTCGGGCACAGATGCGGCTTTGTTTGCGATCAACACCACAACCGGTGTGGTGACCTTCATCAACCCACCTGATTTCGAAGCACCCGGGGGCGCGGGCGGCAATAATGTCTATGATATTGTTGTCAGCGCTGATGACGGTATTAACACTACCGACCAATCGGTTGTTATTACGGTGACGGATATCAATGAGCCCGTCTTTAGCTCTGGTGCTACAGCTAGTGTGGCGGAGAACCAGACCGCTGCATATACGGCGGTGGCCAGTGACGCGGACGGTGATACTCTCAGTTATAGCTTGTCAGGCACAGATGCGGCTTTGTTTGCGATCAACACCACAACCGGTGTTGTTACCTTCATCAACCCGCCTGATTTTGAGGCACCGAGTGATGCGGGCGGCGATAATGTGTATGATATTATTGTTAGCGCCAGTGACGGTACCAACACCACTGACCAATCGGTCGCCATTGCGGTGACGGATATCAATGAGCCCGTCTTTAGCTCTGATGCTGAGGCCAGTATAGTGGAGAAGCAGCAGACCGCTACCGCTGCCTATACGGCGGTGGCCAGTGATGCGGACGGTAACCCCATCAGCTATACTCTGTCAGGCACAGATGCAGCTTTATTTACGATCAATAGTGTGACCGGCGTTGTTACATTCATCGCTACGCCTGATTTTGATGTGCCGGGGGACGTGGGCAACGATAATGTGTATGATATTRTTRTCACKGCCARCAACGGTACATACACTGCTGAYCAATTGGTTGCCATTACGGTGCTGGATATCAATATCGATTTGACCACTTTTACCGCCAGTCARGGCTTTATCATTCAAGGCGATGTCGCGGGTGATCRGGCTGGATATTCTGTCTCGAGCGCCGGCGATATTAACGGYGACGGTTTTGATGATATTATTGTCGGGGCGCRTAAAGGTAATGACGGCGGTGGAGATGCYGGTGAAGCTTATGTAATTTTTGGCAGTGCGTCTGGTTTTGGCAGTCTGGTTGGTGATCGACAGGTACTCGATTTGACCAGTTTGASCGCCAATGAAGGCTTTATCATTCAAGGCGATGCTGCGGTGGATCTGGCTGGAYSTTCTGTCTCGAGCGCTGGCGATATTAACGGCGACGGTTTTGATGATCTGATTGTCGGGGCGCCTCAAGGCGATGACGGCACGATTCAAGCCGGTGAAGCCTATGTAATTTACGGCAGTGCGTCTGGTTTTGGCAGTCCGGTTGGTACRCGCCAGGTGATTGATTTGACCACTTTGACCGCCGRTGAAGGCTTTATCATTCAAGGCGATAGTGCGGTGGATTGGGCGGGATRKTCTGTYTCGAGYGCTGGYGATATTAACGGCGACGGTTTTGATGATCTGATTGTCGGGGCGCCTMAAGGTGATGACGGCGGTACAAAAGCCGGGGAAGCCTATGTCATCTTTGGTAGTGCGTCTGGTTTTGGCAGTCCGGTTGGTACGCGCCAGGTGCTCGATTTGACCGATTTGACAGCTGGTGAAGGCTTTATCATTCAAGGCGATGCTGCGGGTGATCGGGCTGGATGGTCTGTCTCGAGTGCTGGTGATATTAACGGCGACGGTTTTGATGATATGATTGTCGGGGCGCAGTACGGCGATGACGGCGGTGGAAATGCCGGTGAAGCCTATGTAATTTACGGCAGTGCGTCTGGTTTTGGCAGTCCGGTTGGTACGCGCCAGGTGCTCGATTTGACCAGTTTGACCGCCGGTGAAGGCTTTATCATTCAAGGTGATGCCGGGTGGGATACGGCTGGATATTCTGTCTCGGGCGCTGGCGATATTAACGGCGACGGTTTTGATGATCTGATGGTTGGGGCGCCTCAAGCTGATGACGGCGGTTCACGTGCCGGTGAAACCTATGTCATCTTTGGTAGTGCGTCCGGTTTTGGCAGTGATGTTGGTGGTCGCCAGGTGATTAATTTGACCACTTTGACCGCCAGHBAAGGCTTTATCATTCAAGGCGATGTTGCGAGTGATCGGTCTGGAGTTTCTGTTTCGAGCGCTGGCGATATTAACGGCGACGGTTTTGATGATATGATAGTTGGGGCGTATAACGGTGGTAACGGCGGTMGRAAWGCCGGTGAAGCCTATGTAATTTACGGCAGTGCGTCCGGTTTTGGCAGTCTGGTTGGTGCGCGCCAGGTGCTCGATTTGACCAATTTAACCGACGATGAAGGCTTTATCATTCAAGGTGATGYYGCRRGKGATHDTGCTGCATCTTCTGTTTCGAGCGCCGGCGATATTAACGGCGACGGTTTTGATGACCTGATTGTCGGGGCACCTAGAGGTGATGACGGCGGTACTTTTGCCGGGGAAGCCTATGTGATTTACGGCCGTGCAACGGGTCCGGTGGTGGACCAAATCATTACGGGTACAGCCGGGGCAGAGAACCTGGTTGGTGGTGCCGGTAATGATATAATTACCGGTAACGGTGGTGCGGATGTGTTTCGGGGTGGTGCCGGCGATGACCGGATTATCACCTCTACATTATTTGCCGATATTGACGGTGGTCGCGGCACGGATACCTTGGTGTTGAGCGACACAAGTCAAACTCTTGATCTGACWRTTMTKAACCCYGCTGAAATCCAGTCTATTGAGCGTATCCAGATTACGGACGGKAGTGCGACCGGCAATACACTCGTACTTGACCGTTTGGCWGTGCTCGAYATCACCGAACAACGCTCAAATGGTAMGGTGACATTGATTGTTGACGGTACCAATACCGGTACGGTCGATTTTAGCGATACGGGTTGGACCGCTAACGGCACAATCGTGATCGATAGCAATACCTATGATATATATGAAAACGGCAATGCCACCGTACAGGTACAGCAAGGGATTGCCGTGACGGTAAATAGCAATGCCGAATTACCGTTTGTTTCTAAATCTTCTGTATTTGAAGATTTTTCAGTAATTTCTGATTCCAAAGAAGCCTTTGGAGTTGATGATAGAGATCTGGTAGAGCCAGACAAAAGAGCCGTATCCAAAGATTACTTAGACAGTGATAGTTTCAAAGAAAACAGTGTCGATGATGATTTTGAGACACCAGAATTTACACACATAATCACGGACGAGAGCTTTAGCGTAACAGAGAGCTTGGATTTGAATTTGGGTCGGAATGCTCAACCGGAAATTTCGACGAAATTTCTAGCCGAGTTTAGAGCGAATTATGAGTACGATGGTTTTGTGGATAGTCCAAATGATTTTGACATCAACGGCATTGCCAGTACCGACTTGGTGGAACTGGAAAATCGTGTGGTCACACGAAGCGGCGAAAATTCCGATGAAATCCAAACTATAAGGCTTGTGCCGGAGGTGCTGCCGCCAGTCATTGCGGAAGATTTAACCGATATTTTACCGATGAACCTTGAGCCTACATGGGACGACATAGAGTTTCTCTCAGATAGACAGGCGATGTTGGACGCTTTGCCTATTGGCGATGATTTAACCTAATGGAAAATATGCTGCCCCCCTTAGAAAAGCAGAATAAACGGCCGAATTCCAAAACTGGTGACAAGGTTGGTGATAATGTTACTCAAGCAATAAATGTGAACTCTAGCAGCTATATTATTACGGCAGGAATGTTTTCTCTTGTCGTCAATATCCTAATGTTAGTATCGCCGCTTTATATGTTGCAAGTTTACGACCGTATTCTAACGTCGGGTTCGATAGATACATTGATCTTGATTAGCTTGCTTGCCGTGTTTTTGCTTATAACATATGCCATAGCAGAAGGTGCCCGCCGGCGCGTAATGGCAATGGCATCAAGCCAGTTTCATCGGCAATTTGGACGTGATATTTTCAAAGCAAGCCTGCAATCGCCTCGAGCTGACCATGTGTTGCCTAAATATTTAGTGGATTTATCGATTGTGCAAGCGTTCGTTGCGAACGGGTTGCTTTTGCCTTTGTTTGATTTGATCTTCACCCCCCTTTTTCTCATTGTCATGTTTTTGGTTCACCCCATTATTGGTTGGATAGGGGTATTAGGCACAACCGTGATGATTGTCGTTGGGGTCACAACAGAGCTGTGGACACGGGAGCCTGTAAAGAACGCGCTCAAATCTGAACAAAATGCGCAAACTTATGCTGATAGTCTAGGATGCCAGCAATCTGCTATTGTCAGTTTAGGCATGAGTAAGATTGCTTATAAAATTTGGATGGACCGTAAGTCAGAAGCAAGCGCTCTTTCGCAAAAAGGCACGAGTGCAACAGGGTTGTTTGGATCAATGACGCGTGGTCTGCGCCAAATATTACAAATCGCAACTTTGGGCGCCGGGGCCGTGCTCGTTCTTCAGCATCAATCATCACCGGGTGCAATTGTTGCAGGCACTATTTTATTGGGCCGGGCGCTTGCCCCAATTGACCAAATTGTCGGGGGGTGGCGTCAGTAT
Organism: Robiginitomaculum sp.; assembly: GCA_002732685.1. The sequence continues at coordinate 129,808 of NVRS01000002.1, forward strand.
ATTAAAGTACGCGGGGCTTGGGCTAGTTTGAATAGCTTGAGAAAATTTTATAGCGAAGATAGTGATGATTACACAAAAATGCCGCGCCCCGAAGCGCGGCTCGGGTTGGAGAACTTGGGAATAGGCACTCCCGGTGCACAAAACCCATTACTGCCAAAATTTAATTTGGACTTAAAGGGGTCGAGCCTGACGGTGGTTGTAGGTGTAAGTGGATGCGGTAAAACATCCATGCTGCAAACTATATCAGGGGCATGGCCTGCAATGGTCGGCAAGGTCATGTTCGGTGGCCGGGATTTACACCGCTGGGATAGTACTGATCGTGGTCAGTATATTGGGTATATTCCACAAAATGTCGAACTACTGACGGGAAGCGTTGCGCAAAACATATCCAGATTTACACAAGTGGAAACGGATGATGTTATTGCGATTGCCAAAAAAATAGGGTGCCATGAAATTATTCTCGGCCTGTCTGACGGCTATGATACAATCATTGGCCCCGGCGGCGTACATTTATCTGCCGGCCAAAAGCAAGTCATCGGAATTGCACGGGCAGGCTTTGGCAATCCTGTGCTCATGTTACTTGATGAACCTACGGCTAATCTTGATCATGCCAGTGTTCAGGCACTTAAGACGTATTTATTTACACTTAAAGAACAAGGCATAATTACTGTCTTGGCAACCCATGATTTACGCCTAACCGAACTTGCGGACAATGTAATTATGTTGTCCAAAAACGGCATTAAGATGGTGGACGGCTACACATACTTTACTGCGCTGAACAAGGCGCATCCTGTCGCGACCATGCTGGAAAGCAAACGTCATGTATAATCCATTATTGCTGTGGAAAGATAGATATTTACGGTTCTCGGCCATATGGGCTTTGGTAACACTGGGGGGGTTTTTGCTTTGGGCTGGGTTTGCACCTCTGGCACAAGGAATTGTCGGGTTTGGTAAAATAGTTGTCGAAAATGACCGCAAAGTGATTCAACACCTTGAAGGCGGCATCATTGAAGCAATTTTGGTGCGAGAGGGGGACCACGTAAAGAAAGGTGAGGCGTTRGTCGTRTTGACAGATATAGCAACCCTCGGCATTCGCGATCAAATGGCAAAGGATTATCTTGATGCGCGTGCATCTGTAGAACGGTTCTCTGCGCTTCTACGAGGCGATAAGGAATTTATATTTTCCGCCGACGAAAATGATAACATACCTGYAGATATTCGCRTTCAAATTATAAACCGCCAAGAGCAATTATTTCATCAGCAACGCCGCACTTTGAATGCAGATATTGCGGTYTTAAAATCTCGYCAGAAAGGCTTTTCGGCAACAGTTAAGAACCAACAAGTGCAAATTGAAAGCAATGAAAATACATTGCAAATTGTTCGGCGAGAATTATTTACAAAGAAGGACTTGTTGAAAGAAGGTCTAATTTACGGTGCTATCGTGAGTGAATTAGAGCGTGATGAAGCTCAATTAATAGGAGAAACGGCACGCCTTAAAACAGACCAGCAAGTCGCACGGTCACAAGTACAAGAAATAGACCGCCAAAGATCGCAAACATGGGCGCGTTATAACGAAAAGCTAGCAACAGAATTGTTAGAACAGCGTACGCGCGTATCAGAAGTGTCCAAACGATTGACTACGGCAACAGATATTATCAACCGTAGTACAATATATGCGCCGCAGGCTGGCACCATATTCAATTTAAAATTTACAACACAAGGCGGGGTTGTTCGGCCTAGTGAAATCATTCTTGAGATAGTGCCTAATGATAGTGACATTCACGCGATTGTTCAAATCAATCCGGCTGACCGCGATGTTATATATGATGGTCTTATAGTAGAAACAAGGCTGTCAGGCCTTAACGGTTGGGATGCGCCAACTCTCCAAGGGCAAATCATAAGTCTGAGCGCAGATCTAAAGAGCTCTGCGAATGGTGAGTTTAGCTATTATGAAGCGCGGATTTCGATTGATAGCGCAGGCTTGCGGGAGAAAAATATTAAAGCCATTCCTGGAATGCCAATTGAAGTATTTATACGCTCTGGCCCGCCGCGAACATTTCTTGAATATCTTATCGAACCATTGAGCGCAACGATGCGGCGCAGTGCAAAATCATAATATAGAAAATGAGGGAAAATATGCGTTATCAGCACTTTACATTGAGAAAACCACCATGGTCATCAGCAGCCTTAATACTTTTTCTTGTGGCCGTCCCAGTGTGTGCCACTGCTCAAGCTGCTCAAACTGCTCACACCTGTTTGAGTTTGGAAAAGGTTTTACAATTGGGCGCGGCTACTGATCCCGCCATTGGTATTGCTTTAGGTGAAAAAGAACAATCTGAGTTCCGCTTAAAACAAATTAAAGCAGACTGGTACCCTCAAATATCTGGATATAGTCGCGCGGCTCAAGGGGATATTGGGCTGGTTGACGGGAGAACAGACAATCAAATAGGTTTGATTGTATCCCAGAGATTGTTCGATTTTGGTAAGAATAAAATCGAGCGCAGGGCAGCCAGTGCGAGTGTCACATCGGCACAATTTTTGCTTGAAAATGCAGAGTTAAATTCAGTGCAAACGGCGGCGGTAAGCTATATTAATGTACTTGAATCCCAAGAAAAATTGCAGGCGGCACGAGAACGCGAAAATCATATTGCCGATATAACGAAGACGGTTGCTCGCCGATTTGCCGCAGGGACACTGACTAAAGCAGAAGCAAGTAGTATTGAAGCGGAATATGCAAAAGCAAGTTCCTTGCGCATTGAATTTTCTTTAGATCTGGAGATGGCACGATCAAAACTGCTCATACTCACAGACCAACAAACGCCTCCTTGTAACAATATGGATATCATAGATGCAACGTTCAGGGCAAATATGCCGCCGAGCTTGGTCGATGCGATTTCTATGTCAGCCACCGCTAGYCCGAAGCTGAATGCAGCGAAAGCAAACCTGACTACGGCCAAGGCGCATAGAAAATTGGCGAAGCGAAACCAACTTCCCATTGTGAGCGCACAGGGCGTATCTGCGTTAATTTATGAYGATTTTAGAAACGAATGGAATAGGCGCGAGCGAATAGGTGTGGAAGTCAGTATGCCGATCTGGGGTGGTGGACGGTACAAAGCGCAGCGCTCGGAGGCTTCGGCAAAACTGCGAACTTCAAATATGGAACTCAGTTTGTTGCGCCGAAGTATGCGGGAAAGGGTTTCTTTGAGTTGGTACCGGATTAATGCTTTTAAAGAGCTCTCACGCGTACGCGGACAGATAGTGCAAAGCTACCGATCAGAGGCGTCCGCCATAAATAAAGAATTCGAAGCGGGTTTGCGGACATATCAAGATGTTAAGAAAGTAGAGGCYGATCTTCAAGATGCYGTTCTTAGTGAAATTGAGAGCCAATATTCTGTGCGCTATGAGTATCTTATATTTTTAGCGCTGATCAATAAATTGCAGGTCAATAATCTGATATCCATCAACCCCTAGATTGCWGYAGCTAGGMAAYGAAACTAYACTMYCTTTYAAGRAAGTTACMTCATGGCGAACGCGAAAAAGTCCAAAAAAACAACATTAAAAACACAAGATAATAARTTTAATGTCACAGTATCAAACAAATTTACYHCATGGCTTAAGTCKCATAAAGCTAGCCTTGCCGTCACGACATATCAGGTCGGAAAARTAATCTTTTTYGGCATARATGARCAAGATAAACTATGGGTTTATAATCGTAATGTTGGGAAATGTTTAGGCTTAATAGAAAATGATGCGGGTTTTTGGGTGTCCAGTGATACGCAGCTTTATCGMTAYAAAAATATTTTAAGAGAAGGTGTTAAAACACCTGATGGATGTGATGCCTACTATGCGCCAAGGCATAGTTTTTTCACTGGTAATTTAGACATACATGATCTGGGCMTTGACAAGGATGACGGCCTTATTTTTATTAACACTGGGTTTAATTGTCTTGCACGYCCGAGCAGAGAATACAGTTTTGAGCCAATTTGGAGCCCCCCATTTRTAAAAGGSATTGTTGGAGAAGATCRCTGCCATCTCAACGGCCTTGCTATGGTTGATGGAAAGCCCGGTTTTGTTACAGCTGTTTCTGCGAGCGATACGTTTGAAGGCTGGCGCGAACACAGAGAAACGGGAGGTGTTGTCGTTGATGTGAATACAAATGAGATCATTTGTACGGAGCTTTCTATGCCGCATTCACCCCGTTGGTATAAGGGGCGTTTATGGCTGCACAATTCAGGGAAAGGAGAATTTGGCTATGTTGATTTGAAGAGCGGTAAGTTCGAACCCGTTGTGTTTTGTCCAGGGTATTTGCGTGGTTTAACGTTTATTGGTGAGTATGCTGTTATTGGTCTTTCTATGCCTAGAGACAATAAAACATTCGCTGGTCTACCGCTTGATGGTGAATTATCTTCACGTAAACAAGAAGCCCTATGCGGTCTCTATGTTATCAACCTCAAGTCTGGTAAAATAATGCATTCTTTGGTGATGGAGGGTTTGGTTAGCGAGTTATATGATGTAGCCGTATTGCCAGATGTTATTCAACCTAAACTGCTTGGTCCTACGTCTCCAGAAATCAAACAAACAGTTTCGGTCAAATAAAACAAGAAACCTAATGTGTGTTTTCCCAGTCATCACTTATATAACGGCTGGCCATATAGAGRAGTATTGCTGCRATCACATAGAAAATTGTTCCGGTTAGRATTGAATAGCGYAAGGATTCGTCGCCGTATTTTGCACTGAGTGCATCAGAAATTATCCCAATTAAAAGTGGGCCGAGAGCGATGCCGATTAAGTTATTTATCAGTAAGAACAAAGCCGCTGCACTYSYKMRYAKMWWKSSTGSYSCTATSYCTTGTATAGCNANRMCAKAWYYRRSSSRARMYAAAMRRRASYRRRSMSRGWMKGTATCATCANWKYMWWRWAKAYGACAARYAAATTATTTGACATAAGGCCAAGCACATAAAACGGAACAATAACGGCGAATGCTATTGTTGGCACTAGGACATAAGCGCGTTTACTCTTGCTGGCGAATTTATCGGAAAGAGAGCCGCCYAGCCACATGCCCAATATGCCGGAAAGTAATATTATTGTGCCGTAAAAATAAGCGGCATAGAGTACGGGTGTTGGGTTTTCTGGGAGCATCCAGTTTGGTAGCCAACTAAAGAAGCTCGGAAGATCTTCACCAAAGCTACGCACAAGAAATGATGCCATCCAGCCAAACAAACCATATCCCATCATTGATGAGGATGCGGCACCAAATGACATAAACCAGAAGCTCGGTTTCTTGAAKATRGTYTTGCCGACTTSTTTAATGCTWGCYGGYTTAACTTTAGCCGTCGGYGGRTCATAATAMCCACGCTTTGGCTCGCGCACTACAAGGCGAAAAATAGGGGCAATGGCTATYCCCAACAGCCCGACAATGATAAAGGCCCAGCGCCAATCAAGGATTGTGCTTATAACACCACCAAAGACAATGCCGATTGCACTCCCAATAGGAATGCCGAATGAATAGGCCGCTAAGGCTCGCCCCCTTTGGTGCACAGGCGTAAAATCAGAAATCAGAGAGTAGGCAGGTGCCACACCGCCCGCCTCGCCAATGCCGACGCCAATGCGCGTCATAAACAATTGCGTGAAATTAGTAGCGACGCCGCAAAGTGCCGTCATACCGCTCCAGAGTGTCAATGCGATCGTCATAATCCATGCCCGGCTTTTACGGTCGGCTAACCAAGCAATAGGAACGCCGAGGACAGCATAAAGAATAGCAAATGACGGGCCAAGCAGTAGACCCATTTGTTTGTCTGATAATCCGAACTCGGCTTTTATGGGCTCGGCTAAGATACCTATAATTTGGCGATCTAAAAAATTGAATGCATAGACAAGCACCAACATGGACAGGACTATTCTGCGATAGCCTGCTGTATGCGCTGGTTTTATAGCTTCAGAATTTACAGACATATGCGGCGCCTTATTGATTTAAAAACCTGCGGATTTCTTGTGCGGTTTGTTGTGGATTTTCCTCGTGGGGAACATGCCCCGTATTCTCGATAATGGTAACTTGCGAAATCGGCAGCGCTGCGTCAAATAATTTYGCGTGYTCTRGCGGCACWAYACCATCTTTTTCACCCCAAATAACTAAAGTGGGYGCAGTTATCTTCGCGAGTTCGGATGTGGGGTCTGGAAGTGTGAAAACCTTATAAATTTCAACAAATGCATGACCGTTTCCTGGTTTGGTCATCATTKCCAGTATTTTGTCTGYACGRCCSRCCGGAATTTTGTYGGCATCGACATATTGATTWTTCAAACCATAGTTTACGGCAAATTTTGTCGGCTTTAGAAAATAGCCTTCGAGTATGGGGGGGAGTTGCAACGGGGTATCACTGAGGCCGTTCAAGGGGAAACCACTCGCGTCGATTAAAATAAGTTTATTTATATCATCTGGGTATGTCGCTGCGTAGCGCCAAGCGATGTTTCCGCCCATTGAATTTCCCATCAATGTTGGCTTAGTAAGGCCTAATTCGCCAATAAAGCCGTGTACCGCGCTTACGAAATCTGTGTGGCTATATTGGTTTTGAGGGTCAGCCCCCGTTAGCCCGTGCCCCGGGAGATCAAAGCGAACAATTTTATATTCATCCGCAAGTTCTGCTGCTAATCCGTCCCAACTTTCTAGTGAAGATGTAAATCCGTGTAATAATAACAATACCGGGCCGTCAGTTTTGCCGTCAATTTTATAACGAATGTTAAGGCCGTCAACATTAGCAAATTGGTTGTAAGAGATGTTTTGAAGTGATTTATCGGGGTTGGTATTAATGTTTTTGCTATCTTTACAAGCACCCATAGCAGCCATCAAAGCAACACAAAAGCTAACTGTAAATTTGCGCATAACATCACCTAAAAAAAGACCTCGCAGGTAATTATGTGGGGAACCACCTGCGAGGTAAACTTGGCTTTATTTAAATTTAAAGCCAAGAGATGCTGTGACTGTACGCGGCGCGCCGTAAAAGGCTGAATAGACCGAGTCTACACCAAGCTGACTTGGTGTCACAAAGTTGTACGCTGCTACACGGTACTCTTTGTCCGTCAGGTTGCGACCATGGACACCAAATGACCATTTGTCATCTTCGCTTGTCCAAACAACACCAAAATCAACAAGAGCATAGGCTTCTGGATCAATTGCTGGCCCGCCGTTCGGGAATGTTGCATTTGTACCCGCTGCGAACCCCGGCAATGCGACATTAAACAGATTGTAGTCATCACGGTAAGACACAGAACCGTTAAAGTTCAAATTTCCGGCAGCCATGTCGTGGTTATAATTAAATCCAAGCCTTGCCGTTAATGCCGGTGTGTTTTGGGTAACAAAATTATTGGCAATGTTAACACCATTTGACAAAATCTCTTTGATATCGGCATCAATATAACCCAGCACACCTGTGAAACTTAGATCGTCGGTCGCATACCATTGAGCCTCAATTTCCAAGCCCTTGTATTGAGAATTACCAGCATTAAACACGGAAGATACAAATGTGTCGTTAATACCATCATTATCAGTATCAACACCTTGTTGCGTGGTGATCTGTTGATCTGTGTAGTCGGCCAAGAAAGCAGAAATAGCGTATCTGAAGGCACCATCTGCACTAGAGCCTTTTACGCCGATTTCATAGCTGTCTACAGTTTCTGGACCAAATCCTTCTTCGGAAAGTCCGAAAGGATCAAGATCAGCACGGGCACGCGGATCAAATCCGCCAGCTTTCACACCTTGAGAGTAAGACGCGTAAAGCGACATATCATCATTTGGTTTATAACTAAGCGCTACACGCGGCGTAAAACTATTGTCTTTACGCTCCAAACCAGCATAGCCAGTTTGGGAGACGAAAAAAGTGGATGTGTTCGAAGAATCAAATGTAACTGATCCCAAACCTAACCAAAGATCGCGTGTAACGTCTGCGACTGTCTTGTCTTCGGCATACCGGGCGCCAACAGACAAGCTTAACTGATCGGTAAAATCATAAGTCACATCAGCAAATGCGGAAATATTTTTTTTCTTCTGTGTGCCGGCTTGATAAATTGTAAGACCGCCAAATAAGGATTCCAATATCACATCAAATTCACCGGCCGCATTACCGTTGAGATAATAAACCCCGGCAACACCAGAAAACTTCTCACCACTGAACAAGATTTGGAGTTCCTGTGAGAACTGATCGTCACTGTACCGAGCTGGAACATCAAAATCTGGGTTAGGAAGTGCATCAAAATCAATTGGTGTTGATGTGTCGCCTTCACGGTAAGCCGTAATGGATTTTAGCGTCACATTGTCATTGAGCATATACTCTGCGGTAAGGGATACACCTTGTGTTTCCACAGAATTTTCATCACCAATACCCGCGCGCGTATCAAATACATTGTCCGTCACAGGAAGTGTGCCGTCTGCACTTGGCAGCAAACGATGACCATGTTTAGCATTTGAATCGTCTTGGGTTTTATCAGCTGCTAGACGCAAATTAAAGTTATCGGTTGGTGACCATTCAGCACTAAGGCGCATTGCCAAAATATCTTTGTTGTAATGATCAGAACCTGTATTGAGATTTGTACCAAAACCATTGCGGTTATAATTGGCAATGGCACCGCCAATGGCAAATGTTTCGCTTATTGGTACAGACCCTTTTAAGATTTGATCAAACTGACCATAATTGCCAATATTGATACGTGCTGACAATTCCGGAGATTCCATATTCAATTTTTTCGTGACATATTTCACAGCGCCGCCAATTGTATTGCGACCGTAAAGCGTGCCTTGCGGGCCCCGTAGAACTTCCACGCGCTCGACGTCAAAAATGTCCATCACTGCGCCTTGTGGTCGCGCTAGATATACGTCGTCAACATAAATGCCAACGCCAGGCTCAAATCCCCAAAGTGGGTCTTGCTGGCCAACACCGCGAATAAATGCGATGAGTGTTGAACTTGAACCACGCGCTACTTCGATTGTGGCGTTTGGTGTCATGCGCTGAATGCTTGTAATGTCAACGGCCCCTGTCGCTTCCAGCATGTCCCCGCTAATTGCAGTAACTGCAATAGGAACATCTTGTATGTTTTGTTCTCTGCGTTGTGCAGTAACAATGATTTCATCCTTCGCAGATTGCGCGGATGCTTCTAGTGCRARCCCGAACGGTGCAGCGGCAGCGCCGAGGCACAACAACGTTGATAAGCTCATATTTCTCTTAAATTTAGGCATGGTGGTTTCCCTTCTTCATTGGTGATTGTATAGATKGKTGGTTTTCACGCACGAAWTGTGCGAGCGTTTCTGTAAAAAGTTCCGGCTGTTCGAGGTGAGGCGCATGACCGGATTGCACAAATTTTATGATCTGTGATTGCGGCAATGCCTTTTGCATAAACTCTGCCGCACCTAAGCCGTAGAGTTGACTAAGTTCCCCGCGCGTAATCAATGTAGGTGTATTAATCGTCTCTAATAAGAAACGGTAATCTTTGCTGGTCATCGAGCGCCAATAATTTGCCATAATATTTGGGTCGTTCGTCAAAGTATCGTGCATGAGTTTCTCGGCTAATGAAGCCCATTTATCACCAAGATCTCTTGCAAAAATACGCGGGACAAACCTATAGGTAAAAGTCGTCCAATCTTTGCACATGTCGGTGAGCATATCTTCAATACCGTCAACCGTTCGGCCACTTAATGTGCCGTGTTGCCAGTCTTGGGCATTATATACCTTTGGAGACATATCTATGCTGACGAGCCCGGATAGAAATTCTTCCCCGTGCCGTTCTATCATTTCCCACCACACATGCATGCCCATAGACCAACCAACAGCGATAATATCCTCTAGGTCGAGCATTTCGCACAATAAAAATACATCAGTTGCTGCACGTTCAATCGTATAGGGTCCTTCGGCGTTTCTTGAACTGCCGTGCCCCGCCAGATCTATACTAATAATTCTAAACGTGTCTGATAAACTATCTTCGAGATTGGAAAATAGCCCTTTGTGCATTGCCCAGCCATGCACGCACACGATTGGCTGGCCTTCGCCAACATCGCTATAGGCAATCTTTTTTCCGTTTAAAGTCGCAAATTTTTGCATACTTGCTAGAATCCCTTATTGTCAATTAAACAGGAGTATGCATAATATGAAACATGAATCAACATTCAAGTTAAAGAAAGTCAAACAGTGTGACAAAAATGTCTGAACCAAAAACGGCGCGTGGTTTGCGCACTCGTGATAAAATTCTAAAAGCGGCAGCTTCAGAGTTTGGCTCCAAAGGCTATCACGAGACAGGTATTACCGACATCACCAAAACGGCAGGTGTGGCGCTGGGTACTTTTTATACTTATTACAAAAGTAAAGAAGTAGTGTTCAGGGCGCTTGTTTCTCACATGGGCGAGTTAACACGCGAGTGGATTGCCAAGCGAATTGCCGGCGCACCAGACCGCCTCACGGCTGAACGTATGGGGATTGCCGCGTTTATAGAGTTTGCGCGCGAGCACAAAGATCTCTACCGCATTATCATGGAAGCGCAATTTGTCGCTAAAGACAGCTATATAGAATATTACACAGTCTTTGCTGAAAGCTATGCACGCAACTTGGCGGACGCCGCTGACAAGGGCGAAATCCGTAGCGGGCACGACGAGGAACGCGCATGGGCTCTTATTGGTATGAGTGTATTTTTAGGTCTTAAATACGGGGTTTGGGACGAAAGCCGTGACCCTGATGATATTGCAGATGCAATCGGGGATCTCTTGGAAAATGGTCTTGGAATAAAATAATGGCCCTTGATCTGTTCGATTTAACAAAGAAGCGAGCCAAACTTTCACCTAACAAAATCGCTTTTGAAGATTTACAAACAGGTAAAACCCGCACTTATCTAGAAGTTGAAAATAGGACCGCCCAATTTGCAGCGCTCTTAAAAGGCAAGGGGGTGACACCCTCTGACCGAGTTGCCGTTATCTGCCGGGGCCGAACCGAATTTTTCGAACTCCTGTTCGCTTGTGCAAAATTGGGAGCAGTATTAGTCCCGCTCAATTGGCGCATGCCGGCATCTGAGCTGGCACCGATAATTTCAGACTGCGCGCCGAGAATAATAGTGTATGGCCGCGCAGATGAAACAACTGCAAAAAGCTTGGCACAGCATAACTGTACACATATCAATCTCGATGCACCCGGTTTTGAGGCAGCATTACTGCAATGCGCAGAAGTTCAATATCGTGACGTTTGGCCAGGAGGTGATACTTGGTATTTACTGTATACATCAGGCACCACAGGCACACCCAAGGCAGTCATACAAACCTACCAGATGGCTTTGGTCAATGCGGTGAATATTGGGCAAGCTATTCATATAAATTCAAACGACTGCACCTTGAATTTTTTGCCGCTCTTCCATACGGCAGGGATAAATTTACATACCTTGCCGACCTTCATGAATGGTGGGCAGATAAAGCTCTTGGACGGATTTGATGTTGACCGGGTGATAAAAATTTTAGCGTCCGGGGAAATCGATACATTTTTTGGTGTTCCTGCCGTCTATCAGGCTTTGGCTGAACATAAAGGTTTTGCGCATACCAATCTTGATAAAGTGCGTTCATTTGGCTGTGGGGGCGCGCCAATGCCGGATATACTTGTGCAAAAGTTTGCCGAGAAAGGCGCTCTCGTCTGTAACGGCATGGGTATGACAGAAACTGGGCCAACATTATTTCTTATGGACGCGGAACACGTCACAACAAAAATAGGCTCGGTGGGTAAACCACAAATTCTTTCTGCTGTACGTCTTGTTGGTTCGGATGGACTAACCGTCAAAACTGGTGAACCGGGAGAGTTAGAAATTTCAGGCTCTGGGATAACGCCGGGATATTTTCAAAACTCCGACGAGACAAAAAAAGCCTTTACCAATGACGGCTGGCTCAAATCAGGTGATATAGCCCGACAAGACGAGGACGGATATTACTATATCGTTGGCCGCACAAAGGACATGTATATATCGGGCGGAGAAAATATTTTCCCCATCGAGATCGAAAACATTCTTGCTGCCCACCCATCAATTCTTGAGGTTGCCGTTATTGGTGTACCGGATGTGAAGTGGGGCGAAGTTGGGCACGCCTTCATTATGCTGCGCTCAGGGTCTGAGTTGGATATTGCTAAAACTCAGGCATTTTGCAAGCAACAATTGGCAAGTTTTAAAATACCAAAGCACTTTACTGTTGTCGCAGATTTTCCGCGCACGGCTGCTGGTAAAATCCGCAAACATCTCTTGAATGTATCAGGGGATACATAATGCAAACCAGCGTCCAAATGACCAAAATATTCGCGCAAGACGACTTCAATGCATTTGCTGCACTGAGCGGTGATTATAATCCAATTCATGTTGACCCTGAATATGCGTCAAATACCAGATTTGGAAAACCGGTTGCCCACGGTGCATTGCTTGTCACAATCCTACGCGGACTAACGGAGCAGCTCTTGGCGGGAGGTAAGCAGATATCGCACGCCGTCAAATTCCCTGCGCCGACCTTTGCTGGCGAGGCCTTAGAATTTTCCGCCTCAATGACTAAACAAAGCAACGGCGCGCACCACATTGCTCTACAAGTCCGTAATTTGAAAACCGGCACCGTTTCTTGTGAGGGTGAAGCTATTGTCAAACAGAAGAAAGCGTAGCATGCAGGTTGGGGATAAAGAACATATCGACAAAGTTTTTTCGACAAAAGACATGAAAACCTATCAGGCTCTGGGTGGGCATTCTGTGACAGACGGCCTTATTCCTGAGCCGCTGCTTGCGGGGTTATTTTCATATCTTCTTGGCATGAAGCTTCCGGGCCTTGGCACCAATTATCTCAAACAGGAAACCAATTATTGCGGCGCGGCACATGTCGGTGACAAGGTGACGGCAAGTGTGGAAATAACAYGSYYRMKYYSRRAWMWRYRTKYRGWYGMKTTGAMRRYKAWATRMWSWKSMSTKGACGGNGMAMTWRTCTRYRYWRRRCKGGCRCTGGTCTATGWAAAGGATGTGAAATGACAAATCTTGATGGACGGTCTGCGCTGGTGACAGGCTCTACAAGCGGCATTGGCCTTGCAATAGCCGTTGGGCTGGCAAAGGCAGGCGCCAATGTGATGCTAAATGGGTTCGGCGACCCTGGAGACATAGAAAAATTACGAACGGATTTAGCGGCAAGTTCAGGTCGAAAAATTAGGTATTCGCCTGCCGATATGAGCAAACCAAGCGAAATAGAAACCATGGTAGCTGCCGCACAAATCGAGTTTGGGTCAGTTGACATTCTCGTCAATAATGCAGGCATTCAGCATGTCAGCCCAATAGAAGGTTTCCCGCCAGAAAAATGGGACGCCATTATTGCTATCAACCTATCGTCTGCATTTCACACGACACGTCTCTGCGTTTCTAGCATGAAAAAACTAGGCTGGGGCCGCATATTGAACATTGCTTCTGCTCATTCTCTTGTAGCCTCGCCCTATAAAAGTGCTTATGTCGCTGCAAAGCACGGCTTGGTAGGACTGACAAAAACAACTGCATTAGAATGCGCGCAAGACGGCATTACCGCGAATGCCATATCGCCCGGCTATGTGCTCACACCGCTTGTTGAAAAACAAATCCCGGATACAGCCAAAGCAAGAGGCATATCCGAAGAGGCGGTGAAACGTGATGTGCTTCTCGCTGCCCAGCCAACCAAGAAGTTTGTCAGTGTAGATCAAATTACCCAATCTGCTTTGTACCTTTGCTCAGATGCAGCAGACAATATCACAGGAACAAACCTATCCATAGATGGTGGTTGGACGGCGCAATGATGAACAGTTCTCTAAGAGCGCAGGTTTAAATTTGTGACATTTTATATAAAGACCGGTAGACAGGCAGTCCGCCTGCCAAGCATACTAAAAAGACTAACCGGTCTTTATGCCGCACACTGCTCGGTCAATTTCCCATTGAAATTTACCTTCTTTTTGTATATATTTGTTTGTAAGGCCACTTTGCAGCGCGGTGCTGCTTAGGGATGAAATGCCACAGATTTTTTCTGTGGTGTTTATTTTTATACTCCTTYGAAAAAATYGCATTTTKAAAAGGAGTAYTACWATGACCRAACGATCTTGGGCCGAACCCTATAAAATTAAAATGGTTGARCTGATAAAGATGACATCTTTGCTTGAGCGCGAACATGCCATCAAAGAAGCGGGCTATAATACATTTTTGTTGAAATCCAAAGATGTTTACATTGATCTTTTAACGGATTCAGGCGTTGGCGCGATGAGCGATCAACAATGGGCCGGCATGATGAATGGTGATGAGGCATATGCAGGTAGCCGCAATTACTATCATATGCGCGATACGATTGAAGAATATTACAGTTACAAATTTACAGTGCCAACGCATCAAGGGCGCGGCGCGGAAAATATCTTAAGCCAGATACTGATTAAAGACGGTGATTATGTACCGGGAAACATGTATTTCACAACAACCAGRTTGCACCAAGAACTGGCTGGKGCAACATTTGTTGATGTAATTATTGATGAAGCCCAYGMCCCATCAAACCAGCACCCGTTCAAAGGCAATGTGGATATTGCCAAGCTAGACGATTTAGTCGCAAAAGTCGGTGCTGATAAAATACCCTATGTGTGCATGGCAACATGTGTGAATATGGCAGGTGGTCAGCCTATCTCCATGGAAAACCTAAGAGAGCTTCGCGCATGGTGYGATAAACATCAGGTAAAACTTATCCACGATATGACGCGGGTTGCAGAAAATGCCTTCTTCATACAGCAACGCGAAGCAGGCTATAGTGGCAAAACCGTTAAGCAGATCATTTATGAAATTTGTGCGCTTACGGACGCAGCCACCATGTCAGCCAAAAAAGATGCTATGGTCAATATAGGCGGTTTTATGGCTATGAATGATGAGGYATTATATGARKCCGCCTGTGACCTTGTTGTGATTTATGAAGGCTTACACACTTACGGCGGCATGGCTGGGCGCGATATGGAAGCTTTGGCAATCGGTATTACTGAAAGTGCTTGCGATAATCATATTCGTGCGCGCGTTGGTCAGGTTGAGTACCTTGGTAAGCGTTTGCAGGATGCGGGCGTTCCAATTGTAACACCCATAGGCGGGCATGCCGTGTTTTTAAATGCGCGTGAAATGCTGCCYCAYATYCCGCAAGAGCAGYTTCCAGCCCAGACGTTAGCGGCTGCACTCTATGTGGAATCAGGKATACGCTCTATGGAGCGCGGCATTRTATCTGCGGGACGCAATAAGGATACGGGTGAAAACTATATGCCAAAATTGGAACTTGTTCGCCTSACTATTCCGCGCCGTGTCTATACACAAGCCCATATGGATGTTGTTGCAGAAAGCGTCATTAGCGTTATGAAAAAYGCAGATAAGCTCAAAGGGCTTAAATTCGTTAGCGAGCCTGAATATCTCCGCTTCTTTCGGGGGCGRTTCGAGGAAATAAACTAATAAACCATGTTATTTGGATCACTCCCTAGAACGTTTCGGGTCAAGCTGAATACCGTTCAACTCGAAACGCTCTAGGTGAGAACTAAAATAAGCATTCCGTTACGAACAACCACCTATTTCATAATGAAAATGTTCTGATAGGTGCCGGTTGTCTTTAGGGTGATAGTGATTGTTTCGTCGGTTCTGTTGCGCCARTACCAGCCATGATTGCCGCTAAATTTTGCTGTCAGAACGCCTTCGTCGCGTTGTTTTGAGCCTTTTTCATAGCCGTGATAGCTTATATCCAGAGATTTGGAATCGCCGTGTGTATCATAATTTGCCCGCCCGGCGTCTGTGAACCAAGTATAATTTACCGAGGCATCTTTTTCCATTTCAAGTTTGATTTCCGTCCAGGCGTCAGGGATCAAGGTGATGGTTTTTTCGTGGGTTTGAACGGAACTGGTTACCACTAATTCCTGCACTTGCTCTGCTACAGTTTCCTCAACTTCGGCTTGACTTGTCTCTTGTTGTTTTTCCAGCTCCAAAGCCGCGTCTTTGGCTAATGATGTTTTAATCTCGCCCATTTTTTTCAGGCCAGTAATTTTGCCGACCCCGGTCGGATCAATACCGTATTCAGCGGGCATGACCACTGTGACCAGTAGTACGCCTGCGACGGCAGCGGCCAAAATGGTCGATTTAATCAATTTGCGCGTAGAGGGCAAATCTGTATTYGTCGGWGGATTTGAATTATACATGAGAGTTTCCTTTTAAATGGGCGCAGCAAATAGCCCAGTAACCTGATAACCGATCAGCAAAAAGCCGGCCATCATCAGCACCGTATTGACACTATAGGCTCGGCGCATAAAACTGCTCGTACGCCGCCAATAATTCATCAAGATTAGAATGGCGACTAGAGCCAAAATTTGGCCAATTTCAACCCCGACATTAAACGAGATCAAATTGGCAAGCAGCCCGTCTTTCGATAATTCATAATCTAAAATTTTGGTGGCCAACCCAAAACCGTGAAACAGTCCAAAGATAAAGGTTGCGGCCTTGGTATTGGGTTGAAACCCGAACCAGCGTTGATAAGCCCCCATATTATCCAAGGCTTTATAAACCACTGAAAACCCGATAATAGCGTCGATGATATAAGGGTTGAACCTGATCTCGAACAAAACCCCGCTCAGCAATGTAATGATATGGCCGACGGCAAATAGGGTGACATATATGCTCACATCTTTGAGCTTGTATAAAAAGAAGACAACCCCGAACAAAAACAGTAAATGGTCATAGCCAGTCATCATGTGCTTGGCACCCAGATACATAAATGCAAGGATGTGCACACCGGAAGTTTCGGCAATATAACCTTTATCGCCYTGGGTGACRCCGTGGGCAAATGCGTCAGTGGCAAAGCCTAGTAAAACAGCGAGGCACAGCATAATTCCGGCWAGTAATRYGCGTCTGTTMTTGYWTGYRSRATCTATAATCATTTGGCRTTTYCCAKTTGYTAAAACCCGAACATAGWGAGAATTTTCCCCCTTGCAACCGCAAAATACGTCCCCTTTCATGCTTGGTTATATTYTGAATGTTTCTGTTTATTTTAATGTTCAGGTTCATATAATGGCCCTAGAAAACTTGGAGRTTTTTATGACSGTTTTAATGAAAAYATCCGATCTGCTATGCACTAAAATAGGAAACCAATATGTCTGACAGCRCGACAGGYTCGTTATTTCRGAAGACMCTGAARGACCCGCTTTTTCATTTTTTAATCTTGGGCGGCTTGTTGTTCGGGGYGGTYTCGATTTGGGGAACWGGGTCAAAGCCGCAAGACGAAATAGTGATAACACAAGCAGGGCAACAACAYCTTGCTGACTTGTTTACGCTAACMTGGCAACGAAAACCCAGTRCCACYGAACTTGAGAACTTAGTGGARGAGCACATTAAGGAAGAAGTRTATTACCGCGAAGCCTTGGCGCTYGGCCTTGAYGATAACGACACCATAGTSCGCCGCCGYCTGCGCCAAAAAYTGGAATTTATGCAAGAGGATTTATCCGGTTTGCRAGAACYCGCAGAMGATGAACTCAGAGCCTATTTTKCWAGCCGTRAAGACCAGTAYAGAACYGACCGYATTTTGTCTTTYAAGCAGGTTTTGATATCGCCYAAAAAAYTRGATRCAAAYASKRTAGCCAWATTGCAAATYGAGGAGAAACTGGTTTCTGGTGTTGCCCCAGAAAGTTTGAGCCGTTCCAGCTTACTGCCAGTYTCCATRAATCTCGAAASTGAAAAATCYATAATTARCACATTTGGWTCGGACTTTATGGAGCAGRTMTCCRCTATGGAGATACGCAAATGGGCCGGGCCGATTTATTCAGGYTTYGGCACACATTTCATCAATATYAGTCTAGAYCAACCTGCAAAACCTCTCACATTCGARCAAGCYMRGRGCAARGTGGGCATAGACCTTATCCAGTCCCAAAGGGAAGCCGCCGCCGCTAATTATTATAWAAACCTGCGAAGCCAATACCGCATTACYATTGTAAAAGCAGAGTRATGTTCAGAGCATTACTGACTGTCCTRACCATTRTTTTTAGTGTGKTTTTATCACCATTGGTAAACGCCCATGAGTTGCGACCTGCGTTTTTGTCAATTACGGAAACAGATGAGGCCACGGAAACAGATGAAGCACAGTACAGTGTTTTGTGGAAAACGCCGGCACTTGGTGAAAAGCAATTGGCGCTTAAGGCAAACTTTCCGAAGCGCTGCAAAACTTCCAACGGAATGCGCCGTATTGAAGAAAATAAATTCGCCATAGAAACTTGGACATTGACCTGCCCACAATCCTTGCGCGGACAATCTCTYAACATTGGMGGGTTAGAKAAAACACTGACCGATGTTTTGATACGYGCCAAATGGTTGGACGGGGAAAACATTACCGCGCGCCTCACACCTGATAATACGCACCTTGATTTTGCACAGGYRCAATCACAGGGCGGGGTCATTAAAACTTATTTCCTCTTGGGCATGCAGCACATTCTTGGCGGTATAGATCATTTGTTATTTGTGCTCGCAGTTATGCTGTTGGTGACACGRGGCCGGAAATTATTTTTTGCGATTACTGCTTTTACATTAGGCCACAGCGTGACYTTAGCYTTRGCAAGCCTCGACATTGTCCGCTTAGAGCCRRGTTTGGTTGAAGCCCTAATAGCCATGAGTATTGTCTTGATGGCSTACGAAGCGGCGCGGCGTTGGCGCGGACAATCAGGCCTGACATTAGAGTACCCRTGGTTGGTTACATTTAGCTTTGGTTTGTTGCACGGCTTTGGGTTTGCAGGKGCGTTGCGCGCWATTGGYTTGCCGCAAACTGAACTACCTGCTGCGCTTCTTTTCTTTAATGTTGGTGTGGAAGCCGGGCAGCTTTTGTTTATTGCTTTGGTGGYTAYGATTGCTTATTTGCCGTTTTTAAACCGGGCAAAGAAGTCATCTARTTTTATGAYGGCTGCTAGTTACGGGATTGGTATAATYGCCGTATTTTGGATGCTGCAAMGGACTTTGCCAGTTTTGCARCAATTAGCCATATAGCTTGTCCTTCAGAATATTTTCCCCGGGTTCAAAATGCCATTTGGATCTAGCATGTGTTTAAACTTTTTCATCAATGCAAGTTCGGCGCTWGAGCGCGAAAGAGCAAGATAMTCYTTTTTCTCTAGGCCAATRCCGTGTTCAGCAGAAACGGATCCGCCTATGTCTTGYAAGGGSTKATAGACCATTTTTTTGATGSTRCCCAATGTGTCCTCACTGCCGTCGCCTACGGAAACAATGACATGAAGATTRCCGTCGCCCAGATGTCCAAAAACGATKGTCTGCGCGGCTTCACCCCAAGTCTCTGAAACCYTTTTTTGYAAGCKTCTGATATAGCCGTCCATATGTTTTATGGGCAGGCTTATGTCGAATAYTACGGCGGGCATAAGTGCCATGGCCARGCCTTCAATATCTTCGCGGATATTCCAAATAGATTGTGTYTGGGYRTCTGATTGAGACAGYACGGCATCAACCAATAGCTCTTTTTCGGCCGCCATTTCTAGCGTAGCTGAGAATTGTTCGCTGTCGCGATCAGGGTGYGCGCCTTGTTGCTCAACCACAATRTAATAGGCGTGGTCTGCAGGCAGAGGCGGTGTATGGCGACCTGATTTTACGGCGATGAGTTGATAATGTTCCTGCCACATGACCTCGAACGCRGTGAGGCTACCTGAAAGTTGTTCACCCATGAGAGCAAAAAACCGGGTGAGCATTTCAAACGAATCCACTGCAACCAAWGCCGTATTTGTGCTGAGRGCGCGGGGGTGTAACCGCAAAACGGCGCGGGTCACAATGCCGAGCGTGCCTTCACTGCCAATAAATAAGTGCTTGAGGTCATAGCCTGTATTGTTCTTCAACAGCGTATTCATAGAGCTGACTATGGTGCCGTCTGCCAAGACCACTTCAAGACCGAGAACYTGCTCGCGCATCATACCGTAGCGTAAGACCTGATTGCCACCGGCATTGGTCGCGATATTGCCGCCGATAGTACACGAACCTCTTGCGCCTAGATCGAGCACAAATTGCAATCCTGCACGCGTAGCCGCCTCTTGTACTTTTTGTAATGGCGCCCCAGCATGCACAACCATTGTTTTTCCGATGGGATCAATGTCCTCAATATCGGTCATGCGTTCTAGAGAGAGCAAAATATCATCCGATGTAGAATCCGTACCGCGCACCATACCGGTTAATCCGCCAAGAGCGATAATGCTTTGCCCCACTGCATTACAGGCTTTCAGGACTTCGGAAACTTCCCTAGTGGAGGTTGGACGCACAATTGCCAAAGCTTGGCGATTGCCTAGCCCCATCCAATTCAGTGGGCGGGCCGATACGTCATCGCCCACAAGTATACCGTTATCACCGACTATATTTTTTAAGGTCTGTAGGAGCTTTTCCATATTAATGTGTATCTATAATTTCCTCAGAAATATCGTTGATGTTCGTTACACCCGTTAGTGCCATGCTAACGTGCATTTCAGCTTTGAACGTTCTGAGCAGAGCGTCGAGGCCAGCTTCACCGCGTGCGGCTAGCGCCCAAATCCACGGCCTTCCTATGAGGACGGTTTGCGCCCCCTTGGCAAYKGCTTTGACGATATCCTGACCACTACGCACACCGCCGTCCATAATGACGCTGGTTTTATCGCCAACGGCATCTCTGATTTTGGATGTCATATTGATGGACGAGGAAACGCCGTCTAATTGCCGTCCGCCGTGATTGGAAACAACTATGCCGTCTGCACCCGCAGCGACAGCGGCTTTGGCATCTTCGGTACTGAGAATGCCTTTAATGATTAGGTTGCCGTCCCAGATGGAGCGGAGCCATTCAATGTCTTTCCATGTACAGGATGGATCGAACTGCGCATCGACCCATGCTTTGAAATCAACAATGGATTTTGCGCTCGGTACGAAATCGGCCAAATTGCCAAATGTGTGCGGTTTGCCTTTAACTGCGACATCAAGCGCCCATGCAGGGTGGGTCGGATATTCAAGGCCAGCTCTCAACTTGCTGAGGCCGCCGAGACCACCCGCCATGCCGTTGCGCACATCCCTGTAGCGTGCACCGACAACCGCTAAGTCTACGGTGAATACAAGCGTCTTACAGCCAGCAGCTTTGGCACGTTCAAGTAGYCCCGTCACATAGCCYCGGTCRCGCATCATATACAGTTGAAACCAGAACGGYTTGGTTGCCGCCTTAGCRACTTCTTCGAGCGAGCAAATGGAAACRGTYGASAGACAAAACGGTATKCCGGCTTTTTCTGCCGCCTTAACGGCCTGCACTTCGGCGCGCTTTGCCATCATGCCCGCCAAACCAATGGGGGCTAATGCCAAGGGCATAGACAGTGTCTCGCCGAGTAAATTAGTGCTTGTGTCTATGTTGGAAACATCGTGCATGACCCGCTGTTTCAAATGCAGTTTTTCGAAGTCCTCGACATTGGCACGCAGAGTAGTTTCACTATATGCACCGCCGTCAATATAATCGAATAAATGACGCGGCAATCGTTTTTCTGCCAGCCGCTGATAATCACTGGTTGATGCCGGGACGAGGTTCATGGTTGGCACGTGTCTACCCGCCCGGTGTGGGGATAATGGCTTCGACCARRCGWGGGCCTTTRTGAGCGAGAGCKTCTTTTAAGGCTTTGTNGAAAGTCTTCGGYCGTATCARYRCGAACGGCGGGAACGCCTTGRCCTTCGGAGAGGGCAACCCAGTCAATTGTCGGGTTAGAAAGATCGAGCATGGACAAGGCCTTTGGCCCCGGATTACTGACACCGACCCGTGCGAGTTCGATGTTGAGAATGGCATAACTGCTATTGTTGAGAATGACCGTTGTCACATCAAGGTCTTCTCGCGCCATAGTCCACAAAGCTTGCAAAGTATACATGGCGCTGCCGTCTGCTTGTAAGCACATTACYTTGCGGTCCGGGCAAGCAATGGCCGCACCAACGCCCAACGGCAACCCTTGTCCGATAGCGCCTCCGGTTAGATTGAGCCAATCATGTTTGGCCGCACCTGCGGTTAACGGAAAAAGCGCCAAGCCGGATGTTGCGGCTTCGTCCGAAATAATAGCATTGTCCGGCATTAATTCTGCGACAACGGCACCCACACTGGCAGCGGTTAAGCGTCCGGGTTCGGCCGGCGGTATCATCGGGGCTTGTATATTGCTCGGCTCGCTGGGCGCATCTAATGCATCTGCTAGGCGGGTTAGGGCATCTTCGGCATCAATGCGTACATCCGCAAGGATCAAGAGTTCCGTATGTTCAGCTGCGATGAAACTAGGTTTGCCCGGATAGGCAAAGAACGAAACGGGGGGCTTTGCACCAACAAATATTATCCGGTCAAAATCTTTGATATAATCCGCCGCCATTTCGCCGAAATAGGGCAGGCGTTCTAGTGCGACCCGTCCGGCGCCGCGTTGTAATCTCGTTTGGAAAGTTTCGCACAACAACCGTGCTCCTGTAGCAGCGGCAATACGCCCAGCCTGCACCAAAGCATCTTCGCGTAGGGCTCGGTTGCCTAAAAACAAAGCCGTATTACCGGATTTGCGCAGTGCTTGTGCCGCTTTTTCAACGGCGGCTTTAGTGGTAGGTTTTGGTTGTGACGGTTTGGCTGGTTTTGCGGGCTTTTTACATTCGTCCCAAGCATGGTCGGCAGGGGCAATTAAAGTAGCGACTTGCCCGGGATAGACCATGGCGGCCTCTATGGCCTCGGCACCTTTTTTGGCCAGGTCGTCCGGTGAAGTTGAGGTCCCCACCCAATTTGACATGGGTGCTGCAACACCCGCCACATCAGAGGTCAACGGCGCATCATAATGCAGATGATAAGTTGCATGATCGCCGACTATATTGACGACAGGTGAAAATGCGCGCCGCGCATTGTGTAAGTTGGCTAGACCATTGCCTAA
Source organism: Robiginitomaculum sp. (assembly GCA_002732685.1). The sequence goes on from NVRS01000002.1 coordinate 152,712, forward strand.
CCCTGCGCCCAAGTGCAGCAAGGTTGCTGCGGGCTTGTCAGCCATACGGCCATAACCATCTGCTGCTCCGGTGACGACACCTTCGAACAAGCCTAGTACAGCCCGCATTTTTGGCTGACCGTCAATAGCCGCTACCATATGCATTTCTGATGTGCCGGGATTGGCAAAGCAAACCTCTATACCGCTATCGCTTAATACCTGTATTATTGCTTCTGCACCGTTCATGGYTGTATCCTTGTTTTGATGGTTTCAAAACTAAGTAACTAACACAGTATTTCGTGCTTGACTATCCGCGACATTGTGAATGCCAAAAGTCAATTAGGGAGTTGGCCAGAAAGCAAATAATTTTAACCGCCTGATGAGTTTTATTTAAAATAAGCATTTACTTACAATTAAGGTTTATCTATGTAAATACAATCATAAGTTGCTTCATGGCTGCGACTTATATGTGTGCGGTGCTTCAATATTGGTACCTGCCACCGTACAGCCTCGAGAACCTGTAGCTGTTTCCCATAGATGGTTACAGGTTCTTTTTCCGCCAGAAAACCTACCCGTTAGGTGCTGATTGTAATATTAGTCAAACCCTACATTGAAACCCCAATGGAGCGCGCAAACACCGCCAGTGTAATTTTCATATCCGACTTGTTTATATCCAGCCTGTTTGAGCATTTCGGCAAATTCTTCCTGCTTGGGGAATTTGCGGATGCTTTCGACCAAGTATTGATAGCTATCACGGTCTCCGGTCAGCACC
>NVRS01000021.1 GCA_002732685.1 Robiginitomaculum sp.
GTCAAAACAAATGCCTTAATCATCTTAAACATAGTCACCTCGTTAGGTTCAAGTTATTCAATTTGTAATAGTAAGTTTAACTCGTGTCAATCCAACATAGTATTTGAGTGACGTTGTCAGATTTGAGCTCATTTAATGCCCGCTTTTGCCGCCAACGTGGGCATTAGTGGGGGACAAAGAAATTCGATTATTTAGGAATGGGTTGGAATATATGTTGAAAAATAACCAATTCCCAACTCTCCAGTTTAACCCAAAAATAGTTCGAAGTTGCTCCCGTTAGATGCACCATTTATATTGAGCCTAAGATGTTACGGGCTTTTCGTTTGTTCAGCGCAAACCGCATCATACTCTTTCGGGTTGACGTTATGCTTTTTAGTTCCGGTCATGTCCGTAAGAATGGGACGTCCGTAGCCCAAGAGTACTTCCTCGCTGCGCTCAGGGCGTGTGGTTTTGCCCAACACTGGAATACCAGAGTAGAGCGCTTAGTTTAGTTTCGTGATGGGGTTAACCACACGCTTTAGAGTTGGTTTGCACCGCAAAATATTTGATCCAATATTTGATCCGGCGAATCAAATATAAACGAAAAAAGGCCATGGCAATGGCGCCGGCGTCCAGACATCGCTGGCGATGTCTGCGCTTCGTTGCAATCGATAAAATCGATTGCAGACACTTCACGCATAGGGGGCCCGTAGAACAGTCATGGTTCAAGGACCTCTCCCGGAGCCGGCCGACCATTTTGCGTTACCAAAGTATCTACACCGACAGACACCGTCTCTCCTCCAGCTAGTCAACGTGCACTTGCCTGTCCCAAAGAAGAGAACTTAACCACTATAACATAGGTGCGGSGAGCGTGGATRYADYTBYVWAGVAAASYTMYAAGYCCTTGAAAGARTTGATACTTATTGTATTCACYKCAAGGATAAGTCTAACGCTATGGTGTGCARRYSYCTAAAATTTTTTGCGCCCAATTCAGAGGGGAATTGAAATAGTGTTTTACTTTGTTTGCCAGAAGGCTAAAACACCCTACATTCAGCACCATACATTCAGACAGTGTGATTTGACAAAGAAGCATTATTAGATGCTTGGTAAATTGGCGACGAAAGTTTCGCAGATATAATTGGGGAAAATTATGACGATACATTTGCATAAGGGTGACCTGCCGGACGGATTGGATTTTGGTACGTCTGTGGCAGTGGACACAGAGACACAGGGGCTGTCCCTGGTGCGGGACAAATTGTGTTTGGTGCAATTATCAGCAGGCGACGGCGATGCCCATATTGTGCAAATGGACCGTAGCTCTTATGATTGTCCGAATTTAAAAACGCTCATGTCCGACACCAAAGTCGAGAAAATTTTCCATTTTGCTCGGTTTGATGTGGCTATGCTCAAGCAAAACCTAGGGGTTGATTGTGCACCAATATATTGCACCAAAATCGCTTCGGCTCTGGTGCGGACATATACGGATGCTCACGGACTGAAAAACCTGTGCAAAGAACTGTTAAATGTAGATTTGTCCAAGCAACAGCAATCTTCTGATTGGGCCGCAGACGGCTTAACCAAAGCCCAATTGGAATATGCGGCTTCGGATGTTTTGTATCTGCATCAGCTACAACGGATACTAACGGCACGCTTGATGCGCGAAGACCGATATGACCTCGCCAAAGCCTGCTTTGAGTTTATGCCGACCCGCGCCGGACTAGACTTGGCGGGTTGGAATGATGTGGATATTTTCTCTCACAGTTTCAGATAGGGGCTTCAGATAGGGGTTTCAGATAAGGGTTTCAGGTAAGGGTTTTAAATAGGGTTTACCCATGGTTTCGCTAACCAAACTGTAATCAATTGTCCGCATTCTAATGTCGCATTTTTGGTTTGCTTATAGTATAGAGAACCAATTTTAACGCACGTGTGAAAAATTATGACAACAATCAACGCTGAGATTCCAGCCAACAAGAACGGCGGCAACGGCCACGCCCTTTCTAAGCACGCTTTGGCACATTGGGAACCACGTCACGTCTTGTCACTAGATGCAGCAAAACGTCACAGTATATTCATCCGGCGTGCGCGTCTTGTACTGATGGTATTTTCAGGTGTTTTACTGTTGATCTTATTGTGGTATTTTATTTCAGCGCCTAAACCCAAACCGCAAGAAGACAATCCAGACGAAACCGTCAAGATGGTCAACCCGGTATATAAAGGCCGCACAGCAGATAATCTCCCGTTCCGTATTACCGCAGCTGAAGCCGTGCGTTTTCTACAAACCCCAGACGAGACCAAATTGCTTAATCCAGTTTTAAACTTTCTACGCTCCGGAGAAGTTGAGGAGAGCATGGTTTTGGCTTTAAACGGTTTATATAATTCAGAAACTCAGGTGCTTGAGCTAAACCAAGATGTGCATTTAAAAACTGACGATGGCTATGATTGCCAGACAAGCCACGCCCGCATTTTTGTCAAAGAAAAACGGATTGAAGGCGATGAGGCGATTGCATGTATGGGTAGATTTGGYCGCGTGGCCGGCAGCGCCTATGAGATTAACGATAATTTTGCGGAATTTGTGTTCAAAGGCAACATGACGGCTCTTATTATTCCTGAAAAAGCTGATGACATGCTCAAGCCCAAAGATACTGCGCTACCACTACGGGGAGGACAATAATGAAAAAATTTATCGTCGGTGCTGCCCTTTTGAGCAGCGCAATTTTTGGAAGCTTACATGCGGGCCCGGCTGCAGCACAAGTGTCCTTCGGCAATGACAGCCCAATTAATGTCAGGGCGGACCGGGCAACCTATCGGGGTGCACAAACCATCTTAACCGGCAATGTCCGTGTCATACAAAAAGATGCGACAATCTTGGCAGACCGCATGGATTTACACCGCAGCGAAACTAAGGCAGACAATGCTGGAGCCGAAGAAGGATCTATAAAATTGGGCAATATCAACCGCATTGTTGCCATTGGAAATTTTGTATATATCACACCGGAAAACCGTGTAACTGGTGATAAAGGGGTTTACGAGCGCGATAAAGAGATTATCACGGTAACAGGCAATGCTAAGTTTGTTCAAAATAATGGCAACACGGTTACCGGTAATACGATGATCTACGATCTCAATACCAACCGCGCTAAAGCTGGCGGAAACTGTACTGGACGAAATTGCAAAAACAATGACCGGGTAAAGATCAACATTGGTGGCAAAAAATAGATCAAGAAAGACAAAATAGATCAAGAAAAACTAGGAACGCAAAATGACAATTGTAAAAAACGGCACAAAATTCACAAAATTCACAAAATTCATAGTATTATTCTTTGGCCTCCTCGCGGGGGCTCTGATGTGGTCAAACGCGGCGCATGCTCAATTTGTATCGGGCGGCACCTCGCCAGTAAATATTACAGCAGACAATGTAGCCTATCAGGACGGTCAATCTATCTTAACGGGCGGCGTAGATGTACGCCAAGGTGATGTGCGTGTTTTGGCAGATAAAATGACCGTGTTTACGGCKGGCGGTGGCAATTTGGGCCAGGGCGATATTTCGCGGATTATTGCCGTTGGAAATTTTTATTATTTGACGCCCGACCAAAGTGTACGCGGCGAAAAGGGCGTCTATACGCGCACAGACGATACATTCGTGGTGACTGGAAATGTCATCATGAAGCAAGAAGACGGCAGCATCATTTCGGGCGATACATTGTATTATAATTTGACCACACAAAACGCTCAAGTTATCGGTAGCTGTAAGGGGCGCAAATGCGGCTCCAAAGGTCGCGTGAACATTCTAATTAAAAATGCGCAAAACGTCGCAGATAGCAATTCATAGTTTATGGCAAACACTAAAAATAAACACCCACAGCAGGGCCAAATTTCTACTGAGGGCCAAATTTCTACTGAGGGGTTGTCGGCCATTGGCATCGGTAAATCCTACAAGGGCCGTGCCGTTGTTAAGGGGATTACTCTATCCGTAAAGCGCGGCGAAATTGTTGCCCTGATGGGGCCAAACGGCGCAGGCAAAACAACCAGCTTTTACATGATTATGGGGCTGATCGAAGCTGACCGCGGGCAAATAATGCTAGACGGGCACGACATTACAGATCTACCCATGTATCAACGCGCGCGCCTCGGCGTAGGATATCTGCCTCAAGAGGAAAGCATTTTTCGAGGCCTTACCGTAGAAGAAAACATCCGMGCCGTAGTTGAGCTCACTGAAAAAGACCGCTCCAAACGCGACGACAATGTTAATGCGTTATTGGACGAGCTTAACATTGGGCATATTCGCAAAAGCGCGGCTTTGGCGCTTTCAGGCGGGGAACGTCGCCGCGTCGAAATTGCACGCGCACTGGCCTCGCGGCCTTCCTTTATTTTATTGGACGAACCGTTTACCGGCATCGACCCAATTGCAATTAACGACATTTCTGATCTCATCCGCTATCTTAAACAACGCGGCATCGGCATTCTCATAACCGATCATAGAGTGCGCGAAACTTTGGATATCGTTGACCGTGCTTCCATCATGTTCCAAGGCGATGTATTGTTTGAGGGAACACCGGACGAGATCCGCGCCAACAAAGATGTCCGCCGTGTCTATCTGGGTGAGAAATACGCCTAAGCGATATCTTTGATGTTATTTCTTTGGATAGTGCGCCGCAATTGATTTCGCGGCATTGTGCAAGAACATTGCAATAAAGAACGACCACATACCGGAAATATAATGGCCAAGGAATATATCCCAAGCACCCCAAGCCATTAATCCGTACGCGAAGAACATACCGGTTTTGGCCGCCCAGCGGGTCGCTTTGCCGTAATCGTTGAAACCCTTCCAAAGCACAGCTCTRAATATTCTTCCCCCRTCTAGAGGGAAAGCSGGTACAAGATTRAAAATCGCCAAAATAATATTGATRACAAATAAATAKTGAAATACGGCGGCYAGAGGAATGCTGATATGAGCAGACTGTATCATSCCGCCGAGACCAAAAAACAACARRCCCAAAAGAAARCTAACGAACGGCCCGGCGGCHGCYACCATAAATTCTTGTTTAGGYGTTTYWGGRTTATGKCCYAACTCRGCGATGCCGCCAAATATRAACAAGGTAATGCCCTTAATGGGAATACCGTAACCCCGCGCAACAACTGAATGCCCCATTTCGTGCAGCAAAATAGAGATGAAAAACCCGCAAGCGCCGAGAGCACCAAGCACCCAATGAGCAATCGGTGAATATCCAGGCAGCACGCTTGGGAACCASCGTGTTGCCAATGACCATGTGATCAAWGCAGCWATAAAAAGCCAGCTGGTATCGAGCTTGATATCAAAGCCAAGCATGCGAAATTCTATTAGTGTGTTACCACCCATAATCTATCCTAAACCAATTTTGTTGGGGTATGACTACACGGAATGTATGGGATGTCCAAGGGCAGAAAGCGCGGCCTCCATTGCTGCTTCGGACAGGGTTGGGTGCGCGTGGATAGTGCCTGCCATGTCCTCAAGGGTGGCGTTCATTTCTACGGCTAGAACGAACTCACCGCTAAGCTCTGATATATGACGACCAACGGCTTGGATGCCAATGATACGGTTCGTGCTTTTAAGCGCCAAAATACGGACAAAGCCGCCGCCGTCTGCTGTACCTGTGGTCAAGGCCCGACCATTGGCAGCCCAATGAAACTTACCTTGCGTAAACTCAAGACCTTTGTCTTTGGCTTCGTTCGGCATCAAGCCAACAGAAATAATTTCTGGGTCCGTAAAGCAAACCGCCGGAATTGCTTCAGGCGCAAATGTGCGTTTTTTACCGGCAATTATTTCCGCAACCATTTCGCCCTGTGCGGACGCTTTGTGCGCCAACATTGGTTCGCCGACCAGATCGCCAATGGCGTAAACCCCGCTCATGGCTGTGCGGCATTTATTGTCAACTTTGACAAATACGCCATTGTTTTCTGGGGCCATGTCGACGGCCATGTTTTCTAAACCCCAGCCTTCTGTATTGGGAATACGCCCAACCGTAACCAAAACCTTGTCACAGGCTAACGTCGCTTCTGCGCCGTTTTTATCCGTGTATGTCAAACTATGTTTGCCGCCCTTAGTGCTCACAGATTGGGCAAAACTACCTGTGTGAACGGTGACATCATGATCGCGCAACCATTTGGATACGGGTGCTGACAATTGTTTGTCAAAGCCCGGTAAGATGGTTTTAGCCGCTTCGATAAAGGTCACTTCTGCACCGAGCTTGCGGTAAGCAATACCGAGCTCCATGCCGATATAGCCTGCRCCGACCACGGCCAATTTTTTAGGCACAGATGTTAAGTCCAGMGCTTCGGTTGAYGATATTACTACACCTTCTCCGTTTTTGGCGAAAGGCAGGCCCTTAAGCTCCACACTTTTAGAGCCCGTCGCCAAGATAACATTRYTCGCCGTTATCTTGTCRTCRCCAACCGTGCAGGTTTTRGCATTTTCAAACACTGCCCAYCCAGARACAACACGCACGCCTGCCGCYTTCAAAAGTCCGGCAACACCAGAACTAAGCGTCTCGGTAATACCGTCTTTCCATGCKATGGTTTTTTTAAAATCCARTTTGGGTTTGTCAGCCGAAAGACCAATTACGGAATTACCGCTAGCGTTAATACCCGCCTGTTCAAATTTTTCCGCAGCCTCGATCAAGGCTTTGGACGGAATACAGCCGCGTATCAAACACGTGCCCCCAAGGCGACCGTCTTCAACAAGCATAGTATCCAATCCCAATTGACCAGCCCGAATAGCGGCAACATAGCCCCCGGGTCCCGAGCCAACAACCAGCACATCACATGTAAAATGTTCAGCCATATATTCCTCTAATCAATGAAAAGTGTCGCGGGATGCTCAAGCAATCCCTTGATATAGGCAACCATCTCGGCGGCGTGGAAACCATCAACAACCCTGTGATCAAAACTGGTTGAGAAGTTCATCATCTTGCGCACGACCATCTGGCCATTTTCTATGACGGGCGTGTCTACAATTTTGTTAGGACACAGAATGGCGACTTCCGGGCGGTTAATCACGGGTGTCGCCATAACACCCGCCAACTTACCAAGGGATGTTAGAGAGATGGTCGAGCCGGACAATTCTGCAGGTGCAATGCTCCCGGTTTTAGCCGCCTCACCAATACGGGCGATTTCGGTCGAAAGCTGCCAGATATCTTGGCTTTCCGCATTGCGGATAACCGGTACCATCAGCCCGCCCGGTGTTTGTGCGGCCATACCAATATGCACGGGGTTATGCTGGGTGATAATACCTGCCCCCCCGCCTTGAGGGTTGTCATCAAATGTTGCATTACACTGCGGCCACAACTTCACCGCTTTGACTATGGCGCGCATGAAGAACGGCATCAAGGTTAGCTTGGGTTGGTGGGCCGCGCGCACCGCATTCATATGCACGCGTGTGCGCTCCAGTTCTGTCATGTCGATAGATTCGACATAGGTGAAATGCGGAATACGGCGTTTACTCTCGCTCATACGCTCGGCAATAATCCGGCGCATACCTGTAACTTTTATATCCGTACCGCCCGCAAGTTTTTGCAAACGAGAACCACCGCCCTTTGAATATGCATCCAAATCCGCATGGGTAATCTCTCCGGCTTTACCAGACGCAGGCACCAAGCGCAGATCAATGTCTTGATCTTCGGCGCGGCGGCGMACGGCAGGAGATGCCAAAGGTTTAGTACCGGGCATAGAAGTGACAGCAGGTGCAGGTGTGGCTATTGGTGTAGGTTCAGGTTTAGGCGCAGGCTTTGGTGTTGGTTTTGACTTTGGCGCAGGCGTTGGGGTTTGTTTTTTAGGCGCAGGTTTGCTGTCCTCCTGCGGGATAGACTTTCCGTCCGTATCAAAAATAGCAAGTGCGCCGCCAATGGCCATGATTTCGCCTTCAGCACAGCCGACTTTGGTTATGGTTCCGGCGACAGGCGCGGTGAGTTCCACCGTGGCCTTGTCGGTCATTGCATCGCAAATCGGTGCGTCTTCGGCCACTTTATCGCCGACCTTCACATGCCAAACTACGATCTCCGCTTCGGCAACGCCCTCGCCGATGTCCGGCATTTTATAAATATATTCGGCCATGTTCTAGCCCTCCATCATTTGGATAATAGATTTACTCACCCGTTCTAGGCCGGGGAAATATTCCCACTCCAGCGCATGCGGATAGGGTGTGTCCCAACCTGTAACGCGCACAATCGGTTTTTCAAGATGATAAAAACAATGCTCTTGCACCAATGCGCTTAACTCTGCACCAAAGCCTGACGTACGTGTAGCTTCGTGCAAAATCATACAATGGCCAGTTTTTTTGACGGAAGCCACTATCGTGTCCAAATCAAGCGGCACCAACGAGCGCAAATCAACAATATCTGCACTGACCCCGGTTTCGCGCACGGCAGCTTCGGCCACCCAAACCATAGTGCCGTAGCACAATATAGTCAGCTCGCTGCCTTGCTTGTGCATGCGGGCTTTTTCGAAATCAATTGTGTAATGACCTTCAGGTACTTGGCCAAGTTCATGGTTGGCCCAGCTATCTACGGGTTTGTTGAGATCACCATCAAACGGCCCATTATAGAGCCGTTTGGGCTCGAAAAACACCACCGGATCATTGTCTTCAATCGCTTTGATCAACAGGCCTTTGGCGTCGTAAGGGTTAGACGGAATAATAGTTTTGATACCGGCAATATGCGTGAACAAAGCTTCCGGGCTTTGGGAGTGGGATGTGCCGCCGTGAATGCCGCCGCCCATGGGCGAGCGAATGGTAATCGGCGCGGTAAAATCGCCGTTAGAACGGTAGCGCAGGCGCGCCGCTTCGGAACATATTTGGTCAAACGCCGGGTAGATATAATCGGCGAACTGGATTTCAACAACCGGGCGCAAGCCGAAGGCTCCCATGCCAACGGCTGTGCCGACAATGCCGCCTTCGGATATGGGTGCGTCAAAACAACGGTGCAAGCCGTGCTTTTCTTGCAGGCCAGCCGTACAGCGAAACACGCCGCCGAAATAACCAACATCTTCGCCGAACACCAATACGTCCGGGTCTTCGCTCATCTTCACATCCAAAGCAGAGTTAATCGCCTGGATCATATTCATTTGCTTAACATTATTATTTTTGGGCATTGTCTATATCCCCAATTCTTGGCGTTGCCGCCTGAGGTGGGACGGCATGTCTTCATAAACTTTCTCGAACATAGAGCGCGGGTTGATACCGGTTTCGGTTGTCAATGTGCCAAAGCTTTCTGCTTCCTTATAGGCCTTTAAAACAAAGGCATCGAGTTCTTGTTCTTGCGCTTCGTGGCGCTTTTCGTCCCACTCCCCGATCAGGATTAAATGGTGTTTCAAGCGGTCAACCGGATCGCCGAGCGGCCAGGCGTCTGGCTCCTCCTTAGCGCGGTATTTACTCGGATCGTCAGAGGTCGAATGTCCTTCTTTGCGGTAGGTGAAATGTTCAATAACCGTCGCACCCCCGCCCGCTCGGGCTCTTTTCGCAGCCCAAGAAATAGCGGCGTAAACCGCGAGAAAATCATTGCCGTCAATCCGCAAGCTGGCCAAGCCAAAGCCAAGGCCGCGAAAAGCAAAGGTTTTACTTTGTCCCGCTGCAATACCCTGAAAAGACGAAATTGCCCATTGGTTGTTGACRATATTGATAATRGCRGGYGCRCGGTAAGTAGARGAGAAAGTGAGCGCATAATGAAAATCRCCYTCCGCAGTCGCGCCYTCRCCMGTGAAYGAGCACGAAACACCGTCCGTTCCTTTGTAGGCACAAGCCATGGCCCAACCGACGGCGTGGCTCATTTGTGTGCCCAAAGACGCACCAATAGAATAAAATGCTTTTTCCCGCGATGAATAACAAATCGGGATGGCTTTGCCTTCTAGTTTATCGCCCGCGTTGGATAAAACCTGACACATCAGATCGCGCAAAGAATAGCCGCGCGACAACAGCAAGCCTTGTTGGCGATAGGACGGGAACACCATGTCCGTATCCTTGAGGGCCATGGCCGCAGCAACGGCGATAGCCTCTTCGCCGAGGCTTTTCATATAAAAGGAAGCCTTGCCTTGGCGCTGTACGGTGAACATCCGTTTATCAACACTGCGGGTTAGCATCATATTGCGCAGACCAAGACGCATTGTGTCTGCGCTCAACTTTGGGTCCCAAGGGCCTTTTGCACGGCCGTCCAGCGTCAAAACCCGCACAAGCCCAGAAGCGAGATTCTCGGTTTCGTAAGCATCCACCATTGGATCAGGGCGCGGTAGGGTATGGGTTTTATCAGAAACAAGGTCCGGCATATGCAGATCTGAAAAATCAGGCGTTGTACCGGGCCTGTTCAGAGGCTCTGGTACATGCAAGTTAGATGTGTTTTTACGACTTGTCATAGATATTATCCTGATTGTAGGGGTAATTTTGGGAATTATTACCTGATTATCCGGCATTTATGTTTGCAAATAATCTTTATATGGCACATATATAGGCATGAAATTACGTTTATTGTGAATAAAGAGAAATATTATGTCTATAAAGCTTGATAATATTGACGCCAAAATACTGCACGTCATTCAAAATGATGCGGCCCTTTCGGTGGCAGAAATCGCTGACAAGGTTGGRCTTTCTTCATCGCCGTGCTGGCGCCGKATCAAACGCATGGAAGAAGACGGTATTATCAAGCAGCGCGTGACCAGACTATCCCGCCAAAAACTCGGGCTAGATTTTGAAGTCTTTGTTGCCGTTAAACTGGCTATGCCCAACAAGGAAAACATGGAGCAGTTCGAAAGCGCCATCCAGACAATGCCGGAAGTGGTGCAGTGCGCCGTAGTGACAGGTGCTGTTGATTATATGCTCCGCATCATCACCTCAGACATGCACGCTTATGACCGGTTTTTGCGGGAAAAATTGCTGTCATTCTCTCTGGTTTCGGACGTGCAGTCGCGTATTGCTCTGCGCCAAGCCAAAGATACGACGGCTTTACCGTTAAATCTTATCAGCTCTGCTGTGCCGCCCTTATAATTACACCAACATATTAAGCCTGTTTTCACCAAATCCTGTTATGTCCCGTTCAATAGTATTGTAGAGGGCAATAGGGTAAGTTAGTGAACGGCATACAGACACATATTTTAGCAGTAGAAAAACTGACACCTGAGCACGTTTCAGCGTGGACAAAGTTCCGTGCTGCCAACGCGGCTCTGTACAGTCCATATTTTCATATTGGTTACACACAATTGCTCAGTAGGCTGTGCGGTGATGTGCATATTTTACTGGTAGAACAAGACGCCAAACCGCTGGCGTTCCTACCGTTTCAAGCGCGCATAAGCTCTGCGGGAAAAATTGGTTTTGCCCGACCCGTTGGTACGCCGATGACGGATTATCACGGATTTATATGTGCACCGGATACACGTTTCGACATGCACGCTGTGCTTAAGCAGGCCGAGTTTGGGGCTTTTCATTTTTCCGCATTAATTGACAGTTGCAATATGTTCTCTGGCTATGTGCGTGATGAAACACCTTGTACGGTTATGGATATATCTATGGGTGCAGAAAACTGGCGCACTGGGCGAGATAGCAGTTATCGCCGCCACCTTAAAAGTACGCGCCGCCGCGTCCGCAAAGCTGAAGAGCTGGGGCCCCGCCGTTTTGAATTTAATTCAAACGACAAATCCGTTTTTAATCAGCTTAAGACATGGAAACGGAAGCAATTCGCCGAAAGCGGCAAATATGATATTTTAAGCGCAGATTGGACAAGCGCTTTACTGCTCGGCTTATGGGAAAAAGACGATAATGCTGAGCTTCGCGCCCATATGCACTGCATGTATTTCGGCGACGAATTGGCTGCCATTGATCTAGGTCTTTCGGACGGCACCACATTCCATTCCTGGATGGTCGCTTATAATAGCAAGTTTTACAATCTGGCACCGGGCATACAATTGCTCGAGGCGCTGATCGACGAAGCAGATAATTTGGGCTATAAGCGCATTGATCTCGGCGAAGGCATAGACGGTTATAAACGCCATTATGCCAGCGAARATATTTCCGCCTGTTCAGGGTTTATAGCCGTCAACGGCCCTGCGGGCGCTTTGTCAAAACTATACGGCGGACTAGAGGTTTTCGGCGAAAGCAAGCTCGGCAAATTAGGCCGAATTCCCGGCAAAGCCCGGCGACGTTATACCCAGATAAGTGCCTGTGATGCAACGCTAACGGGTCGTTCAAAAGCCATGATACAGGCGGCGGCGGGCAGGTAGGTTTAGCTCAAAGTCGCTAGTGCCGCCGCATCATAATCCATCAGTTCATCCATCTTGTCGTCTTTAACTTTAGTGACCCAGTTCGGGTCTTGCAGAAGAGCGCGCCCGACGGCGACCATGTCAAATTCGCCTTTTTCCATCCGCTCATACAGATCGTCTAAAGAAGATGCTGCGGAACCTTGTCCTGCAAATGCACCAAAGAAATCGCTGGATAATCCTACTGAACCAACTGTGATCGTTGGCAATCCCGTGAGTTTTTTGGCCCAGCCCGCGAGGTTCAAATCGGAACCTTCAAACTCTGGTTCTTGATAACGGCGCTGGGAGCAATGTAAAATATCCACACCCGCATCGACGAACACTTGCAAGAAGGCTTCTAGCTCTGCCGGAGTTTCAACCAATTTTGCCGTGTAGTCTTGTTGTTTCCATTGGGAGAAGCGCAGGATGATAGGCATGTCGTCCCCGACCGCCTTACGGCATTCAGCAATGATTTCTCCAGCAAATGTCGCGCGCTCGACCAAGCCGCCGCCGTATTTATCTTCGCGCACATTCATTACATCCCAGAAAAATTGATCAATAAGATATCCGTGCGCGCCGTGAATTTCTACTGCGTCAAAACCAAGTTTAGCCGCWTCGCCWGCRGCGCGGGCATAGGATGCTACCATGTCTTCAACGTCGCGTTCGGACGGCGCTTCTACGACTTGCTTTCCCGTATGTATAACCCCGGACGGGCTATCGGAAACTGCATCCGGATAATGTCCCGTACCCGGTTTGCGCACCATGCCCATATGCCAAATTTGCGGTGCGACTTTCCCGCCTGCCGCGTGGACTTTATCGCAAATATTGCCCCAACCCTTAAGCGGTGCTTCGCCGTGAAACATCGGGATATTCGCATCATTGGCCGCACCCTTGCGGTCGATGACAGTGCCCTCGGTCAAAATTAAACCAACATCCGCTTGTGCGCGGCGGGCATAATAATCAGCCACATTATCCCCCGGCACACCGTTCGGTGAAAAACTACGCGTCATAGGTGCCATAACGATGCGGTTAGACATATTAAGGCTACGGCAGGAAAATGGTTTAAAAAGCGGGTTAGTCATAAAACATCCTTACTGGGTTGATTTTCTGGGAGCCTCATTATCAGCCCCTGAGGTTTATGCAAGTGTGGTTTAGTTAAACAAATCGTGAAGTATAAATTTGTGATCAGCTCAATAGCTGCCTAACCATTGGCGTGTCATTAAATCTCAGCACTCCATTTGGCGACAATTGATATTTGAAGTCGGTTTTGACTTCAAAAAACAATTTTCTGCGTTAGTATCTTTTAGTGAATGATGTAAGATCACCACAAGGGGTGTTAACAGGGGATGTTAATAAGGGGAAACAAATGAAATTCCAATCTACAGGAATCAAGTCTACCGTAATTATGCTGGCTTTATCCATGGCGCTTGTCGGATGTACAGATAAGCCCGCCAAAGACATTACAAATAGTGTTCCAACTCTAGCTACAATAAACTCTGGGCACATTGCCAATGCGGCCGCTACACCGGAGGTTTGGTTGAGTTACGGCGGCACTTATGATGAACAAAGGTTCTCCCGCCTCAAACAAATCAATCAAGACAACGTCAAAAACCTGGGCGTTGCCTGGACCTATGATCTGCAAACAAGCCGGGGTGTAGAAGCAACACCGATTGTTTTAGACGGTGTCATGTATGTGACCGGGTCTTGGTCTATTGTTTATGCCTTGGACGCTAAAACCGGAGAAGAGCTTTGGGTTTATAACCCTGAAGTTTCCGGCGAAGACGCGGCCAAAGGCTGCTGTGATGTGATCAACCGCGGTGTTGCCGTGCACGAGGGCAAGGTTATTGTTGGTGTGTTTGATGGCCGCCTAGAAGCCTTGGACGCTAAAACCGGAAAAGTCGTCTGGAGTACGCTGACCGTAGATAAGTCCATGCCCTACACAATTACAGGTGCACCGCGCGTCGTAAAAGACAAGGTCTTGATCGGCAACGGCGGCGCGGAATTAGGGGTGCGTGGTTATGTGTCTGCTTATGATGTTAATACGGGTGCGTTAGCTTGGCGGTTCTATACAACGCCAAACCCGGATAAAAAACCTGACGGGGCAGCATCCGACGACATCTTTGCCAGCGCCGCCAACGCAACTTGGGGCGATAGCGGCAAATGGACAACCGAAGGCGGCGGCGGTACCGTTTGGGATTCCATCATTTACGATACGGTCAATGACAGCGTTATTTTCGGCGTTGGCAATGCTTCGCCGTGGAATGCGGACATACGCGACCCAGAGGGCAATGGCGACAATTTCTTCTTGTCCTCAATTGTGGCGGTAGACGCGGATACAGGCACATATAAATGGCATTTCCAAACCACACCGCGGGATCAATATGATTTTACCGCGACCCAATCTCTGATACTTGCTGATTTGCCAATTGGCGCAGAAGGCCAGCCCCGCCGCGTGGTCATGCAGGCCCCCAAGAACGGGTTTTACTATGTTTTGGACGCTGCAACAGGCGAATTTATTTCAGGCAAACCTTATGTGGACCTGATGACATGGGCAACAGGGCTTGACGCCAAAGGTCGACCGATTGAAAACCCCGATGCCCGCAATTGGACTAAAAAAGGCTTTGTCAGTATTCCCGGACCAATGGGTGCCCACAACTGGCATCCAATGGCCTATAGCCCACAAACGGGCCTTGCCTACATTCCGGCCCAACAAGTACCGCAAGCCCTTGTGCCTAATCTCGATAGCAACCCCAGCCCCCAGCGATGGAACATTGGTGGTGATTTGTCCGCAGGTGTCCCGCCGACCTACCCCAAAGGCACGCTTGATTTTATCCGTAAAGATTTTAAGGGCAATCTACTGGCATGGGATCCGGTCAAACAAGAAGCACGTTGGAGTGTCGAGCACTCTGGCCCCGGTAATGGCGGCGTTTTAACAACCGCATCAAATCTTGTATTCCAAGGCACAATTGACGGCGAACTCGTTGCCTATAACGCAGAGAACGGCGATAAATTATGGGGCCAACAAGCCAATAGCGGCGTTGTCGCACCGCCCTCCACCTATTCAATTGACGGCGAACAATATATTGCCATAGCCACGGGCTGGGGCGGCGGTTGGGCGCTTAACTACGGCGTTGGCTGGCCAAAGGCCGTTGTGCCTGATGTTGGGCATGTGATTGTCTTCAAACTTGGTGCAACAGGGAGTGTGCCAGACATACCGGAGAACGCCGTTGTCATGAGCCCGAAGGGCAATGACTTTGGAAACGACGACATGAAAATGCTCGGCCTTATAAAATATGCAGAAAACTGTATGGTTTGTCACGGCCCGCTTGTTGTCAGTTCCGGCGTTATACCTGATTTGCGCTGGTCTTATCAGTCTGCGGATAAGGAAAGCTGGAACGACATTGTAATTGGCGGCGCCCTTACTGACAACGGCATGATTTCATTTAAGGAATATTTGAGCGCAGACGACGCAGAAGCAGTGCGCGCCTATGTCATGGGACAGTCCTGGTTAGCGGTTAATAACGGTGATGCCAAAGAACCGTCTGCAGAATAACTATTACTCACTGTTTTGGCGCCGCCATTCGCGCGGCGTCAAACCAAAATTGCGCTTGAACGACCGCGAAAACACCGCCGGTTCCGCATATGCCAGAAGTGTAGAAATCGTCGCTAACGACATATCGGTATCGGCTAAATATTTACAAGCAAGGCTGTTTCGAACATCTTGAAGGGCATCTTGAAAATTAGCACCGCTCTGTTTTAATTTACGCTGGAATTGCGCCGGGTTCATCCCAAATAGTTTAGCCGTTTTTTGTAAACAGGGCTTGCCGCTTTCAAGGTTTACCTGAATGGATTGCTTAATTTTACTGACAAAATCATCGCCCTTTTCTTTGGCGATACTTTCTATGTGTGATTGAATGATATTAAACAGCCCAAGGTCAGCAGTTGGCAATTTCGTCCGTAAAAAACTCTCCGGGTACTCAATCCCGTTCGTAGCCTGTTCAAAATAAACGGGGCATTTGAATACTTGTTCATGCAAGCTCGTGTCTTTGGGTTTTGAGTGCTCAAAATATACGGCAGCCGGATTCCATGTTTCGGTGCTTATGATCCGAAGTGTTTTCACGGCTATTCCAAGGGCTAGCTCTGTGTGTTGCAAAATGGATTCCTCACCAACCGCTCTCAACCAAACCGTCCACAATACATCAGTGTTTCTAATCTCCATATTGGCCACAGTGCCAGCATCATGAATTCGTAAATATTGATCCAGGCAGCCAATTGATTGCCCGACCGTGCTAGCGTGCATCATTAAATACCCGATAGCGCCAAACTTATGCAGGGTCTGATTTTGGGACATAAGCAAGCCAAAATGGGGTTGCTTGGTTTGGCGGGACGCAAGGTTTAGGGCCCGCCGATACATTTCGGTCGGCACTAAAAAATCTGGGAAATTTAAAGAGGTTTCATCCAGGCCAACCTCTGAAAAAATCAAACTAGGGTCTACCCCGTATTCCCATAACAAGTCACGAAAGCCTTCAAATGCGCCCGCACGAATATGAATCGTTTCCAAATCTGACATTATACAATTACCCGAGTTTTGTGATTGCAAAGTCAAGGAATTATATTGAAAAGTCAAGGCCGAGGCAGTAACTAGAATAGATCAAAGATAAATTTTATGGGGATAGGTATGTCAAAAAACAATCTGGAAGCAATATTGGGTTCGCAGCGAACGGCATTTAATGCAAATCCAAATTCAAGTTGGGCAGAGCGGAAAAACATGCTGGTCAAACTTGGTGAAATAATCAACGCCAATGAGCAAAACTTTCAACAGGCTATTTCCCAAGATTTTGGCAACCGTTCTTTCACGGAAACCACCATAGCAGAAATGGCAATTATACACGGCGGCATCAAACATGCGCTGAAGCACACTCAAAAATGGATGCGGACCCGCAAAGCACCAACCGCCATGCAGTTCAAGCCGGGTTCTAACAAAATTATGCCGCAACCACTTGGTGTTATCGGCATCATAAGCCCTTGGAATTATCCCTTGCAGCTTGCGATCATGCCTTTGGTTGGCGCCTTGGGTGCGGGCAACCGCGCCATGATAAAACCGAGCGAGTATACGCCGCGTTTTTCAAAACTGCTTAAATCCGTGCTTGGTGAAGTTTTCTCTGACGACGAAGTTTATGTTGCCGTTGGCGGYGTTGAAGTTGCGCAARARTTTTCGRGCCTKCCGTTTGATCATTTACTGTTTACCGGGTCAACCAATGTCGGCCGGATTGTGGCTGGAGCTGCGGCTAAAAATTTGACGCCAGTGACATTAGAGCTGGGCGGAAAATCACCTGTCATCATTGATGAAAGCGTCAACATGAAGCTCGCCGTCCCGCGTATTACGAACGGCAAATTACTCAATGCCGGACAGACCTGTGTTGCGCCAGATTATCTATTAATGCCCGAACGGGAAATTGACGCGTTTTCAAAAGCCTTGATCAGAAAAGCAGAAGAGTTTTATCCTAAATTTGCTGGCAATCCCGACTACACCTCTATCATTGCTGACAGCCATTATGCTCGTCTGCAAGGCCTGTTGGAAGACGCCGAAAACAAAGGCGCTACACTCCGCACGGCCGGCGATGACGATACGCAAATTATGGCACAAGAACGCCGCATTCCTCTGACCGTAGTTACAAACACCACGCCTGACATGAAGATAATGCAGGAAGAGATTTTTGGACCGCTCCTGCCGATTGTGGCCAGCGAGACCTTGGAAGATTCCATGCGATATATACAGGAACGAGACCGTCCATTGGCGCTGTATTGGTTTGGTGAGGATAAAGCTAAACGCGAACATGTTCTTAAAAATAGCATATCTGGCGGTGTAAGCATCAATGAAACCGCATGGCATGTGGTGCAAGAAGACATTCCGTTTGGCGGCGTTGGCCCGTCCGGTATGGGCGGATATCACGGCGAGCACGGCTTTAAGACTTTCTCTCACATGAAAGGCGTGTTCTTCCAAAGCAAATTTAGCGGCGGTAAAATGCTCTTCCCGCCCTATACAGAAAAGACCCACAAAGTTTTGAAAATGATGAAAAAATTTATGTAACGGTATCTTCAAAAGGAAAATGACATGAAATTATCAAACTATTTATTGGGCAGCGGGACTATCATTGCTGCGCTAACGTTAAGCGCCTGCCAGCCTGCGAAGCCAGATGTGGAATTACCATCGGCGCAAGCACCTGCAACAGAGGTAGAGGCTCCAAAATTAACCGAAAAATACCCAACCAAGCTTTTATGGGGCGACACGCATTTGCATACGTTAAACTCGGCCGATGCATTTTCGTTCGGCGCACGCTTGTCACCTGCTGATGCTTATAAATTTGCGCGCGGCGATGAAATAGTTTCGAACACAGGACAAAAAGTACAGCTAAAGCGTCCCCTTGATTTTCTGGTGGTCGCAGATCACGCTGAGGGCCTTGGCCTTATTAATGAGCTTTTTGTCGGCAATCCCAAGCTGATTAAAGATCCCAAGGCAAAGCGTTGGCACGAAATGCTCAATGAGGGAACCGAACAATCTGTACTGGTTGGCAAGGAATTAATAGTTTCTCATGCCAATAAAACACTGCCAAAAACCATGAGAAACCCTTTTACCGTCTTACCCTTGCTGCGCTCTATCTGGAAGAGAAGCACTGCGCTAGCCGAAGAATTTAATGATCCCGGCACCTTCACGGCTTTGATCGGGTATGAATATACCTCGATGCCCGACGGTAACAATATACACCGCAATGTCATTTTTAGAGACGGCAATGACAAGACGGACAAAATTATGCCGTTCTCGTCCATCCAAAGCGATAATCCCGAAGATCTCTGGAAATGGATGGCGCGTTACGAGAAAAAAACTGGTGGTCAGGTTTTGGCTATCCCCCATAATAGCAATCTCTCTAACGGGCTGATGTTTGCCAAAACGGACTTTAAGGGCAATGCAATTGATGCGAAATATGCGAAGAAACGTGCACGGTGGGAACCTGTTGTCGAGATAACGCAAATCAAAGGCGACAGCGAATCTCATCCRTTTTTGTCMCCMAATGACGAGTTTTCYAGCTTTGGTGATGTTGGCTGGGATTTAGGTAATCTAAGTTTACAAGCTATTAAAGAACCAGAGATGTTCCAAGGCGATTATGTACGCGAAGCTCTTAAAACCGGACTTGGTCTTGAAGCAAGCACCGGAACCAATCCGTTTAAACTTGGTTTTATCGGCTCAACCGACAGCCATACCGGATTAGCGACAGGGCGCGAAGAAAATTTCTTTGGCAAGTTCGGGGTTACCGAGCCCCATAAGGAACGCGTCAATGAAATCATCGTTTTGGGCGGGGCAAAAGCTCTGCGCTATGGCTGGCAGTATCTAGCGGGCGGCTATGCTGGTGTTTGGGCACGGGGTAACACCCGCGCCGAAATATGGGACGCCCTCAAACGCAAAGAAGTATACGGCACCACAGGGCCGCGCATGAAAGTGCGGTTCTTTGGCGGGAATTATGATAAGCAGTCTATAAATACTGGCGATTTAGTAGACACTGGATATGCTGGCGGTGTGCCTATGGGTGGTGATTTACAGCTCTCGCAAAACCAAAGCCCTGATTTCATCGTTGCAGCCAGCAAAGACCCAGACGGCGCTAACCTTGACCGTGTACAAATCATCAAAGGCTGGCGCGATGTTGACGGCGGAACGCACGAAAAAATCTATGACGTGGTTTGGGCTGGCGAACGGACCATCAGCGCGGACGGTAAACTGCCCGCGGTCGGTTCAACGGTCGATACAGACAATGCAAGTTACGAAAATTCTATTGGAGCGGCCGAGCTTTTTTCAATCTGGACTGACCCAGATTTTGACCCGGCCCAAGCGGCTTTTTATTACGTCCGCGTTTTGGAAATCCCGACCCCGCGCTGGCCATTGTTTGATGCCAAGCGCATGGGTGCCGACATACCGGACGACGCAGAGCTAACGGCGCAAGAACGTGCCTATACATCGCCGATCTGGTATACGCCGAAATAGGAAGCTAGCGTTCTTTACACGGCGCGCRTTYTCAGCGCGGTAATAATGTCCGCCAGGGACATGTTTTTTGCCGCAAGCAAGACCATCAGGTGATAAAGCAAATCAGCCGCCTCTGATTTAAAGTGCTCGTCTGTTTCGGCAAGGGCGGCGATGACCGTTTCCACGCCTTCTTCGCCGACTTTTTGCGCACATTTGGTTAGCGGGCCTTGCAAAAGTTTTGCTGTGTAAGATGTTTTAGGGTCGGCCTTTTTACGGTTCTCGATTAAATCTGATAGCTGTGCAAGCCACCCCAATCCTTGTGGGCCTTGGCTGCCAAAACAAGAAATTGTACCTTTGTGGCATGTGGGGCCGGCAGGTCTGGCACGGACAAGCAATGTGTCTTGGTCGCAATCGACCTCTATATCAACAAGCGCGAGCCTATTGCCCGATGTTTCGCCCTTTTGCCACAGACAGTTTCGAGAGCGGCTATAAAACGTAACGAAACCACTAGCGCGGGTAGCGGCTAAAGCATCCGCGTTCATATATCCCAACATAAGGACTTGCTGCGTATCTGCATCTTGGATGATGGCTGGCACAAGACCGCCTCCTTTTTCAAAATCTATTTTCATATGCGTATCTCTATGCCTTTGGATTTAAGTTCTGATTTTAACAAGGGAATGGGAATAATGTTTTTATGAAAGACACTTGCCGCTAAAGCGCCGTCCACATTGGCCTGCTTAAACACGTCTTCAAAATGGGACACGGTACCTGCCCCGCCCGAGGCGATTAAAGGTACCGAGCAAGCACCGCGAACCGCCTTTAATTGCCCAATGTCATATCCCGTGCGAACCCCGTCTTTGTTCATACAGTTGAGAACTATTTCTCCTGCACCGCGCGTTATAACTTCTTGGACCCAGTCAAGAGTTTTGCGCCCAGTGTCGCGCCCAATGTCGCGCGTAGCATCGGCGGAACCTGTATGCGATTTGACGCGGTATATACCGTCCTTCTCAAAGCTATCAATGCCGACGACAATACATTGCCTGCCAAAAGCATCACAAAGCTCATTAATGAGGCGAGGCCGCGACAATGCCGGTGAGTTAACCGATATTTTGTCTGCGCCCGCCTCCAGGCGCGCCCGAGCGGCTTCGACCGATTTTATACCGCCTGCTACACAAAAGGGAATGTCGAGCAAGCTAGATACCTTGTTGATCCAACCCGAACCGATGGTGCGATCATCAACACTGGCCGTAATGTCATAAAACACCAATTCATCGGCACCTGCATCTCTATATTTTAGCGCCAAATCAAGAATATCGCCCACATCTTCGTGATCTCTAAACTGTACGCCTTTAACAACACGCCCACCGCGTACATCCAAGCAAGGGATAATGCGCCGCGCTAACATGATATAGCCTCCGATAAGGTGATTTTGTTTTCGTAAAGCGCTTTCCCTATGATGATGCCCGCCGGATTTAGCGCCTTTAATTTCACAACATCTTCCAGACAGCCAACCCCGCCAGACGTGATTAAATCAAGGTCAGAATATCGGCGCATTATATTCAGATACAAAGCTATATTGGAGCCTTGTAGGCCGCCGTCTTTAGCGATGTCAGTCACGAGAATGGTTTTCAAACCCGCTTGTTTAAAATTATCAATTACCTGCCATAATGACATTTCCGACGTTTGCGTCCAACCATGTGTGGCGGGGCGCGGCGTGCCGTCCAAATCCAAAAAAATATCTATGGCCAGCACTATTTTTTCAGGGCCGAACTCTTGCATCCACTGCCTTACAAGGCTTGGGTTCTTAACCGCTAGAGAGCCAATTACTACGCGCTCTATGCCGTTATCCAAAAGATGTTTTATTTGCTGAGCATTGCGCAAGCCGCCGCCCGTTTGCACCTTCATTCTTGTGGTCTGCGCAATCTCTATAATAAGGTCTGATTGAGCGGCCATACGGTTTTTCGCVCCGTCTAAATCCACCACATGYAACCATTTTGCGCCTACGGCTTCAAAATTTTGAGCCGTCATAACGGGGTCGATACTATAATTGGTTCGCTGGGCAAAATCACCTTTGAGCAAACGCACGCAKCCTCCGTCCATCAAATCAATCGCTGGGAATATCACGGCTTCACCTTAAGGAAATTTGCCAATATTTTTGCGCCGGTTTGACCGGAACGTTCCGGGTGAAACTGACAGCCATAAATATTATCTTGTTTAATGATGGCGCTGAAGGGTTGACCATAAGATGTAGTGGCCAGTGTCTTGTCACCTACGGATGCGGCAAAAGAGTGGACAAAATAGACATAATCACCAGTGTTGATACCGCGCAATAAGGGGTCATCAGCCAAATTTTCCAAGGTATTCCAACCCATATGTGGTAGCGGTGCAGGTAACGGCTTCGCGCCTGCGTTCATCTGTAAGACGGTGCCGTCTATCAGACCGAGGCCGCTAACATCGCCCTCTTCAGAACCATCAAATAGCATTTGCATACCAAGACATATACCCATCAGCGGCTGGGATAAACCGCGCAAAACATCCACAAGACCACGCGCTCGCAATTGCTCCATGGCGAAGGGCATGGCGCCCACCCCGGGCAAAACAACATGATCGGCATTTTTTATAAATGCAGCATCCTGTGTGACCGTATTGCTTACCCCCAAACGCGCGAAAGCAAACGCCACTGACGCCAAATTAGCACATCCCGTATCGACAATTGCCACCGCCATCACAACACCCCTTTGGTAGATGCAATCTCGCTACCCGTCCGCTTAAAGGCTGGTGCAAGGGCTCGGCCGAGACCTTTGAAACAGGCTTCAATCATATGGTGGGTATTTTCGCCTTCAACGTCGATTTGTATGGAGGCCCCCAAAGTTTGCGACAGGCTTTCAAAAAAATGTGGGCACATTTCGGCAGGAAATTCCCCCGCACGGTCTGTCGGAAAATCACCCTTAAAAACCATAGCGGGGCGCCCTGATAAATCTACGGCGACCCTTGCCTGAGTTTCATCCATAGGTACCAAAACTTCTTGGGGCATCAAAACCTCTTGGGGCATCAAAACCTCTTGGGGCATCAAAATTTCTTGGGGCATGGTAAATCCGAACCGACCAGCGCCAGCTTTATCGCCCAAAGCCCGCGCAAGCGCCGTACCGAGTGCAAGGGCGCAGTCTTCTGTTGTGTGGTGCGCGTCAATTTCCAAATCGCCCTGACAAGATAGCACAAGACCAAAACGACCATGCTTGGCCAAAGCCTCTAACATATGGTCATAAAACCCGATGCCCGTGTTTATTTCTATTACAGACGGGGCATCTAAATTTACCCGCACGGCAATATCGGTTTCTTTGGTTTTTCTATATTCCTCGCCGACACGCTCGGGGCGTCCCAAGGCAGCTTTGACCTCAAAAGCAACTAAGGCAATATCGTTTTCTTCCGGGCTGCCAATGCTGATGCGAAATTTACCCTTGCCCATGTTTCTGAAGTCCCGGATTTTTATCTGGTATTTTGCTAAGGTTTTCAAAAGCTGATCTTCGCGGATTACATCTAGCAACAAGAAATTGGCRTCTGAAGGATAAATGTACTTTATATAAGGTGATGCYTTTAAAGCTTGTGACATGCGCTTACGCTCTGATTTCCATAGCGTAAGCCGTGCCGCATGCACGGGCATGGATGCTGGACTAAGAGCACGCATTACGGCCCGTTCAACCGGGCGCGCTATTGGATAAGGCGGCAAAACTTTCAGCATAATTTTGATGACACGCGGATCAGCAATAGCGACGCCCATGCGGACACCTGCAAGGGAGTAGGCTTTCGAGAGCGTGCGCAAGACAACTAGGTTGGGATATTTATCTATTTGGRCGSTAAAGCTTTCTTGGTCTGAAAACTCGGCGTAGGCTTCATCAATAACGATCAGGGTTTGCGGATATGCCGCGCATAATTCCGGRATAATTTTCGGATCAATGGCGTTGCCTGTCGGGTTATTGGGGGAGCACAAAAAAGCTATTTTTAGCGGTGTACCTTCTTGTGCCAGTTTTGATTTTATTAAATCTGTATCATAGCTGTAATCTGCACGTAGTGGCGCCTTGATAATTTTTGCGCCCTGAATAGCTGCACAAGTTTCGTAATATCCGAATGTCGGAGGACAGATAAGGATGCCGTCTTCACCAGCCTCACAAAATGTCCGCAGCAAAACCTCTATGGCTTCGTCCGCGCCGCGCCCCGCCATGATTTGCGCCGAAGAGACACCGTATAAATCCGCAAGTCGGGCACGCAAATCCCCAGGCTGTTGTTCGGGGTATCTATTAAATTCACCCGTAGTTGTTACAGGGGGCGGTGCCCAAGGGGATTCGTTGGCATCCAAGTGCAGCGCATTACCCGCGCCGCCGCGCGCGCTATATGCTTTAAATTCAACTATTGCTTTTCGGGCAATGTTTTCGGGCCAATTTTTGTTCATGAGTTTTCTCCGTCCTCAAGACGCAAACGCACGGCGCGCCTGTGCGCCTCAAGACCTTCCAACGTCGCCAGCCGCTCTACACAAGGGCCGATCGATTTGAGGCCTGCTTTGGTTAAAGATTGTACACTAATAAATTTAATAAAACTTTCTACGCACACACCGCTATAGGCCCGCGCTGCGCCGAATGTTGGCAGGGTGTGGTTGGTACCGCTRGCATAGTCACCAACGGATTCCGGTGTCCACGGCCCAAGGAATACCGAGCCCGCATTGCGAATACTGTCCATAATATCTTCTGCATTTTCCGTCTGCACTATCAGATGCTCTGGCGCATAAGCGTTGGCTATCTCGAGCATTGTTTCCATATCGGGCGCGATAATGATACGGCCGCCCTGCAATGACTGCTGCGCAATTTCTCTGCGTGGTAAGTCTGCTATTTGCGTTACTATTTGCGCATTTAATGTGTCAGCAAATTCTTGTGAGGCACACACGCAAATTACTTGTGCCAACGGGTCGTGTTCTGCTTGGCTTAACAAATCTGCGGCAACAAACACCGGGTTAGCTTTGTCGTCTGCTAACACCATAGCTTCGCTAGGCCCGGCGGGAAGGTCAATGGCCGGGCCGCCCATCTCCATAGAGATTTGCGACTTTGCTTGTGCAACATAGGCGTTGCCCGGTCCAAATATTTTAACGCATTTGGGAATAGTTTGCGTGCCGTAAGCCAGCGCGGCTATCGCCTGTGCGCCCCCGACCATATATAAATCCTCTACGGCGCATAAATAGGCCGCCGCAAGAATGTTTGTATTGACCTTCCCGTCTTTGCCGGGCGGCGTGACGACAATGCGGTTTTCTACGCCTGCTATTTTTGCAGGGACTGCTAGCATCATCAACGTTGAGACCAAAGGAGCGCTTCCGCCCGGAACATAAAGCCCCGCWCTATCCACAGGTCGRGGTACGCGGCGGCAGACCACACCGGGCATAGTTTCAATTTCTATTGAACAGGGAATTTGCGCTTTGTGGAAAGTTTCAATATTAGCCTTTGCGGTTTGCATAGCCCTTTTGTCTGCGCTGGGTAGCGCAAGCCAAGCTGCACGCATRGCCTTGCTAGACACTTTCATGTSGGTGAGTTCTACGCCGTCAAAGCGTTTTGTATACTCTCTCAAGGCTTGGTCGCCTTTGGCGCGTACAGTTTTTAAAATGTCGGCTACACTTTGGCGTATGCTTTCACCCGACAACTGAATAGGCCTAGATAAGGCCGTTACCTTATCYSYAGYGTCTAACATATCCCAATTAAGAACTCGCATGATCAGGCCATCATTTTTTCTATTGGCAGAACCAGAATGGAGCGCGCGCCATTGTCTTTCAGAGCTTCCAGCGTTTCCCAAAAGACGTTTTCTGTACACACTGCTTGCAGTGCTACAAGGTCATCATCCGTACCAAGCGGGATAATCGTCGGCGCATCAGACCCAGGCAGAATTTTAGAAATGGCAGCAATTTGTGTACGCGGCGCATTGAGCATAATATATTTAGAATCTTTAGACCGGATAACCCCATCAATCCGGCTCAGCAAACGCTCATAAATATCCCGTTTTTCAGAGCCTAAATCTCTATTTGAGCCAATTAATACGGCCTCGCTTTCAAGCACAGTATCAAACGCCGCCAAGCCGTTAGCTTCCAGCGTTGCACCCGAWGAAACCAAATCGCAWATYGCRTCYGCAATATTGATGCGCGGCGCCAATTCCACCGCRCCTTTCATTTCTACACAGCTTGCGGATATGTTGTTTTCTTTCAAGTATGCGCTCAAAATACCTGGATAGCTGGTAGCAATTTTCTTACCTTGCAAATCTTTCAAGYTTTGGATGTTTCCGTTCTCATCTGCGGCGAGGCAGAGATTACATCTGGAAAATCCTAGACGGCGTAAAATYTTWAGGTCGAGCGTYTYRRYGCTCATAACTTCCTCTGCAAACACATTCTCGCCGACCAAGCCGAAATCACTAGCRCCRCTRGCAACAAAATTAGGAATGTCGTCATCACGCACCAACAGCAGATCAATRGGCAAGTTTTTCACCCGYGCGAGCAGTCCGTCCCCGCGCACGGAAAATTTTAGCCCGCATTTTTTAAGCATAGCAAAACTGTCATCAGCCAACCGCCCTTTTTTCTGAACGGCAATACGAAGTCGATTAGGCATTTACACCTCCCTTTGTCGGTCAAGGACGGCGCGGTAACCTTGGTGYGGCTCTTCGTTCAGAAACCGAGCGACCCGACCAATAGTGGTTGTGCTAACGCCGGTACGCGCGTTGATTTCGCGGTAGGGCATTTCACCCTTATCCAGCAATTTGGCAACATGCCAACGCTCGGAGAGGGCGCGCAGTTCTGCGGGTGTGCACAAATCGACAAGAAACAACTCCATCTCTGAAGCGTCCTTGACCAACTGCAAGGCTTTCGCCAATTCCGTGCGGTGCTTATTATTTAGTTTTTGCGTTGYCATATTTATACCTCACATATGTTGTRTTAACACGCTAATACACTACTRCARTTATGATGCAATACCTTTTTACATGTAATGGTGTGTTTTATTGCCATGTTCGCACTGTACTTTTATGAAACGACGATTGGGCTTTATGTTTTCCCKGTYGCCRTAAATGCGACCCATGTTGTTATTTTTAGCCACACAAAGCTTTGCAAAACATACTCTHGAAGGTCTCGGGGAAGTTTATCATCGAGAGTTTTTAGACTTCAACCATCTTAATCTGACAACGCCTTTATTTGCAAGTTTCGTTGATTTGCTTTGCTAGGGCATTCATTTTTACCGCATTGTCGACCCAGGTTTTGCACATATTAACGCCTTGGGTCGGATCGACACCGATCAAGTAATTCATACCATCATCCACCGCAACTTGAGCGAAAGGTCTGCAATTAAATTTACCTTTTTGGAAGCCTTGGATCGACTGCCTGATGCGCCCGAATTTTCTAACTAACCCCTGCGAACCCGCGTATTTAGTTGATCTTGATGGATCATCCCAAAAAGCTTTGTGGTTTGCTTTGARAGCATCATTTTTACTGTTAAACGCTTTGGCGGCTTCCTCATAGGCGCGTTTGGCTGGCACATATGTGGCGTTTCGGGTGCTGTTATAACTTCCAATTTTGGCGTTAATCTGCCGCACACCATCATTATAACTAGGGTCGCTTTGGTCGGACGGTAATGAGGCCGTCATGCTATTTATTTCAGATCTAATTGAACCTAAATCAGCGTTAGCACTGTCAACTTCATCCTCAAGGCTGTCAAGATCATCGCTCTCTTGCKCAAGCGCTTCTTGCTCGCGSTCAAGCGGGTCTAGCAATCTTTGAAAAGCTGCGTTTTCTGCTATCAGCATGGTGTTAAACTTGTTCTTATACGTCTTGTAAACACCATCTAGATATGTGCCAATTTCTCGCTTCTGGCGCTTGCTTGTAGCCATTCCTGTTTTGTATTGTTCGTTCCATGCCGTGCATTGGGCTGTATTGTCCGCGCTACTGGCTTCGGCTGTGATTTGGGTTAAGGCTTGACCCATGGCCTGTTTCAATTTTTGGCGCTGCYGGCGAGCCTCTTGYCGTATCAAGGGCTCCATATAATAATCACCAAATTTTTCCAAATATTGCGCCTTTGAATTTTTGACCAACTCATAGAGAAAATAGTTGAACATTTCGCGCTCTGTCGGCACCTTTCCCCGTGCCGAAATCCACCGAGATGACCATGTGGGTAGCATCATTTGGGTCATTGCCGCATCATCAAAAAGCCATTGGCGAAACATTTCATCTTCGCGGGCKCGCATTTCATCATAGATCAAACCGATTTGTGGGCCAAAGGTTTCGTTGTTGCGTAAATAAGTGATCATATAGCTAGGGATATAAGGGCGATCATAATTGGGGTTAGCATACAAMACTTCRATRAARTTTTGATAGGCTTTGGTTTGGTTCAAGCCTTTTATCCAAACTTGCTCCATGGATTTTATACCGCTCGCAACGGCTTTCATGGCCGTTATATATTGGCCGAGGCCAGGCGTGTATTTGGCAATRATAAAGGCTGATAKGCCCTCGCCTGCRGAYTGCACATCTCCRGCACTGGCCGCYTCAAGGACTTTCAGYAAYTCTAAACCTTCTGAGGGCTTAAAACTTCCCTCKCCAAACACGGTGTCAAATGACTTTTGGAAGTGTTTATCCGAAAATTTCTTCAAGTCTTTTTCATTTTTCTCAGCTGCTTTTTTTGCCTTTTCCCACTGGGCAGCCAAGGCAGGGTCGTCTTGGACCATGTTAGCAAGCAAAGTATCCCAGTCTTGGGTTTGCGCCATGACCGTTTCTACGTGCGCAAACAGACTGGTAAAAAACAAAAGACATCCACACACTAATATTTTTAAACGCATAATTACCCCAGCTTTCACAGATTTTTACAATATACCACACCGCGTGGATTATTTTTCATTCCCAACTCGGCATTGTCAAACCTAAATTCACAATTGGTAGATAGTTGGTATTTAGGCATATGTCATGACCAATTTATTCAAATATCATAAAATCTCAGCTGAAGCTATCACCTTGCTGTACTGATGTCCGCTCGCTTTTCCCAATAGGGCGTGCCTTGGCAGCGCTCGACAAGAAAATCGACAAACGCCCGAACCCGGGCCGAAAGATGCCGGGTTGGTGGGTAGACCACATAGACGGCCAGTGCATCCCATTCATAACCGGGCATAATTTCGACAAGCGAACCGTTGTTCAGGTTTTTATACATGATAAAACGAGGGATCATCAAAACGCCTTCGCCGGCTAATGCGGCATCACGCATAAACTCTCCGCTGGTAGCGTGCAGACGCGGGGCCAGTTCTACCGAACCCGTCTTGCCATTTGGCGCCGTATAATTGTGGATAGATGAAGCCCGGTAGCCATAGGCAATTTCTTTATGACCCTCTAACTCTTYRGGYGTTAGAGGGAAACCGTGGCGTTTCAAATAATCCGGGCTCGCRCAGGCAACCCTACTGATATCSGAAAAYTTGCGGGCGATTAGATTGGAATCTGGCATGCTGCCAATGCGAATAGCCAAATCCAATCCCTCAGAAACGAGATCTACCACCCGGTCGCTAAAATCAATGTCGAACCGGATTTGCGGATGCTTTTTCATGAAGTCCACAATAATTGGTCCGAGGTGGGCAACACCAAAGGACAGGGGTGCTGTCATTTTAAGCGTGCCAGAAAAAGCGCTTTGTGTGTCCCCTGCCACGGCTTCGGTTTCTTCCCAGTCGGCCAACAACGATACGGCKCGGTCATAAAGAGCGCGGCCAGTATCGGTCATGGTAAGTTTGCGGGTCGAACGGATGATGAGCTGTATGCCCAAACGAGCTTCCATCTCCTTTAGGCGGCGGCTGACCGCAGATTTGGCAATACGCATTTGTTTCGCTGCGCCTGTAATAGAACCAGCTTCGACAATACGGACAAARTTTTCCATTTCCTCATAACGACTCATGCGTTCTCCATATCAGAACAGACCTTTGAAATAAAGCTGACTTATTCTTGAAACGGAAAATACTTATATAGGTTCAAGATTACGAAAGGAAAAAATCATGGGACTTTTACAAGACGGGAAATGGGTTGATCAATGGTATGATACCAAATCAAACGGCGGACGTTATGTCCGCAAAGCATCTGCTTTTCGCAATTGGGTAACCGCTGATGGCTCAGCTGGCCCAARCGGSGMAAGCGGCKYWARMGSYKWKRMAGSRSRSKMAGGACGCTATCATCTTTATGTGTCAYTGGCCTGTCCTTGGGCACACCGRACGCTGATTTTTAGGGCGCTCAAAGGYCTAGAAGATATGATTAGCCTGTCGGTTGTCCATTGGTATATGGCCGATAATGGTTGGACATTTGCRCCTGCGGCCAAGAAGCTGACTTYTGAYGGGGTCATTTCCGACCCTGAAAACGGGGCGGATTATATGTACCAAGTCTATTTGGCCGCGGATACGAGYTATTCTGGTCGTGTCACCGTGCCGGTTCTTTGGGATAAAAAGACCCAAACAATTGTGTCTAACGAATCGTCTGAAATCATTCGCATGATGAATTCGGCCTTTGACGGGATCGGTGCGGCGAGGGGTGATTATTATCCAAGCGAGCTGCGCGGCGCAATTGATGCTCTTAATGACCGGATTTACCCCAATGTTAATAATGGAGTTTACAAAGCCGGGTTTGCCACAACCCAAAAAGCTTATGAAGATGCGGTTGTCCCCTTGTTTGAAACGCTGGACTGGCAAGCACCGAGCGAGGAACTGCAAGACTGCCTGTATGAAAATTACACTCCGCAGTCGGTAAATATAGAAGGGGCTAGCCCCCATCCA
>NVRS01000022.1 GCA_002732685.1 Robiginitomaculum sp.
GAAAAACACACATGGCATCATTTGAGGTTAATTAAGCCTTTGCAGGGCCCGTAGATACGGCAACCATAGCGGCGCGCAAAGTACGCTCACCCAAGGTAAACCCGGTTTGCATGACTTGCGCTACATCGCCTTTGATTTCATCAGACGGGATTTGTGCAACGGCCTGATGGACGTTTGGATCAAATTTTGAACCTTGGCCGGGTACAGGTTTAATACCGTGCCGGGAAAAAACTGCGATCAGATCTTTCTCTGTAAGCTCCAGCCCGTCGAGCAGGCTTTTAGCATTGTCACCTATCGCGCCCCGGGCTTTTTCATCTATGGTTGATAGAGCCCGTGATAAATTATCCGAGACGGACAACATATCGGCTGCAAAGCGCTCTACGGCGTAAACACTGGATGCCCGCACTTCACGCTCTGAGCGTTTCTTAATGTTTTCGGTTTCCGCCATAGCCCGCAAGGTATGGTCTTTGGCGGCGGCAAGCTCAGCTTCTAACTGTTCAATACGTGCGGTTTGTTGTTCCGCCTCGCTCAGATCGGGTGCTGCGTTTTTCGCATTTTCTGCATTTTCTGTGGCTTCATCTTGGTTTGAACGGTCAGTAACGTCTTTGGCTGCTTTGTCGATTTGCGCTTGCAAAGCATCCAGTTCTGCATCGCTAGGCATGCCGTCATTGCCAGAATTATCGTTACTCGTGTCAGTTTCATTGTTCATTTTATAATCCTTACTTATCCATTTGTAACATCTTGCCAATCACCGAAGCCGTATAGTCGACCATGGGAATGACCCGTGCGTAATTTAATCTCGTTGGCCCGATCACGCCGAGCGCTCCAATTATGTTTTGATCTGTGTCTTTATAGGGCGCTACAACAACCGAGGAACCAGATAGGGAAAACAAAGGATTTTCCGCACCAATAAATATCCGTACACCTTCGGCACTTTCCGCCTTGTCCAGTAGCGCTATCAATTCTTCCTTTCGTTCCAGATCTTCAAATAAAAGTCTTATACGCTCCAAATCGGATTGCGCACCTGAATTGTCAAGGAGATGTGCCTGCCCACGGACAATTAATGTGCGTTTTTTTGATATTTTTTTATTTTCAACACCTTCTGGGCCGCTCCATTCCGCAATGCCTTGCTTGACTAATCCGGCGGCTGAGGTTTCCAATGCAGCGTGCCCTGCTTCGATTTCTGCCAATATATCGGCCCGTGTTTCCGACAAGCGCTTACCCTTGAGCCGCGCCGATAGGAAATTGCCCGCGCGCTCCAAAGCAGCAGGCATTAATCCGGCAGGCACGTCCATAATACGGTTTTCCACATGCCCGTCCGCATAGACCAGAACGGCTAAAGCTTGACCTGCATCCAACCCGACAAATTCAACGTGGCGCAAATATCCACTTTTAGTATTGGCGGTAGACGGTGCCAATACCAAACCGGCACCGCCCGCAAGCCCTGCCAAAGACTGCGAAGCCTTTTCTAAAACCGTTTCAAGCCGCATGTCGCGCCCGGCCATTTGTGCGTCAATGGAGCTGCGTTCGGTCTTGGTCAAATCACCAATTTCCAGCAACCCGTCAACAAACAACCGAAGCCCTTGATGGGTTGGCATTTTACCTGCGCTAATATGGGCCGATGATAGCAGACCCAAAGATGCAAGCTCTGCCATAGTATTGCGAATCGAGGCAGGTGACAGGCCGGAGCGCCCTTGGTTCATTTTGGCCAAAGCACCAGAACCAACAGGCACGCCAGTTTCCAAATAACTTTCAACTATGTTTTTAAACACTAACCGCGCACGGGTGTCCAAATCTGAAAGTGATAAAGAGGTAGCCTGAAATTTCATGGGGAACTTTTAGCCGATAAACGCGCAATTGCAAAGCTTCTCGAGATAATAATCCTTGGCTATATTTCACGGATAAGTTAGTCCTGTGCCCAACTTAAATAAGGATTCTACTATGCGCCCCAATGACCGTGCTCTTGACCAACTCCGCGATATCACCATCGAGACAGGTGTTTCGCCCTACGCAGAAGGGTCTTGCYTGATTAAATGCGGTAATACCCATGTTTTGTGTACCGCCAGTGTTGATCCGGGCGTGCCGCGCTGGCTTAAAGGTAAAGGCAAGGGCTGGGTAACGGCGGAATACGGCATGYTGCCGCGYTCRACCCATACTCGTATGCGYAGAGAAGCCGCRCGCGGCGGRCAGGGCGGCCGGACTATGGAGATMCAGCGCTTGATMGGGCGGAGCCTGCGGGCCGGTGTTGATCTTAAAGCTCTGGGTGAGCGCCAAATTATTTTGGACTGYGATGTTATTCAGGCGGACGGCGGTACACGCACTGCATCTATTACGGGGGCGTGGGTCGCACTRAAGCTAGCGATCAATTATCTGATGGAAGAAGGTGTGTTRGAAACCGACCCTATCACCGACCAAATCGCCGCCGTKTCTTGYGGKATTGTCGAAGATACRTGYCGKCTTGACCTTGAATATCTMGARGATAGTGCCGCGCAGACCGAYGCWAATTTTGTCCTCTCCAGCACAGGCGGTATTATTGAAATCCAAGCCAGCGCCGAAGATACGCCGTTTGCRGCAGACGAATTTACCGAGCTTATGCGKCTTGCAAATAAAGGTGTGACGGARNTNTGTGYKSMKNNCAATTGGCAGCGATTAAGAAATAAAAGCCAAAAYCCCTATTTGTCATCCCGGCCAAACTGCTCTTGCGGTGCAGAGCCGGGRTCTCAATGTTTAGGATAAAGTACGAGGTCCCGGGGCAAGCCCGGGAGGACAGAAACGGAGATACTTTACCGCTTCCTTCTTTACCGTTTTCTTCTGGCCGCATAACTCGACAAAGCTATCAACAATCGTCCGAGCAAAGCATCAACCGGTGCGCCTGTTGATTTCATGCTTTTCTCGGTTTCCAGACTTTGGCTAATTGCCCGTGCCAATGCCGTCTCTGGCCAGATGCGCAGGGCGGCACCGAAAGCATTTTTACGCATGACGAATACGGGCGGGCGCAGGCCGCGCATGGCTTCGTCGGCACTGTTTCCAGACGCCATAGATGCAGACGCTTGGTGTAAGCGCACGATATGACGTTGCAAGGCGGCGAGCACAGAATGGGGRTTTATYTTRCCAGCCAAAGCMCKSCGCAAAGACGCATCCATAGTTTTAGGATTGCCCGCCATAGCGTCAAAGACAATATCGTCCAGTCCGGCTGACCCTGCGCCGCCTATAAGGATTTTGATATCGTCCACAGTAACTTTGGCGCTCTCTTCTTTGCCGTAGCCTTTATACAGAGCCAGCTTTTCTATTTCGGAGCGGGCCATACGGCGGTCACCCTCTAGGAGCGGAACCAATGCATCCAGTGCATCCGTTTCGATACCAATGTTCAAGTCGCGCAAAGTCGTGCGGACCATATTGGCAATATCGGCCTGGCTATCGGCGTAGCACGCAATAGCCGCAAAGTTTTTAGCGCTCTCGAAAGCTTTACGAATGGCCGAACGCGGGGTCATATCACCGGCCTCGATGATCAATTTAGCGGCGCAGGTGTCGGGTCTGGCATCTAGGGCCTTGATGGTCTTGGCAATAGAGGCGGCATTTCGTTCATGGGACAGGCGCAAGCGGATAAGCCTTGTATCGCCGAGCAGGCTTTGGGCGACCATTTCGTCTGCAAGGCGTGCAGGATCGCCGGAGAGATCATCGGCACTGAGTACGGTTGTTGAAAATGGATCGTCAGGATTAGCGCTAAATTTCTTGGCAATTTGCTCTGCCCGCTCTGCACATAATCCGGCGTCAGGGCCAAACAAGAGAACACCGGGGCAATCGGCGGGCGGGGAATTTATCCAACTACGGGCACGTGCACCCGCGAGTTTCATTTGGGCTCGGTACTGGCTTGATATCCGGCCAGTTTGGCAATGATACGGTCAGCGGCTTCTGCGGCAACCTGTTCTTCGGCGTTGGCTTGTGCTGCAATGGTGCCGTAAACATCACGAGGCGCACCGTAGGTTGATACGGCCTGCACATTGCTGCGGTAAACAATATCGCC
Source organism: Robiginitomaculum sp. (assembly GCA_002732685.1). The sequence continues at coordinate 4,025 of NVRS01000022.1, forward strand.
CGTCTTGGCATCAACCAGTTCAAATGCAGTTTTCATAAYRAGATCATAACGCGATGCYACRTCGTCCGMACCGATACCTAAACTCTTGCGSTTGGATTTTGGTGTGATCCGTAAAATGTAAGGTGTAGCACGGTTGTCGCCCATGCGGTCACGCAGAGCCTGCGCCAATAAAAAGTCAATTTTTTCATTGGCCTGCATTTGCACGGTAATATTTTTCATACTGACACCCTTGCCGCCAAAAGCAGTTGGTGCGTGCATAGGTTTGAAACCGCAAGCCGTGAAGATAAATGCTGCTGCCAAAATTGTTGCTGTGCGTATCAATTTCATTACCGTCTCCTACCCATATYCTACCCGTAYCCTAATTGGCCACTATATTGATTATCCGGCCCGGGACAACGATGATTTTTCTGACGGTTTTATCAGACAGAAATTCTACGATACGCGGATGGGCCGTAGCCAGTTTCTCAACCGCGTCCTTGGACGCAGTTTTTGCCACTGATATTTCTGCGCGGCGTTTACCGTTGACCTGTATCGGCATAGTGATTTCGTCTTCAACCAACATCGCAGGGTCGGCTTCTGGCCACGGTGCGTCGCAGACCAAACCTTCGCCGCCGAGATGGGCCCAGCATTCTTCGGCCAGATGCGGCATGAACGGTGCAATGGCCCGCACAAGCATGCTCATGCCTTCGGTTTTTGCGGCGTCGTTATCTTTATGTTTTTTCAGGGCGTTGACGGTTTCGTAAATYTGCGCCACCGAAGTGTTRAAGCGRAAATTATTAATRCCGTCGGTGATTTTGACCGAAGCTTTGTGAATAGCCCGGCGTAAATCGAGGGCGGCTCCGGTTATAYCGTCCAGTGAACCCGCAGACAGCAAACTGCCTTTCGGGGTTTCGGAAACCRWRTCCCARACTTTGTTGGCAAAGCGCCAAGCACCRAGCGCACCTGCGTCCGTCCATTCTACATCCCGCTCCGGCGGGCTGTCAGACAGCATAAACCARCGCGCYACATCGGCGCCGTAACCYTCGATAATRTCGTGGGGGTCRATGACGTTTTTCTTGGACTTGGACATTTTYTCTATGGCGCCGCRGGTGATAGGKGCRCCCGTTTCAATATGAACRAGCTTGCCGTCTTTTTCGTCYACATCRGCAGGCACGACGAAYYYRCCGTCYGCGTCCGTATAGACCGCATGGTTGACCATGCCTTGGGTAAACAGGCCTTTGAACGGTTCCCCGCTCGGTAAATCAAGCAATCCGCAATCACGCAATGCACGGGCAAAGAAACGGGCATAAAGCAAATGCAAAATCGCGTGTTCGACACCGCCGATATATTGGTCAACGGGTAACCACTGACTGGCAGTCTTATTATCGAACGGACGATCATCGGTGGAGCCGCCGGCAAAGCGGGAGAAATACCAAGAGCTATCAATAAATGTATCCAGCGTATCGGTTTCGCGGACGGCGGACTTGCCGCAGTTTGGACAGTCAACATGTTTCCACGCGGCATGGCGGTCGAGCGGATTGCCCGGAATATCAAAGCTGACATCATCTGGAAGTTCTACGGGTAAGTCGGCTACAGGCACTGGCACAGCGCCGCAGCTTTCACAATGAATGATCGGGATTGGGCAACCCCAATAGCGTTGCCGCGATACACCCCAATCGCGCAGTCTATAAGTAACTTGCTTCGTGCCTGCGCCTAATTTTTCAAGCTCGGCAATAGCCGCAGAAATACCGTCTGCGGTACCCATGCCGTCAAGGAAGCGCGAATTAATTAATTGACCGGGGCCAACATAAGCTTCGTTTTCGACTTGATAACTGTCCGCATTTTCGCCTTCCGGCAAAACAACTGTGGGCACGGGTAAGCCGTATTTACGGGCGAAATCCAGATCCCGTTGATCGTGTGCCGGACAACCAAATATTGCGCCCGTACCGTACCCCATCAAGACAAAATTCGCCGCATAAACGGGTAGGGTGATGTTGTCGTCAAATGGATGCTTAACCCGCAGACCCGTATCAACTCCGAGCTTGGCAGCTTTTTCCACGGCTTCTGCGGTACTGCCCATAAGGGTACAGGCTTTAGCTAGTTTTTCGAGCGCGGCATTGTCAGGCGTCAATGATTTTATCAACGGATGATCATAGGCAAGCGCTACAAAGCTAGCCCCGAACAAAGTGTCGGGTCGTGTCGTGTAAACTTCAATGTTTTTTATATCGCTCACGGCAGTTGAGCTTTGCTCAACGCCTCCGCGAGGGCGCACCATGGGGTGCGACGGGCGGTCGCCCTTGCCTCGCTTACGCTCAGTATCCGTTGGTGTATCGACAATGGCAAAACTAAACTGCGCGCCCTCACTCCGCCCAATCCAGTTCTTTTGCATGGTGCGGACTTTGTCTGGCCACTCTGTGAGTGTATCTAACGCAGCATCCAAATCTTCGGCGTAATGGGTGATTTTGAAAAACCACTGGTTCAGTTCGCGGGTTTCGACCGCGGCCCCAGAGCGCCAGCCTTTACCGTCGATCACTTGTTCATTGGCCAGCACGGTCATATCGACCGGATCCCAATTGACCTTCGCGGTCTTTCTATACACTAAATCGTTTTCCATGAATTTCAGGAAAATAGCTTGCTGCTGTTTATAATAATCCACATCACAAGTGGCAAATTCGCGGCTCCAGTCCAGTGCAAAACCGAGCCGCTGCAAAGGCGCGCGCATGGCGTCGATATTGGCGTAAGTCCACTCTTTTGGATGACCACCGATGGCCATGGCCGCATTCTCGGCTGGCATACCAAAGGCATCCCAACCCATAGGGTGCAGGACTTCAAAACCACAAGCCCGTTTATAACGGGCAATCACATCACCCATAGCATAATTACGCACATGGCCCATATGAATACGCCCGCTCGGATAGGGGAACATTTCTAGGGCGAAATATTTAGGTTTAGAGGAATTGTCATCCGCTTCAAATGAACGTGCTGCGTCCCATGCGGCCTGCCACCTAGGCTCTACTTCCGCCGCATTATATCTGGACATGATCTTTCCCGTTTTTTTTGGCTCGTTTTCTGGCCTTTAAGGGGGCTATTCGTCGACAGAGGCGATATAGAGTTGACGAGCACGGGTCAGAATTGAGTTTTCAATAGACCGTGCTGTGTCGCCGTCCACGGATGCATCATTCCAGCCGATATCGCTCCGTACTTGCTTAAAAATCGAAACTTTAAGAGCGTCTGCGCGCAGGTTTGTATCCAGAATATAGACATTAGCCTTGAAACGCTCGTTAGGTGCTTGCGGGCTAGCGTACCAGTCCGTGATGATAACGCCGCCGAACGGATCAATTTCCGAGAGCGGCATAAATTCAAGTGTTTCTAGGGAAGCACGCCACAAAAATTGATTGACGCCCATGCGCGGTGCAGCGCGTTTTACTTTGGTATAGCCTGATGTACCGGAATTGTTTGAAGAACCGACACCTGGCAGTATGCTCGCGGCTTTTTTCACGGTTTGACAACCAGACAATCCAACAACAAGGACTGTACCCAATACAACTTTGGTCAAAATAGACGACATATATATTCTCCAATTGGCATGATATTAACCATCTATGCCCAAATTTAGCCCGCGTTATAACACGTAAGTTTCACAGTGATAGTCCCTTTGCGACAAAATATACACTCCAACCTATAAATTATCGTAAGGTGTAAGCCTGTTAAAATAAGATATCCGCACGCAATCAACCTTAAAACCGTTCGAGTAGTCTTTCAAGGTATTCACGTTCGGTTTCGCCGCGTTCCCGTTCACCGGAACGGCGGCGCAGTTCTTCCAAAAGCTCTCTAGCCCGTTGCTGGTCTGATTTTTCCGGTATGTTTGTATCGCCCTCGCCCATACTATCGCCGTTCTCGCGGCCAAATGGATCAGCATTACCGAGGCCTTTTTCGTTGGCGTTTTGGCTGCCTTCTTCGCCCAATTCGGCCTTGAGGCGTTCAGCCTCTTGCTCAAGTAGGCCCTCACCAGCTTTGCGCAGTGCGTCTATGGCATCTGATTGTGCACGGCCGGCACTGTAAAATTCGCCGTCTTCGAGAGCTTGTTCGCTCCGACCCATGGCATCTTTGGCGTCTTCTAGTGCTTGTTTAATATCGCCGCTGCCAATACCGCCTTTTTCGTCTTCCCCGTCTTCGCCGCCGTCTTGCGGCTCTCCGATACTGCCTTGGCCATTGGCGGCATCTTCAAGTTTATCCAGCATATCGGCGATTTGACCCTGCTGGTCCGCAAGCGCATTGCCGGAGGGTGTATTATCTGGGGGTTGGTCGCCGCCTTGATTGTTGTCTGCCTCTTGTTGTTCGTCCCACTGATCAGCCTCAGCACGACCCGCATCTTGGGTCTCGTCGCGCAGGCGGCGCTGCTCACCGAGAATATCATTTAAATCCTCAAGCGCYTCTTTTAATTCYTCGCTCATGGATYCGCCGACCCCACTGCCGGARCCRYCACCGCCCTGAGCCAATTGGATTTTCATATTTTCCAACAATTGCGCTAGTTTGGCCAAGGCTTTACGCGCCGCAACCGTATCGCCCATCCGGTTGGCTTCTTCGATAGCATCCAGCAGTTCTTGAATTTCGTCGGTGTTGAAATCAGCCTCACTGCCGCCGCCTTCGCCGTCTGCGGTTTGTTCTTGAGCRTTTTTGGCCGCTTCCAACATTAAAAATTCCATGTAACGGTCAACGGCTTCGTTATAACGGTCAAACAGAGCAGCAACTTCGCGCTGGGGTGCGCGCCTTGCCATAGCGTTGTTGAGCGCCCGCGATGCGCGTTGCATATCTTCCAACGCATTGCCGAGGCGGCCAAATTCGGCGCGCATGGCAATGGCCCATAAGTCTTCTGGGATACCGCCGAGCTCGTCTGCAGCCCTTGCGATTTGCAAGCGGCGGTAAATATTACGCAGTCCCATATAGACACTTGGGTCTTCGAATATGCCGATAGGTTTATCGGTAATGGCTTCGATCAATAGTGCAGTGCGCTGAACGCCAGCAGGGGCGCGGTTTATAGTCATATCCGGCCTGTCTACGGCAAATAGAGGTTTGTCTTCAGGCTTGGTTTTTTGCGGCTTGGGATAGGMCGCATARTCTCCCGTACCGGCRAGCATAAGYTGGCGTTGTTCSGCCACCGCTTTGGCYARWGGYTCGACGAATATTTTATCCGGGACAACAAAATCRTACAGGGCGGTAGAGCCAATTTGGCGTTTGCCGTCTATRGCCAACAARCGACCSYGCACTTTTTTRCCAGCCCATTTATGTTTRGTCAGATCAATRCCGCCCGGTTCTTTGGTGGCASWGCGCACGGACGMRCCGGGYAGGGTRATGYTRATTTGTTCSGWKGTKTCYGGGTCASTTTCCAGAGCCAGTGATAAGAGCARRSTTTCGACGCCGTAATCRTCTTCTAGGGAATARGTGAAAATCARACGGTCRCGTTTACCTGCGTCTGGTGCTTCGTCGAACCTRACYAWGGGATGTAAGTCTTTGGCGACATTKAGAGCCCATATTTTCTCAGACTTACCGATACGGTAACTAGCGACKGTACCTTTRTTTATGATAGCTCTGGCTTCAAAACTTTGTGGCCCGAGCCGCTTGGCAGTAATACGCCGTGTGCGGTTGCCTTCGCGTAAAATAAGACGAGGCGCGGTTTTGACACCGGATATACGAGCGACAAATTCCGAACCTTCCGGCGCGTCCATGCTCAGCTGTCCTTTAAAATAGCTTGGTGGTCGCCCCGTATATTGGGGTGGATCTATCCAGGCCTCATAATGGGCGGTTTTTGCTGACATGCCGTAAATCCAGCCCGGTGTCAGGCTAGCACGCAAGCGTTCATAATTGTCGCCCGCCCCGACCATAAAGGCCAACATCAGCAGTATCGGCGTGGTTATGCGCAGGAAATATTTATCCATAGGCGCAAGTGTCGGGCGCAAGGACGATGTTCCGGCGCGCTGAATTTGCACTTGCGCATGGGCCAGATGGTTCTGCCAAGCTTCATTAAAGGGGGCTTCATCATGACTATCATTAAGCGCAGGTGTATCGACCAATGTGTCCAAAGGACGGTGGGATAAACCGCTATCCAGTTCAACCCTGCGTCTTGCTTGTGATTGTGTAGGTAGGTGTCGTTGTCGTGCTGACAGTGCGCTTTTGACAACAAAATAAACCGCAATACTTAACCCGATTAAGCGCCAAGGGTCGCCAATTCTCTGCCACAATCCAAACGCGGCCAAGGTGGTAAAAARCAGTACAAATAAYACGCCGAGCGCCAAAGTAGGCGCATAGGTTTCCCACAATAAATGCCGGTAAGCGCGTTTGGTCAAACGGGTAGCGCGCTTGGTCAAAATATCCTGTGTGGTGTGCGGATCCATARTGCCTTTATAAGYCATGTTTCCAAACAAGGTGCAATAAAATCATTAAAATTTCGCGAGGTTGYKMAASYCTRGYYWANGCAAKYTCYYTAARCMMKYTCWASYGCAATCGCYGTGGCTTCGCCGCCGCCGATACACAAGCTTGCTATACCTTTTTTGGCGCCGCGTTTTTCCATAGCTGCAATCAGGGTCGCCATGATGCGCGCGCCAGATGCCCCGATAGGGTGACCGAGAACACAGGCGCCGCCGTTCACATTGACCTTGTCGTGGTCGAGGCCCATGTCGCGCATAGCAATCATGGGCACAACGGCAAAAGCTTCGTTGATTTCCCACAAATCAACATCACCGCTTTCCCATCCGGCTTTGGCCAAGCATTTTTCCATAGCTTTGACGGGCGCGGTGGTGAAATATTTTGGTTCGTGAGCATGGGCGGCGTGGGCTTTTATTTCGGCTAGAATTTTAACGCCGCGCTTTTCCGCTTCGGATTTGCGCATCAAGACAAGCGCCGCTGCGCCGTCGTTAATGGAACTGGCATTAGCGGCGGTAACTGTGCCGTCTTTGTTAAACACGGGACGCAAGTTCGGGATTTTTTCTGGGCGCGCACCTTCAGGGCCTGCATCGGTGGAGACGACTATATCGCCCTTGCGGTTAGGGACAGTGACGGGGGTGATTTCGCGGTCGAAATCGCCGCTCTCGGCGGCGCGCCTTGCCCGCATAACGGACTCGATAGCGTAAGCATCTTGGTCTTCGCGGGTAAATTGATATTCCTGCGCGATCATGTCGGCGTAAACGCCCATAGGCTTGCCTTCATAAGCGTCCGTAAGCCCGTCGTGCATCATAGTGTCGATCATCACGCCGTTACCCATGCGGTAGCCTGCGCGTGCCTTAGGGAGCACATAAGGGGCTGCCGTCATGTTTTCCATGCCGCCTGCCACGATAATATCCGCTGAACCTGCCTTGATGGTGTCGTGGGCCATGATGGCCGCTTGCATGGCCGAGCCGCACATTTTGTTGATGGTAGTGGCTTCGCAAGAAAGCTCTAATCCGGCTTTGAGAGCGGCTTGGCGCGCCGGTGCTTGTCCTTGTCCGGCAGGTAGAACACAGCCCATAATGATTTGCTCGACGTCTGCGTTTTCAATACCGCTCTCTGCTAGGGCGGCTTTGACGGCAACAGCGCCCAAATCCGGCGCAGACACGGTGCTGAACGCACCTTGAAACGCGGCCATAGGCGTACGGGCGAGACCAACAATGACGACAGGATCAGAAGAAGAGGGCATAGTTATATCCATTTTAGTTTAAATTTGGTTAGTTTAAATTTCGCGCCAATATATTCCAGTGGGTAAAGATTGCAATGCGGCGTTTGGCCATAAACCGTAATATTTTCGTGCATTAGAAATTTAGGCATAATAAGTTCAGGCAGGCGAATATGTCTGGCCGCGAGGCGGTACTGGAGTTTTAGCGAGGTATAAGGAGGATAGAATTTGGGATGTTTCCCTCTATACCGCTCATACCCAGCCACGACTGGGTATCCAGCGCAGAAAGAGTGAGCGCGGCGCGCACTTAACAATCAAACTGGATCCCGTCCTTCGACGGGATGAGTGGGTGGGTGGGGACAGGGTGAGCGGAGTGTGGGTGGATTACTCCGCCGAAACAATCCAACCGCCGCCTAACACCCTGCTTGGGGTGTCTGCATCGTAGAACACGCAGGCTTGACCGGGGGCTATACCTTCTTCTGGATCGGCTAGATCAACCACGATTTCGTTGCCGACGGCTGTGAATTTTGCGGGGACGGGGGGACGCATAGAGCGGGTTTTCACCGTTATATTACGGCCGTCCAAGGCATGTTCAAACAGGCCAATATCGGTCAAGCTGCCGAGCCAGTTGACGTCTTTGAAATATATACGGGTCTTTTTAAGCTGTTTTCTAGGTCCAACAATGACTTGCTTTTTAGCGGCGTCCAGCCTGAGCACATAGAGCGGGTCTTGGCCGCTGCCGTCCGGGATGTTGAGCCCGCGCCTTTGCCCGATGGTATAATGCATGATGCCTTCGTGGGTGCCGAGCACCGTTCCGTCCACATGCACGACCTCGCCGGGGTCAGCGGCGTCGGGGCGCAGTTTYTTGATTACATCGGTGTATTTTCCGGTCGGGACAAAACATATATCTTGGCTATCCGGCTTGGCGGCAATGGACAGGCCAAGCTCTACTGCTAGAGCGCGGGTTTCGGATTTATCATAACTGCCCAAGGGAAAGCGCAGAAAGTCCAACTGTTCTTGGGTGGTGGTAAAGAGGAAATATGATTGGTCTTTGGTGCTATCAACGGCGCGGTGAAGCTCTGATCCTAACTCACCGTCTTCTCTTCGCACACTTTCTCTGCGCACATAATGCCCCGTAGCCATGCAATCTGCGCCCAAGTCTTTGGCGACTTGTAGCAAATCGCGAAATTTGACGGTTTGGTTACAGCGCACACAAGGGATGGGTGTCGCGCCTTTTAGATATGTATCGGCAAAATCGTCCATGACCGCGTCTGAGAACTTGCTCTCATAGTCGAGCACATAATGGGGGAAGCCACACATCTCTGCTACGCGCTTGGCGTCATATATATCTTGGCCCGAGCAACATGCCTTGGCTTTTTGAATGGCGGCACCGTGATCATAGAGCTGTAATGTAATGCCGATGACCTCATAACCTTCTTTGGCGAGCATAGCCGCGCAAACGGAGCTATCCACGCCGCCGGACATAGCCACAACCACACGGGTATCCGCGCAGGGTTTGGCAAATCCTAAGCTATTTGGGTTTTTGCCCGTATATTTGGTCATATTTTTGCTCATATCGGACTAAATAGGGAGCATATGTTCATAAGTCGAGACGTCTGGACATATTTTTTTGGTGTAAATGTTAAGATTAGGCCACAAAAAAACGCAATAGAATCAAAACCTTATAAAAATCGCAATAATTTCTTAACACTATTTGTTTGCGTTAACCTTTGTAAACATATGTTTTTATTGTGTTTTTTCTACCTTTGTTAGGGTGTTTTTAATAAACTGGAGATACAACGACACTATAAGAAAACACGGGGGCCCAGGTAACTAGACAGAGGGTCGATAACAGTGGTGAAAAAAATGATTAGAGAGAATGTTGTAATTGGACCGGAAGGCACCCCGCTAACGCTGGCTGACCTACCTAAACCCGATACAGTCAGRTGGGTAATMCGGCGYAAAGCCGAAGTGGTTGCTGCTGTGCGCGGCGGCTTGTTGACATTGGACGGGGCTTGTAATCGTTACGGWTTGTCRTCTGAAGAATTTTTATCTTGGCAGCGATCAATAGAATCCCACGGAATTTCCGGCCTGCGGACTACACGAATTCAAGCCTACCGTTAATTCGGCGCGCTTCCGTAAAATAAACCACCGTACCGCGCAAGCAGACGGTGGTTTTTTATTGCTTAAATATATGTTTTATATAGTTATTTTCCCTAGTTTTAGTATTTTTTTAAAGTTTTGAAGCTAGGGTAATTCCATAATAAAAGCACAAAATGTGCATGATGATTAGGTGGAATAATATGTCCAATATGAGCAATCGGCCTGAAGGTCGACTGGTACCTGTGTTTGCGGTAGATGATGGTCTGTGGAGTGCGGATTTGGTTCTTGCATTGTCAAAGGCGGCGACTGCGCGCGGTGAAACCGTGTTGATGCTTGACCAAATGGGTGGGTGTTTGATGGAAAAGGCGGGTATTGTGGTTGGTGCCACACTCTCCGACGTAATGGACGGAACATCTCGTATGTCCGATGCGAAATACATAAATCACAATGAACATTTTACGGCTGTTAGTACGGGTGGTGCCGATCTGGATGTTTTATTAGGCTCGCTGGCTGCATTGTCTCTGAGTTATGATTGGGTATTTATTGGGGCAAGGCCGGGATGTACGCCCGCACATATTAGACTAGCAGGTGCAGCCGATGCGGCGCTCGTCATGTATGATAGTGGTGGTGATAAATTTATGCGGGCTTACTGGATGTTGGATGCTATCCGTGCCCGGGTGCCAAAATTTGACCCATTGATGATTGCCCAAATTAGTCAAGAAGGTTGTGAAAGTGAAGGCTGTGAAAGTGAAGGGTTTGAAACTTTCGACCTTCTCGCAGGCACGGTTCGTGATTTTCTGGGCGCGGCACCGGCATTAGGCGGTATTCTGGAGAGCCAAAAATCTGCTGCTGAGCTGGCTCCGGCTTTGCTGGAAGCCTTGCGTCAGGACAGCAATACCACACAAAACTATGCCACTGCATAAGCTTACGAAATTGTAATCATAAAAAGCGACAGAATTTTCTCCAAAGGGCGTTTAACCTACATAAACACCTCAACAGGAGACTTAAATGTCAAAACTATTTACGCGTATACTGACTTCAACCGCCATTGTTTCCGCAATGAGCGTCACGGCTTTCGCCGGTAGTCCAATGCTGGAAAAAGCGGATACCAATCAAGATGGGCTCATTCAGTTATCTGAATTTACAGCTATGGCCGATCAAAAGTTTTCCAAAATGGATGCGGACGGMAATGGTCTGGTGACCAAGGAAGAACGGCAAGCGGCTAAACAGCAAAGGCGCGAAGATCGGGCTTTGAAACAATTTGCTAAAGCGGATGCGGACGGAGATGGTTCTATCTCTGAAACAGAGTTTATGGCTGCTCGHGCTGCCCGCGCAGACCATATGAAGCAAAAACGCGATGTAAACGGCGATGGTCAAGTGGACCAAGAAGATAGAGATGCACGCAAAGCAAAATTCAAGGAAATGCACAAGAAGATGAAAGGCAAGAAAGGTCACAAAAAAGGCCAACATGCCGATCAACATGCTAGYAAACGTGCAAAAGTTGACACGAACGGCGACGGCGCCGTTGATTTAGCTGAACATCAGGTCGCTACTTTAGCTCATTTTGAACGTATGGACAAAAACGCTGACGGTGTCCTCAGCGCTGACGAACAACGCCGGCCAAAAGGCAAACGCCACGGCAAAAAACGACATGGTATGCGCCAGTAAATAGTGTATGCTTTTGGGCAACCATAACAGACCCCCAATTGGATTGCCCATCAGGATATATTATGAACGGCACACATTCTGCATCTGGATCATGTGATCCCCCAGATACCCCCATGGGCCTTCCAAAGGTTGATCCGGATGCAGATATTTTATCAGATCTAGCACGCGGGCAATCTTCTGCGCTGGGCGCTTTGATGGGCCGCCATTTAAAGGCGATTAAATCAACGGCACACTCTATGTTAGGGGATGAAATGATGGCTGAAGATATTGCGCAAGAAGTGTTCCTACGGGCATGGAAACACGCCCCTAATTGGCAGCCGGGTCAAGCCAAATTTTCTACATGGCTTCACCGGGTCACGCGGAATTTATGTTATGATCGTTTGCGAAAGAAAAAAGAAATTTACCCAGATACCATGCCGGATATAGCCTCTGACAGCCCCGAAGCCTCACAGGTTTTGCAAGACCATCAGAACCACAGTGCACAAAAATCAAAAATTGAGCAAGCATTGGCAAACCTGCCAGAGCGCCAACGCATGGCTATTACCTTGTGCCATTACCAAGAATTATCGCAGATTGAAGCGGCAGATATAATGGATGTCGGGGTGCAGGCCTATGAAAGCTTGTTGGCGCGGGCSCGYAAAAATCTAAAAGACCAATTRCAAAGCCACAAATCAGARTTATTGGAGAGCTGATATGTCAAAACKAAATAAACCCAGAAAATTAGGGCTGAGAATATCAGAGCTGAGAATATTAGAGCTGATCCAGTCTTACGGCGCAAACCTAAAACRTTGGCCGCAAGCGGAACGRCAAGCGGGCAAGGCGTGGYTMGATGATAATCCCGCCTTAGCWCAAAAATTGTTGAAGGAAGCAAGTGCTCTGGATCAGGCTTTAAATACGCTCAGTSAGCSKRYRGGCGATACRACATTGCTACAAGCCCGCATTTTGAAGGCRKCAARMAATACRGCTCAAGACGGYGYYTCTCACGCCGTARCCGCRAATGATRCCGKGCYAAGCGTATTTTCTGCATGGAAAGCCGTGGCTGCAACTTTGGTGCTGGCAACGGGTATGGGGTTTGGCATTGGACAANNNGCAGCGGYCGACACMTCTTACGCATCCGCAGAAGCRCTACTTTCCATCAGCATGCAAAGCGATTATGTTGAGGCCGACTTATATGGAGACTGGTCATGAGTGCGGATGCAGTAACAAATGTAAAAACAAAMAACACTTGGATCATAGCYTTRTTGGTTTCTATGGCGGTCAACGGGCTGTTAGTYGGGYTRTTATTATCTAAACAGRTCCAACCGGATATAGTTAGGCCAGAATTACCGCCTGCCCAAAATGCACAGCGGATCGTRCCMAATAATCCGCGTCATCTCGTGCGTACATTGTCGCCCAAGMGRCGCAAGCAGGTGATGACTACRGCTATGAAAAACCTTGATGTAAAGGGCGAAGGTCATCCGCGCCCAATGTTTAARCAATTACAGCAAGCAAAAATGAAAACTATGCGTCTCTTAGGTGCCGACGAGTTGGATACGGCGGCGATCGAACAATCATTGGCCGATGTCCGCGTGCTCAATCAAAAACTCGCCGTTTCTGGTGATGCTCTCATGCTCGAAGTGCTGGCTCAGCTGACCCCCGAAGAACGCAAAACCGCTAGAGAGGCCCTACAAAAACGCAAAAATATGCACCGCCGCAAACCAAGCCGCCGCGAACATCCGCGACGTTAATGCTTTTTTGTGTTGATTTAGAAACACCCTAACGGCCAACCCATATTGGCTCTTATAACATTTGCACGCTATAAGCAGCTACACCAACCGTAGTATTGCTCACAATAGCCCTCGTTTATTCAGGTTTATTTCCYCGAGTAATCCGYCTAAATATGTGGGCGGAATGCTTACCCGCCCAATCACGAATTCTTGCAGAAAAAAACTACAACCTTGCGCTTTCAACTGTTGATACCCCGAAAAAGCGGGCTTATAAGCGGGTTGATTTTATGTGGCAATTTAACTGGACACAGACATGAACAAGAGGCGTAGAGTGAGCGTAGCGAGCAACAGGGAAGCATAATGAATATACACGAATATCAAGGCAAGGCAGTTCTTAAATCTATCGGGGCTCCGGTTTCCGAAGGTGTGGCGATTTTCCATGCCGGCGAAGCGGAAGCTGCGGCCAAGCAACTTGGCGGGCCGCTTTGGGTGGTAAAATCACAAATCCATGCTGGCGGGCGCGGCAAGGGTAAGTTCGTCGAAGACAGCGCAGGCGAAGCGGGCGGTGTGCGTCTGTCTTGGTCTATTGATGAAGTGGTCGAGAATGCCAAGCAAATGCTCGGTGCGACATTGGTTACTGCGCAAACCAGCGAAGCTGGAAAGCAGGTCAACCGTCTGTATATCGAACATGGCTCTGATATCGAGAAAGAATTTTATTTGTCCTTGCTGATTAACCGCGAAACATCGCGGGTTTCTTTYGTGGCMTCWACYGAGGGCGGGATGGACATCGAGGCSGTTGCCCACGAYACACCYGAAAAAATCATTACATTTGATATTGATCCGGCCACAGGYTTTATGCCCCACCACGGCCGGACATTGGCGCGTGCTTTGGARCTGTCCGGCGACCTTGCCAAACAAGCCAATAAATTAGGCCGCATCTTGTATAACGGCTTTTTGGCCAAAGACATGGCCATGATGGAAATCAATCCGTTGATTGTCACCAAGGACGGTAATTTACATTGTCTCGATGCCAAGATTAGTTTTGACGGTAATGCCCTGTTTCGCCATCCCGACATCAAAGACTTGCGCGATGTHACGGAAGAAGACGAAAAAGAAGTGGCTGCGGCTGATTTCGGGCTTTCCTATATTGCGCTGGACGGCACAATCGGCTGTATGGTCAACGGYGCYGGTCTGGCTATGTCGACYATGGATATCATCAAGCTTTACGGCGAAGAGCCAGCTAACTTCCTGGACGTTGGCGGCGGTGCGACAACTGAAAACATAATTCAGGCTTTTAAAATCATCACGTCAGATCCACAGGTTAAAGGCATATTGGTCAATATTTTTGGCGGCATCATGAAATGCGATGTCATTGCCCAGGGTATTGTTACGGCTGTTAGTGAAGTTGGCCTCAAGGTGCCTCTCGTGGTGCGTCTCGAAGGCACCAATGTTGCTAAAGGKAAAGCGATCATCAATGATAGCGATGTCGATGTMATTGCTGCGGACGACCTAGAYGACGCTGCACAAAAAATCGTAGCAGCGGTGCGGAGGAAATAGCGTGCGCARAYTWRTTGGCATATTAGCAATCATTTCGAGCGTATTTTTCAGCGCCAATGTTGCTGCTAACCCAGACWCTSAACCGKCSGTTTCTGGTGTTTGGCCATTAAGCTGTTTGAACGCCTACCAAGATATTGTTTCAACGATGAACCCTGACTGGATTCCCGAACAGTTGAAAAACGGGTTCGAAATTATGGAAGCAAGCAAAGAAGTGCGTTTGGGCGGCTCCCCAACCGTGCCTTGGCTCACCATATATAATAAAGACTTAAAGCCTATCTACCATGCCGTTGGTTTTAACAGCCGCTCGGACGAGTTATGGCAATTGGTGATAGACCAAAACARYCCTACAGAATTTGCRCCCAAACTCTACGAAATCGAACCYTATACRGGTGTGCGCGCCGTAGATTTACCGGACGCCGATTTTACCTTTGTCGARTATGAAGCGAAGTGGTGTACCAATTGTAAGTTGGTACAAGGGGCWMTGGCAGAMTTTGTTGCGGCACACCCAAAACTAAAAATCAACCACGTCCAAATCGAAGCCGATACGGCTAAAATGCAAAAGAAAAAATACACATCTCAAACCTGTCCTGTTACAACTTAGGAACTGAAAACCATGTCAATTTTGATCAACAAACACACTAAAATTATTACCCAGGGCATGACCGGCAAGACCGGGACTTTCCATACGGAACAGGCTTTGGCGTACGGTACAAAGATGGTTGCCGGTGTGACGCCGGGCAAGGGCGGAACAACCCATTTGGATTTGCCAAACTATAACACAGTAGCCGAAGCCAAAGCGGCTACGGGTGCGACCGCCACCGTGGTTTATGTGCCGCCGCCGTTTGCAGCTGACGGGATCTTAG
This sequence comes from Robiginitomaculum sp., assembly GCA_002732685.1. The sequence goes on from NVRS01000022.1 coordinate 19,546, forward strand.
AAGCTATCGACGCAGAGATGGAGCTTATCGTTGCCATTACCGAAGGTGTACCTGTACGCGATATGGTCGCAGTGAAACGTGCATTGTGCGGTTCCAAGTCTCGGTTGATCGGCCCGAACTGCCCGGGTGTCTTAACCCCTGAGGAATGCAAGATCGGCATCATGCCCGGTAAGATTTTCAAAAAAGGTTCTGTCGGTGTGGTTTCGCGCTCGGGRACWTTGACCTATGAAGCCGTATACCAAACCACCCAAGTTGGCCTTGGTCAAACCACGGCYGTCGGTATTGGCGGTGATCCGGTCAACGGCACCAACTTTATTGACGTGCTGGATTTATTCTTGGCGGACGATGAAACAAAATCCATCATCATGATCGGCGAAATCGGCGGCTCTGCAGAAGAAGAGGCGGCGGAATATTTGGCGCACCAAGCTAMAAAAGGCCGCTCCAAACCTATGGTCGGATTTATCGCTGGTCGTACGGCTCCCGCGGGTCGCACAATGGGTCATGCTGGCGCGATTGTATCGGGCGGTAAAGGCGGTGCAGAAGACAAGATCGAAGCATTGGAAAAAGCTGGCGTACGGGTATCACCATCACCCGCCAAGCTCGGTGTAACTTTGATGGACGTTTTGAACGGCTAAACTTGAACGGACAATACAATGAGCGAAAAACAACGTTCAGMGCAAAATCAGGACTTTCTRGATACGGGTTATCTGGACGGTGCCAATGCAGACTATCTGGAGCAAATGCAGGCYAAGTATATGGCTGACCCGCATTCYGTKGACGACAGTTGGCGCGCCTATTTCAGTRCGCTCGGCGAAGAYGCKRGCAATGCGAAAGCCAATGCAGACGGCCCAAGCTGGGAACGGGGTGATTGGCCGCAAGATCCCAAAGGCGATTTAACCGAAGCTTTAACAGGCTATGCTTTGGAAGYTGMYCTCACTGATAAAATTTCTAAATCCGCACCRTCCGCTAACAMCGCAGATGTTAGGCAAGCCACCAAGGAYAGCCTGCGGGCTTTGATGYTGATCCGGGCGTACCGGATGCGYGGGCATTTAATCGCCGASCTTGATCCKYTGGGKMTGATGMMRMGWGTGCCRCATCCAGATYTMGAGCCNYSYRMMTWWKGGTTTNRCRGAAGCKGAYTWTGACAGRYCWATYTTTATTGATGGYGTTCTTGGRCTYRAGASYGCSASTTTRCGCGAAATTCTYGCGATTTTARCCCGTACRTAYTGCTCRACATTCGGYGTGCAATATATGCATGTCTCKGATCCAACGGAAAAATCCTGGCTACAAGACCGTATTGAAGGTCCGGATAAAGAGATCAGTTTTTCACCGGAAGGCCGCAAAGCCATTTTACAAAAACTGATCGAGGCACAAGCCTTTGAAGACATCCTGCAACGTCGTTATCCAGGCACCAAGCGTTTTGGTCTGGACGGTGCGGAAAGTCTCATTCCTGCCCTAGAGCAAATCATCAAGCGCGGTGGTGCGCTCGGTCTTAAGGACATTAATTTTGGCATGCCCCACCGGGGACGTTTAAATGTGCTTGCTGCCGTTTTAGCAAAACCATACCGCGCGATTTTTTATGAATTCTTGGGCGGGGTTAGCTCCGGCGCTGATGATTTTGGTTCCGGCGATGTGAAATATCATTTGGGTGCATCTAGCGACCGGGAATTTGACGGCAATAAAGTCCATCTATCCCTCGCGCCGAACCCATCCCATTTGGAAGCTGTGAACCCTGTTGTCATTGGCAAAGCGCGCGCCAAACAACAAATGCTTGGCGGTACGCATAAAAGCGTCAACCATAATGCGGTCACGGCTGTGTTGCTACACGGCGATGCTGCTTTTGCCGGACAAGGCGTGGTGCCAGAATGTTTCGGCATGTCTGCATTAGAAGGCTACCAAATAGGCGGCACTATTCATGTGGTGGTTAATAACCAAATCGGGTTTACAACCGCGCCGCATTTCTCGCGCTCGACACCTTATCCAACCGATGTGGCTATGATGGTGGAAACACCGATTTTCCACGTTAACGGGGACGATCCCGAATCCGTAGTATTTGCTGCGCGTATTGCTACGGAATATAGACAAAAGTTCGGTAAAGACGTGGTCATAGATCTTATTTGCTATCGTCGCTACGGTCATAATGAGGGGGACGATCCGTCCTTCACCCAACCTCTGATGTACAAAACTATCAAGGGTAAAAAATCCACACGTGATGTTTACGGTGAACATTTGGTCGCAAACGGCACGATAACCGCCGACGAATTCACGACCATGAAAAGCGATTTCGCAGACTTTATCGGCAATGAATTTGATACGGCCGAAGGCTACACCACCAAAGCTCCCGATTGGCTAGACGGGGTTTGGTCGGGCATTCACTTGCCGGACGGTGATGTTAAAAGGCGCGGCAATAAACAGTTTGCAGTGCGTACATTGCAGATTATCGGTAGGAAAATCACAGAAATCCCGGAGCCGGAAACCACCCACCGGACTTTGAAAAAACTGATCAATGCAAGGCGTAAGAAAATAGAAGACGGCACAAATATTGATTGGGCATTGGCCGAAACTTTGTCTTTTGGCTCTTTGTTGGTTGAAGGCCATGCCGTGCGACTATCGGGGCAAGATTGCGGGCGCGGCACGTTTTCCCAGCGCCATAGCCATATTGTCAACCAAGAAACTGAAGCGCGCTATACGCCCTTGAACAATATCCGCGAAGGTCAGGAATATTTTCAGGTTCTGGATTCCATGCTTTCAGAAAATGCGGTGCTCGGGTTTGAATACGGGTTCTCTCTGACCGAACCGAAAGCGCTGGTTCTTTGGGAAGCCCAGTTCGGCGATTTTGCCAATGGCGCCCAAGTGATGGTGGACCAGTTTATCTCTAGCGCCGAGCAAAAATGGTTGCGTATGTCCGGTCTGGTTATGCTGTTACCACATGGGTATGAAGGCCAAGGGCCGGAACATTCTTCGGCGCGCTTGGAACGTTATCTGCAACAGTGTGCTGAGGATAATATGCAGGTTTGTAACCTGACCACACCAGCCAATTATTTTCATGTCCTGCGCCGTCAAGTCCATAGGTCTTTCCGTAAACCATTGATTATCATGACGCCTAAATCTTTGCTTAGACATAAGCGTTGTGTCTCGACCCTCGAAGAAATGGGGCAGGGGTCTTGGTTCCACCGTGTGTTGTGGGATGATGCCGATTATAATCCTTTGGAAGGCGAAGTGCATTTGCAGCCGGACGAAAAAATCAAACGGGTTATTTTGTGTTCCGGTAAGGTCTACTATGATTTGTTCGAGCACCGCGAGGGCTTGAAACAGGACGATATTTACATCATGCGTATTGAACAACTATTCCCTTATCCCGGCGATAGACTGGAAAAAGAACTGTCCCGTTTCCCAAATGCAGAAATCGTTTGGGTGCAAGAAGAGCCGCAAAACATGGGTGCGTGGGCTTATATTCGCGGCTTCTTGGAAGAAACATTCGAAAAAATAGACAACAAAACTAAATTATTGCGTTATATTGGCCGCAAAGCTAGCGCGTCGACCGCCACCGGTATTGCCAGTAAACACAAGGCCGAAGTTCAGGCCATAATGGACGAAGCTTTTAACCAAAAGAAAAGTAAGTAGAGCCAAAAACAGGTAAGAAGATTATGATTGATATTAAAGTCCCAAATGTTGGCGAAAGTGTTGCCGAAGTGACCATCGCGGTATGGATGAAACAGGCCGGTGATACTGTCAAAAAAGACGAACCGATTGTCGAGCTTGAGACCGATAAAGCCGCTCAAGAACTGGTGGCACCCGAAGACGGAGTGTTGGCGGAAATACTGGTTCCCGAAGGCGAAAACGCTGAAATTGGTGTGGTCATTGCCCGCCTAAAGCCAGGTAAAGTTGCCGCCGGTAAAGGTGCGGCCAGTAAAGGTGCGACGAGTAAAGGTGCGACGAGTGCGAAATCTGTTGCCGCGCCCGAAGCAAAGCCCGAAATTGTAAAACCTGCCGCAAGCAAAGAGCCTATGCCGTCCGCCAAACGCGTGATCGCAGAAAAGGCTCTGGATGCTGGTTCTATTGCCGGTACGGGTAAGGACGGCCGTATTACCAAGGGTGATGCCCTAAAAGCAGAGAAACCAGCAAAAACAGCACCTGCGCCAGCTTCTGTACCGTCTGCGCCTGCACCGTCCGTTCCCCGCGCTACTGGTCCGCGTGAAGAACGGGTGCGCATGTCGCGTCTGCGCCAAACAATTGCACGCCGTTTGAAAGAAGCACAGAACACTGCCGCCATGCTGACCACTTATAACGAGGTCGACATGACTGCGGTCATGGAGATGCGCAAGAAATACAAACAGGTGTTTATTGACAAACACGGTGTGAAATTAGGTTTTATGAGCTTCTTTATCAAAGCCTGTGTCACAGCCTTGAAAGATGTGCCGAGCGTTAACGCCGAAATTGACGGTACCGATATTATCTATAAAAATTTCTATGATATGTCTGTCGCCGTTGGCACTGACAAAGGCCTTGTGGTTCCCGTTCTTCGAGATGCCGATCTGCTTTCCATGGCGGGGATCGAAAAAGGTTTGGGTGCATTGGCCAAGAAAGCCCGCGACGGCGATTTGTCCATGGACGAGATGAGCGGCGGAACTTTCACCCTGTCCAACGGTGGTGTCTATGGCTCGTTGATGTCTTCACCCATCCTAAACCCACCGCAATCCGGTATTCTCGGCATGCATAAAATCGAAAAACGCGCCGTCGTCATCAACGACGAAATTGTCATCCGCCCGATGATGTATTTGGCACTGTCCTATGATCACCGCATCGTAGACGGCAAAGGCGCGGTAACATTCCTAGTGCGCGTAAAAGAATGTCTAGAAGATCCAGAGAGAATGTTGCTAGATTTGTAGTATAGACACAGGGCGGAGACATACATCCTAAACTCGCTCACCCCGTTGTAGAACGGGGGGCCAAAGACTGATAATGGATACCGTCCTACGACGGTATGAGCGGAGTGTAGGGGTTGTGCAGAACTGCTACGCTCACTTACCCATTATCCTAGCCCATCAACAGTGCTTTAACGGCTGCGCCGGCTTTGCCCATGTCCATACGGCCTGCGTATTCGGACTTTAGTTTACCCATGATTTTGCCCATATCTTTTAAACAGGTGGCATCTATGTCGTTGACGGCTTTTTTGACGGCCTGCTGTAGCTCTTCATCGGTTAGAGACGTTGGCATATAGTTTTTGATGACTTCAATTTCGCCGCGTTCACGCTCGGCCAGTTCTGGACGACCATTTTCATCATAAATACCGGCGCTTTCGGTACGCTGTTTAACCATTTTAGCTAGGAGCGACATGATATCAGCGTCACTAATGCCGCCCGGATTGTCAGTGGCCCGTGCTGCAATATCGCGGTCTTTAACCGCTGCATTGACCAGCCGTAAAGTTGACAATGTCAATTTGTCTTGGGCTTTCATGGCGATCTTTATGCCGTCTGTAATGTCTGTTCTTAAACTCATATTCGTGTTCGCAATACATTTTCTATTGATTGAAGCGGGGCTCTACTGATTGAAGCGGGGCTTATAGCGTCTATTTTTCATTTGTGCACCTAAAATTTCTTGACCCGATTGGTCTGCCTGATTAACTAGCAGTCGCACCGGATTCGTATTCGGCCAAAAGAAACAGGTAYCTATGGACGACCAAACGAAAAATCAAGCTTCAATGATGAAAAAACCTACAGGTGTTTTGGTGCTTGCTAGCGGCGAAGTGTTTTATGGCAACGGCGCAGGGGCAACAGGTGATGCGCTCGGCGAGGTTTGTTTTAACACCGCCATGACCGGTTATCAGGAAATCCTAACGGATCCGTCTTATGCCCAACAAATTATCCTGTTCACCTTCCCGCACATTGGCAATACAGGGACTAATGCTGAGGACGAGGAAGCCGCCTGCGAAGCTGCACAAACGGCTGCCCGTGGTGCGATCTTTCGAGAAAGCATTACAAAGCCGTCCAATTACCGCGCAGAAGCACCCTTACATAACTGGCTGGTGGAACGCGGCATTGTCGGCCTAAGCGGTATAGATACGCGGGCGCTCACATCGTATATCCGTGAAACTGGCATGCCGAGCGGGGTCATAGCCCATGCGCCGGACGGCATATTTGACATAGAGGCTCTAACCGCTAAGGTACGCGGATGGAACGGTTTGGAAGATGCAGATCTGGCCAAAGATGTTGCCACCAAAGAAAACTACCAGTGGGACGAGACCGGATGGACATGGTCAAATGGTTTTGGAAAACTGGATAAAACCACCAAGCATGTGGTTGTTATAGATTACGGTGCCAAGCGCAATATTCTGCGCTGTTTGGCCGATGCGGGTATGCGCTCTACCGTGGTACCAGCCAATATGTCCGCCGCAGATATTTTAGCCTTTCAGCCGGACGGTATAGTTCTTTCTAACGGCCCCGGCGATCCGGCGGCAACAGGTGAATATGCCATTCCAATCGTTCAAGAATTAATTGACAGCGAACTGCCGATATTCGGTATTTGTCTGGGACACCAGATCATGGCGTTGGCGCTCGGCGCAAAAACCATAAAAATGCCGCAAGGTCATCATGGTGCTAACCATCCGGTTATGGATTTCGAGACCGGGAAAGTCGAAATCGTTTCCATGAACCACGGCTTTGCCGTCGACGGAGATAGTTTACCCACAGGCGTGGTCGAGACCCATAAGTCCTTGTTTGACGGTAGTAATTGTGGTTTGCGCCTCAAAGATCGCCCGGTGTTTTCTGTGCAACATCACCCCGAAGCGAGCCCTGGCCCTAGGGACAGTTTTTATATTTTCGAACGTTTTGCAGCTCAGTTATAACCGCTTGCTTTAAAGCTCAGCCCTTCGTGATATTTAGCTTTCTGAGTTTAATCACAACTTTGAAGAAACTAATTTTGTAGGTCATGCGCACAGGGATATACAGGCCAACATCATCAGTTTTTGCCAGATAGGCTATAACCGGCGTACTGGCTTCTTCTTCACTGGGTAAGTCTTCTGGATCAAATCCTGACACTGGCACGTAATAAATTTTACATTTTACCGTGTCGCCCTTGTAACCTTTTTGCTTGATCCTTCTGGTGCCAGCACGTTCCATACGCAGCAAATAATGCTGCTTGGAATCGAACACCGGTATAGTGCCAGTGCAAGGCTCGTCGGTGAATTTGAAGCCGCGCATCGCCATGTCCAAAACGGCTGAAAGCGTATCGTCACTTTCAAATCTTTGTTTTTTGGTCGCGGGCGGTTTGCCTTGMGACCCAAGCGGCGGCACGATTGAAATGTCGACGGCGTCKGCGCCGTAGTTCATCTYGACCCGGCGGTTTTTCTTATTGGTRTTTTGCTGAATATGTTGCGTAGGGCGAAGACGGTCGTCTTGGATGCGGCCAGTCGTGGTTGCCCAAATTTGGAATTTCTTGAGAATTGCGCCAACACCGGATGTGTATAAATCGGCACGAATTGCGTATGTTTCGTCTGTTAAAGACCCTGTAACATTTATCTTTATAACGCGCAGACCAAATACATACCCCTTAAGTTTAGCCGTAATAGTTGTCGTGCCCGTTGTCGTGCCCGTTGTCGCGTCAGTTGTAACGGTTTCAATAGGCGTCTCATTTTGCGCTACACCTTGCTGGGCAGCAGACACAGTAGGCATGCTCAGGGATAAGCAAATTAGGCCAGCACTCGCCAGTATGTTTTTAGTTTTTGTCAGTTTCATTTAGGTCTCCTTCGCCGTCCACTTATATGTAGATTAATTTGAGACACACCTGAACATAACAGTAAATAGCATGAAATCTTGGTAAGATGATACGGCGGCAATACCCATGAGCGATCAATAATTTAAGCAAACTAACCAGACATAGCTATTGTCCCATTCGCACCAGTCGTCCGGGTCTTGCATCTGTGACTTCGTTATTGTTGATGACGGCTTGCCCTGCAACTAAAGTCGTTTTGTAGCCAGTTACCGGCTGTAACAAGCGCTGGCCGCCTGCCGGTAAGTCTTTGACCATAGTCGGAACTTTCAGATCTAAATGGTCGTAATCAATAACATTGATATCTGCTTTCAGGCCGACTTTGATCCGGCCTCTGTCATTGAGACCCAAGAAGTCTGCCGCATCGGCGCTCAGCATTTGTACGGCRCGGGCAATGCTAATTTTTTTGCTGGTGCGATCTCTTGTCCAATAGGACAGCAAATAAGTYGGRAAGCTAGCATCRCAAATATAYCCCACATGGGCACCGCCGTCTGTAAGGCCCGGCAGTGCKAGKGGATGGGTCATCATMGTATGTACCGCATCRTAATTCATGTCKGTGTAATTGTAGATTGGGAAGTAAATSAGSGCCTTGCCGTTTTGCTCAAGCATCCAATCGTAAAGCACRGACCATACGGTTKCGCCYTTACGGCCCGCTTCRGCGGCGGCRGAACTTTCGTARCCTTGTTCGTAATCCACCTTACCAGAACCATTCGGAGACAGCYTRAACATTTTYCCGGCAATTTGCTCGGTCATGGCAATCATAATATCGGTCATGGGCGGTACGGATGTGCCGCTACCTGCAAGNTTTAMSSGSNGTTTCRGCCAGCATTTTTTCYTTTAGRGCTGGGTCGCGCAGTTTTGCCACACGGTCTTCAAATGATAAATCTGCAATCTCGATATAGCTCGGAAATGCCATCAAAGGATGAAAGGTGGATTGYAGGCCAAGGAACAGGCCAATACCGCGCGGTGCAGCTTGAAGGCGYAAATCGACCCCGTCTTTTTGCAAATCTTCGGCGCGGGCTATAATTTTGCGCCAGTGATCTGGCACAAGGTCGCGCTGCATCAATGTCATGCTCGCTTTGTGCCCGGGTGCAGCGCGGAAATAGGTTTCTAAAATGTCGAACTCTTGGTCAAATTGATCTCCGGGACGTTCTTGGTCAAAATCGTTAACCGCATGCAGGACACCGTAATCAAGTCCGTTAAAGGCACTGGCAATACCGGCAAGCTCTGAGGGGTGCGCTTCACTGGTTGGTGTCCAATCGCCGTCGGAACTGCGGTGGGCATCCGAACGTCCGGTAGAGAACCCAACGGCGCCAGCCTCCAGAGCTTCTCTGGTCAGTTTGCGCATCTTGGCAATATCTGCGTCTGTTGCTTTTTGGTCAAATACGGCGCGGTCGCCCATAACGAAAACCCGCAAAGGATCGTGGGGCATCATGGCCAAAAAATCTATGGTATGGGGCAAAGCATCAAGCGCATCCATATATTCGGGAAAGCTTTCCCAGTCCCATGTCAAACCTTCGGCCAAAGCTGTGCCCGGAATGTCTTCGACACCTTCCATCAAACGGATTAGTTTGTCGTGGTCGTCTTTGCGGCAAGGCGCAAAGCCCACACCGCAATTACCCATAATAATAGTGGTGACACCGTGATTAACAGACGGCTTCATTTCTTCGTCCCAAGAAATTTGGCCGTCGTAATGCGTGTGCAGGTCGATATAGCCGGGCGTGACAATCATACCTTTGGCATCAATTGTTTTGTTGGCGGCATCTAGATTTTCACCAATGCCCGTGATTATGCCGTCTGTAATACCAATGTCAGCGGCATAAGCCTCACCGCAGTCGCCGTCATAAATAAGCCCGCCCGTAATTTTTATATCAAACATCAATTCTTCTCCGCTTTTTAATAGCCTGTTTTTTGTCCGCAAACCTAAATGCGCCTACCATAGTCCATCCGCCAACCAGATGCCACAAACCCCACATGCCAACGAGTACGGCTGCGCCGCCGAGCCCGTTCAGTTGTGTCACCAAAATTACAAAACCGAGTGCCGAGTTTTGGATGCCGACCTCAAAGGTCAGTGCCCGCCTTGTTGGCACATCAGCACGTGTCAACAAACCACTTAAATACCCAAGTGCCAAGGCACAGGCATTATGTATGACCACCAATGGGATGACCAAAGTTGCGGTGAGCGGGATGAGCTCGCGGTATTTATAAAATCCGATAATGACCATCAACGTCATCATAGCGACAGCACCGATAGCCAATGGTTTTTTAATTTTTGCTGCGAGCAAGGGTGCCTTGCGTGTGACTATCATACCGAGCACAATTGGTAGGGCTAAAATGAAAAGGGTTTGGAGCAAAAACGCTATAACATCAAAATTTATGACGGTTAGGAGTTCACGGGTCGGCGGATATAAGGACAACCAAAACAAGATGGACACGGGTGTAATAAAAGCCGCCGCGAGGCTGGATGTGGCCGTCATTGATACTGACAGAGCCGTATTAGCTCGCCCGAACATAGACATGATGTTGGAAATATTYCCGCCWGGGCAACAGGCAACCAATATCATACCAAGAGCAAGGCTAGGCAGGGGGTTGAGCAAATAAACCAAACCGAGTGTAAGGAGGGGTAGACCAATAATTTGCGCAACTACACCCGCTAAATAATGCTTGGGATCGGTTTTGAAAAACGAAAATTGCGCAGGTTTTAAGCCAAGTGCCACTGCAAACATCATCAAAGCTAACATGACAGCCAGCACAGCTTCCCAAGGTCCGCCCATGTCTAAATTGATATTGTTCAGTGCCTCTGCGCCCATACCCAACCCTTGCCTAACCCCAGGTCCAACTCTTGTCCAACCTCAGGCCCAACCCTAAGCCCAACCCTAGAAAAAAAGAAAACCTAATCCATAGTTCGTACTTGGGAAACAGATATTATCTAAATTATTGAATAAAATAGATAAACGCAATTGGATAATTGCTTGGCTGTCATATGGTCAAATAGACAATGCCAAATAATTGTGCTACGGCAATACTACGTTCAGAAAAGGGGTGCTCTCATGGTCAAGTATATTCGCGCA
>NVRS01000023.1 GCA_002732685.1 Robiginitomaculum sp.
TATGTCACCTTCCGCATCACCGCCAACGCCAGTTCCATTCCACAGACGTACGAGAACGCCCGCATTAGAATCCGTGTAGTCAGCAGTATCAATACCCAAGCCGCCATCAAGGATGTCCGCGCCCGCGCCGCCAATGAGTGTGTCATCGCCAGAGCCGCCAAACAGACGGTCATCTCCGCCTAAACCATTCAGAACATCATCACCGTCAAGACCGTCGATGAAGTCTGCACCAGCCGTACCAGTATAAACGTCATCATTATTTGTTAATGTTGTTGCTTGCTCATTCAGCGCGACATCACCGTCCGAAAAACGGGCGAATTCGATCTTACTGAGCGTGTCCGTGCCGTCCGCGCCGCCATTATTATGAGTTATAGTGACTGTACCATTAGCATTAAAGGTAATGGTATAGCTGGCCGCAGCGCCACTGAATACGGCGTAGTCTGTACCAGATCCGCCGTCCAAAATGTCATTTCCGCCATTACCGGTTAATACATTATCTGCATCATTACCGATAATTGTGTCTACGCCGGAACCACCTATGGCATTTTCGATAATCGAGCCGCGGGCGATAGTAATCGCCCCGCTGATGCCATCTATATCAGAGAAAGCCTCTTGCCGAAGATCAATACGCTGGGTAACGGAGTAGCCTGAGAAATCCAGTGTATCATTGCCGTCTGTGTCGTAAATACTAAGACTTGGCGTTCTGTTAAACTGACTGAAATCATGCACATCGGTTTCCGTTGAATTAAACCCGTAAACTGTATTGCCGCCTCGCGTAGAGGTGTTGGCACCATACAAATCTTGAATAGCAATAATATCTGCAATTTGCGGGCCAAGCACAAAACGTAGATCGCCAAAATAACCACTTTCGTTTTGATCAAAATACGACATGACTGAATATGCCCAACTATCATTCAGATAAGCATTATCGAGATTATATGTGGCGTTGCCGTTATAGGGGCCCGCGTGGCCAAGGCCCAGGGCATGACCAATTTCRTGTAARAAGGTTTGRTAGGTATAACTGTCAAGGTTGACGTTRCCGCCGTTCCATGTGGCTGATACATTTAAATCCGAAGACGTGACRAGGCTTCCCGACCTGGTGTTWGMATTAGAAGCACCGTCGCCGTCATTGCGAAACACGATATCGCCAGRGCCTTCGACAAACGTTATGTTAGCAACACTRGCCCATGCGTCCAGYGCRCGRCGCGCCAAAGCTTCTGCGCCTGCGCTTAATGAATTTGCACCACTTGCAAAGCTAAAATTAATGACAGTGGRGCCAGYACCACCTGAATTRTARGATTGKCGYGYACTAAATTCATCKGTTAAAAAGTTAGCGATRCCGTCAAGATCACGCGTCTCCAAATTTGGAACTTCTTCAACAGTAATGGCATAATCACCTGTTATGGCTCCAACTGCCGAAGCSGCAATRTARTAAGTGCCGGTYGTCTCAATYACATARGCWAGGCGRGCRTTRMWATCYGKGCCACTATCATCATCWAACGWRACAAYAGCTCCCGTTGAATCGCGTAGCTCTARGWAAGCATCCGATAAGACAGTGTCGCCAAACCCAGTGTTGGAAATGATGTATCTRCTGCCWGCKGTCAAAGTGATGGCGTACCAATCTGCGTCACCAGCCGTTTCAATTGTGCCCGATAGAGAGCTGTTCAAAAAGATAGAAGCGGTTGTAGCCGTCGATGCAGCCACATCTCCTGTATTTGCTTCGCTTAGTGACAGTGTATAACTGCCTGTGTTGTCAGACCAAGCTTCGGCTGAGATATAAAAAGTACCACTGGTGGTCGCTGTAAAGGTGAGAAGAGAATCCCGAAAATCKCCRAAAATAATATCGTCATTATTTGCYAGTTCTGYTCCGGCSGCGCTCATGATGCGAACAAGGGGGTCAATCAGCCCACCTCCATTGCCAAGCATGGAGATGTCATAAGTCGTGCCTGCTACCAATGTGACTTCGAACCAGTCGGTATCTCCTGCAAAATCAATAGTGCTAACCACTTGCGCACCAACTGCCAAAGTTTCGGTTGTTGATGTATCTCCAGGAATAGTATTGGAAAGAGGGTCTTCAGCAAACACGCCTGCGACTGGAGCCTCTATTACAAACCCATCAACAAATTGTGAATTACCTTCAAGATTAATATCTATGGAGCTAAAGAAGTCGTTTGGATATTCATTGTTTTGTTTAAATGACTTCATAGCATCAAACGCCAAGCTTTTAAATATCTCCAACCTACCAGCGTCAAAAAAAGCGCTATCCCCATTCAATGTCTCCACATCAAAACTGCTGAAAACATTCCTATTTGAAAAATAACCCATACCCACCTCCTTTTAATAAATCCAATTGCCCTAAAATCTCTAACGATACTACGTTAATATTAGCATTAAGACAAATACAATTAGCGGTAATGGTTCACACTTTACTGTGTTTTATTAGTCACTAAGTTTAATGGCCTATGTTTTTTTGCATGCAAAAATTAAATCAAATTCGCACCTATCAGAAAAATGTTTCTATTGAAATGGCAGTATTTAAACTGCGCTATATATTTGCGCTTTGATGGCATCCCCATTCTCCAATGTAGCTTTGATGGATACGCGCTTATAATCCACGCCTTCGAATTCATCTAGCCTTGCCCAGTTCGCAGGCAAGTCATTTGAGGCAAAAACCAGACCATTAACGATACCGCCGTCTGCGTCTGGAATAAACCCCGGGTGGCCTTTATTCACGCCCCAACCTTTGCTATTGCGGGTACCGTGCACAGATGCTTTGCACCAATCCCCGTCCATGCCGTCCATGATGTGGGCATTTTCCTCTCCGGGCGCTAGTGTCCCGTAGACGAATAAAACAGTACTCATCGTGGTCATTATTGTGGTCTGCCAACGCTGATATAGGTAAAGCCTTGTTCGGCCATACGTACAGGATTGTAGATATTGCGCAAATCAACAAGTACTGGATTAACCATTAAGGATTTTACACGGTCGAAATCCAGAGCCCGAAATTGATCCCATTCAGTGATAATGACCAATGCATCTGCACCGTCAATACAATCATATGAATTCGAACAATAGGTGATATCGGGCAATTGGTTTTTAGCCTCGTCCATAGCTTCTGGGTCATAGGCTCGAATATTTGCGCCCTTGGCAACAAGTTTATTGATGATGGCAATCGCAGGGCTTTCGCGCATGTCGTCGGTGTTAGGTTTGAACGCCAAACCGAGCACGGCGATTGTTTTGTCTTTTACATCACCGCCAACGCCTTCGATAACCTTATCCGCCATTTTTTCTTTACGGGCATCGTTAATTGCGACCACAGCCTCGATAATTTTGAGCGGTGTGCCTGCTTCTTGCGCCGTGCGCACAACTGCCAATGTATCCTTGGGGAAACACGAGCCGCCATAACCTGGACCTGCATGCAAGAATTTTTTACCAATGCGGCCATCAAGCCCTATACCGCGTGACACTTCTTGTACATTAGCCCCAAGCTTCTCGCATAGATCAGCCATTTCATTGATAAAGGTAATTTTAGTGGCGAGAAACGCATTGCCCGCATATTTGATAAGCTCTGATGTGCGGCGGTCGGTGAAGACTATAGGCGTTTCGTTAATAAACAAAGGTCGGTACAAGCTACGCATAACGGTGCGGGCGGCCTCACTATCCGTACCGACAATAACGCGGTCAGGCCTTTTGAAATCGGATATGGCTGCGCCTTCGCGCAAAAATTCTGGATTGGAAACTACATCAAAATCTTTGCCAGGTTTCAAATCTGGACGCGTTTTACAGATAATAGCCTCGACTTCGTCGCCAGTGCCAACAGGCACCGTAGATTTGGTGACAATAACAGTATAGCCGTCCATAAARCCAGCRATTTCTTCTGCTGCCGCATAGACATAGGATAAATCYGCATGRCCATCACCGCGCCTGGACGGCGTRCCGACCGCTATRAAAACTGCGTCAGCRTTCTTAACCGCRYTMTCGGTYTTGGTTGTGAAAGTAAGATGTTTGGCTTTAACGTTTTTAGTGGCTAATTCAGCAAGGCCTGGTTCRTAAATCGGAATGCCACCATTGTTCAGCAYATCAATTTTTGCAGGGTCTTTATCAACGCAAAYAACRTCRTGACCAAAATCTGCAAAACAGACMCCMGAGACCAAACCAACATAGCCTGTTCCTATCATAGTAACGCGCATAACTTTCCCTTTGCATACTCTAWKSTTCAGATAACACCTGTTGCACACGTTTTAAAGGCGGAAATCACATGACGTGCAGTTAATTTGGCGTTATGAAGCGGCCATGCAACATTTACGAAAACGAATATTGGTGACGGGCGGTGCAGGGTTTTTAGGCTCGCATCTCTGTAAGGCCTTATTGGCCGAGGGTGCTGATGTAATCTGTCTGGATAATTTATTTTGCGGACAAAAGGATAATATTGTTCCGCTCTTGGATAATCCGCATTTTGAATTCATCCGTCATGATGTGACCTTTCCGATTTATTTGGAGGTTGATGAAATTTATAATCTGGCTTGTCCGGCCAGCCCGTTTCATTACCAGCACGATCCAGTGCAAACTTTGAAAACCAGTGTTCACGGCGCTATTAATATGTTGGGACTGGCCAAACGGCTCGGGGCGAAAATTTTACAGACTTCAACTAGCGAAGTTTACGGTGATCCGTCTGTGCATCCACAAACCGAGGATTATAACGGTAACGTAAATCCTATCGGGCCACGCGCTTGTTACGACGAGGGTAAGCGGGCAGCGGAAACCTTGTTCTTTGATTACCACCGCCAACACGGGCTGGATATTCGTGTGGCACGTTTGTTCAACACTTACGGTCCCAATATGCATCCCAATGATGGACGTGTTGTCTCCAACTTTATTGTGCAGGCGCTAAAAGGTGAGGACATTACAATTTTCGGCGATGGCAGCCAGACCCGTTCGTTTTGTTATGTGGACGATTTGACCACTGCACTCCTTACATTCATGGAACAAGACGCATGCATCGGCCCGATGAATATAGGTAATCCGAACGAATTCACCATCAAAGAATTGGCCGAAGCCGTGATCGAGTTGACAGGCACAAAATCTAAACTGATCTTCAAAGATCTACCCGCAGACGATCCCAAACAAAGACAACCAGATATCAGTCTGGCAAGGAAGTATTTAAATTGGGAACCCAAAACCCAACTGGGCGAAGGTTTGGTGCACACGATTTCTTATTTCGATAGTTTGTTAAAACACTCAGATGTGAGCCGGATAGAGACGCCGGGGTAAAACCAACTTTAAATCTTCTGATCGTATTCGCCGATTTCTGGGTATTTGGCTAGTCTTGCTTCTATTTCGCGGAACATGTCCGTTTTATTGGCCTCACTGGTTGGGCTTTCTACGACGACAACTAGGTTGGGTGTGTTTGAAGAAGCGCGTACCAAGCCCCATGTGCCGTCTTCTAGTGTGACGCGCACACCATTGACGGTATTAATATCGCGGATGGATTGGCCGAGCAATTTGTCGCCGTTTTTGAAGGCTAGCTGGTATTCTGCTATGACCTGATCAACCACACCGTACTTTGTCTCGTCGTCGCAATAAGGGCTCATGGTTGGACTGCCCCATGTTTTGGGCAAGTCGCGGCGCAAATCAGCCATGGATTTGTCCGGGTTACGGTCAAGCATTTGCAGGATTGCTATGGCCGAGAGAATGCCGTCGTCATAACCACGACCAATAGGCTCGTTAAAGAAATAATGCCCTGATTTTTCAAACCCGACTAACGCGCCAATTTCTTTGGAGCGGCGTTTAATATAGCTATGCCCAGTTTTCCAGTAATCAGTCTTGGCGCCGTTGGCGATAAGAACGGGGTCGGTGGCATATAATCCGGTAGATTTTACATCCGCAACAAATTGTGCATTTTCAAACTCAGCCGAGAGATCACGCGCAAGCATAACACCAACTTTATCAGCAAAWATTTCTTCGCCTTCATTATCMACAACRCCGCASCKGTCGCCGTCKCCGTCAAARCCWACGGCCAAATCTGCGCCGTATTGTTCAACCGCATCCTTCATAGCGTGTARCATTTTCATGTCTTCTGGGTTTGGGTTATAGTTTGGGAAGCTATGATCGAGATYRCACTGCACCGGAATAACCTCAACGCCGATTTTATCTAAAACGTGCGGCGCAAAATAACCYGCTGTGCCGTTACCGCAGGCTGCAACAACGCGGAGTTTACGCTTGATTTCTATRCCTTCGGCTAGGTCGCGCATATAMAGRGMWGCCACATCATCAATAAATTTATAYCYRCCRCCGCTGCGGTTARTGGCCTTGCCGGACAGTGCGATTTCTTTRAGACGGYTCATTTCTTTGGGGCCAAATGTTAGCGGGCGYTCAACCCCCATTTTCACRCCTGTCCAACCATTGRTATTGTGRCTTGCCGTGACCATAGCTACACACGGTRCGTCCAGYGCAAATTGTGCAAAATATGCCGTTGGTGATAAAGCTAGGCCGATATCCAAGACTTCTATGCCCGCGCTCATTAAGCCAACAATGAGTGCTTGTTTGATAGAAAGAGAGTAAGAGCGGTAATCATGTCCGACGACTATTTTAGGCTCAACACCAAGCTCGTGGATGAGTGTCCCCAGCGCCGCACCCAATGTTTGAATGCCGTAGAGATTGATCTCGGACGGTTTATTGCTTTCAGGATGACCRAACCACCAACGCGCATCATACTCMCGAAACCCGGTTGGTTTTATCAGTGCCCTTGTTTCGTACAGCGCGGTGTTGGATTTAATATCACTTCTAGGTTTTTTCATCGCATTCTCTTTCAGTTRARCCGCATTTTCKTRCGCTATAATAGAAGCTTATTAACCTAGAATGAYGCTTTGTAAATGATTACATCATACAGTTGTATAGATGATCTRCTCAAATATTATTNGGSAACAAAAAAACCGGGGCATAACCCCGTTTTATCTTAAANTGTTGATTRTTTAACCGCCTGTATTCGCTCTCAAATAARCAATTAAATTATCGCGGTCRGCCTCTTTCTTTAAACCRATAAACGACATTTTRTTTTTGGGRATATAAGYTTTKGGYTTGGCTAAATAYKCAGACATAGTTTCGTCCGTCCATGTGATATCTGCTGCAACCATAGCTTTGGAGTAAGCGAACCCTTCGGCAGCACCGGATTTACGGCCAAATACACCGTATAGATTAGGCCCGACACGGTGTTTGCCACCCTCGTCAATAGTGTGGCAAGCTTTGCAACGCGTGTACACTTTCTTACCAGCCATTTCAGGCGTGACTTCTGCTACGACCGCGGGCATCTCGACTTTTACTTCAATTTTCCCCGTCGTTGTAACGACAGGCTTCTCAACTGTTTCTACAGTTTTTACAGTCTCCACAGTTTCGGATACGGGCGCGGGAGCTTCCTTTGAACAGGCTGAAATTGCGGCAGTACCAATTAAGAGGCTGGCCATCAAAGCAATATGGGTGGATTTAGGCATGTCTTTCTCCATTATAAAAGCTGTTTCGTTGTTGTTGAGCATTAATTGTGGGCTTTATGCACGGAAACATTGTTCCCGCCAAGTAAAATTGGTGTGGCATTTTGTAAAGAAAGGTATTTCGCCATAAACATGAATATATAGCCCGTTCTGCCGTTGCTCGCGTGAAGCATCTGTTGCATAAGACAAAAAACGTGTGAGATTATTTATGACTTTTTCCCCACCAATAAACGCCATTGGCTATTTGTTGCGCCACTCAATTGATTTTGAAGCTCTGGGTAATTGCTCCGTTCATTCAGAATTAAGCCAAGATTTGGTATCGGATATTCTTGGCGGGGCGAGTGCATTTGCCTCCGATGTCTTGGCACCTATTAACAGAACGGGTGATGAGAACGGCGCCGTGCTTAAAGACGGAAAAGTAACCACTGCACCTGGGTTTAAAGAGGCCTATAAAGCTTATACTGAAGCTGGATGGCAGGGATTGTCTGCGCCAGAAGCTATAGGCGGAATGGGGTTGCCGCAAACCGTTAGTGTAGCCGTCAACGAAATGCTCTATGCCGCCAACATGTCTTTTGGCCTGTGCCCAATGCTAACGGGCAGTTCGATGAATGCCATTATAGCCCATGCTTCTGACGAGATAAAGCAAACTTACTTGCCTAAAATGGTGACCGGAGAGTGGACGGGCGGCATGAATTTAACCGAACCGCAGGCCGGATCTGATTTGGGGGCGCTGCGCACCAAAGCCGTGCCTAACGGCGACGGTAGTTACGCACTTTCGGGACAGAAAATATTTATCACATGGGGCGACCATGATTGCACCGACAATATTATTCATCTTGTATTGGCCCGCCTGCCGGACGCACCTGCAGGTTCACGCGGTATATCGCTATTTATCGCCCCTAAATTTCTTGTAGCCGCGGACGGTAACCCGGGCGAGCGCAACGGCATCACTGCCATTGGACTTGAACACAAGCTGGGCATACACGCCAGTCCCACTTGTGTAATGGAATTTGACAAGGCCACAGCTTGGCTCGTTGGGCCCGAGAATAGAGGTTTGGCTTGTATGTTCACCATGATGAACGAAGCCAGATTGTTTGTCGGCGTACAAGGTGTTGGWATTGGRGAACGYGCTTATCAAACGGCTCTGGATTATGCCAATGAACGTGTTCAGGGACGGGTTGCAGATGCACCAGCGGGTACGCCTATCATTGGCCACGCAGATGTGCGCCGCATGCTCATGGATATGAAATCAGGCATTATGGGCGCGCGTGCCATCAATCTAGCCACTGCATTTGCCAGCGATATTGCGGAAAGCTCAGACGATGCGGATATCAGCAAAGCTGCCCATATTCGCCAGGCATTGCTAACACCCATCACCAAAGCTTACGGCTCTGATATGGGTGTATCCGTGGCAAGTACTGGCATACAAATTCACGGCGGTATGGGTTTCATCGAAGAAACTGGCGCCGCACAACATTACCGTGATGCGCGCATTGCTCCTATTTATGAGGGGACGAACGGCATTCAGGCAYTGGATTTAGTNGGGCGNNAAAGTCCGGCGCGACGGCGGTGWWGCTATGGGTTTGTTRATAGCAGACCTAGACGAYATTCTAGTGAATGTGAACGCTATGCACGRAAATGACGGGCTTGATTTAGGCTGTAATCAACGGCATTTAACGGCTGGTATTGCCGCTGTGAAATCTGCCACAGACATGATTTTAGCTATGAGCGATCTAGACAGTGGTGCTGTTGCCGTGCCGTATCTCGAATTATGCGGTGATGTTATTTCTGGCGCATTCTTGATCAAAAGCGTACTGTCCGGACTGAAAGCAGGTGATCCACAAGCAGAAGCTATGCAAAAGCTAGTCTGGCATCATAGTCTAAAATATCTATCCAAAGCCCCTTCGCATTTGGAACAAATTAAATATGCAAGTGCGCCTGTGTTCGCTTATCCGGAGGATAGACTAGCGGATTTATAGCATGCTATAAAGCATATAATATCTCGAAATAACATTGTTAGCACCTATATTGGCCCGATATTGCCGAGGTAATTTTTTGGAGTTTTTATGTCTACACAGTCTTTAATAAACCGCATTACAGCGCCTGAAATAATGGCACGTAAGGGCGGCGAACCTATTGTATGTTTAACGGCCTACGATGCACCTATGGCAGCAATTGTTGATGAGTATTGCGATTTGATATTAGTTGGAGACAGTGTTGGCATGGTTGTGCACGGTCTGTCGTCAACAGTTGGCGTGACATTGGACATGATGATCTTACATGGTCAAGCCGTGATGCGAACATCCAAAAAAGCCTTGGTCGTCGTGGATTTACCTTTCGGTTCCTATGAGGACAGTGTTGAGAGCGCGTTTAAAAGTGCGTCACGTGTGCTTATGGAAACAGGGTGTCAGGCAATAAAAATCGAGAGCGGCTCCTATGCCCCCCAAACCATCAGTTATCTGACCGAACGCGGTATTCCGGTTATGGCACATGTTGGGCTAAGGCCACAATCCGTCAATGTTCTAGGTGGTTACCGCGCTAGAGGTCGAAACCAAAAAGTTGCAAGCGAAATACTCAACAATGCTAAAGCCGCCGCCGAAGCAGGATCGTTTGCAATTGTTGTCGAAGGTGTGAATACCAAACTAGCAGATGAGGTGACAAAAGCCGTGCATGTACCCACCATCGGAATTGGCGCATCAAAGAATTGTGATGGGCAGATTTTGGTGACGCCGGACATGCTCGGCATGTTTGAATGGACGCCAAAGTTTGTTAAAAAATTCGCGGATTTAAAAGGGGAAGCCGAAAATGCTGTGAAAACCTATGCAGAACAGGTGAAAAGCCGTGATTTTCCGTCCAAAGAATATACCTATATATTCAAGTAAAATATGGACAAGACTTCATGTGCTGATGTATTGCACACATTCGCGCTTGCCTATAGGTTGGCGCAAATTTTAAATTAAAAACCAATGTATTAGAATAGGGGCCAAAATTGGTCGATTTTATTAACGAAGTTGAAGAAGAGCTCCGCAAGGACAAATACAACCAATTGCTGCGCAAGTTCGGGCCGTATATTGTTGCTGTGATTTTTGTGATTGTGGCTGTAACCGGTTATAGTGAATACAGTAAAAGCAAAGTTTCTAATACAGCAAAGTCAGCTTCTGCCGCCTATATGAGTGCCGGTAAAATTGAGGCCAGTGGAGATTTACAAGCTGCTATTGCTAAGTTTGTTGCACTTGCTGAAGTGGCGCCAGATGGTTACGCTGGGTTATCTTTGACCCGTGCTGCTGGCATGAAGGTTCAGCTTGGTGATTTAGAGGGTGCGGTCAGCCTGTTTGATMAAGCCRCTGAGAAATTTGRYAAACCCGTCCATAAAGATTTGGCWGGATTRAAGGCCGYTTACATYTTATTGGATCAAGGTCTTTATGATGARGTGCAAGTGCGYGCCAGTGCATTGGCGGTRGACGGYGCACCTTACGCGGATYTGGCAAAAGAAGTTCTAGCCCACGCTGCCTTTAAYTCTGAAGATATAGATTCTGCTCGATCACAATTTTCTTATTTATCCAATGCTCCCGGTGTTTTGAGCGGTGTTAAAGCTCGCTCAGGRGCCGCGTTAGCATTAATYAATGCKAACCGYCCAGTGRTYAAACTGGATAGCAAAAGCGTTGAAGGYGAGATTTCCACTCCGGAAATGGAAAYACCACAAGACGGTRCAGAAATTAAAGAYGAACAGGAATAATGATGAATRTTTTGATGAAAAATATGCGGGTATTGACRATCCTTTTTGCAGGTTCGGYTTTACTGTCTGCTTGTTCAACGGTTTCAAGAGTAACAGATGCCGTAAATCCCTTTAACAACTCTAAAGRAGYTGAYCAAGGMGATATYCCTACAGATCCAGAACGTATTTCAATYTTGTCTTTGGATGATAAGCTGGAAGTTAGCGGAACAATCCTYTCTTCCGAAATCGTCTTGCCRCCCGTCTACACTAATCAGGATTGGCCRCARACAGGTGGTTATGCCARCCATTCAATGCAGCAYACTGATGCGCCGGGCGATCTATCGCGCTTATGGCAAACTGGGGTCGGCAAAGGTTCATACCGCAAGGGAAGGGTTGTTGCTTCTCCGATTGTTGCAGGTGGGAGGATCTATGCCATGGATGCCGCTAACCGAGTTACTGCTATGGATGCACAAACCGGCAGTAAGCTTTGGAACTATAAGATTTCTGTGACCAGCAAGGGCAAAACCAGACGCGGTGGTACAAGCTTGATTGATCGGTTCAAAGATCCTCTGACATTAGGCGAAAAAGGCGGCAAAGATAAAGAAGCGGTCGGCGGCGGCGTAGCAGTCGCTAATGGACGTGTCTATGTCACATCTGGTTTTGGCGTTATTGTTTCTCTTGATGCACAAAGTGGTAGTGAAATATGGGTTACCCGTACCCGTACTCCGATACACTCTGCACCAACGGTAGCCGGTGGCCGCCTGTTTGCAGTCTCTGATGATAATGAATTGTTTGCTCTCGACACCGAAACCGGTGATGTATTGTGGACATATCAAGCCATTATCGAAACGGCTCGTATGCTMACTTCRCCTAGYCCGGCCGTGATTGACGATGTTGTTATTGCGCCGTTTTCRTCAGGTGAAATTGTGGCGCTTAAAGCACAAAACGGCGGCGTACTTTGGCAAGAAGCTTTGAACGCCTCTGGCAATTTRACGCCTTTGGCCACGCTTAATGATATTGCAGCCGGCCCGGTCATTGCAGACGGTTATGTTTTTGCCACTACCCAAAGCGGAACATTCAGCGCCTTTGATTTGCGGACGGGCCAACAAGTCTGGTCTCAACCCGCTGGCTCGCTTGGTTTCCCAATGGTCGTTGGTGATTTTATTTATACTGTTACTACTGAAGGGNCAGGTTGTCTGTATGTCTAAAGCAGATGGTACTGTGATTTGGCTGACCCAGCTTCGCGCGTTCAAGAAACAGAAAAAACGCAAAAAACGGATTTCTTGGGCTGGACCTATTATGGTTGGTGAACGCTTGTTGATGATGAGTTCGCGCGGTGAAGCCGTTGAGGTTAGTCCGTATACGGGTGAAATTATCCGTTCGTTCAAAGTTGCTGGCGATATTTATGTAGCCCCTATTGTGGCAAATGATACGGTGTATTACATCACCGATAACGCCAAACTCGTTGCGCTCAAATAAATTGAGCTCAGTAACAGTACCAAGATAAAGTAGCATTATGTACCCGCCTGAAAACAATGATGACCCTGAATATGATGTCGACTTTCCGGAGTTTGAAAACGAACAGGAAATAACCTTTACCCCGCGTATTGCGGTGGTTGGACGCCCTAATGTTGGCAAGTCCACTTTGTTCAACCGCATCGCAGGCAAGAAATTGGCCATTGTTGACGATACGCCTGGTGTTACCAGAGATCGCCGCGAAGCCAGTGCTGTGCTTGGTTATCAGGCCGTTACCGTTATCGATACGGCCGGATTTGAAGACGCGGTTGGAGAGCGCCTCGAAGCCCGTATGCGCGGCCAGACCGAAGAAGCGGTTAAAACTTCCGATGTGGTTTTGTTTGTTTATGATGCGCGCGCAGGTGTGACGGGGCTCGACGAGATTTTTGCAGAATTTATCCGTAAAACCGGAAAACCAACCGTGCTTGTTGCTAATAAATGTGAAAGCCGGGCCTCTGTTCCTGGCGTTGGTGAAGGTTATGGGCTCGGTATGGGCGAACCCATAGAGGTCGCTGCTGAACATAATGTCGGCATGATTGAGTTAAACGAAGCCGTCGCCGAAGCGCTGCAAGGTGTCACGCCCGAAGCTGACCAAGCTATTGATACGTCCGAAGCGCCTGTGCGGATTGCTATTGTCGGGCGTCCCAATGCRGGCAAGTCTACCTTGATTAACAAATTGATYGGTACGGAYAGATTRCTYACWGGSCCCGAAGCAGGCGTGACCCGCGACAGCATYACGATYGAATGGGACTGGCAAGGGCGGCGYGTACAATTTCACGATACGGCAGGCTTGCGCAAACGTGCCAAGGTTCAGGATAAGCTCGAGAAAATGTCAACGGCAGATACYATTCGCGCTATTAAATACGCWCARGTTGTCGTCCTGTTGATGGATGCAAGATGTGCATTTGAYAAGCARGACATGCAAATYGCTGACCTYTGTGTCCGTGAAGGTCGGGCCTTGGTGATTGCGATAACCTTCTGGGATGTGATTGATAACAGATCAGAAATGCTGACYTATTTGCGCGAAAAAGTGACACGTTTGCTGCCGCAAATCCGCGGCGTACCATTGGTGTTTTTATCCGGTCTGACGGGCAAAGGTCTGGACCGCTTGTTTCCGGCCATTGAACGTATTCAAATCGATTGGTCGGCGCGCATCAAGACGCCGGACCTCAACGAATGGATCCGCCAAACCGTAGCCCGCCATCCGCCGCCCGCTGACAAAGGTCGACCGGTCAAGCTTAAATATATCACCCAGACCAAGACGCGACCACCAACATTTGTGATCAAATCTTCACGCGCCGATAGTGTGCCAGAGAGCTATAAACGCTATTTGGTCAATACATTGCGCGAAGACTTCGACCTACCCGGCGTCCCCATCCGCATCCACCTACGTTCAGGTGCAAATCCTTACGCTTAAGTGCAGGATTGAGTTTATAGATACGGTTATCCTTACGTTTACTCCGGTATCAAACGACCATGTTCATCGGTTAGGTTGAAAGTGATCCGTGTTTCTACGCCTTGTCTGGCAACGGTTAAGCCGCTTTGGATTTTCGGTTTGTACGTCCATTTTTGTACGGCTTTAATGGTTGGGTGCTTGAAAACGGATTGTGTGCAATAAGTAGCCATTACTGCATAGGGCTGGCCTTGAGCCGTTACGTTGAACCGAACTTTGCAATAGTATAATATAACATAAAATAAACATGAGTTTTCCATAGCTAAATTGAGGGTGACGCGTTAAATTTTGCCCATGACAAATACATCAAACATGACAAACACATCAAACATGACAAACACATCAAATATTGCCCTCGCGCTGCACGGCGGTGCTGGAAATTATGTTAAATCGGAACAAGACGTTCAAATCCGACATTTGCGCGGCGTAGCGGAACAAGGTCGCACCATGTTGTTGGACGGGGCCCGCGCTCTGGATGTGGCCGAGGCATTGGCAGTACTTTTAGAAGATGCGGGGTTATACGTAGCAGGCAAGGGTACAGGGCCAAACTCTGCTGGGGAATACGAACTGGACGCCTGTATTATGGACGGGGACAACCGTAATATTGGTGCAGTCGCTGCGCTTAAGGGGTTTAAAAACCCCGTGCGGGTTGCCCGCGCCGTTATGGACCATACGCCCCATGTTATGCTGGTTGGGCGCGGTGCTGAAACCTTTGCTGCATTACAAAACTGTGAACCTGTCGAGAAGCCGTTGGAGTATTACATTATTCGTGGTGTTACCCGTTTGCCGCACGAATTGGACACAGGCACAATCGGTGTGGTGGCACGGGATAATAAAGGCCGCCTCGCTGCCGCCACATCTACGGGAGGATTATTGGGCAAGATGGCAGGCCGGGTCGGGGATAGTCCGCTACCAGGTGCGGGCTGTTGGGCTGACGCGCGGGTTGCCGTATCCTGTACGGGGCAAGGTGAGTATTTTATCAAAGCTGCCACAGCCGCTGATATTTCAGCCCGCATGGCCTATGCAGGAACGCCTCTAGCCGATGCTGCAAAAAGTGCGCTTGCAGATATGAAAAAGCAGGGCGGTTACGGCGGTGTTATTGCTTTAGGACATAGGGGACAGCCAACAATGCCCTTTACATCACAAGGTATGCGCCGTGCTTGGATTGATGTGGACGGCAATGTAGTGGTGGATGTCTAAAATTACTCTATTTTGAAGCCACTGGAATTGTATCTGACATATCTGTTTCACTGACGAAACTGGAAACAAGCGTAACGGCATCTACTGGCGGGTTGGGGTATTGGGCGGTGAATTTAATGACTTGGCCTGATTTAAGTTCTGTTTGAGTTGGCTCAACCACCCAAGAGGTCAATATTTCACCGCTATCATTTATGAAACTGAGCTGGATCAATTCGACGTCTCTGGTTTTTATGTCGAAATTTTTTATCCGGCCACTGATGAATAAAACTTGCACACCCTCATTATTGCCGAATTTYGTATCAGTGAAGGAAATTTCCAGCCCYGATACATTGGCCTCAAGGCCAATAGCCTTATAAACTGGAGCCGTGCCAGGGAATTTTTCGACGATTTTAGCGCGAAATAAAAATGCAGCCAAGGCAAATAGGGCCAATATTGCGAGGGTTACGACCCAGATCATACTCACACCGAGCAAACGTCTGCGGGCTTTCTTGCGGTCGGCAGTTTCGCGGATAGCAGCATGTGCGCCAACATTTGCCATAACGGCATCATTGCCATTGTCCAAATTGCCAAAAACACTGTTTTGACCTTCTGGGGAATGGTTTTTAAGATCTATATCAGATACTGGTTCGTTGATAATTTCTACGCGCATTTCGGTGGCTTTTTCAGCCTCATCCAAGCTGAGCGCATCTGGTTCAGCCGCTACAAACCAAGTAACTGAACATTGGGAGCAGCGAACTGTCCTACCATTAGGCCCAATGGCATTGTCAGCTATTTTAAAGCGTATGGTACATTCTGGACACGTAAGAATCATTCGATTTTCCGAATCAGTTATGATAAGAATGTGGCTAAGCAGTGTGAAAATGTCTAGGGTGAATGTGAAGCGTAAATATGAACAGTCAAAATGCGAGCCCATACATTAATAATTTACCACAAAATTACGATACAGAAATGAATGCCAACATTCAGTTCGAGCGGGTTGGCTTTCGCTATGGCCGTGAGGGTGAGATATTAAGTGATGTTACTTTTTCATTACCACCCGGTTCTATGACATTTATAATTGGGCCGTCAGGGGCTGGGAAAACTACTTTGCTTAAGTTGATATATTTGCATATGCGGCCATCGCGCGGCCTCATCACTTTATTCGGGCACGATACGTCACAAATAGAGCGCAAAGCTATTCCGGAACTAAAGCGGCGCATGGGTATTGTTTTGCAGGATTTTCGTCTTATCGACCATTTGAACGTATTTGAAAATGTGGCTTTGCCCCTACGGGTTGCGGGGCGAAAACGAGCAGAATATAAGGATGATGTATTGGGGCTTTTGAAATGGGTTGGGTTAGGTAGCCGGGCTCATGCACTTCCGCCAACACTATCCGGCGGCGAAAAGCAACGTGCCGCTATCGCTCGTGCGGTGATCACCAAACCTGATATCCTGATCGCAGATGAGCCAACGGGTAATGTTGATGACGATATGGGGCGTAGGTTAATACGCTTGTTTACGGAGCTCAATAGGCTTGGCACTACCACAATCATTGCCACACATAATACGGCTCTCATTCCAGAAGATGCAAATATACTGTCAATAGAGTACGGGCAGGTCACGGGTAAAATTAGTGGTGAGCAAATTGGTTGATATGAGTAAAMAACACGCAGATCTAACTGCAAAGGCGCAACCGATCTTGCCTTATAATAAAAAAGACGACCGGCCTTTGTTTATGGTGCTGGTTATTTTAGCATTTCTCGCCACATTGACTTTACTGGCAACCGCGTCTGGTTACCGTGCTGCTGCCGGGTGGCACAATAGTTTGCAGGGCAAACTCACTGTGCAAATCAAGCCCAGTGCAGAGATCATCGATAGTAAAAATCTAAATGAAGCTGATCGTGCCAAAGCTATATTGGTGAAACTTGAACCTGTGGCTCTGGTCACTATTTTGCCGCCAGAGCAGTCTAAAGCACTGTTGCAGCCGTGGCTCGGAAATGCGCCTCTGCCGGATGATTTACCACTGCCTATATTGCTGGATGTGCAGTTAAATTCCGGGCAGTTACTCGATACTAAACAGGTGACAGCCTTGCTATCAGCTGCTGGTATCCGCGTGGATATTGATGATCACAGCCAGTGGGACGCAGAAATCAAGCGCACCACGGATGCTGCGAAGATACTGTCATATTTGGTATTGGGTACAATTATTATTGCAGGCATAGCAGCCTCTATTTTTGCCACCCGCGCAGGATTGACTTCACAGCGCCTCTTGATGGACGTATTACATCAGGTCGGCGCTCCGCCGGATTATACGGCACGTTTGTTGAGCACGCGCTTTGCGACAACCGGGTTTAAAGCAGGCGCTATTGGCGCCCTCACTGCATTATTGGTTTCGGTATTGGTTGGGATGTTGTTTTCTACGTCCGGCGGTTTTTCCTATTTCTTACCAGGGCTGCATCTGTCTCTGACAGATATTTATTTGGTAATTGCCGTGCCTAGCGTTTTGGCATTGATCATAGCCATTACAAGTTGGCGTACTGTGTTAAAAACTCTGTACGGTGAGATTTACCCATGAGTAAATTTCTAAAATTTCTAAAAACATTAGACAGAAAAAGACCTATACGCAGTGCCTTGTTCAAAGTTTTTACATTCTTATTTGGCTTTGGAGCGACATTGTTGGTTGGCGGTTTCGTCTTGTTTGTTACCTATATCTCTACGGCCAAACCACCCGTGTCTTTGCCAAAAGTTGACGGTATTGTTGTTTTAACTGGTGCGGACGGAACGAGGCTTTTGGTTGGCGCAAATCTTTTGCAAAATGGCCACGGAGAGCGTCTGTTAATATCCGGGGTTAACCCCACAATCAAACCGGTGCAAATACAAGCTTTGCTAAAGCTAGAATTAGAACAATTTATCTGCTGCGTCGATTTGGATTATGAGGCTGAAAACACTTATGATAACGCACAGGAAACGGCCAATTGGGCCAAGGCTCTGGGCTTTGAAAAAATATTGTTGGTTACATCCGCATATCATATGCCCCGTGCCAAGATGGAAATTGCCTCTGCTATGAACGGTATAGAGATCGTCGCATATCCGGTTGCGATAGAGCATTCTGACGATATGCCTTGGTGGGGAGGTTGGGATAAGACTAGGCTTTTATTACGTGAGTATGGGAAGTTATTAGTCAGCTATGCCCGTGAACCCGGAAAACGTCCTATTAGACAGAAGCTGAAAACATCTGATGAGTAAGGTGAAAGCTAAATCGACAGTAAGGAAGCTGGTTACTGTGCCTCGCTTGGTTATTTTTTGTTTGCTGATACTTGTTCTGATTATGGGGGCATGGGCTTATTTGCGCAATACAATGGTCAAAGGATTGATAGACGGCATCGCAACCCTCGAAAGCCAGGACTACGAAATTGGCCATGGTGGGCTGAGCATCGGCGGTTTTCCGTTCTTTGTTAATGCAACAACGAGAGATGYTACCTTACGAGCACCCATCAGTGAAACTCCTGATCCTACTAAAAATTGGTCCATAAAATCGGATAGCCTGCGAATGCATAGCGCGGTTCTAACACCTCTATCATGGAATGTTGAACACAGAGGTCAGATGCGAATTGATATGCACGGCCAGAACGGTGAACGTTATACATTTGATGTTACACCTACGACTGTTGATACGCGGGTGGTATTCTCTCTGGCKGGCACATTGAAGTCAGCGCGTATTGATATTGCCCACGCACAGYTAGATTCTTTGGTCGGAACACCGCCGATTATCAGTCAATTTGATCAGGTTAGCGCCAATATACAAGTTTTMAAYAATAYAGGGCATGTCTCAATGTCAGGCACGGAATTGCGTTTGTCACCAAAAATCCCTGCCATGTTAAACAATATAATGGGACGCAAACTGGCTTTGATCAAACTGGATGTAAATATAGACAATTGGGCGTTGTTGGAGGCCGAGGGCACAGAGCCGTGGATTGCAGCCAATAATAGCCGTATCAGGTCTGAACATTGGGCTGTACAGTGGGGCAGTGCTGATATGATCGGTGATTTTGACATTATATTCAAAAACGGTTTGCCCGAAGGTATCATCCAAGTTCGTCTAAAAAAACCTGAGCCATTGCTGCAAAAACTAATAGACAACAAACTCATTTCTGGAAAGTATGCAGGTACGGCTAAAATACTTGTCGCAATGCAAAAAACGCAAAGCGACGACCGTAAATCTATTAAAATCACTATAAAGGACGGCGTGGTGAAAGCGGGCCTTATTCCGATTTATAAATTTTAGAAACTGCTAACCTAAAGAACAGCCAATATACAATCTGCCAACCGGTCAATAGTTTCGGTACGTGCACCGGCAATATTGATGCGGCCAGAGTTGAGTAGGAACACGGAGTGCTCACTGCGCAGTTTTTCAGCTTGTTCTGGGCTGACGGGCAGCAGCGAAAACATTCCTTTTTGCGCCGTAATGGCAGCGGCCATTTGCCCATTGGTGTTTATGCCGCCTTGTACCAATAAGGCTTCACCGAGGGACACACGCAAACCAGTCATCCGCACACGCATATCCTCAAGTTCAGTTTTCCAGTCGGTAGTAAGCTCCGGGTCTGCTAAAATTTTGGCCACCAAAGCAGCACCATGATCAGGCGGCATGGATATCATCCGGCGCATGGTAAGTCCAATTTGTCCATTGGCTAGCTTAGCATCATCGGGCGTGGCACACAGTGCTGCAACCAATCCGACACGTTCTTTATAGAGTCCGAAGTTTTTTGAACACGATGCGGCTAATACCAGTTCTGGGAAAAGTCCGGCTAACAAACGCAATCCGTAACTGTCTTGCTCAAGCCCGTCGCCTAACCCTGCATAGGCTAGATCAACAAAAGGCAGTAAATTCTTTTCCAGCATTAAACCAGCAATAACCTGCCACTGAGCTTCGCTTAGGTCGGCACCTGTCGGGTTGTGACAACAGCCATGCAGCAGCACAGCATCACCAGCTTTGGTATTGGTGCGTAGCGCCGTGCACATGTCGTCGAAATCGATGCGTTGGGTCTCTTTATTGTAATAGGGGTATTGCTTGATCGGAAGTCCGGTCGAACCGATAAGTGGTTGATGATTGGCCCAAGTGGGGGTGCTGACCCAAATTGTCGCTGATGGATTGGCGAGCTTGATAAGCTCAGCACCAATACGAAGCGCACCGGAACCACCTGCCGCTTGCGCCATAGCCAGCCGGCCAGATGTGACGGCTTCACTGTCTGCACCAAACATCAATTCTGAGAACAGGCTATTGAATGCAGGATTGCCGTGAATACCAATATATTTTTTAGTCGTCTCTTCGGCTAGCAATCGGGTTTCAGCCTCTTTAACTGCCCGCATCACCGGTGTTGCACCGACTTTATCTTGATAAATGCCAACACCTAAATCAATTTTTTTAGGGTTAGTGTCAGCCGCCGCCAATTTGATCATGCCAACTATGGCGTCGGGCGGGGTTACGGATAGCGTTTCAAACATTATTGCCTCTTTAGAAAATTATAGTTCTCGCTAACCGATTCCAATCGTAATGAAAAGACGCAAATTGCCGCATTAAAAAGAATAGTGAGTCTCTTCAAAAAGCCATATTAAAAAGAATGGCAGTTTTCTCTTTGCAATTCAGGAGTGAGCCCTTATGGTTTCGCAAAATTATAAACAAAATGGGGAAACTATCCGTGGAAAAATTTAACGAAATCGTCGCTATGCTAGCCGATGAATATTTTTGGGGTTCTTTAAATTCGATTTTTGGATTGAATATACCTTTGCTCGGTGACATGCCGATTTTAGCGATTCTTTTGCTGGGGACGGGCATTTATTTAACGGTAATTTTGCGGTTTATGCCAATCCTGCGTATTCCAGCAGCCTTTGTCTTGCTGTGGAAAGGCCGTAAAGTTGAAAAAGGTGAAGAAGGGCAAATCACACCTTTTGCGGCCTTGATGACTGCACTGTCTTCTACAGTTGGCACGGGTAATCTTGCGGGTGTTGCTACAGCGATTACCCTCGGCGGACCGGGTGCAATTTTCTGGATGTGGATGACAGCCTTAGTCGGTATGGCCACAAAATATGCGGAAAGTCTGTTGGCCGTTCGTTACCGCGAAGTTGACGAAGAGGGCAATTTTAAAGGCGGCCCCATGTATTATATTAAAAATGGGCTTGGCCCCAGATGGAAGTGGTTAGCCGTCCTATTTTCAGTTGGCGCTATGGCGTCAGCTGTTACCGCAGGAAATATGGTGCAATCAAATGGCATTGCAGAAGTTGCTAATGAAAGTTTCAACGCTCCACCTATCGCTACTGGCTTAGTTCTTGCCGCATTGGCATTCGTCGTAATTATTGGTGGCATCAGAAGCATTGGTAAATTTGCTTCAAGATTAGTTCCGTTTATGGCTTTCAGCTATATTGCGGCGGCTATTGTTGTACTTATTCTAAACGCTTCAGGTATCCCGGATGCATTCAAGCTCATCTTCTCCGGTGCCTTTAGTGGGAATGCTGCCGTCGGCGGGTTCTCTGGCGCAGTCGTTGCGTTAGCTATCCGTGCTGGTATTGCACGAGGATTGTTTTCAAATGAAGCTGGGCAGGGTTCTGCGCCCATTGCTCATGCTGCTGCGAAAACTAACGATCCAGTACAACAAGGTACTATCGCTATGCTTGGTACATTTATTGATACAATCGTTATTTGTACCATGACAGCCTTGGTTATTTTAACCGTGAAAGGAAACTTCACGGCAGATGTCAATGGTGTTCAGCAAGCCGTAGATTTTGCTTGGCAATCAAATCTTGAAGGGGCACGGATTACGTCCGCAGCATTTGAAGCGGGTATTCCCGGCGGCGGGATGATTATTACATTCGCTTTGATGGTCTTTGCCTTTACCACGATTTTAGGCTGGTCCTATTACGGTGAAAGAGCGATATCGTTCTTGTTTGGTGAAAAGGCCGTATTCCCTTTCCGTATTATTTGGTGTGGCTTTACCTTCGCTGGTGCCATGTTGACAGTGAAATCTGTTTGGAAATTGGGTGATATCGGTAATGCGGTTATGGCTGCGCCGAACCTGATTGCTATTTTACTATTATCAGGTGTCATTCTGTCAATGACGCGCGGTGGGCCGTACAAACGCAAGATCCAACCCCACGACGAAAGTGCGCATGCTAAAAGCTTGCGTAAGGCTGACGGAGAGGCTTAAGGTCTATTCAGTCAAATAATAAAAAAGCCCCCAATTTCGGGGGCTTTTTTTATGGTCGAAAAACTAGGGTGTAATTCCTGATTCGAAGGTGTTGTGGAAATATGCTTAGGTGGGTTTGGTTTGCTGTTGTGCAAAGAAGGTGAGGTTAGGGATTTAGGGACGCTAACTCTTGCAAATTAGAACCCTGATTCTAACCCATTTTGTCTACATGAAAAAACCTTAAAAAACACGCAGACTCTTGTTGACGTYAGCAAATCTCCTGTTATGTTCCCGCTCGCTGAAGGAATTGATGTCAGATTCTTGAGATTTGAGACCCCTTTCTTGGCAGAAAAGTTTATATATTTACTCCGAGTTTCGACAGTTTTGTTGGAGCTAGGGGTGGTTTTGCGTAAAGCGCCTTGTTTTAAAGCCTATTTAATGGGTGATGAGGTGACCGTTTTGCGCGTTTTGTGCAGGAAGCTTTATGCAAACTGTGCGTCATTTGTCCGTGTCTTGCATCCTTGTCTGGGTGGGCACATATTAATAAGAGGCCTTTATGCCAACAGTATCACAACTGATCCGGAAGCCCCGGAAGCCAAAGCCAAAGCGGAACAAAGTTCCGGCAATGGAAGCATGTCCGCAAAAACGCGGCGTGTGTACACGTGTTTATACTACAACACCGAAAAAGCCGAACTCGGCTCTTCGGAAAGTGGCAAAAGTGCGTTTGACCAACGGTTTTGAGGTTGTGTGCTATATTCCTGGTGAAGGTCATAATCTGCAAGAGCATAGTGTTGTGCTCATTCGCGGTGGTCGGGTCAAAGACTTACCGGGTGTTCGCTATCACGTTCTTCGTGGTGTGTTGGATACTCAGGGTGTTAAAGATCGTCGTCAACGTCGTTCCAAATACGGCGCTAAGCGTCCTAAATAGAGTAGGTATATATAATGTCACGTCGTCACCGCGCAGAGAAACGGGAAATTTTACCAGATCCAAAGTTTGGAGATCTTGTCCTGTCTAAATTTATGAACGCTATCATGCTGGACGGAAAGAAGTCTGCATCTGAGAAGATTGTTTACGGGGCTTTGGATATCGTTGAGGGGCGCGCTAAGTCTGAACCTCTTCGTGTATTCCACGATGCTCTTGAAAATATCAAACCGTCCGTCGAAGTACGTTCGCGCCGGGTTGGTGGTGCGACTTACCAAATCCCTGTTGAGGTTCGTAATGAGCGTAAACAGGCGTTGGCTATTCGCTGGTTGGTATCTGCGTCTCGTTCACGTAACGAAAATACAATGCGCGAAAGATTGGCTGGGGAGCTATTGGACGCTGCAAACAACCGTGGTTCTGCCGTGAAAAAACGCGAAGACACACATAAGATGGCTGAGGCGAACCGTGCGTTCTCTCATTACCGTTGGTAGATTTAGTAAAGTATTAGAGTAAAATTATGTCACGCGAATATAAAATCGAAGATTACCGGAATTTTGGTATCATGGCTCACATTGATGCGGGTAAAACCACATGTACCGAGCGGATCCTTTACTACACTGGTAAAAACCACAAGATTGCCGAAGTTCATGATGGTGCTGCCACTATGGATTGGATGGAGCAAGAGCAAGAGCGCGGTATTACGATTACCTCTGCTGCGACAACTTGTTTCTGGCGTGGTAAGCGTTTGAACATTATTGACACACCGGGACACGTTGATTTCACAATTGAAGTTGAGCGTTCTTTGCGTGTGCTAGACGGCGCGGTTGCGCTACTTGATGCCAATGCTGGTGTTGAGCCGCAAACGGAAACCGTTTGGCGTCAGGCTGACAAATACAACGTACCGCGTATGATTTTCGTCAACAAGATGGATAAGTTGGGTGCCGATTTCTTTGCGTCATTTGAAAGTGTTGTTAAGCGTCTTGGTGCGCCTGCGCTGGCTATGCAGTTGCCGATCGGCGCTGAAAACGATTTTGTCGGCATGGTCGATTTGATCGAGATGTGTGCTTATGTTTGGGCRGATGATGCGGAATTGGGTGCCAAATTTGMCACYACTGATATTCCKGCTGATCTGGTTGACCAGGCTGCTGAATACCGCGARAAACTYGTRGAAATGGTTGCCGAGCTTGATGAYGAYGTCATGGAAGCTTACCTTGAAGGCGAAACCATTGRTAATGAGACTTTGAAGCGCCTTATCCGTAAGGGTACGCTTGAGGGTACGCTTGTGCCTGTGTTCTGTGGTACSGCMTTTAAAAACAAGGGTGTTCAGCCTTTGCTAGATGCCGTCGTTGAYTATCTGCCRAGCCCGKYYGAWATTCCTGCYATCAAAGGYATCGATGTTAAAACCGGCGAAGASACRAC
This sequence comes from Robiginitomaculum sp., assembly GCA_002732685.1. Next base: position 24,866 of record NVRS01000023.1, read on the forward strand.
WCGYGAAGCTTCTGATGAGGCGCCTTTGTCTATGTTGGCTTTTAAAATYATGAATGACCCGTTTGTGGGTACTTTGACGTTCTGTCGTTTGTATTCTGGYGTGCTGGAATCTGGYACGACCTTGATGAACACAGTAAAAGAAAAGCGCGAGCGCGTTGGTCGTATGTTGATTATGCACTCTAATGATCGTGATGATATCAAAATTGCCCATGCTGGTGATATTGTGGCTATTGCATCTTTGAAGAACACTACAACAGGCGATACTTTGTCTGATATGAACCATCCGGTTATTCTTGAGCGTATGGAATTCCCTGATCCTGTGATCGAAATCTCTGTCGAGCCAAAGACTAAGGTTGACCAAGAAAAGCTTGGCGTTGGCCTTCAGAGGCTTGCTGCAGAAGATCCGTCTTTCCGGGTTTCGACCGATCACGAATCTGGTCAAACTATTATGGCGGGCATGGGTGAGCTTCATTTGGATATTCTTGTTGATCGCTTGAAGCGTGAATTCGGTGTTGAGGCTAATATCGGCCAGCCGCAGGTAGCTTACCGCGAAACCCTTATHGGTCCGATTGATATTGATTATACCCACAAGAAGCAATCTGGTGGTTCTGGTCAGTTTGGCCGTGTTAAAATCAGATTTACGCCGTCCGAGCCGGGTGAGGGTATTACCTTCGAGAGTAAAGTTGTTGGTGGTAATGTGCCGAAAGAATATATTCCGGGCGTTGAAAAGGGTATTCGGACAATGGCGGAGGCTGGTCTGTTGGCTGGCTTCCCGGTTATTGATTTCCATGCAGAGCTTTATGATGGTGCATATCATGATGTCGATAGCTCGGTGATGGCGTTTGAAATTGCTGCCCGTGCAGCGTTCCGCGAAATTAAAAAAGAAGGCGGCATTAAATTGCTTGAGCCTATCATGAAGGTCGAAGTCGTTACTCCTGAAGATTATATGGGTGATGTGATTGGCGATCTAAGTTCTCGCCGCGGCATGATTTCCGGTACGGAAGTTCGCGGTGTTGTGACGGCTATTAACGCAATGGTGCCGCTAGCCAATATGTTTGGTTATGTGAGTAATCTGCGCGGTATGTCTCAAGGACGTGCGCAGTTCACCATGACATTTGATCATTACGAAACCACACCAAAAGCGATTTCGGATGAAGTAATTGAAAAGCAGGGCGGCGCATAAGCATCCCTAAATATATTTTTAAAAGTAAAGTAAACGGAGAGTATAATGGCTAAAGAGAAATTTGAGCGTAATAAGCCGCATGCGAATATTGGTACGATTGGTCATGTTGACCACGGTAAGACCACATTGACAGCTGCGATCACCAAGTATTTTGGTGATTTCAAGGCTTATGACGAAATTGACGGCGCACCCGAAGAGAAAGCGCGTGGTATCACTATTTCTACGGCTCACGTTGAGTATGAAACTGACGCCCGTCACTACGCCCATGTGGATTGCCCTGGGCATGCTGATTATGTTAAAAACATGATCACCGGTGCGGCGCAAATGGACGGCGGTATTTTGGTTGTCTCAGCCGCCGACGGCCCTATGCCGCAAACCCGC
>NVRS01000024.1 GCA_002732685.1 Robiginitomaculum sp.
GATGGACAGGGTCACAGCGAAACCGCGAATGGGACCTGAACCAACAAAGTACAATGTCAAAGCAGCAATCAATGTGGTAATGTTAGCGTCCAAGATCGGTGCTAATGACAGACGGTAGCCTGTATCAATAGCATTGATCGGCCCGCGTCCGTTCCGTGATTCCTCACGAATACGCTCGAAAATCAACACATTGGCATCAACCGCCATACCGATTGTCAGGATAATCCCGGCAATACCCGGTAATGTCAGCGTAGCACCCAGCAGAGACAGCGCTCCGCCGATTAATACGATATTGGTTGCTAGCGCGATGTTAGCAAATGTCCCGAACCGCAGACCATATGTGATCCACATAAATATGAACACGCCGCCCAGACCAATCATGGAAGCAATTTTACCGGCCTGAATAGAATCAGCGCCTAGTTCCGGCCCAACTGTGCGCTCTTCTGCGATATTGAGTTTGGCAGGTAGCGCACCAGCATTTAGGAGCATGGAAAGCTCGCGGGCTTCCTCCATTGTAAAGCCACCGCTAATTTGACCTCTGCCACCACAAATAGCTTCTTGAATTACTGGAGCAGTAATGATGATACCATCTAAAACGACAGCTACGCGGTCACCAACATGTTTAACCGTAAAATCGCAATATTTACGAGCACCGCGCGATGAATAAACAGTATTCACAACCGGGGTATTGTCCTGTTGTCGCAATCCTTCACTCGTGCTTTTTAAATCGGAGCCACTCACAATTTCTCTGTCTACCACCATCAAATAGCCGCCCCCTTCTTTTTGCGGAAAAGCGACTTTTCCGATAGGGCATTGGTCGTCTTCAACACAAAGCTGGAGTACCAACTGATCTGCAAACACAACTTCATGAAAAGTGAGGTTGGCGGTTTCGGCAATCCGGGCTTTCAGCTCGTCCACATCCTTGGCACCCGGCACTTGTAGCAAAATACGCTCCGAGCCCTCTTTGGCCAATGTCATTTCGGTTGTACCTGTCGGGTCTATCCGTCTGCGTAATACCTGGATGGATTGCTCAATTGTACGGTCGCTAATGAACCGGATATTAGCTTCGGATACGGTAACTTTAAAGCGAGTATCACTCAGCTTTTCGATCACCAAAGTCTTACCGCCGCCGCCAATAGCATTTACATCAACGGGCACAGATTGCTTACGTACGATCGGCGCACCTGCTTCHGCATCTGCATCGTTTTTAAAAGTGACGAAGATAGCTTCATCTTTAATGCGCAGTGTCGCGGAAATACGCTCTTCGCGCAGAGCCGCSCGCATACCAGCGAGTTCNGATTTTAANAGTYTTCTSTATRCCGTCTTTTAGATCGACTTCCAAAAGDAGATGGGCACCRCCTTGCAGATCGAGACCGAGGTTAAGGGTTTGTYTGGGGAGAGGCCAAGGTARGCCTTCGCGAACATCCTTGGGYAAAACATTGGGCATRRCRAAYARMARCCCGAGCAWGACAGCCCCAAGAATAARAGTTATTTTCCAACGTGAAAAATGCAGCATTGCATTTCCTTTTTATTTTGTGTGTGTGGNNNTAAAGTACCGCGCGAAATGATTGGCCGTACTACTAGGGGGTTTCTTCTGACAAGCAAACGATTTTTACTGTCTGGAAGAACCAATGCAGTCACAAAATATCAGTCAATAACGCGGGCCTTGGTTGGCMTTGTTCCAGCATTAAGTGAATATGTAGGCGTGTCTACCTTTGCAACAAAACGAATTGCAATTGCAGAGCTTAACTTAGAAAAGTTAGCATTATACGGGGTAGGTAGATATTTAACTTTGCCATCAGCAACGTCATGAACGGGGTTTTGGTTTAAGCTTGTTAAAAATAGTGTCTGCGAAACATTATCTACACCATGCGGTGTGTTCTTACGCAGAGCCTTTGGCACCACCAAACTGGCACCGACAACCATAGCCCCTAAAATCAGAAGTAATTTCCAATATAGAGGTTTCATGAATGGTCTCCGAAACTTAGGTTTTTAAGATCTACTTCTTTTTAGCTTTGCCAGAAGTCTTACCAGAACCCTTACCAGTATCATTGGCCGCTACTGTTTTATTGCGGATGTCCGCTAACATAGATTTGACAACCTTGACTTTGGTGCCGCTACCCAAATCTACCGTTATATCATCTTCGGTAACCTTGGTGACTTTACCAATGAGTCCGCCGCTTGTGACAACCTCATCACCACGCACAACCGCAGCCAACATAGCCTTATGATCTTTCATACGCTTGTTTTGAGGGCGAATAAGAAGAAAATAGAATATCAAACCGACCAAAATGAAGGGTGCGAATTGCATTAAGGCGCTCGGTGCGCTGGCAGATGTTGCTTGCATGAAGATATTTAACATAGGTGTGTCCCAAAATTGTGTACCCTTAATGGGCTATTGCTTCCAGACTATATAAGCGCCGCCGTTTTTATTGCAACGCTTTAGCTTAAAATAAAAAGCTGAATACCTATAATCTCAAACTATTAGTTACAGGCTATTAGTTACAGGCCTTTTGTGGCAGGCGCAAAATCTGCCCAGGCTGAATAGGTGTAGCGGTATCGATATTGTTAAATCCGGCAAGTTCCCCTGCACTCACACAATACCGTTTGCCGATACTATACAGGCTATCTTTTGGTAGAACTGCATATGCATTGCTTGTACGCACTTTGATGCCGGTTTGGATCGGCATCACTTGGCGGACTACTCCAGCCTCAGTACGGGTCTGTATAGTGGCCTGCGTTGGCACTATTGGTGCAGGGATTGTAGGTGTTGGCGCTATTGAAACACATTTACTCGTCGGCAGGGACAACACCTGACCTATTCGGATATTGTTGTCGCTCATGGCGTTATGCTTTTGAATGTCGGCGACGGTAATACAATTGCGCTTGGCTAAATTGTATAAAGTATCGTCTTCGACAACCCGGTGAATACGGGTGTAAGTCGTAGCCGGTTGCGGCACGGCAGCAATTGCTGGCGCAGATGCTGTGGATTTAGGCGCTGTGGACGTATTCACTGGTGGCGTACTTACTGGCGGCGTATTCACATATGCAATGTCCGTAGTCGGCTCTGCCAATAGTTTTATTTTTGCATCTTGGTAAGCGCTGCTGGTTGCTGGTGTGTTTTTTGGCGTGTTTGCTTGCGCATTATAAGCATGAACCTTGCGGATTTCTTCTTGTAATGCAGTATCATTGCTTTGTGCCAATGCTGGTATAGACACAACTGATAAAACTGCGGATGAAATAAGAATGCGGCGTAACATAACGGCCTCCAAGACAATTTGATAAAAATCCAATTTGATAAAAAGACAACTTGATAAAATATTGCAGTTACAATCAGACATTATGGTAAAAAAATAGTTAAGGTGTGGTCACATAGATTTGGCTTTTCCTGCTTCCATAGCCGGTAAATCCATGGCCAGAATTGGTGTTTCCACAAGCTTTTTACCGTTGTTAACAGCCCGAACAAGCATCCCGTCAACAACTGCAACAATTACCCCACCTAGTGCTAGCTGGCTTTGCAAGCTATCCGGTACGACCCGCACGGATGCACTGACCAATATTCTGTCAAATGGTGCTTGCCCGCGCCAACCAAGGCGACCATCACCGTGGCGCACGACAACCTTTGCGGACAGTTTCAACAAGCGGCCCTCAGCATATTCCACCAAAGTACGGTAACGCTCGACCGCGTAAACTCGGCGGCACATTTTGGCAAGAACAGCAGCAGTATAACCACTACCTGCCCCAATAAGCAGGACTTTATGGGACGGTTTCACATCTAGGCTCTGACACATGATGGCAATACTGAGCGGCGCAGGCATTGTTTGCCCGCACGGGATCGGCAATGGCCGTTCGTCATAGCTTTGCGGCACTAAATCATCCGGCACAAAAGTTGATCGTTTGACCAATTCCATGGCGCGCAGCACATTGCTATCGGATATTCCGCTGCCGCGAAGCCGCATAATCATGTCAAATAGACCGGGCTCTATGAACGACATAATGTCTCTATGAATGACATGGGCTAGTCCTCAAACAGAGCGGAAAGCGTGGCGACAGTTTTGTAATGGGTGTGGTCAATATGTATGGGCGTAACAGAGATATAATCGTCGTAAACCGCCCGCAAATCTGTGCCTGCCGCAGGATCAGACTTGCCGCCCTTATATGTCAGCCAATAATAATGACCGCCGCGCGGATGGGTACGTTTATCGATATTGCTCATCTCGAAATCACGCCGTCCTTGGCTAGTGACATGAACACCTTCTACATGGTCATCTTTGACATCAGGAAAGTTGATATTCAGAACCACATCTTTAGGCCAACCTTGTTTCAACAACTTTTTCAAGAGCTTAGGCCCGTGTTTTAAGGCAGCCTTCCAGTTTACCTTACCGTGGTTATGGTTATAAAACCCGCGCGCTTGTGATATTGATATAGACGGGATGCCCATCTGCATGCCCTGAAGCGCACCTGCAACCGTACCGGAAAATCCGATATCTTCGGCGATGTTTTGCCCWCTATTAACGCCTGAAAGCACCAAGTCCGGCATATTATCCAGCATAATTTCGCGCAAAGCTACGATAACGCAATCCGTCGGCGTACCGGACACGGAATAGGTTCTATCCGCCAACTTTCGTGTGAACACCGGATTATGTAAACTGACCCCGCGTGAGGCCGCTGATTGTTCCTGTGCAGGGGCAACGATCCAGACATCATCACTGATTGTATGGGCGATCTCCGCAAGAATTTCGAGCCCGTCAGCAGATACACCGTCATCATTTGTCAGCAATATGCGCACTAGTTGATCACCTGAACGCCACCCATATAAGGCACCAAGGCCTTTGGTACTGTGATACTGCCGTCTTCGTTCTGATAGTTTTCCAACACAGCAACGAGCGTACGGCCAACGGCAAGACCAGACCCATTAAGAGTATGGACAAAGCGGTTGTCTTTCTCGGCGTGTTTATAACGGGCATTCATACGGCGTGCTTGGAAATCCCCACAGTTGGAGACAGAAGATATCTCGCGGTAACAATCTTGCGACGGTAACCAGACTTCAATATCGTAAGTCTTGCGCGCACCAAAGCCTAAGTCACCTGTACATAGCTCTATCACTTTATAAGGCAATTCCAGACGCTTAAGAACTTCTTCGGCGCACCCAATCATACGTTCGTGCTCGGCTTCGCTGTCCTCAGGCTTGACGATAGAGACAAGTTCGACCTTGTTAAACTGATGCTGGCGGATCATGCCTTTGGTATCGCGCCCTGCACTCCCCGCTTCCGAACGGAAACACGGCGTATGCGCCGTCATGCGGAGCGGCAGTTTGTCTACATCAATGATGCTTTCGCGTACTATGTTGGTCAGGGAAACTTCGGCGGTTGGAATGAGGTAATGGCCGTACAATATAGGCTTTAATTCCGAGCGGTTTATAGATAAATTATTTGATTTAGGTGGGTAATTTCCCTCATTGTCTTTAAATTGATCATGACGGATTAAATAATCTGTTGCAACATTTTCCCAATCCAACTCAAATAATGTTTTTGCTTTATCTTGTGGCTCTAAACGAAAGGTTGAATACAAATCTTCCTCAAATTTTGGAAGCTGCCCAGTACCAAATAGCGCTTCTTTTCTAACTAACACCGGTGGAACAACTTCTGTATACCCATGTTCCTTGGTGGTCTGAATATCCAGCATGAGAGCCGCCAAAGCCCTATCCATACGCGCGAGCTTACCACTTAGAACCACAAACCGTGAGCCGCTCATTTTAGCGGCAGTTGTAAAATCCATCATACTTCCACTTGGACTTTGAAGTGCTTCGCCCAAATCATCATGGGATTGTGGGGTAAATATTTTATGCTTCTTACCGAAGGCTTCGTGTTTAACTTCAAAGTTTCTCGGCGTACCCCAAGTACGCAGCTCAACATTTTCGTCTTCGTCGGCACCGTCCGGCGCACTATCAGCTGGCAAGTTTGGCAGGCCGGCCAACAGGTCGTTCAATACGCCCTTCTCGGATGCAATCTGCTCTCCCATCATGGCGATGACATTTTTAGCACCCGCAACTTCAGTTTTAAGCCGTTCTGCTTCGTCCTTATCGCCGCGCCCCATAGCCGCGCCGATCATTTTGGAGGCTTTGTTACGAGCGGMTTCGGCTTCTTGCTGDACTTTCAGAGCTTGTCGCACCAAAATATCTTTRTCCAAAATAGCTTTGGTCTGCGTTTCAAGTCCGCGCCGCGCCCAAGCTTTGTCATAAGCGTCAGGGTTTTGTCGAATGGCTTTTATATCGTGCATTTTTAACTCTTTGAATGGTTCAAATTGGCTATACAGAAACCAAGGTCAGGCGGCAAGCTATTGTCCTTATTTAATACCCTCTTTGGGTCATCAAATATGTAGCAAAACTGGCCAGCCAATGAGAGCCGGAATAATGGGCATCCGTAACGGCTTTTAGGCCAGTATCGCGGTGTACGGCGGCAGCAGCATTTAAGGAAGCAATACGCGGGTCAYCTTCTGGCAATGCAGTGGCTATATTTTCTAAATTCCAGGCTCGGGATAAATTCACCCCGTCAAGATGCACTAATTTACCATCACTGGCATCTTTAACCACGCCCGGCACCAACCAATCAGAACTTCCGTCCGTAGGCAGGTTTGGTAAAAATCCGGTCAGCCACTGCGCATATTCTTTCTGGTTTAAAACCCTGCGCATTAAATCAGCTTCGGATAGACACGGCGACAGGAAATCTTCCCCGCTCGGCTCATAGGCTAACGGGCAGTTTTTATCAGATAAATGATAGGTTTTTGAACGCTCTACCARCAWATCYTCAAGTTCTTTATCGCCMGAAGTCCGCGCCGCATCCAACATCAAGCTAAAGGCAAAGGCWGATTGRTTATGGGTTCCYAACCGGATGGGATAAGCGAGTTTTGGCAACCAGTTTTTGACCTTGGTCGTGATAACGGCTTCCAATGGYTCCAATGTTGCCAACCAYTSGTTCGCCTCYGGGACATTGTCTTTTTGGGCCAGTTCTCGCAATTCTGCGGTTAATTGCAAAAGCCACGCAACCCCATAAGGACGCTCATAGGATGCTCTGTTAGGCGCCYCRAAATAGGCGACTTCTACAGCAATATTTTCAGCTGTGAAACTCTGGGAAAGTTTAGCAATCGCATCTGYACGCCACGGCGCATTTTCTGGCCCAACATGTAACAGRCGCACCAAGAGCCAGTGACCATGTACGGAAGAATGCCAATCAAAACACCCATAAAAAGCCGGATGTAACTGGCTTGGTGTGCCAACATCTGCGGCACTCGTAAAAACATGACCAATTTTATTAGGAAATTCCCTGTGCACACATTCCAATGCAAGTGTAGAGAACCGTCCGGCCAGTTCAGGGCTTAACTCAACTTTGGCCGCAGGCGTTGGCGTTAGGACTGCCGTTTCTTGTTTATTACAGCCACTAATCAGCAAAGCGGCAACAGCGCCCATTATCCAATATTTTCTCACTATTAGTCCTTTTTCTCTTGCTCTTTAATCAAATCCACTATGTCTGGATCTTCTATTTTATCGCGCTTAACATCAAATATCCGCCGCAAAAAACCCGGTGTTAAGGCGGATAATGGATTGATAGACACTTGTGTTTTTGTAAATGGTCCTTTGACAGAATAATTCAGCGCAAACATGCCCTCGCCTTTCTTGCCAACCATAATATTACCGATCAAAGGGATGTCGCCCAAGATAGARTTTACAGTATAAGACGGCACCAAAACACCATCAAAATCTACWGTRTTTTKTGAAATATCTATATYACCTTCRCCCGTAAGTCCCAATGCAGARCCAGATGCACGGCCTTCACGRATTTTCAARACCCCATCCTTCATAGCRAATTGCARCYCCATTTCATTGAATTTTAAACCGMCGCCSCCSAGCGTATCKGMCAAACCCTGCAAAGATGCCAAAGATAAAATTTGYGTGAAKGCTGGCGCATGGACRAGAGTAAARTCTTGTAAGCTCACCACCCCRGTTACGCCCCCCTGTTCACCAGCAGGTGGCAAACTACCATCAATCTSCAATATACCGCCTTTAATATTTTCCATGCCAAGAAATGCCAAAGCYGCCATGGARGCATCCGGTATTTCCACRCGGACTTCGCGGTCAAATGTATCACCATCRCTKGCTATCTTTGCTAAAAAYGGGCCCTTTTCAGTATCCCCACTCAGAAGTGCCTGAACAATCGTTTTACCCGTGTGGGAAAATTGYGCTCTCGCATTATTCAGCTCATAATTCTCATCAAGGCTCAGTTTATTGAGACGCGCTACAAGCTCGATAGGGGCTGCTAAAGTGCTGGATTGAGTTTTAAAGGCTTGATTGACCCAAGGCTCAATATTTAAATACGCTCCATCAAGCTCCACTGAAAGAACGCCGTCATCTGTCGGCTTTGCACTTATCTTTGCGTCTATTAAGCCTTTAATCTTTGTCGAAGGTAAATCCAGTGCAATCAAACGCATGTCCGGCGCCAAAGCAACAGAGCCTTTGATATCCAGACCGTCCGAAATAATGGAGAGGTTTTCAATCCGTCCACCTCCTTTTGGCTCTAACACAAAACGCCCGCTTAATGTGCCGTCACCCCCATTAGGCTTATACCAAAGACTACCAATATTGATTTCGGCTCGCTTAAAATTGGCAAATATATTGGCTTGTTGAATAGCTAATCCATCACCTTCACCACTAATGTGCAAGCCAACTTCGCCGCCAAAATGACGGCGTAATCCAATTCCGAATGCATCTAGATCATCACGCGTAATCGCACCAATCAGTGTATATTTCGCGGGCGTATTTGGGTATTCAAGCGGTTTGAGCCAGTCCAGCGAAGTCTGCCAACTGCCTAGCTTTATTGGTCCAGAAATCTCAATACCGCGTTTATCGGCATGTAAAGATATCTGGCCGTCATTAAGCTTAAATTTGCCAATTCCAACAGGGATGCTTACATCGGTAAAATTTCCTGACAACTCATACAGGATACGGTTCTGGTCGAAATACTCCAAYAATGGCCGCGTAACATGTAAGTCTATTTCCCCRGMYCCCYYAAANNGCGTTAGGRTCAATACCRTAGTTYTTGGAAAAYTCGAACGGCGGAAAATTACTRATCCTAAGCATTTCACTGACCGTGCCTRTRCCTTGTAAGTCAATGGTGAAATCACCGCCGTGCGGGCTAAGTTTCGGGATAGTGATCTTACCGTTTTTGATGRTYAAACCATCTACATTTCCAGAAGTCACAAAGAAATCCACTCGRTTACCTTGCAGTATCCCATGCCCCACAGCATTTCTAAACCAAGGCATTTTACGCATATAACGAACATCTCCGTTGTGMACATCAAATTTWAYRTTCAAATGTTYATTRGCGATTTGCTGCTTCTCAATGTCTGTAGAATCYAATGCAGCATGTATTTTCAGATTRGAAATTTYRCCKGATTGCAGCGARTTTTCTATCCAGTTACGCGCACCTAAAGCAAAGTTGTTTGGCCAAAAACCAAGCAATTGTGTTTTACTCATTATACCGTTAATGACCCCATCAGCTGTTACATCAGTAAYATTACCCGCATCATCNCGTYTCAGACCCNGCAGATAAGTCTGTTTGAAACGTCCCAAAATCRARTCTCAAAGTTTCAAATTCAATATTGTTTTGCTKTAAATCAAACGCACCGCGCACTGTGCTCGCCTTCAGTACTATCGGCCCATCAAATTTTTGTCCGGGATTGATACGTGCAGAAGCGATATCAATAGCAAATCCAATTGATTGCGTAAAGAAGCCCGTAATCCCTTCAGTTGGGTTTTGCAAACGACCATCYGCGATAATATCAAGTGCTTCGCTTTCAACTTCAACGGCCTGTATCTGGATATCTTGTGCCGATGCATCATAATGAGCTTCAATGCGGGCATGGGTAAAAGGTTTGTATGTTGTTCCAGTTTTTAAAAGCCCTGCTCCGGCCACCAGACTAAACTGCAAATCTTCAACACCCACATTCTTTCCAGTTTTTATGGTTGCGTTTAGATCGATTGGCGCTTCTAGGTTTGACAATACGGCTATGGRGCCTCGCACGGGCGCTATACGGGCCGGAACAAGATTATTCACATCCAGACTAGCACTAAATGCTTGCATGTCCGGCGTGGTTTGAAGCTCTAGGTTAAAGACTGCCCCCGCATCTACATCTGCATCTACATCCATTTTAAGAATGCCCACTACATCAAGCATGATATTATCATCTATAAACGAGAATGTAGCATTTATGTCTGCAAATGCTAATTCCAGATCATTGAACCTGTCTTCAAAATAAATATCACCAGAGTTTACGGTTATTTTTTCGATCTGCTTTAGCAAGTTTCCGCTAGCCGTGCCGACCTCAGATTGCCATAAAGCACCGACATTCCCMGAAGCTTCCGGTGTCCCCACAGACACTTGCATTCGCTTATCTGCCCCCCTAACTACGGTCAAAGCGCCACCAGTAATGCTTAAACTCACTATTTCAGGTGYAGCCCATAAATTATCTTTTATCCGGAATTCTCCGCTGASTTTTTCRATTGTCTGCGACGCTCCRYCGTCGGAATAGATATGAATGCCCTTTGCATGYACCTCCACAACYCTGCGCTCYTGCACCCATCTTGCAGAATAGCTRTCTATTTCTGTTGTTTTTCCRTCAAAKGCCTGAGAAAACCAATGYTCATAATGGGGTTTGACGAATGCTAGATTYACCGAAGRTCKGTTCATCAACATACCAAGCGCTGCTAGCCAAACAATTGCCAACGWTAGAATGACACTACCGAATTCTAACATYACCCWAAGAGATGATGARCSGATATCAGAYAKYGTTAGAGCCTTGRTTAGARYCTTGGCTTTTACCAACTTGTTTTTGATTAAAACATCAAATTTTGTTAGCRCGCYYCTAATTAGGRCTTTAAATTCTGYCAGCTTGTTTTTAAGTTCCWTATSRMTCATAGCACAGCACAACCATATAAGGAGCTCATWATGGAYATTGGACAAACCGCACCTGATTTCACACTTCCAACAGCTGACGCAGCKGACGGTAATAACGAARTAACATTATCAAGTTTACGTGGAAGCATAGTTGTTCTGTTTTTCTATCCCAAAGATATGACGCCCGGTTGCACCACAGAGGCTACAGCCTTTAGYGCTTTGAAAAAAGACTTTGATGCACTTAACGTGAAAATAATTGGTATTTCCAAAGATTCCATTGTCAGACACGGCAAATTCATCGCCAAACATRATTTAAACATAACATTRGCTGCGGACGAAGAMGGYGTAGCTTGTGAGGCMTWCGGCGTMTGGGTACTCAAAAAAYTATATGGTCGTGAATATATGGGYATTGAACGTTCAACATAYTTAATYGATGTAGAYGGAAAAATMGCKCAAGTATGGCGCAAAGTTCGTGTTAAAGGTCATGCARAAGCCGTATTGGATGCTGCCAAGAACGTTTAACCTAAATGCATATACAAGAACTAGCCATTATTGTCTTAAACGCAGCTATACCAGCTGATAAAGTTGCTGCCGCACAAAATATGGTCAGCCAATGGCGTAGCGGGCATCTGAATATCTCCAACAGTTTAGTGTCTAACACCCCCGACACACCCGGACGACCCATAAAGCCCGAACTTGTTGCACCAACTGATGTTAAACGGCGACGTCTCGGATCACAAGACGGCCGTATATCGCTACTGCATGCTATTGCCCATATAGAATTCAATGCCATAAATTTAGCAGCTGATATGGTAGCCCGCTACGGCGACAGTTCACGGATTTCCAACCAATCCCGCAAGGACTTTATTGATGACTGGGTCGGAGTTTGCGGCGACGAAGCGCGGCATTTCACCATGATTAATGATCGTTTATCTGAACTGGGTAGTCATTACGGGGCGTTACCAGCACACAACGGCCTCTGGCAGGCTGCACTTTCAACTTCACAAGACCTTGCCGCTCGGTTAGCGATTGCGCCAATGGTTCTGGAAGCCCGCGGCCTGGATGTTACGCCAGGGATGATCAAAAAACTTACCAATGTCGGCGACACAGACAGTGCGGCAATACTCAGCATTATTTACGATGAAGAAATACCTCATGTCGCAGCAGGCACACGATGGTTTTTGCATATATGCAAGCGTGAAAGCAAAAACCCAGAAGACACATTCAAACTGCTCGTGCAAACTCACTATAAAGGCAGCCTGAAATCGCCGTTTAACTACGAAGCACGCACTTTAGCCGGGATGCCTCATGGTTTTTACCAACCCTAAATACTTAGTTTGCWTGTTTTTTATTTATTTTTTCGCTTTTTTGATGATTTGGCTAGTTTTTTCTTGAAAACTCGTTAAATGTTTCCTCCTATAGTCACAGGCACAGCAAATTCGGGGATACATGCTAGAGATTAAACCATCAGAACTGTGGGACAGTCTGCGGGAGCGCCTATTAAGGACATTCCCTGAACGCCAGTTCATTCACAGAACTGGCGGTCGTGTAGACTATTTCATTCTAACAACCCGTGCTCAATTATTGATCGCCTCTACAACATTTTTAATCTCTGCATGGATATTGTTTACATTGATCAGTGTTTTGTGGGGTCAAAGCCCACTTCGTTCTTCAACCAAAGATCTTATGGTTCAAAAAGCACAATATGACCGTTATATTGTCAATTTGGCAGCACAGGAGCAAGATGCGCGGGCACTTCTTGAAATACAGCAAGACCAGTTTGAGCTTGCCGCTAAACATTTTGAAGATAAACACAACACAATTGTAAGCATGATTACTCTGGGCGGCATCWCACCAACYGARSAAGAKCWTAATCTTACCAAATATGCATCKAGTGAAGTACTTATGGCTCCTATGATTGCTGACGTTATTGAACGACAACCTCGTATTRATTTTGATGAACTTACGGACTTGAGCACTGGTACCGTTCTTGATGCATCTTTGATCAATCTTGATCTTGAGCAAAACAATATTTTAACTAGCGGTGAAAATAAAATTCAAAACAGAATTGAAACTGCTAGAGCGATTCTACGATCAACAGGCATACCACTAGAAAAAATTCTTGCTAATGGTGAGGGCGGTATGGGCGGGCCATTAATTGAAATCGGTGATAACACAATAACTAAGCCTGGCGGTTTCCTATCCCGTCTTGACGGTATTAAAGCACGCTCTGCAGAAGTAGCCGCTTTGGAGCAGGCACTAAAGTCAATCCCCTTGGCTTTCCCAATCGACGCAGAAAATTATGTTACGAGTGCTTATGGCGCGCGCAAAGATCCGTTTACAAAACGTCCAACCAAGCATAATGGCATGGACATAGCATCTTACAAGCTAGCGCCAATTATTGCGACTGCGGACGGGAAGGTTAAATTTGTTGGGCGGCGTTCCGGTTATGGTCGTGTCGTAGAAATTGACCACGGGTATGGATTTAAGACCCGTTATGCGCATCTTGAAAAAACATATGTGAAACGTGGTCAGAAAATTGAAAAGGGCGAAAAAATCGCTGGGATGGGATCATCAGGGCGTTCAACAAGCACTCATTTACATTATGAAATTACCTTTGAAAACCGCACTTATAATCCAAAATTATTTATGAAAGCAGGACAATATGTTCAGTAAAAACAATCAGCCATCAACAAAACCGACCCCTAGTATTCCGAAGGATACTGGTAAGAAACTATCAACGCCTGCCCGCTCGAAAACTGCCGTAGCACCATCTATCCTAAGCAGAGATTTAGTGATTACAGGTGAAATTAGTACAGATGGCGACGTACAAATCGAAGGGCGCCTCGAGGGTAATGTTAAAGCAACTACTTTAACAGTTGGAGAGCAAGGTGCAATCAACGGCAAGATAACTGCCGGCAAAGTCCTCATTCGCGGTAAAGTGACGGGTAAGATAAATGCCAACAGTATTGAAATGGCGGAAACCGCTAATGTCCTAGCAGACCTTGTCCAAGATCATCTTATTATTGCCAATGGTGCATTTTTCGATGGTAAATGTACACGCAAGACTAAACCCCCAGGTGCACCTGTCGTCGCTAAGCCGAAAACTTAGAAAAAAGGTGGGGAACTTACCCCGCCGTTAATTCTCTAATTTTTATCTTCTAAAACATCATTTAGCCATGACGAAATATCATTCATTGCTTCACGGGTAGCCTTATCTTGCGCTTCAACTATAGAAGACACAGTTTTTGAACTTGCTCGCGCATTGGTTTTTACTGAATAAACACCGACCAATTGCCGAGACTTTACATCGGTTAAAGTGATGTTGATGTGCACTATAGCGTTTGGAGCAACATCTGTACCATTATCAAATTCGGCCTCAAATCGGCGAATTTGCATATTTAGGCGGTATGGTACTCGGGTGCCGCCTTTAGGAATAACGCCGGTAATCCGTTCATTGGCTGCTAAAACATCGACGAGGGCGTGGCGAACTTGATTTGGTACAGGCTCTGCCCACGATGCGCTTGCAGCTGCTGTCAAACGGCGCCCATTCGGGGACAAAACAATGTCCGTACCACTTAACGCACGAGGTGCTTGAGGAAGTTCAATATTTACAACCGTTGAATTTTTTACCGATACAGTTGGGGCATTTACAGGAATGCTTAACCGATAGATAGTCGGCGCAGGTTTAGGCTTTGGCAAAATTGACGTGCAAGCTGACACACTCAGTACAGTTGCAGCTACAGCCATCAAGCCAAGGAAATTTGGTTTTATGTTTCTCATTGTGGCAACTCCATAATTTCCTTTTCTTGTCCAATAAGGAACTCAAGCGGACTGCGCTCAAGGTTTTCTGATACGCGGTTTAACGAATCGATCAGCGTTTTTAAATCGGCCATAGCTAGAGATAAATCTTGCAATCCAGTSGTTGAAAATTGCTCAATGATTTGGCGAGCTTCCTCCGAAAGCGCACGGCCATCTGTGGCGAGCAATGTGTATTCATTAAGTGCTGTTTCTGCGGCTTTAAGTGATTTTTCCGCCTGCGCTAGCACATTAGTTATGCCGTCGCCTTCCAGCAATYTAGAGACATCTTTAGCTGTAGTTTCAATGGCTAAAGATGCAGTAGAGAAATCGAGTGCCGCCTGCTCTATCACTTGAAWAAATTYTTCTACACGCTCACYGCTCAYMTCAACATCRGCAATTTTACCAGTGATCGTATTGAGATTAGCGATGACCCCATGGAGATCTTCAGCTGCCTTAGGATCTAATACAGCCACGGCACGAGAAAGCGCTAAATTGACATTATCTATAACGGATTCACTRCCRCCCAATAAATTATCAAATGTGCTACCGCGCCCCTCAATATGCGGAATTTCTTCYCCCAGCGCTWCAAAATCRAATCTCTGTCCAGATGCGCCAGCGTATAATTGTATATAACTAAGCCCCGTCAAACCGAGTGGCTCRTTTTGGGCGTAGCTATCAATGTGAACAGGTGTTTCWGCTTGTATCTGAATATAGATAAGCACTTTACCAGGATCATCTTTATCAAGTATGGTTTTTGTTACTTCGCCCATTTTAAGGCCGTTGAAGCGCACCTCACTGCCCACAGATATACCGCGTGGTGGTGTTATATATTCTACAATATAATGATCGTAAACATCATCGAATTGCCGCCCGCTTATATATGCGAGAAATGCAACAAAGCCAAACAAAGTTACAAGTACAAAAGCGCCGATTACAGCAAAATTAGCTTTACTTTCCATATGCGTCGCCTTTTTCGGTTTGTGCCCCTGTTAATGAAATATTTCCAAGCCCCGCAGCCCGCGACCGCGGCCCGCCAAAATACTCAGCCACCCAAGGATGGTCATATTTAACTACTTTATCTAGCGAGTCGGCAATAGCAATATGTTTGTCAACCAATACCGCGACCCGGTCGCAGGTTTTGAAAAGAGTATCAAGGTCGTGCGTCACCATAAATACTGTAAGGTCAAGTGCATCACGAAGCTCTAATATTAAATCATCAAATTCATCAGCGCCAATGGGGTCAAGTCCTGCGGTCGGCTCATCAAGGAACAACATTTGTGGATCTAGTGCCAATGCGCGCGCTAGTCCCGCCCGTTTTTGCATTCCGCCCGATAGGTCTGCCGGAAAAAGCGTTGCCGCATTGGACGGCAAGCCAACCATGTTTAACTTCATGTCCGCCAGCTCACGCATCAAAGATACAGGTAAATCCGTATGCTTACGCAAAGGTACCATAATATTTTCGCGTACATTCAAAGATGAAAATAAAGCGCCGCCTTGAAACAGGACACCAACCCTTGTGTCAAAAGCCCGCAAATCTTTTTTGCTCAAGTTTTGGCGATTACGGCCAAATATTTTTACTATACCCGCGTCTGGTAATTTTAGACCCAATAGAGTATTTAAAAGTACAGATTTGCCACTGCCTGATCCGCCGACAACGCCGAGGATTTCCCCTGCCCTCAGCTCTAAATCGAGATTGTCGTGGATAACATTGGATCCAAATTGCGAACGAAGACCAATGGCTTGCACAGGGGTCGATAAATCCAGTTTGTCGTAATTAACTTTCGCCATCTATACGCCCATCTCTAAGAACAGCATGGCAAACATCGCATCTAATAAGATGATAGTAAAAATTGCTTGCACAACACTTGTTGTTGTACGCGTGCCTAGGGATTCAACCGAACCACCAACGGCTAGGCCATGGCGACAACCAATAATAGCGATGACAAGTCCAAAGACAGGTGCCTTCGCCATACCGACCCAAAGATTATTAATCGAAACAACTTCGGTTATCCGTGCCGTAAACAATACAGGTGAAATCCCCTGTGACCACGCCACTACTAAACCACCAAGCAAACCGGAAACCATTGCGAAGAATGTCAAGATTGGAGCTGAAACCAAACAAGCAAAAGCTCGTGGAGCCACAAGAGTTTCGCCTGTATTTAAACCAATCACAGTCATGGCATCAATTTCTTGGCGCATTTTCATAGAYCCGATTTCAGCAGTAAATGCTGAGTTTGAGCGCCCCGCCATGAGGATAGCCGTWATCAAAACGGCAAACTCCCTGAGTACGGCTACACCAACCAAATCAACAACAAAGACTTTCGCCCCAAAAGCTTCGAGCAAATCCGCACCCATAAATGCAAGCACACAGCCGATAAAAAAGCTGAGCAGGGCAACAATTGGCAGCGCATCCAGTCCAACACGTTCAATATGGGATACTACTGATTTCCAGCGAATGCGCTGCGGCTGTAGTATCATTTTCAGAATGATAATCACGAATTSGCCGAAAAATGCAATTGTCTTATAGGTTTCAGAAATACCGTGTAGAAACCCCTCCCCCAATCTTGTTAATGGATCATACCAAGGTTTTGGTGGTGACATAGCCATACCAGCCTGTGCTTCTGCAGCCGCAGTCAGTAATGATTTTTGACCCCGATTGGCATTGCGCACCCGCCACATCCTACACAACCCATCATGACAACCGATAGTGCGCGCAAGGCTAAAAGCACCGGCAGTATCAATCCGGGTCAATTCTTTGAAATCAAAAATAACGCCGCCAAACTCGTCATCGTCAACGCCGTAATCTTCACCAGATGTTTTAACCTGGCCGTATCCCAGTGCTTTCAGGTCA
This sequence comes from Robiginitomaculum sp., assembly GCA_002732685.1. The sequence continues at coordinate 17,602 of NVRS01000024.1, forward strand.
GCCTTCAAGGACTTATCTATGGATTTGATTGTATCCAAATTCCAAAGGCCAAAAGCATTGACGATCAATTGCCCCTGGTCAATTTCCAGCTTGTAAGCCTCATGGCTATTTTGCACGCTTGCACTCATTGTACTAACGTGCAAATCCTGAGGCAAAGGTCAAGGAAAAGGGCATGAATTGTTTCAATTAAAAGTGAGCACACAGACTTGGCCGATCGCCGGTAGCTTCCGCATTGCCCATGGTAGCGTACACGAAATACATGTCGTGCGCGCCGAAATCAATGACGGCACCTTCACAGGGTATGGAGAATGCCGCCCCTATCCCCGTTATAAYGAGACACCAAYATCAGTAACAGCCCAAATTCTTGCATTCTCTGAACAGATTGAAACAGGTTTAACCACAGATGAGCTACAATCCCTCATGCCAGCAGGCGCCGCAAGAAATGCCGTTGATTGCGCTCTTTGGGATTTACGGGCAAAACAAACAAAGATACCTGTTTGGCAATTGCTCAACCTTCCAAAGCCGAGACCCCGTATAACCGCCTTTACTTTGTCAATTAACACACCCAAACACATGGCCGAAGCTGCATTAAAGGCGAAACAATACCCAATATTGAAATTGAAAATAGACGGGTTGGACGGCCTTCACTCTTGTTTGGCAGTTCTTGAGGTTCGCCCTGATGCACAGCTGATTATAGATGCGAATGAAGCTTTATCACCTGAAGAATTAATCCAATTTAGGGTAGCTCTTAGCAGTGCTCCCGTTTTGATGATCGAACAACCACTGAAAGCGGATAGCTTTGATCTAATAGACAATTCAAAAGATGCTTTGCCGATCTTATGCGCAGACGAGTCCCTGCACACGCGATCAGATTTACCAGAGCTTTGGGGGGCTGGTTACAGAGCCGTAAATGTTAAGTTGGATAAATGCGGTGGTTTAACCGAGGCACTAGCGTTAATGCGCGCGGCTAAGTCTATGGGTTTTTCAGTCATGTCAGGCTGTATGGTCGGAACCTCTCTGGCTATGGCACCAATGTTGATGCTAGAGAGTTTTGCTGACATCATAGATATGGACGGACCGTTATTGTTAGCCAAGGATGTTCCCAATAAATTGCAATATAATGGAGCTGTAGTAAATCCGCCAACGCCTAAGCTTTGGGGCTAAGAGCCTGCGGCAGAGGCACGAGCGGCAATTTGCGACCGTGTACGATCACCATAAGCGTCAGTCACAGTTTTTAGATTATCTATGGATTTCGAAATATCCTCAAGTCTTTGCTGGGTGGCATGGTTCTTTTCTGGCAATGCGTTGACAGTTTTAACAAAACCAGCTTGAGCCTCACGCGAAGATAACAATGCCGCTTCCAGTTGAGAGAGTTCCTTATCAAGCTCTGCAATATCGTCAGCTACAACCAAATATACTTCGGCAGCTTTTGTTGTTTGCTCAACTTGATAATTTGCTTCTGTCATATCAGAAATTAACTGGGTCAAAGTAACGGGTATTAATGTATGAGCATGGTTAACTTTGCTATCAGTATCCATACCGTTCAGTAAAACATTTGTCGCGGTTTTGGTTTTTTCCGCAGGATCACTTTTACACCAGCCTTTAGCGTGAAACATACGGGTCAAAGAAAGTGAAGTACGCTCGACTACATTCTGTTCGACCTTTTCRCTTGCCGYTTGTGKCTGTGTTACAGCAACTTGCGTTAGATCAACAGTTGTACAAGCMGACAGCCCGCCGCTTACAGCAGYCATCRTAATAACCAAASCCTTGGTTATAAACTTCATAATCTATTTCCTATTACTGAGCTGARCTCAATGTGATTAGTGTAGGTGATATTCTTAATGCAGTTAAGCTGAAAGCTAAATGAATATCACCTAYCAATAGTTAATATTGTTAGATTTCACCTAATACAAGTGAAGATGCCATATATGACCGTTTATTAAGCTTTACGRTTYTGCATTTTTGTCCAAACAAGRATTGCKATCATCGTGACAATAAGAATTAAAAGRCGCTTAAAGCCGTTAGATKCRAAYAYTTCYGYKMCTGTYTTMCCKGWAAAATATGTACTATAAATTCCRACAACMAGAACAATGGAAACAAAAATYGGYGCAACAAARCGTACGAGAATAATCAAGAAATTTTGCATSCCTTTAGAAACACCGTGCATTTGCTCTGCWACCAAAGAYTTYTTCATSCGCCAGCCAACAAACAAAATCGTTAGTAGYCCCGTAAGTGGCAACATAATRGCRCCCGTCAACTCTCCGTCGAGAACATCCATAAAGCCGGCAATRTAAATCGAACCAAAACCGAGCAGCCACATGACAAACCCAGCACCKGCAGCAGCCTTRAYACGGGATATATTCAATTTTTCTACTAACCAGGCAACCATGGGYTCTAACAATGAAATTGAAGAYGTTACCGCAGCAAATATTGCAAGAAAGAAGAAKSCMGCTCCGATGWAATTTCCRCCAGGCGCATTAGACAAAGCAACAGGCARAGTTTGGAAGAAWATTCCCGCACCAGCAGAAAAATCYAGTCCGTGCGAGAATACGATTGGGAAAATTGCTAAACCAGCAATAAGAGCAACAGCCGTRTCWGTTAARCCSACAATGATAGCRGACTTTGGRATACTGATCGAATTTGGCAAATAAGAACCGTAAGTAATCATAATCGCACTCCCGAGCCCTATTGAGAAAAAGGCTTGCCCAAGAGCTGCCGTCGCGATTTCCGGTGTGATTGCKGARAAGTCYGGTGCAAAGAGAAACTTGATTGCTTCCATAGAMCCRTTGCTTGTTTTKCCGTCAACGAYGACYTCCGTAGAAAACCCTGTTGCCAAGCTRTACATSGCTAARCAGAACARKAGGAAAAAGAACAAAGGCATGAGAATTTTTGATGCAAATTCGATACCTTTATTGACACCGCGCGCTACAAGRAATGATGTTAAAAARGCAAARCCMGTAAATGCAAGTAACACTTTCTTGGGTGTAGTCACGACYTCTGTAAATTGATCCGAAACCTGCTGYGCTGTTTGTCCSGTRAAACTACCACTMAGGAATTTYGGTATATAAATRATCACCCAAGCMGCAACAACRCAGTAAAAACTAACGATCAGGAATGAAGCAGCCATACCTGTGACGCCTAATATACTCCACTGTTTCGAAATGCCTGAACGTTCTGCCACATCACCAACACTGCGAATAGCACTTGCCGCATTACCCGCGCGACCAATTATATACTCGCTCATCAAAACCGGGATACCAATGAAGATCACACAGGCTAGATAAATCATAATGAAAGCACCGCCGCCGTTTGCGCCAGCTTCTGCGGAGAACCGCCAAAGATTGCCGAGCCCGACGCTAGAGCCAACCGCCGCCATAATAAATGCAAAACGTGATGACCACTGTGCTGTACCTTCAGGTGGTGTTCCAGCCATAATTATCCCCTTGTATGATGTTAATTATTAATTTTTCCCACAGTCCCAATTATTGACCCGCGCGTCAAGTTTTTCGTCACGTTTAATGGATTTAATATTGCCCGTGAAACACGAAAGTAGAACGGAATTTACGGAAATACTGGTACTAAGTTTAGCCCAAGTGTTTCGTCCCAGCCCATCATAACATTAAGGTTCTGCACCGCTTGCCCCGACGAACCTTTGGTCAGATTATCTATGACAGATATAACGTTCGCACGGCGGGGATTACGGTCTGCAAAAATGCCAATACGGCATTGGTTTGACGCACGAATATGACGGGTGTGCGGAACAATACCTTCGGCCTCTACATGCACGAAAGCTTCGTTTTTATAGCGGGCTTCATAGGCGGTACGCAGATTGTTGACGGATACGCCTTCGTTTAGCTCCACATTCACTGTCGCAATCATACCTCTGTTCATAGGAATAAGATGTGGGGTGAAGCTGACGGTTATATTTTGACCTGTTGCCGCACTGAGCTTTTCGTCAATTTCAGGGCCGTGGCGATGGTTCCCGACAGCATAAGCGTGGGCACCCTCTGCAATTTCTGGATAGATCAGCGCCGTGCTTTCTTTGCGCCCTGCTCCGCTGACACCGGATTTGGCGTCTATGATAATATTATCCGTGTTGATGAATTCCAGAGCGGGTAATATCGCCAGCAAGCTTGCCGTTGGATAACAGCCCGGACAAGCAACCAAGGACGCAGTTTTGAGATCATCTCTTGCAAATTCGGTAAGACCGTAGACGGCATCTGCGAGTAAGTCCGGTGAGGTATGCGCTCGGCCATAAGTCTTTTCATAAACTTGAGCGTCTTTTAGGCGAAAATCAGCGGATAAATCTATGATTTTGATGTCTTTATTTGCGATTTTGGCAATTGTGTTTTCACTGGCCCCATGGGGTAAGCACGCGAATACAGCATCGATTTCGTCCCATTTCACATCTTGCCAGTTTTGTAAATCGGGCAAACCTTGATGGGCTAGATGTGGGTAGACATCACCGTAAGCTTTGCCCGCATGGCGGTGGGCCGTTAGCGCGACTAAATCCAAATTTGGGTGCCCCATGATTAGGCGCACGGCTTCAGCTCCTGTATATCCAGAGGCTCCTAGCACTGCCGTTTTTAATTTTGTCATAACCCCAACCTTTACATTTTTTGGCTATCAGCCAATAAAAAAGGACGCTCCCAAGAGCGCCCTTCCAATACAATATGAATGTATCTTTTTGCTTAACGCATCTCTTAACGTTTTGAGAACTGGAAGCTCTTACGGGCTTTTTTGCGACCGTATTTTTTACGCTCAACAACGCGGCTATCGCGTGTCATAAATCCGCCGGCTTTCAGAACAGCCCGCAGGGACGGCTCATAATAAGTCAGAGCTTTGGAAATGCCGTGGCGAATTGCACCAGCTTGTCCAGACAGACCGCCGCCTTTAACGGTAGCCATAACGTCATAGCTATCTACACGCTCAGCAGTTTCAAAAGGTTGGCGAAGAATCATACGCAGAACCGGACGTGCGAAATACACTTCCTGTTCACGACCATTGACAACGAATTTACCGTTACCSGGTTTGATCCAAACGCGMGCAATAGAGTTTTTCCGTTTACCTGTAGCATAAGCACGRCCAAGATCGTCGATCTTTGGTTCAGGGAGTACGACTTCAACAGCAACAGTTCCGTCTTCGGATGTTGTTACGGCGGCAGTACCGTCCATGACGCTTTTCAGGTCTTCGAGAGTTTGTTTTTCCGTGGCCATGTTATTTAACCCTTACGTTTTTAGAATTCATTGCACCAAAGTCGATTACAGTCGGCTTTTGTGCGGCGTGGGGATGTTCAGTACCAGCATAGAGATGCAGATTAGAAAGCTGCTTGCGTGCCAATGGGCTTTCTTTCGGAAGCATACGCTGAACGGCTTTGTGCAATACGCGCTCTGGGAAACGTCCGCCGAGGACTTTACCCGCAGTTGTTTCTTTTAAACCACCCGGATGYTGCGTGTGACGGTAATAGATTTTGTCTTTCAWYTTTTTACCAGTAAACGCTACTTTTTCAACGTTGATAACAATGATGTTGTCGCCACAATCAATATGTGGTGAGTAATCAGGGCGATGTTTGCCGCGCAGGTGCAAAGCAATATAAGAAGCAAGACGGCCAGTAATGATGTTTTCAGCATCAAGCAATATCCACTGCTTTTCTACCTCGGCTGTCTTGAGAAATTTAGTCGTTTTCATGGCGTTCTTTCGGGTTTTCCTCAAATGAAATAACCAGTGATTGTTCTTTCATATCAATATCATTGTAATTTATTGGCTCAACTAATTATTCCATGGACTTTAGATAGATGATCTTTGTCGTGTTTATGTATCAATTTGAAGATTGCTATATCGATTTTCACTTGTCGTTTAATCCGTTCCCAAATACGACAGCACCCTTGTTCGGCTGGCGCTCTTTGTCTGAACATGCAAGTAGTAAATGCCAGCACTTAAATTATCAGGCTTGTAATTGAAATAATGACGGCCCGCCTCCAATTCACCCTGGTGAATGATCGCCACCTCATTGCCCAAAAGGTCAACCAGTCTGGCTTTAATCACTCCCCTCTCCACAACCGTAATAAAAATGTTGGTATACTGACTAAATGGATTGGGATAATTCTCTATAAGCAAAGTTTCCAAATCATTCTCCGTATCTTCTATGCCTACAACACAGGGTGAAAACCCAACTCCCGGAGACCCCCTATAACAGCCATCAAACCAGTTCGTCGACGAGCTTAGGTTATTGTATGGATCCAGAAGTTCAAGGGTATGTCCAGCCCCGTTGGCGAGTGTAGGCCAGGGACTTGCTCCGTCGAAGCTCATTCCTAAATACAAATCGCCATTTTCATCAAATAACCTGATCATTTCAGTACTTGAACTCAGCCCAAAATTGAATGCCCCGATATAGTTCGTTATGCCCGGATATACCGTGGAGAAGTTCAAAACATTGCTCACAACTACCAGGTACCCCCCGGCAGAGAGTACTGTACTGTCCGGAATCGTGTAGCTGTTCGCATCGTTACTGTCCTTGATCGTCCATCCCGAGAGATCTATATCTACCGTACCATAATTATGTAGCTCAATCCAATCTCCAGCACTAACATTCGGATTGGAATTGTAATTGATCTCAGAGATGGTAACTCTAGGCGTATCTGCAGCTCCAAAGAAATACGCTGTGAAGGCATCATTGGAATCAATGTTTAATGTAATTGAAGGATTGGTATTTGGGTTGGGAACCATTGAGATCGACTGCCAGAAAGAGAATTGAAATCCGGGATTGGGAATAGCCGTGATCGTTACCGGTACACCATCAAAATACACGCCTGTCCATGGGAGCGAATCAGGCACAATGGTACTGATCTTAATGGTGCCAGCTCCCTCGGGAAACACATTCAGCGTCACATTAACCTGCTTGTTCAAATTAAAGTACTGTTCAATATGATCCCTTGCCGGGGTTTGCCGGTTGTTGAGGAAAGTGACGAGATTGGCTTCAATATTCACCATCTGCCAGGTATTCATATCTCCACCCCAAAGATTGAGATGCCGCGGCATTTCTCCCATAAGCGAATCCCGATATGAATATGCCAGATTTCTCATGTTCTTCGCCGTGAATGTTGTATTAATAAGATCCGCATAGCGGTTTATGAAGTAATCATGAAAAGTAGTATTGTTCAACAGGGCATTCAGCATATAGGCGTGAATCGTATTGGATTGTGTCAGTACCCGTTCAATGTCGTTGTCATTGACTGATCCACCCATGCCCAGCCCAAAATCCATATCAGTTACAATGTACCTCCACTTGCAACCAGGTTGTTGTGCCCGCCAATACTTGATATTGTTCTGAGGCCAATCCCAATTGACATAGAACGTTTGGGTGATGAAATGATCACAAAAATTGGGAATATCCAAGCGATCTTCAACGGATTGATAACTTGCCGGAATCGCCATATTTTGAGTGGTGATTACCGTTGCGAGATCCAGAAAATCATCGTTTGTTCCTTCGATAACCGCCCCATCGAATTGCAACAAATCAACACTATCCGGATCTACTCCATAATTCTCAGCCAGGTAATAGCGTCCGATCTTTTCCCTCAGATTGTAGATGCCCCAAAATTGTCCGTTTAAGTATGTGATTGTTGGAACGTATTCCTGGTAATCGTTATAGGTATCCTCAACGATCTTGTGCATCAAAGCATCGCGGAAAAAAGTACCGCTTTGCGCTGTTTCATTGCCCGAAGTTCGCAGGATAAATCGCTTGAAACTGTAAATCTCTTTATCGGGGAAAAGTTGATAGTCGATTGTGCTCTTTCCATATTTCCCCTTGGCCAGTAACCTAAAGGACTTCTGATCTTGCGACCTGGACCAACCACCATGGATCTTCAAGCCAAGATCTTGCTTAAACTGGAGGTTTTTATCCACATCAAAATATTCCATATGGATCGGAATCTCCCAATCCTGCCAAAAGTTGGCTCCAAAAAAGGGTACATTGACTTGTGCATTTGGCCCCAACATATAAATTCCCGTGTTCCAATCGAACAAATTATCCGGATCAGTAGAAATGGAAAACACCGGTAGGGTTGAGTAATCATCAATAAAATAGGTGTTTGAACTCGACTGGCTGGGCAAAAACCCCGGTGAAAATCCTTTTGCCCTAACTACTGTGTTTGAATCAATCTGCAAGGAAGTTGAATACAGAGGAGAGGCCAATGAAGGGGCCGTGCCGTCCGTGGTGAATCTAATGAATGCCCCGGGAAAGGTGTCAGACAAAGAAAGTGTTTGGGCGCCCGTGTAAAATCCACCCTCCAATGAAAAAACGGGAGGACTAACGTATCCGGAATAGCTGGCCGAGATGTTATTTGTAGAATCCGGTGTGGGAATTGCAAAGTACACCGCATTGGTATCTCCATCTGGAAAACGTCCATAGCTATGGTCCGACTGTAGAGCGGGATAGTTGATTTGATCTGTAAGGACTAGCGAGTTATCAACCAGATACACCGTTTCCCCCGAGGAACTGAGGCTAAAATTGGTATGGAGCCATGCCTGGCCAGCTTGAAACCATGCCGGAACATTGTCATAGTCATTTGAATTGTCTTTAATGCCTAAGGTTAAAAAAGGCCGGGAAGACATATCC
>NVRS01000025.1 GCA_002732685.1 Robiginitomaculum sp.
ATAAAAGTAGCGCCGCCTAAGGCTTCAAAGCTAGACGGCGTAGTATCATTGTCGTTGTCACCGTCTTCCAATATTGCTTCTTCTTCGTCCGGTGCTTTTTCGATGCTGATTTTAGTCGTGTGTACTTTACCGTTTCGGATATAAGAAATCTTTGCGCGTTTTCCGCGCTCTACGGCACCAACTGCATTGCGAATATCATCGCTGTCCAATATCTCGGCACCGTTAAACTTGATGATAACATCACCGACCTCTAGCCCCGCTTTTTCTGCGGGACTATCTGCTTCTACTTGTCGTATTAAAGCACCATCACGGGAAGGTAAATTCATAGCTTCTTGAAGAACAGRGSTAATGTCTTGGATGCCAACCCCAATCCGTCCACGTCTAACTTCGCCGTAGTCRACTAATTGGTYCATAACRCCRCTAATCATATTTGAGGGAATAGCAAAACCGATTCCGTTGGAACCGCCTGAACGYGATAATATCCGTGAGTTAATKCCGACYAATTCTCCTTTGGARTTGATCAAAGCACCGCCCGAATTGCCTTTGTTAATTGCGGCATCGGTTTGAATGAAGTTTTGATATTCATCTTGCGTAGAACTGGAGCGTCCTAGAGCTGAAACTATGCCTGTTGTCACAGTTTGCCCAATACCAAATGCGTTGCCGATCGCAATGACATAATCTCCAACTTTGACACGGTCAGAATTAGCCAAGTTAACATCGACTAAATCAGGCAGATCAATTTTTAAAAGTGCGATATCTGTTTTCGGGTCTGTACCAACTACTTCAGCTTCGGCTGTACGACGATCCGTAAGGGTAATAGTAATTTTATCAGCCTTGTCGATGACATGGAAATTGGTCAATACATAACCCTTGCCCGCATTGATAATTACCCCCGAGCCTGCAGAGCGCATTGTGCGTTCGTCTTGTTCATCTTCGTCTCTGTCTTCATTTTCATCATCTTGTTGAGACGGGTTGCCGCGATTTCCAAAGAAACGCTCCATGAATTCATCGCTCATTTGGTTGCCACGAAACGGGTTGCTCGGGATTTTTACTTTCGTAGATACCGAAATGTTGACCACAGCGGGCGTGGTGCGTTCCAAGAGCGGAGCCAGTGTTAATACGCCGCGTGTTGGATCRATGCTCAGGCCTTGAGAACTATTCGCCTTRCCATTAAACAAAGACCAACTGGATTGGGCATTGGCAGTCATAGGGGTGGTAAGCATTGTTGTGGCAAGAACGAGGCTGAGGAAAATTGGTTTTTTCATGATGTCTCCAAAAGTATTAGTTTATACAAATGTAAACACCCAGCGCGCAGCATCAAGCCTAATGGGCATATTGTTACCAATATTTAAGGGCAATTGCAGATTTCCGTAATCGCGCGTTTGGGTGGATTCTCGCCCATTATGATATGTCGGAAGCTTCAAATTGAAGCGYGCMGTTTAACTTNAAKGCCWTTRYTTGYCGCAAAGGCTTTTTTTNATGCGTTCAATGGTYTGTACGCTGAGAAAGTCTTGACCATCTATCCGACTCGCCTATGTATAGTTCATGGGAWTTATAAAAAAAATTATTCAAGAAGTTAAGTTCGTTCGTACCATGAAGCGTATGTTGTCGGCCGTAGAGGATGTGGATTCTGCATCAACTAATTTAGTGCCAGACGATATTGAACGCATAGTCGATAAATATCCGGGTAACATAGCTTTCATCGAAGATGAGAGGGAATGGACGTATCGAGAATTTGATGATTACGCCAACCGAGTGGCTAATTGGGCATTAGGAGAGGGCGGAAAACCCGGTGATACTGTAGCCATTTTCGTGCGTAACCGGCTTGARTATGTGGCAGTATGGTTTGGATTATCCAAAATCGGCATGATMCCGGCATTGATAAATTATCAATTGCGCGCAGCGGCTCTAGCCCATTGTGTCAAAATATCSCATKCCAAACTTGTCATTRTCGATCATGAGCTWGTYGRTGCATGGGATAGTGCCAAGGMTAAACTACCGGATGGTCTATTGCCGTTTGGTGCRTTYGGAAAAACAAAATCTTTAAACAGTTTTGATGAAGCMGTYGCCGCGCAGAAYAGCACAMGGCCTGTGCGGGRTATTCGCAGCGSARTAGTKGCTGGTGATGTATTYATGAAGTTGTTTACATCGGGTACSACWGGCATGCCTAARGCRGCCAAAATAACACATACACGAGGTCAATATTACATGCGCGGKTTYGTAGTCGCATCCGGYGCYACATCTRCTGATCGKRTATTRATGGTYTTRCCKATGTATCACGGTACAGGCGGGCTTTGTGGGGTTGGCCTAGCTTTGACAACCGGCGGTGCTGTGATCGTCCGGCCTAAATTTTCTGCATCCAGTTTTTGGGATGAGGCCGTSCAGTACAAAGCCACAATGTTTATGTATGTGGGCGAGCTYTGTCGTTTTTTATTRAATGCCCCAGATCATCCAAAAGAACGTGCTCATCAATTACGCTGTATCGTTGGCAATGGATTRCGYCCTGAAGTTTGGTCCAAATTTACGRAGCGGTTTAATATTCCCAAAGTAGTCGAGTTTTACGGCGCGACCGAGGGCAATATTTCCATGATAAATTTCACAAACAAAGTTGGTGCTGTAGGCCGTACCCCGGAATATATGCGCAAAAAGTCAAATGGCGATCTGGTGAAATTTGATATAGAAACAAACACACATATTCGCGGGAAAGACGGATTTTGCCAACGAACAGACGTTGGAGAAATCGGAGAGCTTATCGGCGAAATTCGCCCAGGTGAGACCCGCTACAAATATGAAGGCTATGAGGATAAAAAAGCGAGCGCTAAAAAAGTCATCACTGATGTCTACACCAAGGGTGACCGCTGGTTCCATACGGGCGATTTGTTATGGCGTGATGCAGAAGGTTATTATTATTTTGCGGATCGTATTGGTGATACCTTTCGCTGGAAAGCGGAGAATGTTGCCACGAACGAAGTCGCAGCAGCTATGACTGAGTGTACGGGGGTAACGCAGGCTAATGTATACGGCGTYGCTATACCGGGATATGACGGCAAAGCTGGCATGGCGTCACTTGTCGCGGATCAAGATTTGGATATGGAAGCACTTTATAAGCATATTGAAGACGCTTTACCGCCCTATGCGCGTCCAGTATTTTTGCGCATTTCGTCTGAGTCTGAAACGACAGGTACATTTAAATATAAGAAAACCGACCTGGTCAAAGACGGCTTTGACCCATCTAAAGTCAAGGATGCCGTTTATATGGCGGATCCGTCAACAAAACAATATATACGTATTGACGCAGGCATTTTCGAAAAAATAAGTCAGGAAAAAATTAGGTTTTAATGGTTAGTGTCGACGACATACTTGAGTTTTGGTTCGAAAAAGCCGGGCCAAAAAAATGGTATGCTAAGTCAGATAAGTTCGATGCAGATATCCGTGCTAAATTTGAAGATTTCTCAATAAATGCAGCGGCGCAAATAAAAAAGCAGAGTGAACATGACTGGCAAAATATGCCTGCATCAGCGCTAGCGCTTATCATTGCTCTCGATCAATTTCCCCGTAATATGTACCGTGATAATAAAGGCGCATTTGCTTGGGATGCTTTAGCCCTATCTTGTGCTCAGCTTGCTGTTGATCGTGGTCATGATTTAAAAACGGTGCAAGAGCGCCGTCAGTTTTTTTATCTACCTTATATGCACGCAGAAGACCTAGAGATACAAGATGAATGCATCCGCCTCATTGATGCGCGGTTGGATAGTAGCTCGAATTTATTTCACGCTAAAGCCCACCGTAAATTAATAGCAAATTTTGGTAGATTTCCACACAGAAATGAAATGCTTGGGCGAGAAAGTACAATTGCCGAGAAAATATTTTTAGCTGACGGTGGATATACACCTTAATTAGAAAGACGTATTATGACCTCTGGTAAGAGAAAACTAAAGCTCGAAAAAGGAAAACTGAAGCTTGGCGGCGAAGAGTTAAACTTGGCAGACGAGTGGAAGCTTCAGCTTGAAAAATTAAAAGTGAAACCGGATCAGATTTATTCGATCCACAATAAAATCCGCACTCTGACCAATAAATTTGACATGCCGGGGCCAGACATGCGGGCGGTATTTGATTTTGATGTTCATCATGAACATTTCCCTGTRCCAGTRCGCYTGTATGTACCCAAAGGCGCATCCGATGAACCAGGMCCTTGTCTGGTATATYTGCACGGCGGCGGCTTTGTAACCTGTTCTATAGATTCCCACGAAGGTGTATGTTTGCGTATGGCGGATAGCGCCAAAATGCGGATACTGTCTGTGGACTACCGATTAGCGCCCCAATACGCATTTCCAGCAGGCCCTGATGATTGCGAGCATGTTCTGAACTGGGTTTTGCAAGGAAATGGGCTGAAATACGGGATAGACTCCTCTCGTATAGGCATTGGCGGTGATAGTGCCGGCGGTAATATGGCAGCATATTTAGCCCAAAAATACCGTACGGATTTACGCGTGCAAATCTTACTTTATCCGTTGATGCAAATGGCTGAAATCAAGCCACAACAACCAGGCCCACAAGATATGTTGCAATTGGGTGTGGTGGCATTGAAATTTGTGCTGAAATATTATGTGGTTGATGCGGATGTGCGCTCTACAAGGATTTCGCCTCTATTCGAGAAAAACCTTAAAGGATTACCACAAGCTTATATACTGACATGCGGACTTGACCCACTTCGGGCTGAAGGACGGTTGTATATGGAATATCTTGAAGACAATGATGTTCCCGTAAAATATGTCCACGAAAAAGCGATGCCCCACGGTTTTTTGAATTTCTCCAAAGCTTTCCCTAAGGCAAGAACACTGCCTATAGAAACGGGTAAGTTTTTGCGGAAAACTTTAGTTTAATCGCTTTTTTTAAGGTCCCTTTTAAGGTCCCTTTTTAAGATCTCTAGCGATCTCTGGCCGAGCAAGGAGGGCGTTCATTTCAGATGCCGTATCGAATGTAGTGTCGACTTCAAACCTGAGTGAAGGCGTCGAGCGCATTTTTAGTTCACGCCCCAATTTACCCCGTAGGAATTTGGCGCAGCGGTTTAGTGCGGCAACAACTTCCGGCGTATTATTGCCACCAAGAGGTGCCGCATACACACGCGCTGTACGCAAGTCCGGTGCCGCGCGGACTTCGGAAACAGTAATGGACACACCTTTTAAATCGGGGTCCCGGAAATCTTCCCGCGCCATAATATCAACCAAAGCCCGGCGAATTAACTCACCAGCTTGAAGCTGTCTTTGACTGGGTGGTTTAGCTTGTTTTTTCATTTCTCACCTTACGATGAAGCCTGTATGACTAATCCAGCTTCCGGTCGAGCATCTCAACAGTAAAGCACTCAATGACATCGCCTTTGCGTAGGTCGTGATAGTTTTCGAATCCCATGCCGCATTCTTGCCCAGCAACAACTTTTTTCACTTCTTCTTTGAAGCGTTTCAGGGTCGAGAGCTCGCCTTCGTGGATAACCACATCATCGCGCAACAGACGTACACCTGCGCCGCGCTCAACCTTACCTTCGGTGATTTTACAGCCAGCGATATTGCCCAATTTGGATATATCGAACACTTGTAAGATTTCCGCGTAACCGATGAAGGTCTCTTTGCGTTCTGGTGCGAGCATGCCTTCTAGCACACCTTTTACATCATCCAGAAGTTCATAGATGATCGAGTAATAACGGATCTCCACGCCCTCGCGCTCAGCCAAATCTTTCGCTTGACGGTTTGCGCGGACGTTAAAGGCAATAATAGGTGCGCCAGCCGATTTGGCCAACATGACATCGCTTTCGTTGATGCCGCCTGCTGCGCCGTGGATAACCCGCGCGCGGACATCTTCATTGCCCAGAGCTTCAACGGACGAACGGATAGCTTCAACAGAACCCTGAACATCAGCTTTAACCAATATGGTCATTTCATCGACTGATTTGTCTTTAAGTTTTTCTAGCATTTGTTCCATGGACGTAGCAGCATCAATAGGGCCGGCAGCATTTGCTTGCTTGCGACGACGCTGACGATATTCGGTAATTTCGCGAGCCTTAGATTCTTTACGAACAACTGCAAAAGCTTCACCCGGAGCAGGGGCTCCGTCCATACCGAGCACTTCTACAGGTTCGGATGGGCCAGCCTGTTTAAGTCTGGCATCGCGTTCGTTCATGATGGCTTTGACTTTACCCCAATGCTCGCCAGCGACTACAATGTCGCCGCGTTTTAGCGTGCCGCGTTTGATCAAGAAGGTTGCAACAGGACCACGGCCTTTGGCAACCTTGGATTCGATTACCAAACCATCCGCACGGCGTTTCGGATTTGCTTTCAAATCCATCAATTCAGCTTGCATAACAATAGCTTCAGCCAAAGCGTCCAGTCCGGTTTTCTTAAGTGCAGACACCTGAACCGTTTGCACGTCGCCGGACATGCTCTCGGTAATAATTTCGTGGCGCAGAAGGTCTTCTTCAATTTTCTTTGGATTGGCTTCTGGAGCATCCATCTTGTTGATAGCAACAATGATAGGTGTGCCTGCGGCTTTTGCGTACTTAATACTCTCAATAGTTTGCGGCATGACGCCATCATCAGCAGCAACAACTAAAACCACAATGTCCACGGCCGCTGCACCGCGTGTCCGCATAGCGGAAAACGCTGCGTGTCCCGGTGTATCAAGTACAGTGATGGTTTCACCGGATTTGAGTTTAAGCTGATAAGCACCAATATGCTGTGTAATACCGCCCGCTTCACCGCTCGCTACATCTGTAGCGCGCAAGGCGTCAAGCAAAGTGGTTTTACCGTGATCAACATGGCCCATAATCGCAATAACGGGCGGACGTGGTTTCATATCCGCTTCGTCGTCTGCGTCGTCGCTTGGGGTAAAGGCTTCAGCCTCGGCGTCACTTTCAGCAACGCGTTTCACAGTATGGCCAAAATCTTCGACGATTAACTGGGCAGTATCAGCATCTAAAACATCATCGGCTTTAGACATATCACCTTGCTGCATCAAATATTTAATGACGGCATGGGTACGTTCGGACATACGGTTTGCCAAGTCAGCAACAGTGATTGTCTCTGGCACAACGACTTCGCGGTAAACTTTATTTTTATCATGAGTGCCGCCGCCAGTACGGCGTTGTTTTTCACGTTCACGGGCACGCTTCACAGAAGCAAGAGAACGTTGGCGTTCCTCGTCGCCAGCTAACGCACTGACGATGGTAAGTTTACCACGCCGACGTGTTGGCTCATTCTTACGCGAGCGGTTTGGTTTTTGATGTTGCGGTTTGGCTTTTTTAATGCGTCCACCAGCACGTTCTAACGCTGATGCATCAGGAATGGGTGCGGCAGGGTCAGCAGCAGGTGTGTCGTTTTGAGGTGCAGGTGTTTGTTTTGGCTTACGAATAGGCCCCCCTGCGATTGGACGAGCCGCGCGGCGCTCAGCTTCGGCAGCGGCTTTTTGTTCTTTAGCAATGCGGGTTGCTTCAGTAGCAGCAAGAGCATCCGCTTCTTTTCTGGCACTCAAAGCAGCACGGTCGGCATCGTCGCGTTCTGCAAGAGCCTTACGCTCATCTGCACGCGCTTGATCACGAACTTCTTTTTCAGCTTTAGCTTTGCCGACGGCTTTTTGTCGTTTTATATATTCTTCTTTGGACAAACCAAGACGTTTTGCAGCCGCTGCATCGTAATCAGTTTTGTTTTCAGGAGCAGGCGGTACAGCAACACCTAAAGCACCAGGCTGGGCTGGCACACCAGGTGCACCAGGAGCATTTACCAAGCGACGCTTTTTCTTTTCAACCACCACAGTACGGCCTTGGGAAAACCCTTGGCGCACATTTCCACCGCCTCTTGGGCCGCCCAAGGACATTGGCTTGCGTGCTGGTTGTTTATTGCCAGGCTTGTTACCAGGCTTATTTTCTGTATCACTCATATCGTCTCTCTATACCGCAAAACAGACGTTTCATAAGGACGCTGTTTGCCGGTTCTTCTAAAGTGGGCGCACCCTAGCGGTGTTTAGCCCACATGCAACTAAATTCCGTCACCAATATTAGGGCTAATATCAGTTGTTTGAAAACTCTCATGTTCTCTATCTGGCCAATCATCTGGCATAAGTTCGCGAAAGCCTGCCAACCGCTCAATTTCGCGCGTAATAGCTTTAGCCATCTTGCCTTTATGGACGCAGGCGTGAACCATATTATCCCGACCAACCACCTTGCCCAGTTCGGTACTGGTGAAACATCCAATCAGGATCGGCATTGGCACTTCTAGTTCTTTGGCAATAGCTTTGACCACAACACGTATTTTTGAACGCCCATCCGGCTGACCATCACTGGCTTCGATGCGCACACCAACTTCGCCAGCACGCGCACAAGAACGGACATTTTCAAACCCGCTTTCCAATTGCCCCGCGCGCTTAGCCATGCCGAGCATGCCTAAAACCCGCGCAGAAAGTCCAGCTTGGATCGTATCAATAAAATTATCCGCTATGATAGTTTTACGTTTTGCGGCACGAGCAAAAGCCCCTGTCTTGATAGCTTTCTCCACAGCGGCACGGCTTGCTTCTATCCAGGCACCCCGTCCAGGGAGTTTGCTGTAGATATCCGCTACCACTTGCCCGTCCGGGCCAAAGGCCAAACGGAGCATATCTGCTGGATCTCGAAGCTCGCCAGATGCAATATCCCGCCGTTCACGCGGTTTGTGACCGTGTGAATTACTAGACTGCTCTGGGTTGCTTTCAGGCTCAGGGTTTATGTCCGTTTGCGTACTCAAGAACCAAATACATCCTCTGCAGTTGGAGCAGCATTTTCATCGACTACAACTTCTTCTTCCTCTTCGACTTCAACAATCAAGTCTTCCGGCTTGATCCAGCCAGCCAAGACACGCGCTTGCATAATCATGTTTTGAGCAACGTCAGCAGAAAGGCCGAAGCTTTCCAAAATTCCGTCTTCGTGAACACGTTCGCCGTCTTTCATTTCGTTGTATCCGCGTAGATCGTCAGGGATCAGACCGGCAACATCTTCAACAGTTTTGATTTCATTTTCACCAAATATAACGGCAATTGGTAAGGTCACGCCTTCGATGGTCAGAACAGCATCTTCAACACCAGCCGCTTTACGGGTCTCATCTTGTTCGAGAGCCGTTTTTTCTAGGAACTCACGGGCGCGTGTTTGCAACTCGGTTGCTGTCGCTTCGTCGAAACCTTCAATAGAGGAAATTTCTTCAGGGGCAACATAAGCAACTTCTTCCAAATTGGTGAAGCTTTCCGAGATCAACACTTGTGCGATCATTTCGTCCACATCCAGCGCTTTAATAAACAGCTCGGAGCGTTCTTTGTATTCTTTCTGACGACGTTCGCTTTCTTGCTCTTCGTTCATAATGTCGATAGCCCAGCCAGATAGTTGCGAGGCGAGGCGGACATTTTGACCACGGCGGCCAATAGCCAGAGACAATTGATCGTCAGGTACGACAACTTCGATGCGGTTTTCGTCTTCGTCCATAACAACTTTTGTKACTKCCGCAGGCTGTAACGCGTTGACGATAAAGGTCGCAGCATCATCGTTCCAAGGAATGATGTCGATACGTTCACCTTGTAGCTCATTAACAACGGCTTGTACGCGTGAACCACGCATACCAACACAAGCGCCAACTGGATCTACAGAACCATCAGACGTCCGCACAGCAATTTTAGCGCGTGAACCAGGGTCACGAGCTACGGCGACAATTTCAATRATGCCTTCGTAAACTTCTGGTACTTCTTGAGAAAACAGGGCGGACATGAATTCGTTGCAAGAACGGGACAAGAATATCTGCGAGCCACGTTGTTCCTCGCGGACTTCAAGAATATAGGCACGGAGGCGGTCGCCGCTCTTAACATTTTCGCGCGGCAAAGTTTCCTCGCGCCGGATAATCGCTTCGGTACGACCAAGGTCCATAATAATGTGACCATATTCAACCCGCTTGACAATACCGGAGACAATTTCGCCAACACGTGTTTTATATTCTTCAAATTGCCGAGCGCGTTCTGCATCACGGATGTTTTGCATGATGATTTGCTTGGCCATTTGGCTTTGCACACGGCCAAATTCAATAGGCGGTAACGGTGTTTCGAAAGTGGTGCCAATAACCGCATCAGGGTTATCGAGCATAGCCGTAACCAAGTCAACTTCAGCAGATTCGTTTTCAACTTCTTCCACAACTGTAATCACGCGCTTGAGGGACATCTCACCTGTGATTGGGTTAAGATTGGCACGGATGTCGTTTTCTGTACCGTATCGTTGTCCGGCAGCTTTTTGGATAGCTTCTTCAATAGCAGACAGTACGATTTCTTTATCAATAGATTTTTCTTGAGCTACGGCTTTCGCGATTTGCAAAAGTTCCAATTTGTTAGCACTAATTCCTGCTGTTGACATCAGGTGTCTCCTTTTTGAGGTGAGTTTTTCTTGTTAGATTTTTTCTTATTAGATTTTTTTTGGGATTTTTCTTGGGACTTTTCTTTGGGTTTCTTCTGGCCTTTTTTGATCACTTCATCGGTGATTAAAAGTTTGGCTTCGCTGATCCATGCAAATGGTATCAGAGCGGTTTCGTCTTCCTTATCCAAGTCAATAGCGACATTGTCACCATCTATGCCTGCTAAAATACCGCGAAAACGTTTGCGGCCTTCAACAAACCTATCCAACTCAAGCCGAGCAAGTTGCCCAGAATATTGTTCGAAATGTTTCATGTCGGTGAGCGGACGGTCAAGTCCAGGAGACGAGACTTCCAGTACATACGCATCATCAATAGGGTCTTCAACCTCGAAGGTCGAAGAAAGCGCGCGGGATAATTGGGCGCAGTCTGCTACATTCATCTTGCCGTCCGATAGTCGCTCTGCCATGATTTGTACAACGCTACGGTTACCGCCTTGCACGCGGATACGTACAATTCCATAACCCATATCCGCCGCTACAGGGATGGCAATCGCCAATATCCGTTCATCCATATTTGTCTTGGTCTTCAAAATAGTCTCCTCGTAGACACCCTAATTTAGGCAATAAAAAAACGGCCCCTTGTGAGGGCCGCCCTTCGCATCCTGTGCGAGGCGTCATGTAATTGAGTGCTATATAGAGAAGCGATTCCCGTTTGTCACGTAGTTTCTCCCGTTTGTCATGTAGTTTCTATTGTGCCTATGGAAAGAATGAATTCGTAGAAATATGGTATAATTTTGTTTCCTACATGGATTTAGCTTTACTTACCTGTCCTTTTCGTTACTGTTTATCAATAAACTTTTTAAATTAACCTGGGATGTAACATGAGAAAACTTCTATTGATTAGCACTGCCGTTCTGGCCTTGGTGGCTTGCGAGCCTAAATCCAGCACGCCGGACGTAAATGTGGAAGGTTTCACTAGAATCGAATCCGTTTCAGCAAAAAGCGGGGAAATAGTCATTCCCTTTAACAAATACGTGCTGGATAACGGCCTAACTGTTATTTTGCATACGGATAAATCCGATCCATTGGTGCATGTGGATGTCACTTATCATGTCGGTTCAGGYCGCGAAGAAGCAGGCCGCTCGGGGTTTGCCCATTTCTTTGAGCATATGCAGTTTCAAGGTTCTGAAAATGTGGCTGATGAGCAACATTTTGGTTTGATTACCGAAAGTGGTGGCACGCTCAACGGYTCAACCAATACCGACCGTACAAATTACTATGAAACTGTACCGTCCAACCAGTTAGAACGCATGTTATGGCTAGAATCTGACCGAATGGGTTTCTTTCTCGATGCTGTGACCACGGAGAAATTCGAAAATCAACGTGAGACCGTCAAGAACGAGCGCGGGCAGAATTATGACAACCGTCCTTACGGTTTGCTGCGCGAAAAARTCAACGAAGCTATGTACCCCGAAGGWCATCCATACTCATGGCTAACTATCGGGTATATTGAAGATTTGAACCGGGCTGATCTGAATGATCTCAAACAGTTTTTCCTACGTTGGTATGGACCTAATAATGCATCTTTGACTATCGGTGGTGACATTGACGAGCAACAGACTTTGGAATGGGTCAAAAAATACTTTGGCGGCATCCCGCGCGGTCCGGAAGTGACTAGCCCAGTTTACACACCTGTCACACTCGGTGAAGACCGCTATATTTCTATGGAAGATAATGTTGCTCTCCCGCTCATGTATATGTCGTGGCCAACCACACATGTGTACAACGAAGATGAAGCACCGCTTGATGTGTTGATGGATATTCTGGGTAGTGGAAAGACATCACTTTTATATAAGAACATGGTCAAGAACGGTAAGGCCGTACAGGCCAGTGCAGGGCACAACTGTGCAGAATTAAGCTGTACATTTACAATGCTAGCTTTGCCGACTCCAGGACATACTCTGGCTGAGCTTGAAGAAATCGCCCGTGCGTCACTGGTTGAATTCGAAGAACGCGGCGGTGCCAATGATGATGATATCCAGCGCGTGAAAGCTGGTATCGTTTCTGGCATGGTATATGGTCTGGAGAGTGTTTCAGGTAAAATGTCACAACTGGCACAATACCAATATATGCGCGGTAATCCGGACTATATTAAAAACGATATTGCTCGCTATGAAGGCGTCACCAAAGAAGATGTGATGCGGGTCTATAAAAAATACATCAAAGACAAGCACGCCGTTATCATGAGTATTGTCCCTAAAGGTCAACCTGAAGCGATTATCAAGCCGGATACATGGTCTATGTATGAGCGCAATATTCCGGCCAGTACAGAAGGCGAGGGCATTGCTTTGCGCCCCGGTACATCCGACTTTGATCGTTCCGTTATCCCGACGCCGGGAGCAAACCCGACGATTAAGATTCCAGACGTATATTCAGCAAAAACGGCTAACGGTATTGCTATAACAGGTGCCGTGAATTCAGAAGTGCCAACCACGACTATTCGCTTGCGGATACCAGCCGGCCAGACACGTGAGAGCGTGGATAAGCTTGGTTTGGCATCAATTACCGCCGCYATGATGGACGAAGSCACMCAARMKCACAGTGCRGAAGAATTATCCAATGAGCTTAATAAGCTWGGTTCAAGTGTCAGCTTTGGTTCAGGAGATCAATTCACRACACTGAATATCCGTACTTTAACTGCAAATCTGGATAAGACTTTAGAAATYGCTTTGGAGAAATTGAGCGCGCCAAAATTCACGCAAGAGGATTTTGACCGSMTCCAAAAGCAATCAATTGARGGTATCAAAAACGCGAAAAAGAACGCGAGTGCCACTGCGACCAATGCRTTYACTGAATTGTTATTTGGTAAAGACAATAGCTTCGCCCGCGCCGATAGCGGTACAATAGACACTGTCGGSGCGTTGACACTKGAKGATGTGAAAGCATTTTACGMCRATGCGTACGGGCCTGAAGGTAGCCAGATATTGGTAGTCAGCGATTTACCACGTAACCAAATTGCCAAGCAATTAAATGTATTTGGTGATTGGCAAGGYGRRYATATGGYTGCGCCTGCGCTTAACCCATTCCCGGAATTGGAARYTGGYACACTATATTTCATCGATAAACCTGCTGCGGCACAAAGTGAAATCCGTATTGGTAAACGCGCTTTGAATTTTGACGCTACGGGCGAATACTACCGYAATGAGCTGATGAATTACAATCTCGGCGGCGCTTTTAACTCACGGATTAATCTGAATTTGCGAGARGATAAGGGCTATACCTATGGTGCTCGGTCATTYTTCTACGGCAATGATATGCGCGGCGCTTTTCGTGCACAGGCTGGTGTGCGYGCCAATACGACGACGGATTCTATTCGTCAATTCGTCAAGGAAATCARCGGCGTACAAAAAGATGGYCTCACCGACAMAGAATTGTCGTTCATGAAAGCCTCTCTTGGTCAGCGTGATGCYCGTAGTTACGAAACCCCRCGCCAGAAACTGAGCTATYTGTCAGAAATCGCACTTTACAGTTTGTCACCTGATTATGTGGATGCGCAAAACGAAATCCTGAAAAATATCACTAAAGAAGAGCTAAACGCATTAGCGTCCAAGCATTTAAATATGGACGATATGATTACAGTTGTCGTTGGTGATAAGGCCTTAGTGATGGAAGAACTGCTAACGCTAGGCTATCCAATTGTCGAAATCGATGCAGACGGAAACGTTGTCGGCGAGTAAAAACTATTTTTAATCCATTGTCATCCCGGGCTTGACCCGGGACCTCGTATTTCACTCTAAACACTGAGATCCCGGCTCTACACCGCAAGAGCGGCTAGGCCGGGATGACAATTGTATATGTTTTTATGCGTAACTATCTCGCCATCATCTTTGGTAATACCGTCGCTATCTCTGGGAAGAACGCGACCAGCATAATCACGAATATCTGGATGCCTATGAACGGGACAACACCTTTGTAGAGTGCCGTGGTCGTGACTTCGGGCGGGGCGACACCGCGCAGGTAAAACAAAGCAAAACCGAAAGGCGGCGTCAGGAAGCTGGTTTGTAGATTAAGCGCCATCAATATACCGAGCCAAATCGGATCCATCCCCATAGCCATAAGCGGCGGTGCTACTAACGGTACAATGACGAACGTGATTTCGATAAAATCCAAGAAAAAACCTAGAAAAAACATTACGATCATCACTAATATTAATGCACCGACTGCGCCGCCGGGGGCGGATGACAACATCCGCGCAACCAAYTCATCACCACCAAATCCACGAAACACCAAGCTAAACATAGTTGCACCGATCAAGATCACGAATACCATTGAGGTAATATACATTGTGGAGCGAGACACTTCGGCTAATTGCCCGTGTCCTTTAAGGTATGTGAGAGCCGCCAAAGTACCCAAAACTGCAATCCCGCTGAATAACAAGGCAAGAGTAACAGCAATACGCTCGCTTATGACCCAACCGTCTTGATTAAACCGCATGTCGATACCTGTAAGATCAACCATAATAAGGGCGATTAGGCCTAATGTTGCACATAAGATAAGCGTGCGGACATTGGGTTTGTCGTCGGCCAGTTTATAGCCGGCAAGGAAAATTGCACCCAAAGCACCAAGTGCGGCACCGCGTGTTGGTGTAGCATATCCAGACAGAATAGAGCCGAGAACGGCCATAATCAGTAAAAGCGGCGGTAACATTGCTTTTAGAATGCGGCGGATGAACTGCCCCATATGCACATCTTTATCCCAACCAGAGGCAGGGGCCATATGCGGCTTTAAAATGGCTACRACRGCGATATAGACCGCATATAACATCACCAGTATTAGCCCCGGGAGCAAAGCACCTGCGAATAAATCTCCAACAGAAACAACACCGTCGCTAATCAGGCCATGACTGCGCTGTGCTTCTTGGAAAGCATTGGAAAGTTGATCACCCAAGATAACCAATACAATTGAGGGCGGAATGATTTGGCCAAGCGTACCAGACGCAGCAATCGCACCGGATGCCAATGAAGGTGCATAGCCGCGCTTTAGCATGGTTGGTAGGGACAAAAGYCCCATKGTCACRACTGTGGCRCCGACAATACCCGTGGATGCAGCKARCAATGCGCCAACGATAACTACRGATATACCGAGGCCGCCCCKTAARTTGGCAAATAGATCGCCCATGGCYTCTARYAGATCTTCGGCAATGCGCGATTTTTCCAACATGACCCCCATGAACACRAACAGGGGCACMGCCATGAGGATATCACGGGTTATTAACGGGAAAACGCGGCCGGGTAAGGCGAGCAGAAAGCTMGCTTCRAATTGTCCCGTRAATACGCCYAGAGCGGCAAATATCAGTGACACRCCWCCAAGGGTGAATGCGACGCCATAACCGCCCATAAGCGCGGCACARGCRACTGCAAACATCAACAGGGCRAGATAATCATTCGGGCTCATAGTCCRGACTCCAGATGTTCAGGCCCGAAATCAYCTGCATCCCYGAAATTATTTGCATCDAAGGGGGTCNTCTATATGGRGCGGGACGTCGGGAGTAGGGTTCCCGCGTAAAAACAAYGCGGCACGTCCGGCAATGGACAGACCTTGCATGAGCATCATCACGGCAAAAATGGAGACAAATGTTTTTAAAATAAAYACGCCGCGTATGCCGTCTGATTCGGCGGATCCTTCCAAAGAAATCCATGCCAGCCCCACAAAACTTTGTGCATWCCATATCAACACAAGACAAAAAGGGATGAGCAGGGCATAGAAACCAGAAATGTCTACCAAAGCCTTGGATTTACTCGTCATTTTCGCGTGAAATATATCAACGCGCACATGCTTTCCTGCCAATAAAGTTGCCGCAGAACCCAACAGGATTATTGTTGCATGGAAGTATGTGGCGCTCTCGTCAAACTTTGTCCACGCTTGCCCAAATATGGACAAAGCAATCACGCCAAATGCAATACTCACCACAAGAGCAGGCAAGAGCCATTTCACCATCTCCCCAATCCACATAATAGAGCCGTCTATAATTTGGGATAAGGTGTGTTGGAAGCTGGTTATAAGTTTTTGCTTTGGGAATAACAGGCACAGAACAGGCGTAAGCAGGAACGGTAGAAATACCCAGCCGATAGCCTGTAGGCTCCGCCCAACTAAGTCTAGAAGCGCAAGGTTCATTTCAGCGCCGCCGCACGTGCAGTTATATAGGCGCCATCACTAATTTCTGTCCATGTACGGTATGAATTACGTGCTTTAAGATAGCTCTCGTAAATAGCCTGCGTTTGTTTGTCAGAAGTGCCAATCTCTGCAACGGCTTCTTCGCTGAGTGTGCCGATCTTATCCCATATTTCTTTTGAGAAAACCCGTGGTTCTATATTGTGTTTTTCCTTTAACGTAATGAGGGCTTTGGCATTTTCGTGTGTGTATTCCCCAACGCTAAGGTCATTKGCACTCCGTCCAGCCGCAATGAATATAGCTTGGTCTGTTGTCGATAGACTGTTCCAAACRTCCAGATTAACACCCAGACTGAGCGCYGCTCCCGGTTCGTGAAARCCGGGGCCRTAATAATACGGGGCTTCGCGGTAAAACCCGAACGCGTAATCATTCCACGGCCCGACCCATTCTGTGGCATCGATGGCGCCAGATTGTAAAGCTTGATATATCTCACCGCCGGATARTTTAACCGCCGCCCCGCCGAGCCGGCGAATAACCTCGCCGCCAATACCGGGCATACGCATTTTAAGGCCCTTRAAATCTTCCAGTGTATTGATTTCTTTCTTGAACCARCCGCCCATTTGGTGGCCRGTATTACCGGCATGAAAAGCCTTAATATTAAACTTAGCSGACAGATTRTCCCAAAGTTCCTGTCCGCCGCCRAARTTGACCCAGCCACTTATTTCCGTAGCCGTCAGCCCCATAGGGACGGCCGTGAAAAACGAAAACCCTTTGGCCTTGCCTTGCCAATARTATTCGGCAGCATGGTACATGTCGGCTGCACCAGTRGAAACCGCGTCAAAYACYTCGCCCGSRCCAACCAGYTCRCCAGCAGMGTAAACTTTTACCTCAATCCGGCCTTCAGTCATCTTGGTGACAAATTCTGCAAAACGGTTGGCCATAATGCCGAGGCCGGGGAAGTCCTTTGGCCAAGACGTGACGAGCCTAAGCTGGCGACGGTTCTTGCTGAGCGCCGCAGAGCCAGNAGNNCNGNGTTGGTTTTGCGAAACGGCAGATGTTTTATCTTTTTTGCCGCCCAGTACTGCCACGGTGGTGGCTCCGGTTGCCAAAGCGGCAGCAGCCGTCAATATCTCTCGTCGTTTCATAATCTCCCCATTATGTTGAGTTTGTTTATTCTATATTCCGCCAACCAGTTTTTTCCAGTATTTGGTGTGGTTTAAACTTGGCTTTGTAGGACATTTTTTGGCTTTGTTTGACCCAATATCCCAAATATAAAAACGGGTATCCGGCTTGTTGGCATATTTTTATATGATCCAARATCATRTAGTTRCCAAGACTGCGTTTGGTCKCGTCTATATCGAAAAARCTATACACCATAGACAGTCCATCRCGTAATGTATCCGTGATACAACAAGCAATAAGGCGTCCAT
Organism: Robiginitomaculum sp.; assembly: GCA_002732685.1. The sequence goes on from NVRS01000025.1 coordinate 18,004, forward strand.
CATCAGTGCGGTATTCAATAATTTCCGTGCGTGATGCACAGTCTTCAACCATCATCTCAAAACGTGCAAAATCCATRTCGGCCATACCGCCGTCGGGGTGCCGTGATGTTAAGTACTTTTGCAAAAGCTCATATTGCTCATCGGTCGCAAAAGGTTCRCTGACKGTGCGAATTAGATCGGCATTGGCCTTAAGAGTTCTACGGAAACTCCGGCTCGGTGCAAACTCAGCCGCCTTGACCCGCAGAGAATGACACGCATGGCAAGTTTCGCAAGCTGGTCGGTAAATAACATTTTGCGAGCGGCGAAATCCTGAATGGGTCAGATAATCATTTATATGGGGGCCTTCGAGTGGATCCAATGGTGTAAAGATTTTACGCTCCATTTCTCCGTCCAAATAAGGGCAGGGCGCAGGCAGTGTAATGTAAAACTGCAAATCATTTGGGTCAAAGTGGCGGCTCATAGAGGCACTCTAGCCAATATTAAATACAAAGGGAAGCAAGACTATATAGCTAAYCCATATTATCAAAATCAGCGGTGTRCCAAAACGTACATAGTCACCAAATTTGTAATGACCCGGCCCCATRACCAGCAAATTGGTCTGATAGGCAATCGGTGTTGCAAAAGARCARTTAGCAGCAAACAGCACTGTTARAATCAAGATTTTAGGATCAATYCCGGTTTGGTTTGATACACTGATMGCAATGGGCGCAAACAACAAAGCCGTAGCATTGTTGGACAATAGATTAGTCATCACTGCGACCAATAAAAACAAGCCTGCCAACAAAACTTGTGGGCCGTAACCCTGTAAGGCACCAACGACTTGCGCCGCAACATAGCCAGCCCCGCCCGTAGCCTCTAGGGCGATACCCATAGCAAACGCCGCGCCGATTAATAAGAATACTTTTCTGTCTAGGGATCTTATGGCTTGCCCGACATTTAAGCATTTGGTGGCTATCATTAAGCCTGCACCAGTAAAGGCGGCATGGACAATGGGCAGTATACCAAAGGCGGCCATGACAATAACGCCTGCAAATATAATCCGTGCAATATTGGCTTTGCGGATATCTGGTAAATCCTGTGTCGCCCAGTCCAGCAATAAAATGTCGTGGTGATTACGCATGGCTTCGATTTGTGGTACATAACCAAATAACAGGAGTACATCACCTGCCTGCAAGTGGATTTTCATCATGCGGTCACGCATCATGCGCGAACGTCTTTGGATGCCAAGCACTAGGCAGCCATGCTCTCGTTGAAACCCGGCTTGTTCTATGGTTTTACCAATCATTTGTGAGCCAGGTGCAATCACGGCCTCACTAATCACCATGCGGGCTGAGCCTTCGTCCTCTTTAAARCCGGGCGTCGATAACATGCCTTTTAAGTATTCTGGATAGGCAGAGAGAAGGCCGGTTAATGCTTTACGGGTGGCGGCAACTGTCAGGATATCGCCTTGTTTGAGCGAGCTTTCAAACGGCGGGAACAATTGTTTTTCGCCGCGCTGAATAGAGCGCACAGTCATCATCCGTAAATCACGAAACAGGCCMGCAACAGGCTGCGCGCCTAACAATGGGTGGGATGCAGTTATGCGGATAGGGGCTATGTATTGGCGTCCTGAYGCGGATTGGGTACCSGGCGCCGGACCTCGGTTGGGCAGCAACCATTTAGAGGTCAATACAATATAAATTGTYCCTATGGCYGCKAGRATRAGGCCCGGAAARGCAGGRTCRAAAAAAGTAACGGTTTCWTCTGTAGAACGGGCGAGGGCACCAGCAACCAGAATATTCGTAGAGGAGCCGATGAGGGTCGTCATACCCGCTAAAATACAAATAAAACTGAGCGGCATCATGAATTTAGAAGCATTACCGCGCAGTTGTAGTGCCATAGCTGACAATACTGGAATAAACATCACCACAACGGGTGTATTGTTCATAAACATTGAAGTGGCAAAAGCCGTGAAAAACACCAATGTCAGTGTACGTTTTGGTGCTCTATTGAGATAAGTGTTGAGCTTACGCGTCGGGGTTTCTAATGCCCCCGTTTCGAAAATACCCTGTCCGATAACCAGCAAAGCCATGACCGTAATTAAAGCTGGGTCAGAAAACCCCGATAGTAAGGTGCGTGCATCGACCTGCATTGAACTTTCGGGCATAAATACTTGAAAAAACAAGAGTAATGCAGATATTATACCGATGGAAATTAGCTCAATAGAGTATTTTTCAAACGCATAGAGCACGACTGCAATGATAACAATCCCGAAGGTGGCCCACATTTGCCAACTGGTTTCTAGTGCTTGCACGTCCATTCCCATTGTGTAACAGGTAAATTTACCCTTGGCGAGACCGTTTACTTGTCACTACAAGGAAAAACAGGGAKAMRTTATGGCTRATTTAGCRTTTTTAGGGCTCGGKGTWATGGGWTATCCYATGGCAGGTCATTTVGTRGCGGCGGGACACACAGTTACCGTCTGGAACCGCAGTGCGGATAAGGCACAAAAATGGACAAAGGAATACGCTGGCACCACCGGTGCAGACATTGAAACTGCCGTAGCGGGTGCAGATATTGTCATGATGTGTGTCGGGAATGATGATGATGTTTATGCTGTGGCCAAGCCTGCGCTCGGCGCAATGAAATCCGGCAGTATTTTAGTTGACCACACGACAGCATCTGCCAAATGTGCGCGGGCTTGCTACGCTATAGCCAATGCAACAGGTATCGGGGCAACAGGTATCGGGGCAGCTAATATCGGGTTTGTAGATGCACCCATATCTGGCGGTGAAGCCGGAGCAGTCAATGGTGCGCTGACGATTATGTGCGGTGGGGACGCAGATGTTTACGGGCGTTGCGAACCTATTATGCAGGCCTACGCCAAAGCCGTAAAACATATGGGCCCGTCGGGTGCTGGACAGTTGACAAAAATGGTCAACCAAATTTGTATAGCCGGTACGCTGCAAGGTTTATCTGAGGCCGTCCATTTTGCCAAGCGTGCCGGATTGGATGTCGACGCAGTGGTCGAAGCCATCGGGCAGGGCGCCGCACAAAGCTGGCAAATGGACAATAGGGCCTCAACAATGGGGCGCGGAGAGTTTGAGTTTGGTTTTGCCGTAGACTGGATGCGCAAAGATTTGAAAATAGCCCTAGAGGCCGCAGACGAAAACGGTGCAAACCTAACCATGACTAAAATGGTCGATGAATATTATGAAGATGTGCAAAATATGGGCGGCAATAGATGGGACACGTCTAGCCTAGTCAAGAGATTGGAAAATTGATGTTGAAAATATTAAAAGTTATCGGGCTTGGCGTTGTTAGTCTGTTCATTGTTTTTGCAGCCGTACTCGGTACGAACTATTTCAACACAAGCCTAAAAATTCAAAAGCACGTGATCCAGAACACACGAACCGTTGGCCCAGTCATCACAGTGATGGACTGGAATATCGGCTATGCTGGCTTGGGTAAAGATTCTGATTTTGTCATGGACGGCGGTGAGAACCTGTTGCCGCCAAGCCGAGAAATCGTTGAAGTTAACCTGAACGGTATAGCGGACATTATGAAAGCCAATCCAGCAGACTTCTATATTATTCAAGAAGTATCAAAACCGGACATGCTCAATATGGGCGTTGATGTTCTGGATGGTGTCCGTGCGGCTTTGCCGGATCATTCATCGTGGTTCACACACGATTTTAGTACGCGCCTCATTCCTACTAAATGGGCACTTAAACATGGGTTAAGTAGTTTTACTCCCTTTGCTCCAGATAATATTTCCGTTCGGCGTTTGCCCAATGAACCAGAGAAGCTTGGCGGTATCATCGAGCGCCAATACCATGTTCAGATTACGGAGTTTAAAGAAAATGATCGAGATTGGGCATTGCTCAACATTCATCTGTCGGCTTTCGATGAGGGCGGGAATATCCGTGTGCAGCAGCTCGAAAAACTTCTTGAAATTGCCGCAGAATATTATGCAGACGGCAAGCATGTCGTTATCGGCGGCGATTGGAATATGCAGCTTACACCTACGGATTTCCCAAATAATACAGACATGAAGCAATTGTTTTGGCTGAAAGTTCTTCCAAAAGAAAAAATACCATCTGAATGGCAATKKGCATTTGATACACGGGTCGCCACTGTCCGTACGAATTACCAACCYTATATTAAGGGTGAAAATTATACCACTATCATCGACGGRTTTCTGGTTTCACCAAATGTGGAAGTGGTGAGCGTCGAGGGTATTGATACTAATTTYGAATTTACGGATCACCAACCTGTGCTGGCACRGTTTASAKCCCGSCCATAACCGGRACRCCRATCGTCARCTCATGCAGGTGTTTCACAAACAGATAATACACAGCCGTACCAACAATCACCGCATATAAATCRGCAATAATGGTGATTYTTTTGACCGGAAARWCACGSCCGTTGACGGCAAAACGGTCTATGATGGCATAAACCAGAAAACTGCCAAACAGTATTACCGAGTTCARCTCGCCGTTCGCCAAAAGATGCCCCACGCTCCAAAACATGATGGACARTAGCATYGGATGTTTGACCATCTGCTTGATATACCCGCGCGGGCCATATGCAGCCAATAGTAATATCAGTGCAGGTAACATAAAGGCCATGTTTACATGCACACCCCAATCAGGCGGTGTGTACACGCTTGCAGACGGTCGTGCGAGGCCGTAACCCCACAATATCAACACAAAACCAGCCCCAGAGAATATAGAGTACAAACCCATATATTTCATCATGCCCAAACGCACCTTTATATCACGCCCGGGAGCACGGCTACGGAAACTGGAATATAAATGGGTGGCGAAAAATACAATGACGCCGATAATAAGAAAATACATTTTGCGCTCCTTGGGTTATGTAAAGCAACCTGCGCTCTTATGACACTTGTGCTCCATGTGGATTAGTCTATACAACCGCTCGCGTAACAACAAGTGCCTGCTTTAAATACTGACACGACAATATTATTTGGAATTTGACCATGAATGCTGACATTATTCTGTCCCGTAGCTTCACCTTTGAGGCTGCACACTCCATTGATTTACCGGACGGGACAAACCCGGGTTATAAAAACCTGCATGGTCATTCTTTTAGTGCAAGCCTCTCTGTTAAGGGTCGTCAGGCAGACATCGATAAATGGCTTTTAGATTTTGGCTCCTTGGACCCAGTGATCGAAAAAATTCGTGCTAAGCTGGACCATGCCTATTTGAACGACATTGAAGGTTTGAAATATTCAACCTTGGAAAACCTATGCGCTTATATATTTAAGCTCGCCAAACCAATGGTCCCCGGCCTTCACGGCGTTGAAATATCAAGGCACACCTGCGGTCAAACCTGTAAACTTGTTGTTGATGACTAATCCCGTATAGATATGTTCACGCTTTATGTGTGTTATCCTTGAAGGTTTTATATAATAATTCAATTTTCAAAATACACTTCAACCAGCAAGCTTAACTCATTATTTTCCATGCTGCCACACGGACAGTTTATAATTGTAATGGTATAAGTACTCAATGGGCGCGATGGACTTGGAATAAAAAATGAAAATCAAACATAGATTTTCGAAACTCTCCATCAGGTTTATATTAGGTTTGAAGGTTTCTCCACCGAGCGTTTTAAAAAAGCGGCGTTTGGTGGAGCATATTACTAATATTAGATAGTTTTAAGAGAAGAGCATATATGCTCACAGGAGGTTTGATGTTTGGATTTAAAAGCAGGGCGTGCGAACGTGAACTTGAACGTAAAGAAGCCCTAGAACACATCACACACGCAGTGCATGTTCAACTTTGTGAAGAATTGCAAGACATTGCTACGCTGGCATTAAACGAAATTAATGAGCATACTGACAGAGAACATTTATTCTTAAACGCAGTGGCCATACGGCGCGGTATTGATGCCGTGTTAGCTAAAGGAGGCGATGCTTTTGGAGCAGATATGAATATGGAAGATCAAGCTACACGGAGCGGGGCTATTCTTGCTCAGGCAGCTCGTAATATGGCTATCCTTTCAGGCTCGCTTAAGAACTCCAACACAAGGGGCGACATATCGTTAGGCCTTGGCTTTGAAAGAGAAGCGTTTGGCTGAACCATATCTAAACAAATGGGCAACTGATTAGAAAATAAAGGCAATTGCAGCTAATACCCAGTACGTGAAATCGAACTGTAAATTGATTAAATAAGATAAGGACACATTAAAAATGCGTTTAGTAATAATTTTATAGTCATTTTATTGAGTATTCTAAATTCAATTAACACTGTGGCTAGGGAATCCAAACTTATTCCATTGCAGGAATAAATTCTTAGTAATGTCTGACGTCAACGCTTATGGCATATATTTAGGGGTACATCAGTCATGGATCCAAAACTATTAATGGTAAATAAACCAAAGAATATGAACCAAAATCGAACCAAAGAAAATACCTACAAAACCACATATTGCCATAAACTTATATTCCAACCCTGAAAAAAACTTCAGATACATAACTGCGAAAATTGAAAAAGATAAAGTAAACGTAAGTGAATTAATAACATTTAAAAAATTCGTAAATAGAAGAAGCACTGGAACAAATAACAAGGCAAAATATATAGCAAGAGGTATAATAGAAGCTTTCATACTTCTAAACAAGCGCGTGTTGTTGGTCATTTTTTAACTCCATATTTTAGTAACCCAAATAACTCGCCGCACCCATAAATGTAGGCGCAGCGACTCTCATACTAATTATTAATACACATTATTACAAGCAACTCCGGCGGATACGAGAAACAATCCCGTCATGTTGCCCCCCAACCCCTCACGAAACACAACTAAGCGCTCTACTCTGGTAACTCCAGTGAAGGGCAAGACTACACGGGCGTCCCATTTATTGGGAACTTGCCGGAACTAAAAAATAAACAGTCAATCCGTAAGGGTGTGACAAATTTTGTGGTGCGCCTTGAGCGAAGCACAAGAAGCATTCCCTACGGTCATGAGGAAGTGCCCCTGGGGTAGATATAGACCCAAATCCACATATTCGCTCACACTACCCCTTGCACCTTTTCGCCCTACGCATTAAACATACG
>NVRS01000003.1 GCA_002732685.1 Robiginitomaculum sp.
GTAAAGGCCCGGTTTGGGTGTCAGCAGGGCGCGACGACGGGGCACGAGCAGCCGTTGGGGCACTGACGGGCTTTGGTAAAACGGGCGCCGAAGTTATCATTATGGACGACGGCCACCAAAATCCTTTGGTGAAAAAGACGCTGTCTTTGTTGGTGGTTGATGCAGAGATCGGGTTTGGCAATGAACGTATATTTCCCGCAGGCCCCCTACGCGAGCCCTTAGAGGCGGCCCTATCCCGCGCCGACGCCGTGATTTTGATGAAGCCAACACCCAAATATGAGGTACGGGAAGAATTAATGACGCAGCTTAAACCCCTGCCGGTTATTGCGGCCCATCTGATACCCTATGCCCAATTGCCCCAAAATAAAAACGGTAAAAAGGGCAAGCTCTATGCTTTTGCAGGCATTGGCAGACCCAATAAGTTTTTTGATGCCCTGATACGGGCGGGCGCGGATTTGGTAGAAAGCCAACCCTACCCCAATCATTATGCCTATAAAGATACGGATATGAAAAACCTGATCGATTTGGCCCGCGAAGATGAAGCCACTCTGATCACAACAGAAAAAGACTATGTCCGTATCCCCAAAAGCTTCCAAAAACATGTAGCCGTCTGGCCTGTATCGGTTCAGTTTGAAGACGAGCTCACGCTCCGCCGTATCCTRCATCCAATTATTGTTGCGACAAAATCCTGATGCCCAACGTCTTCAAACATCTTGTTTGGCGGCTAGAAGTATTAGCCTATGATTTTATCCGCCTGCTCATGCTGCCGTTCTCACTGAAACACGTGTCCAGTTTTRCCGGATGGTTAATCGGATATATCGGCCCAAAAACATCTAAGCATCATATTGCCAAGACCAATATGAAATTRGCNTTTCCYGRKNGCGGACGAWGCACARATWGAYACATGGCTYAAGGAAAGYTGGAACCGTATGGGGCGWACMTTYGGYGARTTYCCMYTRCTCGGCCGTATCAAAGTATTTGATAAAAACTCACACGTCGAAGTCGTCGGGTTGGAAATTCTTGAAAAACTGAAGCGCGACAAAAAAGGAGCCGTTTTAATATCCGGCCATTTCGCCAATTGGGAATTGATGGCMGCRGTRTTTTCKCAAGCCAAGCTTCCCGTCCGCGTGACCTACCGYCCGACCAAYAACCCGTATTTCGATAAACGYATCCGTTCCCAACGYGCYGCWTACGGYATCGAGYTWATGGTCGCCAAATCRGGCCCYAAAGGGGCAAAAGAACTRATAMAAGCCCTGCGCAKKGGGGATAGTGTCGCGCTTCTTAACGAYCARAAATTCAACGAGGGTATYGAARTCCCGTTTTTCGGYCACGGCGCTATGACSGCCCCCGGCCCGACCCGCCTTGCTATGCAAACGGGTGCCCCGCTCATCCCCATGTCAATTGTGCGCACAGGCGGCGTAAATTTCCGTGTCACTATTCATGAGGAAATCAAGCCCGTGGATACAGGTAATAGAACCGCCGACATCCGCGCAACGGTCATAAAAATCACAAAGTTCATAGAAGACCAAATCCGCCAAAGCCCAACCGACTGGTTCTGGGTACACAGACGCTGGCCGAAAGATATGTATAAGCGGGAGCCGTAATTTGGCTTCGCCAGCTAACTAAGTTTTATTTAGGCGCGAGCACCATTGTCATCAACCGGCCTTCGGTTTTTGGGGCGAACTCTACTTTGACCGTTTCTTCGAAATCCTCGCGGACACGGTTGAGCAAATCACGGCCCAGGTTCATATGGGCCATTTCACGGCCTCTAAATCTAATCGTAACCTTTACCTTATCCCCACGGTCAAAGAATTTCTGCATGGCTTTGGTTTTCACCTTGTAATCATGCACGTCGATATTCGGACGCATTTTAATCTCTTTGAGTTGTTGGGTTTTTTGGCGTTTTTTGTTGGCAGATTTTTTCTTCTGCGCTTCAAACCGCATTTTGCCGTAATCAAGAATTTTGCACACAGGCAATTCAGGACTAGGAGCGACCTCAACCAAATCAAGCTTTACGGAACGGGCATAGTCAAGGGCTTCGTCAATTGTTACGACACCTTTCTTTTCACCAGTTTCTGTAATGAGTAAAACTTTGGACGATGTAATTTCATCGTTTATGCGCGGGCCCCGTTTTTTGGGCGGCGCGGCGTGTGGTCTTCGGGCTATGCTGGTCTCCTAAATAACTGCATTCAATATCGTTTAATACGATACGCGCGGGAATATGGCGGTTTGATTACACTATTTCAAGGACTGAATCAGAGTTTCAGCTAATATTACACCGTCTCGCGGCTTATTTACCACCGTGATTTTYAAGYGCMYGMTCRTAAACTGCCAATGTWGCGGATTTSAGRGYAGCGGCWGAATATTCYKMGCCKATACGCTTACGMGCYRCCTTRGCACGMGCMKTATATTTRGRYKTGGRKAGAGCWAAAACTTTAGCAAYCCCKTCCGCYAGYGCTTKACTATCRTTCGGSGCMACYAGATAYCCRCCNNCACCGYSNCAATWWMNGTTTCCCKCGMRCCRCCGTGGTCACTGGCCACSACCAAYCGCGYCATAGCTTGTGCCTCTGCCATTACACGCCCAAAGGCCTCTGGGTCAGTAGAAGCAGAAACAACCACATCCGCTGCCATCAAAGCCGTAGGCATAGAACGGCTATGCCCGGCGAGAATAACACGTTCGCCAACGCCGAGAGCGTCTGCTTTGGTTTTAATCTCGGCCACATAATCGTCTCTACCTTGCGCATCTCCGAGCAAAACCAATATTGCTTTGCCCCCCAGTAATTTGAGAGCCTCTACGGCGACCAATTGTCCCTTCCATCGGGTTAACCGCCCTGGCAACAAGATAATGGGATTATCACCAACACCCCATTCGCGGCGGATAGCCGCAATATCTTTGGCAGCTACCAATGCCGGATCAAATAGTGACATATCTACACCGCGCGGAATGACGACGATATTAGCCGCATCGATATTGTGCTCTCCCCGGACATGGTCTTTGGTGAAATATGAATTTGCGATGACAATATCACCCTTAGCCATAACGGCATTGTATCTACGTTTCAGACCCGATTTGGCGTTATATATGCCGTGATAGGTCGTAATAAACGTTATATTTGTGGCTTTGGCTGCTGCTTTTGCTGGCCAAGCGGGCGCACGGGAACGAGCATGGATGATATCTATTTTATGGGTTTTTATAATTTCGATCAAAGCCTTGGTATTGCTGCGTAAAGACATGGGGTTTTTACTACCGACCTCTAGACGATGTAAAATACCGCCCGCAGCCCTAAGCTCATCCTCTAACCGCCCGCCGGCACAGGCCACATGGGGTACATGCCCCGCAGCTCTGAGCGCCTGCGCCACCTCAATAGTGGTGCGTTCAACCCCGCCTGCATTTAATTCCGGTACGACCTGTAAAATATTCATAAGTGTCTGTAGACTATGTAAATTGGTTTTGGAAAGTCACATATCATGATAAATGCGTCTACAGTAAAATATTTATCGTCCCCAGCTTACGGCGGTCTGGATACGAACACCATTGCTTATAAGCAAAGTACGGGAGAGATCCCAAATAACAATATGGGCATCATTTGGTGCGGCGGCCTTAAATCCGACATGGACGGTAGCAAAGCCAGCGCTCTACATGGGTGGGCAGACACGCAAGGTAGAACATTTACTCGGTTCGATTATTTTGGACACGGCGTTTCCAGCGGCGTGTTTAGGCGCGGCACCATTACCCGCTGGGCTGCGGATACAGTACAGGTTATAGATGAACTGACCCCCAGCCAGAAACATGGTCCACAAATCATCGTTGGCTCTAGTATGGGGGGATGGACGGCACTTCTCGCTACACTAGCACGTCCAGACCGTATCCATGCCCTTGTCTTGCTTGCACCAGCACCGGATTTTACCGAAAAGCTAATGTGGGCGAATTTTAGTGAYGATATCCGTAAGACGATTATGGAAGACGGCATATATTATGAACCGTCCGATTACGATGAGCCTTACGAAATAAGCCGGGAGCTAATTTTGGACGGGCGCAACAACTTACTCCTTGATGGCCCCATTAACGTAAAATGCCCCGTTCGCATCATCCAAGGCATGAAAGACACAAGCGTTCCGTGGAAACATGCCCAGAAAGTAGTGGAAGCTTTGGTGAACGAAGATGTTGAGTTGAAGCTGGTTGAAAACGCAGACCACAGTCTGTCCGGCGCGGCGGATATTGAGCGGATGATAAAAACCATCATATCCCTGACTTAATTGACAGTGAATTCAAATTAGGGTGCGGTTTCTAATCTTTGTGCCTATCTATCCATTATTGAATTTAAACGGTGCTTTCAATCCCCTTCAAGAGCGCCCTGCCAAATTAAGGATATTATCATGGCTAAGACGACAAAAACGACGACAAAAAAGACAACCAAAACAACGAAAGCAACTTTCACTGCTAACCTCAAAACCAATTTGAAAACTCCGGCGCTCGTTCGCAAAGGTTTCCGTGCTTATGTTGGCGTATTTGGCGCTGCTTACGAAGCGGCACTACCTCGCTACGAAAAAGCCGTTAAAAATGCAGCTAAAAGCTATGACGACTACGCGGCTCGCGGTGAAAAACTAGAAACAGTTGCAACTACATATGCCAAAGATACACGTAAAAACGTAACTGACTTTGCTAAAGCTCGTTTTGAAAAACGCTCTGCACAGCTTCGTTCATTCATACCCCAAATGAAAGCAAGTGCTGCTAACGACCGTGTGGTTGAATTGGAAACAGAGATTGCTAAGCTGAACAAAAAAATTGTAACGCTTGCTAAACCAGCACCTAAAAAGATTGCAAAAACTGCGACAACTGTCACAGAAAAAACAACTAAAGCGGCTTAACCTCCCCCCCAATATTGCCCAAAGCAATAAAGCCGCGATAGGAAAAGGCGCTCCATACCCGCAAAACGGGACATAGGAGCGCCTTTTTTATACCTAAACGAGTAAACTCGTATGAATCCAATGGATTTATTTCCAAAATTCTGACATAAGAATACGAAACGGGAGAGAGACACAATGGCAAAGCAAATAGAAGATTTAGAAAAGAAAGCGGCACACTCCACAACTGCTGTCAATAACATGATTGGCATTCGGCGCGGAGAATTGCTGAAATCTTTTGGAACTCTCATGGGCCGCGCCATCAAACAACCTGCGCCCTTTGCCAAAAACCTAAAAGAATACGGCAAAGAAGTCGTGAAAATCGTCAAAGGTGAAAGTGAACTTGCCCCCGAGCGTCGCGACCGCCGTTTCATGGACCCGACTTGGCGTCACAACCGTTTGTATAAAGCTGGCCTGCAAAATTGGCTTGCTGCCCGTAAAGGCTTTGAGGGCTGGATAGCTGACAGTGGCATTTCCGCCGAAGATCAAGCACGTTCGCGTTTCCTTTTTGATATTGTGGCAGATAGCCTTGCCCCGACGAATACCTTGCTCGGAAACCCCGCCGCTATGAAGCGCTTATTCGAATCCGGCGGTATGTCAGCCGTCAAGGGTGTGCAAAATGCTTACAAAGATTTAACCACAAACGGCGGCATGCCTTCCATGGTCGATAAGTCCAAATTCGAAGTTGGCAAAAACCTGGCCACGTCTGAAGGTAGTGTCGTGTTTAAAAACGAGATGTTGGAGATCATTCAGTACAAACCCCTCACGGACAAGGTTTACAAAACTCCGCTAGTCATCATACCACCGCAGATTAACAAGTTTTATGCCAATGACTTGTCAGCCCACAACAGCGTCATTAAATATTTCGCATCCCAAGGCTACCAAATGTTTGCCGTGAGTTGGCGCAACCCAACCCGCCAACATTCCCACTGGGGTCTGGAAAATTATGTACAGTCCTTAATCGAGGGTACGGACGTGGTGATGAAAATCACCCGGTCAAAAAAAATCAATGTATCCGGAGCCTGTTCAGGTGGCGCAACATTGTCTTTGTTCCTCTCCGAACTGGCATCGCGCGGCGATACTCGCATTAATTCTTATACCTTGATGGTTTGTGTACTTGACCCAGAGAAAACCGATAGCACTGTTGGCTTGTTCGCCAGCGAGGCTGGTATCGAGGCCGCGCGTAAAATGTCACGCAAAAAAGGCATATTGCCCGGCGAAGAGTTGGCGAAAGTATTTGCCTGGATGCGGCCGAATGATTTGATCTGGAATTATGTGGTCAACAATTACTTGCTCGGCGAAGATCCACCCGCTTTTGATATCCTATTTTGGAACGCCGACACGACCAATTTGCCCGCGCAACTGCATTCAGATTATCTGGACATGTTTGCCGACAAGCGTTTCGTCGGCGTCAATGAAAATGAAGGCAGCGGCATTGAATTTATGGGCAATGAAATCAACTTGAAAAACATCAAGGTCGACGGTTTTATGCTAGCAGGCGTTACCGACCACATCACCCCGTGGCGCGCTAGCTATCGCAACACGGCTCTGTTCGGCGGCAATGTAGATTTTGTCCTCGCTTCCAGCGGCCATATCCAATCTCTCCTCACCGCCCCTGGTAATCCGAAAGCCAAGTTCTTCACCAATAAGAAAATCGAAGACACTTGTGATGAATGGATTGAGGGCGCAGAAGAGAATACGGGCTCTTGGTGGCCACACTGGGATGCTTGGCTCAAAGAACGTTCTGGCGAATTGAAAATACCGCCGCGCTCTCAGGGYAATAAATCATTCCCGCCGCTGTGCAAAGCACCCGGTGAATATGTATTCACTTAGACCCGAGTTAAGCCCAATAGAAAGAAAACACTACAATGCCTAATATCGATCACAACACCCCGCACATCCGGTTTACCAAAGTCGGTAACCAAAAACTCCGCACTGCCGTGTGGAAAGGGACAGATAAAGGCGCAGGTAAACGCACACCTATGCTGTTTTTTAACGGTATTGGCGCCAATCTTGAAATAGCGCAAGCCTTCGCTGATAAATTTACGGGCCGCGATATCATCACCTTTGATATGCCCGGCATTGGCGGATCGCCAGATCCAACTGTGCCCTATAGACCGTGGTGGGTTGCCAAAGCAGCTAAGCAAATTTTACTAGAAAACGGTTACAACAAAGTCGATGTCCTTGGCGTTAGCTGGGGCGGCGGTATGGCACAGCAATTCGCTTTTCAATATCCTAATATGACAGAGCGTTTAGTGTTATGCGCAACGGCTCCGGGTGTCACTATGGTGCCTGGTGATATCCGCGCCATATCCAAAATGGGATCACCGAAACGCTATAAAGACAGAGAGTTTCTCAAACAGCATTTTGAAACTCTGTACGGCGACGGCCCAGACGGGGCTGGCATGTTTGCCGAGCATATGATCGCACCRAGCCTGAAAGGCTATTGGTTTCAGTTATTGTGTATGATCGGCTGGTCWAGCCTACCGCTYTTACCGTTCCTCAAAATGCCAACCYTSATCATTGCTGGWGACCGCGACCATATTGTGCCKTTGGCCAATGCCAAGATTTTAAAATTTATGATCAAAGATTCCCGYTTGTATGAATTTGAAGACGCGGGGCATTTGTTCTTGCTGACCAAGCGCGACGAGAGCGTTCATATCATCCGCGATTTCTTTAACGAACCTGAAGTAGAATTACCGCCGCGCAAAGAACGTAAACTTAAAAAACTGCGCACAAAACCTGCAGCAGCCTAACACCAACCATCTAGGAGACCATCATGTCCGACAAAAAAAATAAATCCCCTAAAAACAATAAATCTCCTGACACAGCCCGCAAAATCTGGCTGGCCGGTATTGGTGCTTACGGCCGCGCATTTAGCGAAGTGCAAGAAGGTCTCTCCAAAGCAACCAAAGGCACATCAAAAGTATTCGACGAATTGGTGGAAAAAGGCGAAGTCCTAGAAACGATCGTCACCCATAAAAGCAAAGAAGCTTTTGACAAGGTCAGTGATAAACTTGGGGATAAAATGGGCGACGGCTTTGATATAGACGACCGTATTTCCGCCATGCGCTCCCGCCTTAAACGCGGCAACAACCACGATAATGATATGGAGGCGCGCCTCGATGTTATCGAGGCCAAGCTTGATGACGTTTTGAAGCTGCTCAAGCCTAAAAAAACAACTCCAAAGAAAAAAGCCGCAACCCGTAAAAAACCTGCCGCTAAGAAATAGGCCGTAAACTTGATGGCGGCGCGCTCAAAAACCAAAGAAAAAATCCTCAGCACCACTCTTGCCTTGCTCAACAACGAGGGCGAGATCAATATTTCCTCTGTCGATATCGCGGCCGTCATGGAAATCAGCCCCGGTAATTTATATTACCATTACAAGGGCAAAGACGCCATCATTGCGGAGTTGTTCGCCGACTTCGAGAACGAGCTACGGCAAGTTTTAGCCGCCCCCGTCAATAAGCCAATGGCGCTAGAAGACAACTGGATCTACCTTTATATCATCTTTGAAGAGATTAATGATTTTCGGTTTTTCTTTCTCAATCTTACTTCCCTGCTAGAGCGCATTCCAGAACTTAGGCCAAAATTCGCACGGCTCTTATCCTTGATACAGCAAGCCTTCGAGCGTCTCCTCTCAGGCCTAGAGACGAGCGGGCATCTAAGCTTCCGTACCAATGAAAAAAGTGTCCTCTCCGAGCGACTAACCGCACATTTTACCTATTGGCTACCCTATGCAAGCTTGCGCGGTCTAAAGGGCGGCCCCAAAACCATTATCCACGAAGGCGTCTACGCCGCCCTCACCCAAATCACTCCCCACTGGGGCAACCAGTCCGAACCTTACGCAGAACTGCTAAAAGACTTTCTGGATGAGCAAGTTGGCCAAGTTGGCTAGGCACGGTAATTTGGAACACCCCATCCATCTAGTATGAAATTCCACTCCAATAACCCTCTCACCCCTGTGCATACAGGAATAGCGGGGTAGATGGGGGATGGCATGTTGCAGTTAATTTCTTGCATTACAGAAATCTTATCCACGGTTCTCCGACCTATGTTATAGTGGTTAAGTTCTCTTCTTTGGGACAGGCAAGTGCACGTTGACTAGCTGGAGGAGAGACGGTGTCTGTCGGTGTAGATATTTTGGTAACACAAAGTGGTCGGCCGGCTCCGGGMGAGGTCCTTGRTWCYCNGACTRWYCTACGGGCCCCCTATGTRMAAARGSSNCTGCCGTGTGGCCTCTTATGAGGTTTATCTGGCCCATCACGAAACACAACTAAGCGCTCTAATCTGGTAACTCCAGTGTTGGGCAAGACCACACGGACGTCCCTTTATGCGTCCCCGTACTTCGCTAACGCTCATTCCACGCCTCTTGTATTTGGAATGATCATGACTAAACAAGCATAAGGTCAATCTGAAAGGGTGTGGCAAATTTTGGGGTGCGCCCTGAACGAAGTGAAGAAGCATTTCCTTTGGTCATGAGGAAGTACTCTTGGGGTGGGTGTTTACTTGTGAACTAAACCGTTGCCATCACTGCCTGCACCTTAGCCATCAATGTCTCGCTTTGGCCTAGCATATCTTTGAAGGCTTTCAGGATAATATTGATATCCTCTTTAGTGTGGGCGGCGGATAGGCTTATGCGTAACAAAGAGCTGGATTGGGGGGTGCCGGGCGGAACGGCTAGATTGACGTAGACGCCCTGCTCTAAGAGCCAATTCCATTCTGTAGCAGCCACAATTTCATTGGGGCGGCGCACAGCAATAATTGGGCCGGGCGGGCCGCAAAGATCGAAACCAAGTTCTGACAGGCCTTTGTGCAATTGTAGGCCGCGGTCCCGCAAAATGTCCCGTAATTCAGGTTTCTCTGCAATTTTATCCAGAGCCGCCCGCGCAGCCGCTACATTGGACGGGGTTGGAGATGCGGTGAACATATAGGCGCGCATGGCTTTGCGGGTAATCTCAAAGCCTTTGTGCTTAGACAAACAAAACCCGCCGATAGAAGCCAAGCTTTTGGAGAACGTACCGGAGATAAAATCGACTTTATCCAACACGCCTTCTTCTTCGGCCAAACCACAGCCCGTAGGGCCAAATACGCCAAACGAATGCGCTTCGTCGATATAAAGATATGCGCCGTGTTTCTGACAAACATCAACAAATTCCGCGATAGGTGCGCGGTCGCCGAACATAGAATAAAGACCTTCAATGATAACCAGCGCAATGCCGTCTTCAATCGGGCCTCGACGGGTCAGGCGTTTATCCAAATCGGCCGGAGAATTATGCCTAAAACGTATGGTTGGTGCGGCACTGAGACGGCACCCATCAATGATACAAGCATGGCTGTCTGCGTCGATGAACAACACATCTTTTGGCCCTGCCAAAGTAGCAATGGCGGCYAARTTTGTCTGGTAACCAGTCGAAAACACAATAGCACTGGCCATGCCCGTATGCGCGGCGAGGGCATCTTCCAAATCCACATGTTCCGTGTACGAACCATTGGCAATACGTGAGCCCGTCGTGCCCGTGCCGTGGGCTTTGATAGCATTTATTGATGCTGCCATGCAGTCTTCGTCAAAGGTCAAGCCAAGGTAATTGTTGGTACCCGCAAGAACAATAGAGCGGTTGCCAATACGGCCACGTGTGGCATTTTCTATATCGTCAAATTTAACGCCAAACGGGTCAGTTCCGAGTTTAGTAACAAGGTCGGTGCGCGACTTCAGGGTCGAGAATTTATCAAAAATATCCATTTCGGCTACTCTTGGGTCAGTTGTCGTGTTGAGTTGACCAATTCGCCAACAGTTTTAATATCGCTGACCATTTCCATTGGAATGGAAATATCATAGAAATCTTCAAGCCCCATTATCAAATCGAATACGGCTGTGGAATCCACTTCCAAATCAGTGACAATGCCACTTTGCAGAGTGATGTCATGGTTTTTCGGGTTATAAGGAACAAGCAGTTCACAAATTTTATCAAAAATCTGTTCGTGTGTAGGCTTCGTCATGTAAGGCTCTTTTTGGCTGTGGTACATTTGGCTGTGGTACAAGTGTGATTAATCATCCAGTATTGTTTGTTTGAGTGCCAATTGCAACAGAGTTTGTGTCTCATCTTCGGCGGCAACACTCCAGTCTTCATACAAAAATTCTTTGAGCTTGCCCAGTGTCAAATGCCCTTTGCCCAAAACACGTTTTGTTACACTATTTATCGCTGCGATTGGGTAAAGCACCGATAACGGTAAGGGAAACACCCGTACTTTGGTGTCGAGCGCTTGGGCACACTCCGCAGCAAATTCTGGCCACGTGATACTGGCACGCGTTGCAACTGACACTGTGCGACCATCGCACGTGCCGTCCAAACACGCCCTCGTTAGAAACTTCGCCAAATCATCCACATGAACCAGTCCGATTTTACGGTCCCGCCAATTTCGCCCCCCGGGCGCTGGCAAAAACCCTTTTTTGATCATAGCATAAAAAGGGGCTGTGGCTTTATCTTCGGCGCCGAACACAGCCGGAGCACGAACTACGACGCCCTTCATTTCACCCAGCCTACGGGCCAACTGCCCCTCACCGGCTCGTTTTGAGCCTGCATAATCGGATAGTTCAGCCTGCTGCGCGGCCAGAGATGATAGATAGACGAACCGCTTAACCTTTGCCCGTGCTGCAGATTGCACCAAAGTGCCGACCGCATCAGCGTTTATTTTGTAGTATTCAGCCTTTGTACGTGCAGTCACCAACCCTGCCATATGAATAACTGTATCCGCGCCTGCACATAGAGATATTTCGCTTATCGGGTTGTCGAGCGTGCCTTCAATCCAATTGATATTATCATGTTGAATGGTTTTGCCCGCTGACCCGGGTCGTACCAAGGCTTTGATAAGGTAACCTTGGGCTAGCAATTCTTGAATAACGGCGCGTCCTACAAATCCGGTTGCACCGGTCAGGGCAATAAGCTTAGGCACCGTGGTGTTCGTCCACCACCCGAAGCGTTACATCCTCCTGCAGATTAAGTATTTTGTCTTTGAGGTATTTTTCGCGGACACGGGCGCGGCTGAGTTTACCCGAAGAGGTCACAATCATAGAGCCGCGCGGTACAAGAATTAATGTAACAGGCGCACCGATTTCAAGGCGAATAGCTGCGCTAACGGTCGTATGGATTTCTGCAAGGATATTTTCATCACGTGTTCGACATTCGAGCAGTAAAATAATTTCTTTTTCGTCGCCACTACCACCGACTGCGAACGAGCAAGCACGACCGCACCGACTAGGCGCAGCAGCTTGCGCGGCCCATTCGATGTCYTGTGGCCAGATGTTGCGGCCATGCCACAAAATCARATCTTTAAACCGCCCTGTGACAACAATTTGATCAYCAATCCAATAACCCAGATCCCCTGTATCCAACCAACCATCATCAGTAAACGTTGCTAGGGTAGCAAGAGCATTGTGGAAATATCCGGGTGTGATGCTCGGACCGTATAAGCAAATCCGGCCAACTTTGCGTTCGCCCTCAACTTTGCCTTCAAAGCTTCGCACTTCCAATTTATGGCCCGGCAAAATTCTACCACAGGCAACAAATGTACGTTTATGTTCAGCAGGTGTTAAGTCGGATACTGGGACTGCGTCGCCTGTACGTTCCAGGCGATCTATATCAATTGTATCTTCCAACAAGCCTTGGTCTTTCGGAGAAAACGTTGCTGCCAATGTTATCTCGGCTAAACCATAACTCGGTGTGAAAGATTTGATTTTAAAATTGCTGTCCTTAAAAGTGTCTGCAAATGCTTTTAGAGGTTCAGGTTGCACCATGTCGCCGCCAATACCAGCACCACGCCAAGTGGACAAATCCAGTTCACGGTCATTACGCCAACGGCGGACACAAAGCTCATAACCAAAAGTCGGGCTGAACGATAAGGTAGCCTTGTTCTCACTAATTAACTGCAACCATGTGATTGGTCGGCGCGTGAAGTCCTGCGGGTCAAGATAGTCTACTGACATCTGGCACATCATAGGTACAATCATAAACCCAATTAAACCCATATCATGGTACATGGGCAACCATGATGAACAACGGTCTGTTGCGAAGACCTCAAGCCCTCCAGGTCCGGAGATGCCAATACAATTGGCGGTAACTGTTTTTTGTGTACCGATAATGCCTTTTGGCGAACTGGAACTTCCTGATGAATATTGGATATAGCAGGGGCCGTCCGCACCATGAGGGCGAAGTTTATCGCCCAATGGTAATTTATCAACATCGCAAAAGCTAATGACAGGAATATCGTTATCGTTCAAAGCAGAACTGATTATATTTTCCATACTGGCCGGTGTTAAAAGTGCTGCAAAATCACCAGTTTCAGCCATACGCTGCAACTGACGCTCATAGCTGCCACGACCACCAAGGGTAACGGGCAATGGTAGAGGAGCTGGAATTAAACCGGCATATTGGCAGGCAAAGAAAAGGATGACAAATTCGGGGCTAGTCACTGCACAAATGCCAATGCGGTCCCCTGGATCAGTTATCGCAACCAAGCGTTTGGCCGCCTCAACTGCACGGTCGCGAAGCTCTGTGTAAGTTAACCGGGTTTTAAGTTCACCCTTGCCTGTATAGAAATTAAAGCCAGTATTACCACGGGCCGCATACTCAAGCCCGTCGATTAATGTTTCAAATTGCCCGCATACCAATGGTTGTCCACGGTCTGAACTTGTTGGTGAAATCATATGCTAATCCCCTTAGTAACACTCAGTCTATGTCACAACTTTGTCTTAATAACAAAATAATTCCCGATGTAAAGTACCTCTTAAGTTGATAGTAATTCTCTGAGTTGTGCATTTACGATCGCAAATTTAGCTAAATTCCAACCGCCAGAGGTGTTTATTTTTGTATATGCAGCATCATAAGCCTGTACTGCGTGGGGTTTACTCCCAATATAAGCATTAATCATGGTTTTAGTCCCGGCCTTAGCTGTACCGCCGTTGTCAATATGTAGACGGGCAGCACCTAAAGCTAAATTCGCCTGTGCGGCGTAATAATCTTCTTCAATGCGTTGCTGTGCTAGTCCCTCCCAATGGGTTTTCGGTGTTGTTTTCATGGACATTGTGCGCAGACGGTCAATTTTAAAGCGACCACCCATGTCATAGAACAATTCCGCAGCCTTGCGAATTGGCCAACCCGTTTTTTCGGTAAGCTCAACCACATCAAACCCTGACGCACGCGCCCTTAGCAAAGACACATCTGCCGCCAAGTCTTCTGGAATACCAGAGCGGACAAAACGTCCGATCCGCGCTGCAACACGGCGGCTGTCATAGCTTGACAACACATTGACCCACCCTTCATCCACATGGGAAAGACCATCCGTACGCCTTGCTATACGCATAGCAATGGAACCCGTTTCTCCGCGTCTAACCAGCCAACCAATGACCCGCTGTAATACTGTGGAAATTTCCGCCTGCAAGCTCAACTGGGCCTCAGCGCTAATTTTATTGTCGAGCGCGTTGATCGCAGTACGCATATCCTCAATTTGCAAAACCTCATAAGCGATTGTAAAAGCTTTAGCAATTTCACCTGCACTGCCATTGGTCTGCTCACTGAGGCGAGACATAAATATCGGGCCGCCCACATCAACAATTTTATTGCAAAGCCGCGAGATTATAATTTCGCGCCGCAGACGGTGACCTTTCAGTGCCTTGTCAAATCCCTGTACGGCCTTGGGAAAATAATCCCTAAACAGTTGTTCAAAAAATGGGTCATCAGCTATGTCTGTATCAATCAGATCATCAAACAAAACAATTTTAGCATAGGCATTTAGAACTGCGATTTCCGGACGAGATAACTGTCCGCCCTTTTCCCCAATATTTTGCATTTCAACTGCGGACGGTAAGCCTTCTACATTCCTATCAAGCTTATCTTCCCCCTCCAGAGTTTCCATAAACCTGCCATACGCGTGATGCTCTTCACGCGCATACATTTGCGCCAAAGATAATGCCCCAGTCTGGTCATAATTATGGCGCAAGACTAAGGTTGAAACATCATCTGTCATTTTCTCTAATAGTTTAACACGAGCGCTGGCTTTCAGCTCTCCACTTTCAATAGCGCCTGCCAATAATATTTTGATATTAACTTCATTATCAGAGCAATCCACACCGGCGGAATTATCAATAGCATCCGTATTTATCCGGCCACCATTTTTGGCAAATTCGATACGGCCCGCTTGGGTAACACCAAGGTTAGCACCCTCACCTATGACTTTTGCTTTTAAATTCAAACCATTAATTCTTATGGGATTATTTGCTTTATCACTCGCTTGGTCATGGCTTTCAGATGTAGCCTTGATATAGGTACCAATGCCGCCAAACCACAGGAGCTCGCATTGAGATTTTAGCAATGCTTTCATCAACTCATTGGGCGTAACCGCATCTGCTGACAGGCCTGTAAGTTTTTGTATTTCTGCGGTCAATTTGATAGATTTACTAGAGCGCGGGAAAATACCCCCCCCTTTGGAAATCAGTTTTTTATTATAGTCCTGCCAACTGGAGCGAGGCAAATTAAACAAGCGTTTCCGCTCCTTGAATGTCTTGGCTGTATCCGGGTTTGGATCGATAAAAATATCGCGGTGATCAAAAGCCGCCAACAAGCGAATTTTTGGAGACAAGAGCATACCGTTACCGAACACATCACCAGACATATCACCGATACCAATAACATCAAATTCTTGCGTCTGAATGTCTTTACCCATTTCGCGGAAATGCCGCTTCACAGCCTCCCAGCCACCTTTGGCCGTAATGCCCATTGCCTTATGGTCATAGCCAACCGAACCACCAGACGCGAAAGCATCATCAAGCCAAAAGTCGTAATCAGCTGCAATACCATTTGCGATATCCGAAAATGTCGCTGTACCCTTATCGGCCGCCACAACTAGATAGGGGTCGGGATCATCCCAGCAAACCACATCGATTGGCGGTACTGTATCCTTGCCTTTATAGGTGTCGGTCACATCGAGAAGCCCGCTAACAAATTGTGTGTACGCTACAATTCCTTCGGCGAAGACATCGTCGCGACTACCATCTACRGGTAATTGTTTCGGGAAAAATCCGCCTTTTGAGCCAACAGGMACAATCACGGCATTTTTWACCTGTTGYGCCTTYACAAGRCCWAGAACTTCGGTACGAAAATCATCACGCCTATCGGACCAGCGCAAACCACCCCTTGCCACAGGGCCAAAACGGATGTGCACACCCTCAACCCGGGGCGACCAAACAAATATTTCACGGAARGGTTTTGGTGCTGGCAGATCTTCRACAGCCTGACTATCRATTTTCAGGGATATAAATGGATGTGCTTTGCCRTCCTCRTCWGTAATATAGAAGTTTGTCCGCARGGCTGCATGCAACACCAAAGCCATGCGGCGCAAAGCTCTGTCATGGTYAAGCGATGTCACTTTATCCAWTTGTGCGAACATTTYGCTCTCGATCGCMGCTGCCTTYTCGCGGCGCGTATCCATAGACATTCTYACGAACGGGTCAAATTTTGTAGTGAACAATTCCARCATAAGGCCRGTAATCTTCGGGTAACAGGCCAAAGCTTCGATTTGGACATGTTCCGATGGATCAAGGCCGGATTGCTTACGGTAACGCGCTAAAAGCCTCAATACCGCTACCTGCCGCCAATGCACGGCTTGTGGCAATATTAGTGCATTAAAGCCGTCGTCTTCGTTTTGGTCGTGCCAGATTGAAAGGAATGCACTACGGAAGATGTCTTCAAGACCAGAGCGATCTTTGGGCGAGTAATCCAAGCGCATTTCATAATCGTAAATCCAGGTATTTTTTGCACCTTCGACGGAAATTTTATAACCGGTTTCCTGCACAACGTGTAGACCCATATTGTTAAAAATCGGCATGACATCTGATAGTTCCAACCGTTGGTTCCAACTATAAAATTTAGCTCGCAAGACTGTTGCCCCATCGCCCTTACGGGTACATACCCGCACAGCCATAGGATTATCGGCATTGACACCCTCGAGAACGGCAATGTCGGCAACGGCTTCAGCAGCACCAAAACTGGCTTGATATGCAGCAGAAAATGCAGTTTTGTATGCGCCCAATCGTTTACTTATATTCGGGTTTTCATGCCCCTCTGCCTGGGTTTGTAATCCCGCACTCCAAGGCTGGCTCAGAGCGGCTACTTCTTTTTCGAGATCTGCTAAATCTGGATTTGCTTCATTGTCCGGATCCATACCAATGATGAAATGCACCCGCGCCATAGGGGAATCGCTGTACTGCGGGTAGAAAGCAGATACACGTCCCGCCCAAGCTGCACTCAAACATGTCCCAATTTTCTGGCGCACAGTAGTATTATAATTTTCGCGCGGCACATAAACCAAAACAGAAGCAAAGCGTTTAAACGGATCATTACGCACAAACAAACGGGTACGTGGACGGTCAAAGGCTTGCGCAACGCCCGTTGCTATTCGGTATAAATCGTCTTCGGAACTTTGGAATAACTCGTCGCGCGGATATGATGACAAAACAAATTCCAAACGCTTCGCATTATGAGAATCGGATGCAGCGCCATAACGGTGCATAACTTGTTGAACTTTACGGCGGATGAGCGGCACATATTTGGGCGAACGCGCATAAGCATCAACGGTGAACAGACCGACGATACGAGTTTCACCAATGACTTTTCCCTGTTTGTTGTATTTTTTGATGGAAATATAATCCATCCGCACTCGGCGATGTACGCTTGAAAACAAATTGGACTTAGCCACAGTCACAGGGTCTTTTTCAAGCAATGATGCCTCAACATTTGACGAAATTCTGGCCGGCTCACTACTTTGACGCAGGATCATATTTGTACGGTCCCGCAATACACCCTTACAGGATGATTGCACAACTTCGGGATGGCCGTAATCATAGGTCTCCCCGTTGCCACCATCGCTCTTAGCCTTGCCGCTAACATATACAAATGAGCGTGTACCCAACAGTACAAAGTTACCGTCACGTATCCAATCAAGAAATTCGCAGGCTTCGTCCAATACATCTGCGGGCACATCACCGTGCTGCTCCGATAACTCGGCAATACTGTCTTCAAGTAAAGCCAACATAGGCTTAAAATCGCTGATAACCGCGTCCAGATCCTTCAAGGTATTTGTGATACCAACATGAATAGTTTTGCGCCCCTGAATACTTTGACGTGGAATCAGGACTTGTATCAAGGATTCGCGCACTTTTTCGCCCCGCTTGCGCCATAAGCCCTTATCGTTGCGATATCCCTCAATAATAGGATGGTACAACCCCAGTATATCTATGCCGTGGCTAGATATTTCGCCAATGATAGAATCGACTAAAAACGTCCGGTCATCCGTAATGATCTCAATAACATCATAGCGATCAGCCAAAGCACTTATATGGGCAATAGGCTCAACACGAATAGACGAAGTACCCACCTTGCGGCAGTCTCCAAACATCCAGAAACTTCGCGCCAGGGCCAGAATATCCTCAAGCGGCAGAGTCAATGCATCATTTTGCGCCGTGTCATCATAATAAGATTTTAAAAATTGTTCAGCACCCAATTCGAATCCGTCATTATGATACCAAGACTCGTCGCCCATGGCAGCTTTTACAAATGCGGTTTTTGAGAATTTTAGTCCAGCCATAAGGGTATACCTAACAGTCTAAATTGTAATTTTACCAAAGGATAAACAGCGTATGCTGAACAGTAAACAGCTATTTTACCACAAGCATAATTTACTTAATAGACGCTCGGAAACACCGCGAAATAAAATAACGAATCCAGATCGCACATGTGAACTAAAGATATAGCCCAAATAAAAAGGACGTTTTACTGTTAGGTGTCGCTSAGCRACTCTAAATTGGACAAATAGCCATTCTTATGATAGCATCTACTTCAGGAGGTAATTATGAGTGTAAGTGAACTTCTAAAAAACAAAGGTAATCAAATATACGCGGTCGACATAACCGACACATTACGGGATGCGATTGCGCTGTTAAATGCTAAAAACATCGGCGTAGTTTTGGTAACAGACCAAAAGGGTCGTATGAAGGGCATTTTATCAGAACGAGATATTATCCGCAGAGCTTTGGCTCAAGAAACTGGGTTTCGTGACGAACCAGTCACCAAAACCATGACCAGTAAGGTCTTTACCGTTAGCCCGACCACCAGCATTGACGAAGTTATGGAACTTATGACCAATTCTCGTGTCAGGCACATACCCGTACTGGACGGCGACGAGATCAAAGGATTGGTTTCAATTGGCGATGTCGTCAAACGCAAAATTTCCGATGCCGAAAATGAAGCTGCCGTATTACGCGAATATATYGCGACTGGTTAGCCTTATACCCTATGATGTTTTTGGACCCACGCACGACCATCTGGGTTGAATTTTGAACGAAATTTAGTTGGGCAAGTGCCAGTTACGCGCTTAAAATGGTGCCTGAGTGTTTCCGGGGTTTTCAACCCAGCAACCCCTGCGATCTGCTCAATATTTAAATCCGTTGTTTCCAATAACTCTTTGACAAGCTCTACGCGCTCGCGTGTTATCCATGCATGGGGGCTTAAACCTGTCGCATCTCGGAATTTACGTTGCAAAGTCCGAGGCGATGTGTTGCAGACATCTGCCATACGACCTATATTCCAATCCTGCCCAAGTTCTTCACGAATTACATCCATCAATTTAGCAACATTCCCTTTATACTCCCTACCAACTGAACGTACAATAAACTGGGATTGACCATCATCCTTATAGGCAGGAACAACAAGGCGCCGCGCAACCTCATTGGCACGTTCAACTCCAAAATCGGTGCGAACGATATGCAAACATAAATCAATGCCCGCTGCCGATCCAGCTGAAGTCAAAATATCTCCACTGTCGATATATAAAACATTAGGGTCAACGAAAACATCGGGAAAGCGCTCACGAAGCGCGTCTACAAATTTCCAATGGGTAGCTACTTTATGTTTATCCAGTAAGCCACACGCCGCCAGAACGAATACACCCAAACAGATAGAAGCTATACGCGCGCCTCTTTGGTTGGCTTTTAATAAAGCCTGCTTTAAATCTGGTGGAACAAACCTATCTACACCGCGCCAACCGGGAATAATAATCAAGTCAGCATCCGATAGTTGTTCAAGGTTTTTTTCAGCATCAATAAAAATATTGCCTAAACCTCGAATCGGTTTGTTATCTGCGGCAACAATTTGRCAATCATACCAAGGCGTATATTCGGGCCGCGGCAAAGCAAAAATTTCGATAGCTATTGAATATTCAAGAGTGCATAAACCATCATAAGCTATTATGCAGACTTTTTTGTTTTCTACCATTGCAGATGGTATGTTTCCCCCGGACATATCGCACTCTTCGTTTGTGTTTTATGCGCCCCCTGAGCTACGTGCCATACTATACTAGTAATGTTAAAAATAAAAGCCTCAACTGCAATTTGCTTGCATAAAAAAAAGCCGAGGCAACACCCCGGCTTTTCGGAAAGTGTTGAAACGAATTAATCAGCAACAACGCGTGTCCATTTTTCAGATTTACAAGCAACTTTCATCATGCAGCCAGACATTTTGGTACGGCCATCTTCAAGAAGCTTGACCTTGCCATAATAAGTACCGCCACCTTTTGGATCATACATTTTACCAATCCATTTACTGCCATCGTCACTTTTATGCATATTAAATAGCATTTTAACGCCAACAACAGGGCCACCTGTTGTTTTATCGGTACCTTCGCCAGAAATAACTTCACCGCACATTTTGCTCGGATCGTCCTTGCACATAGCAAATTCAATGTGCCAGCCAAAGTTTGGTCTAAGCCAAGTGCCCAATACCTCATCAGCATTATCCGCAAAAGCCGCCGTTGACGCACCCATGCCTGTCATAGCTATAGCAGCAACACCTAAAATAGTTTTTCTAAAAATTGTCATCATCTTCCCCTTATTATTTGCCTTCCCGCACTTCGGAAAGTTCTTTGTACGGATGCTGTACTATATTATGACTTGCTAATATACACTTTTTTCACATGACTTGATTTAAGTCAGGTAAAGTGCAGTAATTAGCGCTAGAGAACATATATGAACCAAATTTTGACAGACAGTTTTGGCCGTACCATCAACTATTTGCGCCTGTCCCTAACAGACAGATGCGATCTACGATGCTTTTACTGCATGTCAGAACATATGGTATTTCTGCCCAAGAAAGACCTTTTGAGCCTCGAAGAGCTGGGGAGTGTCGCCGATGCATTCATTGCGCGTGGTGTTCGCAAAATCCGTCTCACAGGCGGTGAACCTCTTGTACGCAAAGATTTTCTGACACTGGTTGAGCATTTATCCGAACATCTAAATGCGGGACGTCTTGATGAAATCACTCTAACGACCAATGCTACGCAACTACATCGTTTTGCCGAGCCTTTGAAAAATTTAGGCGTGAAACGCATTAACATCTCTCTTGATAGCCTCGACCCGTTAGCCTTCAACCGCATTACAAGAGGTGGTAATTTAACACGTGTGTTGGAAGGTATTGATGCTGGGATTGCGGCTGGGCTCAAATTAAAAATAAACACAGTGGTTCTTAAAAACGATAATGCCGAAGATATTCCGGACATGGTAGCATGGGCACATGAGCGCGGTATGGATATGACCCTCATTGAAGTCATGCCCATGGGCGATACGGGTGAAGACCGCTTTGACCAATTTATTCCGCTCTCTGAAATTCGTGACAACCTTGAACGCAAATGGGCACTGCGCGACACCGCAGAAGCCACCGGCGGCCCCGCACGATATGTGCAAATAGCCGAAACTGGCGGTCGGCTTGGATTTATCAGCCCTCTAAGCAAAAACTTTTGTGCGGGTTGCAACCGAGTTCGCGTCACTTGTACGGGCAAATTATTTATGTGTCTCGGCCATGGGGCGCATGTAGATTTACGCCAAGCCATCCGCGTCGGCGGTGCCGAAGCCTTGGATCAAGCTCTAGATAGGGCCATGATCAACAAACCTGAACACCATGATTTTGCTATCAAAAAATCTGGCAACACATCAGGCACCACTCGGCACATGTCTGTTACGGGCGGCTAATATCTGCTCGGCTATTTTCATGTCTTCTTTGGTATTGACGTTAAAAAATGGATCAATACCGTTTTCTTTGGGAAATGTGGCAAATTGTGGTTCTTGCATGTGCAAGAAATCCCGAACACGGTAACTTGCCCCATCTTTTAAAAACGCGTGCAAATCAGGACGAACTTTGGTTGGCCATAAGCCACAAACAAGATGAGGTCGCTCTCCTACTTGTGATAAGGTGATTTTATTTACAGGCATATTTTCCAATTTACAAACCCAATCAGGCGGGACAAACGGCGTGTCGCCCGACACAGTTAAAACGCCAGTACTGCCCAAGCTTTCAGCCCATTCCAGCGCTGTATATATTCCCGCCAGCGGCCCATTCCCTTCAAAAACCGTATCGGGGAACACTGAATGTGTGGACAGTGTATTATAGTCAGCAGGATCACCATTAATCGCTATTTTTGACGCTTGATTGTGCAACCGCTCTATTGTGCGCAAGACCAAAGTTTTCCCGGCAAAAGGCGCCAACATTTTATTGCTTCCAAAGCGTTTAGACGTACCGTTACACAAAACCATGCACGGATACTTATTAGAAGAAGATTTTTTTCTAGCCATATCCATCCTTTAGCCATAAATGCAGTGGAATGAAAGTCGCACTTCTTGCCAGTTTGTTTTTTTTGACCGCCCTGCTCTATGCCAGCGTAGGTTTTGGTGGTGGTTCGACCTATACCGCTTTGCTTGTTTTAACAGGCGCCAACTATCTCATCATTCCCGTCATCTCGCTTGTATGTAATATCCTCGTGGTAAGTGGCAATTCGTGGAGATATAGCCGCGCCGGATTAATCAGTTGGGCAAGGGTTTGGCCCTTTTTGGTACTATCCGTACCCATGGCCTGGATTGGCGGACGCATACATGTTCCCAAGACCGTATTCATTGGCTTGTTAGCGCTAGCCCTTTTATTTGCGGGACTTGCATTGCTTTTTAAACCAAAGACCAAGCCAAATGCCAGCGCAACAACGTCTCTGCCTCTGAGCGCTGCCGTCGGTGCCGGGTTAGGGTTATTATCAGGCATTGTCGGGATTGGCGGCGGCATATTTTTAGCGCCAGTTTTGCACCGTATCGGTTGGGGTAAGGCCAAAGAAATTGCGGCTCTGTGTAGCCTGTTTATTTTGGTCAATTCCGTATCAGGCTTGACCGGGCAACTCATCAAGTTGGGCGGTGTGCAACAGCTGGAACTGACACGCCCATATTGGCTACTCGTGCCTATGGTYTTAATCGGCGGGTATATTGGCAACCATATGAGTGTAAAATTATTCTCCGAAAATACAGTGCGTAAAATGACTGCTATATTAGTCCTTTTTGTCGCAGTCAGATTACTCTGGAAATTCTCTCAATTAGCCTTATCTTAGGGATATGATAAAAATACTATATTTTGGACGCCTTAGGGAAAACGTCGGACG
This sequence comes from Robiginitomaculum sp., assembly GCA_002732685.1. The sequence goes on from NVRS01000003.1 coordinate 23,422, forward strand.
CCGCGAAGAAACGCTGGCTATGCCAGAAGATGTCACCACGATCTCAGCGCTGAAGCAATGGCTCAATACTGAACATGAACTGGACGGTGCCTTACAAGATCCGTCTGTCAAAACCATGGTCAATCAAACTTTGGTTCATGGTGATGTGGCTCTCAGCGGCGACGAGGAAGTTGGCTTTTTGCCGCCTGTTGGTGGTGGATAATGCCCGAAAATATTGGAATTTACGACACCCCCTTTGACCCCACAGCAAAACTGGCGGCTTTCACCCAGGCCAATAGCGACGCCGGCGCGATCACCAGTTTTCTAGGGCAGGTACGCAATGAAGCAGGCAGCGTCAGTGAGCTTTACCTAGAATCCTATCCTGGCGTCACAGAAGCAGGTATCACCAAAGCGGTAGAAAAGGCCAAAACCCGCTGGTCACTGACGGGCGTGATGGTTATTCACCGCACTGGGGCTATGAGCATCGGCGAACCTATCGTTCTCGTGGCAACTGCGGCAAAACACCGCCGCGCAGCTTTTGAATCCTGTGATTATTTAATGGACTATCTCAAGACAGAAGCTGTATTCTGGAAACGGCAAAAAGGTGCGGACGGTACGCAGTGGATCGAACCGCGCGATGAAGATTATAAAGATAACAAAAGATGGAGTTTCTGATGCCAAAAATGAAGAATGCAATAGACAAGACCAAACCCTTTAAACCCGTACGCATAGCCGTATTGGTAGTGAGTGATACCCGTACATTTGATGATGACACCTCCGGCGCATTACTGGCTGAACGTGTGGTTGCGGCGGGACACGAACTGGCGATGCGTAAAATAGTCCGCGACGAAATTCCCTTGGTACGCGCTCAAGTAAAGGAATGGATAGACGCGCCCGATATAGATGTAGTGATTAGCTCCGGCGGCACAGGCCTTACGGGACGCGACATCACGCCCGAAGCGATTACGCCTTTGTTTGAAAAAACAATCGAAGGTTTCTCCCATGTATTTCACATGATCAGTTTTCAGTCTGTTGGCCTCTCGACCCTAGCATCTCGTGCCGTTGCGGGTACGGCTAACGGTACATTTATCTTTGCCCTCCCCGGCTCTAACGGTGCGTGTAAAGACGGTTGGGACAAAGTGATTTGCCCACAACTAGATAGTCGCCACGGGCCCTGTAATTTGGTAGAACTTATGCCGAGATTGACGGAGGTTTAATGTCAAAAGATATGGGAAAAGGTAAGCTCACACATTTTGACGAGCAAGGCCGCGTCAAAATGGTCGATGTTTCAGATAAAGCCGTCACCGAGCGTATTGCTATTGCAGGTGGCTGTGTGCGTATGCGCTCGGAAACCCTGGCTTTGGTAAAGTCGGGCACAGCCAAAAAAGGCGACGTCATTACGGTTGCAGAAATCGCAGGCGTCATGGCGACTAAACAAACGGCTAATCTAATCCCTCTATGTCATCCTTTGCCTATTACTGGCGCTAAAATTGAAATTGGGCACGATGATAATCTACCCGGTCTTCGGGTAAAAGCGCGGGTGAAAACTACGGGCCAAACAGGCATTGAAATGGAGGCTCTGACAGCAGTTTCTGTCACCTGCCTAACCATATACGACATGTTGAAGGCCGTAGATAAAGCTATGCAAATCACTGATATTGAACTGCTGGAAAAAACGGGTGGTAAGTCGGGAACCTATAGGAAGTCAGATGGCTAAACTCATTTCGGTTGCCACAGCCCTCGCCGCTATTTCCGCCGCCGCCAAACCCATGGGCGTTCAAAGCGTACCGCTGGAAAAATTAAACGGGCATGTATTGGCTGAAAATACGCTCGCAAAAACCACCCTACCCCCTCTCGATGCATCAGCCATGGATGGCTATGCAGTCAAATTGGAAGACCATCATACACAAGGCTCTACATTTAACCAAATCGGCGAATCCCCTGCTGGCAATCCGTTTCGCGGCACGGTCGGCAGCGACGAAACCGTACGTATTTTTACGGGCGGTGCAGTACCCGACGGTGCCAACCATGTGATTATGCAAGAAAATGTAAGTGCGGACGGCGACACGGTCACCCTTATAGAGCCAATATCTCCAGCCAGCCATATTCGTAAAGCCGGCATAGATTTCAGTGAAGGTCAATTGATAGTCAATGCTGGAACAAAATTGGATGCCTATGCCATTGCTCTTTTGGCAGCAGCCAACCACGGTGAAGCACCCGTTCGCAAGCGGCCAAAAGTAGCCTTGATTGCCAACGGCGACGAGTTGGTGGAACCGGGCGCAAAATTACGCATCGGTGCCATCGTCAGCTCCAACCCATCCGGCCTCGCGCCCTTAGTCGCATCATGGGGCGCAGACCCTATTTTCGCAGGTATATCCAGCGACGATCCTGAAGCCATAAAAGCTCAAATTGCGGCCTGTGCTGATGCCGATATTCTGGTACCAATTGGCGGCGCATCTGTTGGTGATCGCGATTTTATGCGACCAGTTTTCACGGAACTTGGCTACAAAAAAATATTTGAAAAAGTAGCCGTAAAACCTGGCAAACCCGTTTGGTTTGGTACAATGCCAAAAGAAAACAACCCGCAATATGTGCTCGGCCTGCCAGGCAATCCTGCATCAGCCCTAGTTACGGCCCACGTGTTTTTAAAAACACTGATTGACGGTTTAATTCATGCCGGCGAACCCAGCCATAATTTTATCGCTGCCCATGTCACCCATCCTATGAATGCGGCTACATGGCGAGCGGAATATATCCGAGCCTATGCGGAAATTGATGAACGCGGCGCGGTACAAGTTACTGCTATCCCAAGGCAGGATAGCTCACTTCTCACACCGTTCCTGACAGCAAATTGCTTTTTGGTGCGCAACCCGGAAACGCCAGCACTTGAAGCAGGTGATCTCGCTAAAATTATGCTGATCAAACAACTCGGTTAACGACCAAAGCTACCGAACGTGGGACGCGCCGTTTATGTCAAAAGTCGCACCTGTGGCCGACGGACATGCATCGGAAAGCAGGAACGCTACCAACGCACCGATTTCTTCCACTTGCGCGAAATCCCCGAGGGGTATTTCTGCTTTAGCGGCACGGAGCACATCGGGGTCGGTTGGAGCCATTTCTGTGTTGATCCAGCCCGGCGCCAAAGCATAGGCGAGTACGCCGTCAGCAGCCGCACCTCGTGCAATGGTTTTGTTAAGCGCTAGCAATGCCCCTTTGGAGGCTGCATAGGCGGGATGATCAATCGAATCACCGCGTATAGATGCCCGCGAACATATATTTAYRATACGACCWCCGCCTGMTTGGCGGTAATCCACCAATGCYGCGCGGCATAAATCTGCGGGSGCTTGTAGGTTTACCGCCATAATCTTTGCCCAACCATCAGCCCATTGCTCRTCATCCCCGTAAGGGTCTGTGACTAAATCWATACCRGCATTATTGACCAAAGCATTGATCGRRCCAGCAAGCTCAGTTGCCTTGGCCCACARSCGCGCACCAGCAGCYGGTTGGGATAAATCCTCAGCTATYAACCCRATGCATTTATCGCCAATACTGGCTGCTACCGCTTCAGCTTCCGYACGRTTGGAATTGTAATGAACAATTACACGYGCAYCATATTCAGCACATTTCTTCGCAATTGCYGCGCCGGTCCCKCGAGAACCTCCCGTAATTAACACATTTATGTGTTCACAATTCATTTTWAATCTCCAGAARATRTGGTATGTGACCGTATGAAATTGATAGTCTATCTAAAATCTGTCATTAGCCGCAATGAAGGCATAGTGCAAACCCAATTGGCCCGCGAAGACCTTKCGCGGGTAGAAAAGTTGTGYGCGCTCGCTAAAACCCACGATAATTATCCGGATATGGAAAAAGACGGCATGTATATCGGCTGGACCAAGGGTGATTTTCGCACTCATGAATTGTCTGATCCTCTAAAAGCTCTCATGCACGCGATTTTTGATTTTACGAAAACTGGCGATACTGCGAAATATGATGGCCGTATCATGGATATCTGGGCAGCATTTCACACACTGCGACTAAAAGTCTTGGTACATTGTTTATAATCTTGATATAGGTAGGGCACATGATTGACGCCATTAAACATAATTTGAAGATCGGTATCGAGCTTTTGGGTTCGGTAAATGACCAGCAATATAGTGATACTTCCGTCGAGCCTTATCATTCCAGCATAGGCGGACATATGCGTCATATTCTAGATATCTTTGATTGTATATTTGAAGGACTAGACAGCGGACAGGTAGATTTGACCGCACGTAAACGCAACCAATTGGTTGAGCGTAGTGCCCATGTGGGTATTGCCTATTTCGAGAAAACTCTCGCGCAATTGGAAGCCTTAAAAGGTGCAGACTTTGGCCGGATAATTGAAGTTTCCGATGATTTGGGACTGGGTATGATGACAGCAAAATACACTGTTGCAGCTGCCCTCATCCAAGCCCATAGCCACGCTATGCACCATTTCGCCAGCCTTGGCTATATTGTGACAAAACTCGGTATAGACTTACCCCATGAAGATTTCGGGTTTAATCCGACCACGCCCAGAGATGTCGCGTAAAGAGATCTTGCCTAAATAAACGTTGCTTAAATTTCTTAACGCTACGAACACCTAATAACTCAAGCCGCACCCACTAACTCGTCAGAGAAAAATTCTTATATTCTTCCTTCAAATCTTTCTTCAGCACTTTACCCGTTGCTCCAATTGGTAGCGCGTCTTTGAAGAATATCTCGTCTGGCAGCCACCATTTGGCACATTTATCAGTAATTTCTGCTTTGATTTCGTCTTTGTCTGGTGTCTTGCCGGGCATTGGCTGAACGATTAAAATCGGACGCTCTTGCCATTTTTCGTGGTGAGCACCAATGCAAGCGGCCATAGCAACATCAGGGTGGTTCATAGCTGCATTTTCTACTTCGATAGAGCTAATCCACTCACCGCCAGATTTAATCACGTCTTTGGAGCGATCTGTGATTTCCAAATGCCCGCTTGGGTGCAATGCGGCCACATCGCCTGTCATAAACCAGCCATCCTTGGTAAAGTCGTTGCGGTCTTCTTTTTTGTAATATTGATTGGCGACCCACGGCCCGCGTACATGCAAATGCCCAGTTGCCTTACCGTCGCGTGGAAGTAGTTCACCTTCATCGTCGACAATTCGCATTTCAATACCAAAAATTGCTCGACCAGCCAGAAGTTTGATATCAACCAACTCGTCGCGAGATAATTTTTCGTGGCCAGGCAATGGTGAATTGGTTGCACCGAGCGGCGAGGTTTCCGTCATGCCCCAACCTTGTTGCATGGGAATGCCGAGCTCTTCCTCATAGGCTCGCAGTAGGACCTCTGGCAGAGCTGAACCACCGACTAAGGCTGCTTTAACCGTTGGCAATTTACCTGCCATGTCGCCGCCTTCAGCGCGCAGTTCATTTAAGATACCCATCCAGATCGTTGGTACACCCATCATGTAGGTGACTTCTTGTTTGCGGATAATGTCCACCAAACTTTTACCGTCTAGACTTGGCCCTGGCATGACCATTTTTGATCCCATCATGGCAGACGAATAGACAAGTCCCCACGCGCTGATATGAAACATAGGCACTACAGCTAGGACGCTATCAATGGCAGAAATACCAACTACGTCTTTGGCACACGATGCCCAGGCATGAAGAATGGTTGAACGGTGGGAATACAAAACACCCTTCGGGTCACCTGTAGTGCCAGAAGTATAGCAGAGCGTGCACGCAGTGTTTTCATCAAAACGTGGCCATTCAATTGCGTCAGAATAATTTGCGATAAATTCTTCATAACATGCCACATGGGTATCACCGTGCGGTACATGCTCTTCGTCGCACATAGAAATCCAGCCCTTGATGGTCGGACACATTGCGCCAATACCGTGAACGATAGGCGCGAATGTCGTGTCAAAGAACATGAAACTATCTTCGGCGTGACCAATCATCCATGCAATTTGCTTAGGGTCGAGGCGAGGGTTAATGGTGTGAACTACCGCGCCGATGCCCGATACAGCATAATAAATTTCAATATGGCGGTAGTTATTCCAAGCTATGGTCGCTACCCTATCGCCCGGTTTAACACCTGCGGCTAATAACGCATTCGCAAGTTTCTTAACCCGCTTTGCACAGTCCGCCCACGTATAAGTATGGTCGCTGCCATCTGTTTCACGTGAGTAAATTTCCCTAGTCCCGTGATTTAGAGATGCGTGTTCGAGTAAATCACTGATCATCAATTGCTGATGCATCATTAAGCCTTGCATAGTGTCCTCCGCCGTTTTTTATGCTCATTGTTGCATATAGTTCTAACGCTCTAGCCTTTCAGGTCAATGTCGTTAAACTGTTATTAGTAATTATTATGGGTCTAAATAATGGTTTTAGAAATTCCAACCTATCAGGATGTAACCGCAGCAAGACAGCGACTATTAGGTCATGCCAATATTACGCCGCTCGTCAGGCATAATCGGCTTGATGAAATTTCTGGGGTTAATTTGTATTTGAAAAATGAGACCGTACAAAAGAGCGGCGCCTTTAAATACCGGGGGGCGTATTCCCGCCTATCACTGTTAAGCGAAAGCGAACGTAAAGGCGGCGTTGTCGCCTTCTCTTCCGGCAACCACGCTCAAGGTATTGCCATAGCCGCCAAAGAACTCGGCATAGCTGCAACTATCATTATGCCGAGCACAGCACCGCTCAAGAAAAAGCAAGGCACACTATCCCACGGCGCTAAAATTATCGAATACGAYCCGTCTACCACTGACCGCGCCGAACTGGCCGCAAATATAGCAAAGCAGAGTAATGCTATTTTAGTTCCACCGTTCGATGATAGATTTGTTATTGCTGGACAAGGAACATGCGCCGTAGAACTGCTCGAACAGTGTGCAGAGCTAGGCGTTAAACTAGATGCTCTCATAACACCTGTCGGTGGCGGTGGATTGTGTGCAGGCATCAATTTGGCCTTTGAGCAATTAAGCCCACACACAAAAATATACGGCGGCGAACCTGTAAACTATGATGACCACGCGAAATCTTTACGTGCTGGCAAACGCATTACCAACACCCTTGCTCCGTTATCATTGTGTGACGCCTTAATGTCGCCGGCTCCAGGGGAAATCACCTTCGCAATAAATCGTAGACTGTTGAGCGGCATATTCCCTATGACGGATGAAGAGTGCTTACGAGCAATGGTTCTTGCTAAGGAAACACTTGATATTACATTAGAGCCCGGCGGGGCCATTGCGTTGGCGGCGGCTCTATCACGACCAAAACAATTAAGTGCTGGTTCAAATGTCTGTGTGGTTCTTTCAGGCGGCAATGTTGACGATCAAGTATTGAAAACCGCTGAGCAGTTTTCAGCGACTTTGCCWTACCCATAAAAATTTAATMCAWGTCTCTTTGYCTAGCRTAAGGTTTTTARCTTTTGAAAATGAAGTGTCAGGGACAATAAAATAAAGGYTGCCAATATACATATTGCCCCAAAACTCAGCYTTGGGTGTTGTGAAATAATRACATGATTAAAKAGTGGAAACAGCCAGATTGGTGCAAAAAYCGGRAACCATACAAGYCGCYCTGAAGTAGCAAATACAATCACAATWGCAGCACCCAACGCAACCATGTCATAGGTATATGCATAAGGYGTCRCCAACATGACCAAGACRCACGTTAATGCAACACGTTGAACATGRTCTATATTGGTAGACTKRTGCCAAAGCTTCACCCCAATGATAATAGCRARCACTGACACYRCTGCYTGAAWAGCATAGGCTCCGAAAAGYCCMGCKCCAATAGCCCGAACRAAAATAAAAACCGGAACTGCATTGGTATGATAAYYTTGTGGGTACGGCGCCTCCATTATCCCTCGCATCATAGGTTGGGTATAGCCAAGAAAGTTACTCCAAACATCAAAGCCAAAAAACAAAGARGTYAAAATCACCATTCCAARTGCCGTYACACTGGCGGAAATAAAAGCYGTCCAGTTGCGGCTRGCAATTAACAGGAATGGGAGTAAAAYGCCAAATTGCGGCTTAACTGTCATTAAGCCTATACAAATGCCCGCTAGWACGGGTTTTTTTKGCGCATGGTACAACCCCATTATYARCAAKGCAGAGATMAATGTGCCGTTTTGCCCCARCAARGYATTAATAAAGACGGCAGGGCTAAACAAGATTRCYAATTGAAGCAATGGCGGCAATTTAAAAGGTTTGATAGCTATRTRCAAAAGCAAYAAACTTCCTAGCGTCCAWATYATGTAGGCAATAAWTGGCGGAAACATCGCCAAAGGGGCCGCAATTAACAACATATTTGGCGGGTAACTCCATTCCTGCGGTGGTAGGTTTGGCCCGAGTAAATTTCTCATTTCTGCACGGTATTTTTCCGTGTCAAACARCCAATCYACATGACCTYCAAGGGCAAGGCGTCCGCCTGTCCATAGRTTGTTGAAATCCCAATAGGGTGTAGAATGAGACACAATCGATAATCCATCGGGCCCCATTTTCCATAGATTCACATAATAACTGGCACCAATAATAATCCCGAAAAGGCAGATGATCAACGGCATAGAAAATTTGCTAATATGCAAATTTATGGGCTTTGCTGCACGCTGTTTCATAATTCCTGCCACATTGGTGAATTCTATTTTCCTGATATTGTAATATCGCAACCCAGATAACAGATACTTAATTTTGGTTGGTCTAGACACTGAGGCGTAAATAATTACAGTRCCCACATGCCAAATCAAAAACAGACATTTGAAACCCGTRCYGAATTCAAAGGTTTTGATAAATTTCACCGCAATATCATCCATCCWTTTYTACTGGAAAAAGAACAAGACCGTTTGGKRCGCRTARCCAARGGCAAAAAATAYGGGSTTATAACCRCTTGTATTTTCTTTCTGATTGCAGCCTTTCTTGGAATGCGGACAGGTTCYTTCATCGGTGCKKKAGCTTTAGTTATTGGCGGTATAATTTCCGGWTTTGGAATCAGTTATGCCATGCTSACRMAACTWCGCGGSGAGACCAAACAATTCYTKATGAGYAATATWTGYRRATTTCTNGGBTGGGCTTTTCAGRVDGVSADATTTGAKCCNCCCAATTTAAAACTATACAAAGCGAACAAATTATTGCCCAGTTGTGATCGTGTTGCGTTTGAAGATCGGATGAGCGGTCATGTGAACGGTGCTGAGTTTTCATTCTGCGAGGCYCATTTGGAGCGAGTGAACACAGACAGTAAAGGTAATAGAACATGGACAACCGTATTTCGGGGTATTTTGATGGAAGTTGATTTTCACCGCGAGTTTCTCGGGCGCACAGTCGTTTTGCGCGACGCCGGAATTTTTAACTTCAAAAAGAAGGCCGGTATGAAACAAGTAGGACTGGTCGACCCAAAATTCGAAAAAATATTTGAAGCCTACAGCACAGACCAAGTCGAATCGCGTTATTTACTCACCCCTTTATTCATGCAAAAGTTAGTGGATCTTGAAGCCAGCGTTTCAGGCAAAAAAATTCGCTTTGGCTTTCTTGAAAATAAACTACACATCGCCGTAGAAGCACCCAATCAATTCGAAGCAGGCTCTATGTATAAGCCCCTGACTGATACGACCCGAACAGAAAAAATCATGGGAGAAATCAGTGCCATTTTTGATGTCATTAATGGGGTTGGTAAAGATAAGCGCCGTAAATAACGCTCTAGTTGGTCGTAGAATTTAAAGTCAAAACATACGCTTTATCCAACATATTCTGGCTTTCCAAAAACTCCTGTAAATCGAGGCGTGTCGTCGTGTAAATTTGTTGGCCGTGATCAGCCATTACTAAGCGCTCGTCGACAAATGGCGCAACATGTCTGCGTATAAACCCCGCCTTGATCTCTGTTGGACGAAAGTCTTTCGCAAGACGTTTTTTGATAGCGTTCGCATCATATTCACCCCATGCGAACGCGGCCAATACATCAAGCATGAATTCATTACAATTTTGAAATCGGGTGTCTAGAGGGTTGGAAATCAGTGAGTAATTCACCTGATGTACACGACCATAGTTTACCGACTTGATGTGAGTTGTTAGCGCAATTTGCACATCTGGTTTCGGGAGCAATACACCCACATCGCTCTCACGTGTCAGGCGCAAAAAATCTGCCGCTGTGTCAGTAACCAATGACGAAATTAGGCGGTTGTCCTCACCGTGATATAGATTGTAAACATCATAGCCCTCGCCGTTCCTGAGCCAAAATGCGCTGTGGGTAAAACTAATGCCTTCGGGCAGTTTCTTGCGTGGTTGCCCCGAGCGGGATACAATCGCCATTTCGACATCATTGTCATTTAGGTGCGCAATAATTTGAGTGCCATATTCTTCCAATATTTCGCGGGTAAATAGGGCCTCCCCTTTTTGAGTGGACGCAATAACTGTCCGGTATTCAAGATTGAGATACTGCCCGAATGTGGCCATACCGATGACAAAAAACAGAAAAAGTAATGTTAAATTTTTCTTCCAATTCATAAATCAAACACACCAACTATCGGCACATGATCTGATGGCTTTTCCCTATCACGTACATGGTCGTCAATGCGCACAGATTTAAGGTGGTCAATTGCCTGCGCTGAACATAGCAAGTGATCAATGCGAATGCCTTGGTTCTTAGGGCGTGCGCCCCCCTGATAGCCCCAATACGTGTACTGATGCGGGCGTCCGTCAACTTGGTCATATGCAGACGTAAGGCCTATGTTTAAAATGGCGCGGTAGGAAGCACGTGTCCTCGGCAAAAACAAAGCGTCATCTGCCCACAAGGCTGCGTCATGCACGTCGTCAGCCGAAGGAATAACATTATAATCGCCGCACAATATGAGCGGCTCTTCATAGGATAATAATTTCTTCGCGTGGGCTTTCAACTTTGCCATCCAATCCAGTTTGTAATCGTATTTTGGTCCGGGTGCAGGGTTGCCGTTCGGCAAATAAATACTGGCAACGCGCACTGGCCCCCGTTTACCCGCAACGACCACTTCCAGATACCGTGCTTGCTCATCTTCGTCGTTGCCGGGAAGACGCATATTAACGTCTTCAAATGGAAGTTTCGAAAGTATCGCCACTCCGTTATAACTCTTCTGTCCGTGCAGCGCTATATTATAGCCAAGCTCTTCAAAAATCTCAGAAGGGAAGTCCGCATCTACGGTTTTCAACTCCTGCAAACAAACGATATCAGGCTTGGCCTCAGACAGCCATAGCGGCACAGCATGAAGCCGCGCCCGGACAGAATTAACATTAAAACTAGCAATTTCCATAAGGAACAGGTTCGCGAATGGCGCGTGAATGTCAAGAGGTTTGCACAATCATATTAACATGATTTTGATATGGAACTGATTTATACTTCACGCATACCCCAAGCACTCATCAACGAACATTTGAGGGTATGTGCGTACGGCGATATAGAGCAATGGGATAAATCAACACTCAACGACGTTAACTGCCAGCCCACCTTGACTAGTTTCTTTGTATTTAGTCGACATATCCAACCCGGTTTGGCGCATGGTTTCTATGACCTGATCAAGACTAACATGCGTTTTTCCTGTTGAGTGTAGCGCCAACCGCGCGGCGTTAACGGCTTTGACTGCCCCCAAAGCGTTGCGCTCAATACACGGAATTTGCACCAGACCACCTACGGGATCACAGGTTAAACCGAGATTATGTTCCATGCCAATTTCAGCTGCGATGGTCACTTGCAAGGGCGTTGCTCCCCATACAGCGGCAAGACCACCCGCCGCCATAGAACAGGCCACTCCAACTTCACCTTGGCAACCCATTTCCGCGCCGGAAATAGACGCCCGTTGTTTATACAATAATCCAATAGCGCCCGCCGTCAGTAAAAATTTACGTACATTTTGCATGTTCTTGCGTTCGCCCATACAATAATGCCGAATAACCGAGGGAATAATCCCTGCTGCACCATTAGTGGGCGCAGTGACGACCTGCCCGCCCGATGCGTTCTCTTCGTTCACCGCCATGGCATAAACATTTAACCAGTCGAACAATTGCTCGCGCTCATTTGACAAAGGTGCCCCATGCAATTTCTGCCAAATCATTGGAGCCCGACGCTTGACCTCTAGTCCGCCCGGCAAAATACCTTCTCGGTTTAGACCTCGATCAATACAGTCCATCATCACTTCTGTAATCCGGTCGAGCATAGCATCCGTCTGTACACGAGGTCGCACAGCATCTTCATTGGCATAAACAATAGCGTGCAACGCTAAGTTCGTTGATGCACAACAGTCCAATAATTGAGCAGCAGAACTAAAATCATAAGGTACATCGGTTTGCCCTTTAACCAGATCATTTTCCAAAGGGGTTTCCAACTGCTTTCGAGAAGCAATAAACCCACCGCCTGTAGAGTAATAAGTCTGCGTGCGTAAAATACCGTTCTGGCTATCCAAAGCGGTCACCGTCATGCCGTTTGGATGCAAATCCGGCATAGTGTCATAGTCAAAAACAATGTGGATATCTGGATCAAAATTGACGCTATGGTGCCCACCAAGCTTCAAACATTTATCCGCATATATGTTGGCGATTTGCTTGTTGGCGGTCGTACTGTCGAGTGTTTCCGGCTCTAAGCCTAACAGGCCAAGTATGACGGCTTTCGGCGTAGCATGCCCGGCCCCGGTTAAAGCAAGTGATCCTTGTAACTCGACACGGATTTGATTGGTGCTATCTAAAAGGCCACGCCGTTTCAAACCATCTATAAACCGCTTTGCAATACGGATGGGGCCGACCGTGTGCGAACTAGACGGGCCGATACCTATGCGAAATATATCCAGTACTGAAAGCATAATTTAGCCTTTTACACACGCGTCTATAATCGCCTGTTTATCAATCCCGTATTTTTTATACAAGCCCTGAACGCTACCAGTTTGGCCAAATGCATTTACGCCAAGTGGTCGCACGCGGTGACCATGTACACTCCCCAGCCAAGCCAAACTGGCTGGATGTCCATCAAGAACGGTGACTATTTTTGCATCGTCAGGGATGTTCTGCAATAGTTTAAATACATGGGCAGCATCGCCTTTGTCTTGCCAGTCATTATACAAACGGTCAGAAGACGTAACCGCCAGTAAAGCCGTATCCCCTAGCTCTGCATATGCTTCAGAGGCTTCTTGTGCTAAAACACCCGTATAGACAATGACACGTTTGGTAGTTTTTGTTGGCGCATACCGCCAATAACCACCACTTAAAATATTGCTGATCATTTTTCCGCCCATATTCCGTTTTGGTTGGTCAAGTGGCCCCGTGGATAGGCGCAGATAAACGGAGCCACCCGCTTCCTCGTCTTGCATATATTCAAAGCCGTAGCGCATAATTGCTGCTAATTCATCTGCATAAGCAGGTTCAAACGAAATAATCCCTGGTTGGCCCATACCAATKAGGGGCGTGTTGATTGATTGGTGTGCGCCACCTTCAGGTGCAAGTGTAATACCTGACGGCGTTGAAACCAGCATAAACCGGGCATCTTGATAGCAGGCGTAATTCAGAGCATCCAAACCACGGGCAATGAACGGATCGTACAATGTGCCGATAGGAAATAAACGCTCCCCAAATATTCTGTGGGAAAGACCGAGCGCAGCTAGGTTCAAGAATAGATTATTCTCTGCAATCCCCAGTTCAATATGTTGACCGCTTGGGCTTTTAATCCACTTTTGAGCCGACGGAATGTTACGATCCTTAAAAGCATCATCAACTTCACTACGGTGGAAAAGCCCACGTTGATTGACCCAACCTCCAAGATTAGTCGAGACCGTCACGTCTGGTGATGTCGTCACGATCCGCGCTGCAAGTTCGCTATCTCCTTTTGCTAAATCATTGAGAATACGGCCAAAGCTAACTTGGGTACTTGTGCGCTCTGCTATATCCAAAGGTAGGTTATCTGGAATTTCAATGTTTTTAGCGTTGTACACATGCACGCGGGATTTTTGGTTGAACGGTGCATTTTGGATGGCCCTATGGAATGCCGTTTCGTCGTCACCTGGCAAAGCATGTTTACCCCATTCCGTACCCTCTTTGACCCCTAAATCCCCCTTATACGCAGCCATTTGTTTTTCTGTCATAAGGCCAGCATGATTGTCTTTGTGCCCTGCCAACGGGAGCCCCTGCCCTTTCACAGTGTACATTAAAAACATGGTCGGTGTATCGTCTTGGGCTTGGGCAAAAGCATCCAGAACTGCCTCCATGCAATGCCCGCCAAGATCAGTCATCAGCTTGTGTAACGCCAAATCATCATATTCTGCAAGAAGCAAAGCCAAAGCATTATCACCCGCCGTATCTGACAATATCTGTTTGCGCCATTCGGCACCACCCTGATATGTCAGCGCACTATATATATCATTGGGACAAGTATTGAGCCATTCTTTAAGCGTCCTACCACCCGGCTTTTTAAACGCTTCGTATTGGGACTTACCGTATTTAAGCGTGATTACATTCCAGCCAACGGCACGAAAGAACCGTCCGATAATCCGAAATAGTTTTTCGTTGACCGTACTATCCAAACTCTGACGGTTATAATCAATCACCCACCAAAGATTTCGAACATCATGTTTCCATGTATCGATCAAGGCTTCATAAATATTGCCCTCATCCATCTCTGCATCACCGACCAATGCAACCATGCGGCCGGGCTTTTCATCTTTGGGCAGCATGTTTTTCATTCGCAGGTAGCTCTGGGTCAGGGCGGAAAAGTTCGTCACCGCCGCACCAAGACCAACAGACCCAGTTGAAAAATCCACAAACGCCCCGTCTTTGGTGCGCGATGGATAAGATTGCGCACCGCCCAGACCACGAAAATTTTTAAGCTTGTCCAATGTCTGGTTACCGAACAAATATTCAATAGCATGTAGTACGGGCCCAGCATGAGGTTTAACCGCAACTCTGTCGCTTGGGCCCAGCACATGAAAATACAGAGCCGTCATTATTGTGGAAATAGACGCACAACTGGCCTGATGCCCACCGACCTTAACCCCGTCAGTATTAGGGCGAATATGGTTGGCATTATGGATTGTCCATGTGGACAACCATTTAAGCTTCCGCTCTATGGCTTCGAGGGTTTTGATGTCAGGCGTTGTCATTTCAATCTACAATTCATTTCGTTATATCGGTTAATATACTAGGCCAATTAGAGATCAAGTTGTAGCAAAAAACAAAAAAGCCCGCCGAAAAATCGGCAGGCTTTTTATGGTACGGGTGAGAAGACTCGAACTTCCACATCTCTCGATACCAGAACCTAAATCTGGCGCGTCTACCAATTCCGCCACACCCGCACAGGTATGACCCATATATTTGGGTGACGCGGCAATTGCCAGATATTTAASCGGTGGTCAACACATTTATCARTGATGAACYGCTTCCATTGGYGCTTTTTTCAAGGTGTAGAATARMGCGATTGCTCCAGAGAGTATATTTGCGCTGGCCATACCYATATAGACACCAGTCATGCCGTAGAAATGCACACCKATCCAGATGAAAGGCACAAACATAAAYATGGAACGAATGATGGTAAAGACAAGCCCGTAACCTGGGCGACCAAGTGCGTTCARGCCTGCRGCAGCTACAAACACCGCGCCGTAGCCAGCAAATGTAACTGGCACGATCCAGAAATAAGGCGCGGCAAATGCAACAACGGCAGCGTCTTTAGTAAACACTTGCGGGATAAGGTTTGCGGAAAACCCCATCACAATGCCAATAAAGCCCCCCCAAGCAAAGCAAATCTTGAAACAGAAAACAAAAGTCTCGCGAACACGGTCAGTCAAATCCGCACCACCATTTTGCCCTGTTACGGCTCCGATACAGGCTGACAAGGCATAGAGCATTGTAAGGGCAAGCATACCCATACGGCTAGCCACGGTAAAGGCTGCGACTTCCGTAGTACCGAGTTTATGAGCAATGATTGCTGTAGCTGCTAGCCCCGCTACTGGCACTATAACATTTGTGCCAATGGCTGGAAAACCAACCCGTAATATCGTTGTCCAAGACGCCTTTATATGTTTCCATGTAAGTCCTGCAAATGATGCTGCATGTCGATAAAACAGAACAACAAACAAGCCGAAACCCGCTGCCAATCCGTTAGCCAGTAATGTTGCAAGCGCGGCACCCTCGACTTCCATACGAGAAAATGGGCCAATGCCGAAAATCAACAGAGGATCAATAATGATATTAAGAATAGCGCCGCTAATCATAATAGCACTGGGCAAAAGCGCCTCACCACCCGCACGCAAAATATTATTGGTCATCATAGCCATGCCCATAACAATTAGAGCAGGTAAACCATATTTCAAATAACTGATCGCCAATGGCTTAATTTCTGGCGTTATCCCCATAACATCTAATACATACGACATCGCTTGAAAACTAAACAAGCAAATCATTACCATGATCGTGATAGAAAGCAAAATTGCGCCTGCCCCATGATTTTGCGCAAGCGACCTGTCCTTACGGCCAATAGCTCTTGATATCGCCGACAATGTCCCAGCACCCAAGCCTATATTGACACTGTTACCGAAGAAAATAATTGGGAAGCAAAACCCAACAGCAGCCAAAGCATTTGTGGACAAGTGTCCAAGATAAATTGTGTCGACAATCCCTGCTGACATGAGCGCTAAAATTGCAAGCCAAAACGGGCCGAGCATGCGTAACACGTGACGCGGAATTGAACCTTGCGTTAAATCTATAGATTGTTTCGCCATTTAGTTTTTGTCGCCGTCTGCCGGGGTTAGAGACATATAAGCGGCAAGAACGGCCATGCGGGTGATTTCCGATGCGGGTGCGCCGAGCGTACAAATTTGCACAGGTTTATCAAGGCCGGTTAAGAACGGCCCGAGCACTGTACTATCGCCAACGGCTTTTAAGAGCTTGGTCGAAATACTAGCCGAATGAATGGCCGGCATAATGAGTACATTAGCCGCTCCGCCTAGCCGTGAGAATGGGTAGGTCAGACTGTGGTTCGGATTAAGAGCTACATCAGCAGCGATATCACCTTCATAGTCAAAATCAACATCGCGCCCGTCCAGAATTTTAACGGCGTCGCGAACTTTCTGCATACGCTCTCCAGGCGGATTGCCAAATGTAGAATAAGATATGAGCGCCACCCGTGGTGTAAAGCCGAAAGAACGGGCAAATTTGGCYGTGCATTCTGCAATATCGGCCAGTTCTTCTGCRTCTGGAAAYTCRGTGATRCTGGTATCGGAAATAAACAGAGTTTGACCTTTATTGACCACAATYGAGACACCCATAGTGCGGYGTTCTTTGGTGTAATCCATAACCAAACGTACATCVCGCAAGGCTTTGTCATARCCRCGCGTYACRCCCGTCACCATACCGTCAGCYAAACCGTGGCTRAGCAAGAGCGCGGAGAATACATTRCGGTCATTATTGACCAAACGTTGCACATCACGGCGTAAAAACCCTTTGCGGCGTAAGCGCATGTAAAGATGCTCGGCAAACTCAGCGTTACGGTCAAATAGACGGGCATTCAGGATTTCCAAAGAACTATCATCTTCAATGCCTAGCAATTCCATATTGCCTTTGATCGGCTTTTCTCGGCCGATTAAAATAGCTTTGCCCATACCGCGCTGCTGGAACGAATGTGCGGCACGAATAACGGCAGGCTCTTCGCCCTCACAAAATACTATTGTGCGTGGATTATCGGCAACTGTGGCACTGATACCTTGTAGGAGAGCTGCTGTCGGGTCTTGGCGCTGTGCCAATGAAGCTACGTAGACATTCATATCTTCGATGGGTTTGCGCGCAACACCCGTATCCATTGCGGCTTGAGCCACAGCAGGCGGAATACGCGAAATTAAACGCGGATCAAATGGAGCTGGAATAATATAATCTGGCCCATATTTTGGGCGGTTACCGTGGTATGCAGCAGCAACTTCCTCTGGTACATCTTCGCGGGCCAGTTCAGCTAAAGCATGGGCGCAGGCTAATTTCATTTCTTCGTTTACGTTGCGCGCTCTTACATCTAGCGCACCCCTGAATATGTAGGGAAAGCCAAGCACATTATTGACTTGGTTAGGATAATCACTGCGGCCCGTCGCAATAATTGCATCTGAACGCACTGACTTAATATCTTCAGGGGTAATCTCTGGAATTGGGTTTGCCATGACAAAAATAATCGGGTTATCAGCCATGCTCGCGACCATCTCTTTGGTCATTGCACCGGGCATTGACAAGCCTAGAAATACATCAGCGCCCTTTACGGCTTCTTCTTTGGTACGCAAGTCTGTGTTGACTGCATGGGGTGCCTTCCATTGGTCAACGCCTTCACGACCTTGGTAAATTACGCCTCGAGAATCAAGTGCAATGGCATTCTCGTCTTTAACCCCAAGCCGCTTTATCAGAGACAACACTGAAATACCCGCAGCACCTGCCCCGGACAACACCACTTTGATGTCTTCAAACTTTCGCCCCGTCAGCTGGCAAGCATTGATTAATCCTGCCGTAGCGATAATCGCCGTTCCGTGTTGGTCATCGTGGAACACAGGAATATCCAGCTTATCTCGTAAAGTTTGCTCAATTATATAACATTCGGGTGAACCAATATCCTCGAGATTGATCCCGCCGAATGTATTGCCAAAACGCTTAACACATTCGATAAATGCATCTGGATCTTCTTCTTCAACCTCAATATCGAAACTATCAATATCCGCGAAGCGTTTGAACAGAACTGACTTACCTTCCATGACGGGCTTAGACGCCATTGCCCCCAAATTACCCATGCCCAAAATAGCGGTACCGTTAGAAATTACAGCAACCATGTTGCCCTTGGACGTGTAATCGTAAACGCTATCCGGGTCATCAGCTATGGCCTGCACAGGAATGGCAACACCAGGCGAATAAGCCAGAGACAAATCTCGCTGGGTCGCCATAGGCTTAGTCGGCGACATGGCTAGCTTGCCGGGCGTCGGCTTTGAATGGAAATCTAGCGCCTGTTTATCCGTAATGTATTTACTCGAAGAATTTTGTGACATTTTGGCTCTCATTTTATGCAGTGTAAGTAATGTTCCTAACGCTATTCTTATCGTTTGAATAGACAAGAACGAGTATAACGCATCAACTAAATCGGAGAAAGATATGATGCATATTTGTGCAACCGCCCACTATTTTGCATATATATTCAGCATTTTTATGGTTTTTACGACATCTCGTACAATTGTTAAGGTTTTCTCTAGGCAAGCAGCCTGTTTATCATATTTTGACGCGCGTAAATAAGGGTAGAGAATCATGAAAAAAATAGAAGCCATTATCAAACCGTTCAAACTTGACGAAGTTAAAGAAGCTTTGCAAGAACTTGGCATTCAAGGCATGACCGTGACTGAAGCCAAAGGCTTTGGGCGCCAAAAAGGCCATACGGARTTRTACCGAGGYGCAGAATATGTYGTCGACTTCTTGCCYAAAATAAAAATTGARCTGGTGTTGGCAGACGGYATGGTCGAGCAAGCACTWGARGCCATACAACAAGCMGCCAAGACAGGYAAAATTGGGGACGGMAAAATATTTGTYWCYRMCRTSGAAACYGCCATYCGCATTCGCACCGGAGAAACYGGCGACCAAGCYCTTTAATCKNAGAACACCCAYYYAAACNCCAAACCWGNACGAGGAWATTATGTCAGAGAAAMTATTRAARAAAATCAAGGAYGAGAACATCGGGTATGTYGATCTRCGCTTTACCGATRTTCGCGGSAAAATGCATCATGTYACTTTTGATTCTAGCATGGTCGACGMAGAYTTGTTCGAAGACGGCACYATGTTTGACGGCTCDTCYATYGAMGGYTGGAAATCGATCAAYGARAGCGAYATGGTTTTGATGCCMGACSCRGACACMGCCGAYCTCGAYCCTTTTTATCARCAAGATACTYTGACTATTTTCTGYGATGTGTTGGAACCAGACACGGGCGAAGCMTATAACCGCGAYCCRCGCAGCACGTGCAAAGCYGCTGAAACCTAYATTAAAACGGCNGGCGTKGGCGAYACGGTRTATTTYGGYCCAGAAGCKGARTTTTTCGTATTYGAYGATGTTCGTTGGGACACAAGCCAGAACAAYACTAGTTACAGCCTMGACTCRGTCGATGCTCCGTACAATTCAAACACTCAATATAACGGCGGCAATATGGGTCACCGTCCAGGGCCAAAGGGCGGATACTTCCCGGTCCCGCCCGTAGACCATGACCAAGACATGCGTACAGAAATGCTAGCCGTCATGACAGAGCTTGGCCTTCAGCCAGAAAAACATCACCACGAAGTTGCCCCATCGCARCAYGAACTTGGTATGAARTTYKCTACGCTTCTSACYATGGGYGACCGGATGCARCTWTATAAATACATCGTCCACAATGTTGCCCAYGCYTAYGGYAAGWCGGCRACRTTTATGCCMAAGCCTATMCAYRATGACAACGGMACRGGCATGCATGTTCACCARTCTATYTGGAAAGACGGYAAGCCTTTRTTTGCRGGCGAYGAATATGCKGGTCTKTCTAAATCYTGYTTGTATTAYATYGGCGGCATCATCAAACAYGCCAAAGCCATYAATGCMTTTGCCAACCCRRCGACCAAYTCYTACAAGCGTTTGGTTCCRGGTTTCGAAGCWCCRGTTATGCTGGCWTATTCTGCYCGTAACCGCTCKGCRTCTGTGCGTATTCCKTGGTGTKCATCACCTGCKGGCAARCGCCTRGAAGTYCGCTTCCCKGAYCCRGCTGGYAACCCGTAYYTRACMTWYACRGCWCTRCTSATGGCKGGYCTTGACGGTATCAAAAACAAAATCCATCCGGGCGACCCAATGGATAAAGACCTGTACGATCTACCGCCACAAGAAGCCGCCAATATCCCACAAGTCTGCGGCTCTTTACGCGAAGCTTTGGAAAATCTTGACTCTGACCGCGATTTCTTAAAAGCAGGCGGCGTATTCGACGACGACCAAATCAACGCTTATATTGAGCTTAAAATGGAGGAAGTGCACCGCTTGGCTATGCATCCGCATCCAGTCGAATTTGATATGTATTATAGTTGCTAATCAGCACCTATCTAATACGAAAAAACCCGGATGGTCATGAAACCATCCGGGTTTTTTTATAGGGTATAGAGAGGATAAAGCTTACTTGATTTCGCCAGCTTTACGGGCTGCTTTCTTGCGTTCGTTCTCTAGCAAATAACGTTTGCGGATACGGATGCTTTTTGGTGTCACCTCGACCAGTTCATCATCGTTAACGAACTCCAGCGCATATTCGAGCGTCACTTCAATCGGTGTCGTCAAGATAACGGCTTCGTCAGTACCCGACGCACGGACATTAGTCAGTTGCTTGCCTTTGATCGGGTTGACCACAAGGTCATTATCACGGGTATGGATACCAATGACCATGCCTTCATAAACCGGTGATTGGTGACCGACCATCATTTTGCCGCGTTCTTGTAAGTTGAACAAGGCGAATGCGACCGCCGTTCCTGTATGCTTGGAAATCAACACACCTTTGGCGCGGCGCCCAATCGTACCGCCCACGGCTGGGGCATACCTATCAAACACATGGTACATCAGGCCGGAGCCAGATGTAGTGGTCAAAAAATCAGAACGAAAACCAATCAGGCCACGCGTCGGGATTTCGTAGTCCAGTCGCACTCTACCTTTTCCGTCCGGAACCATGTCTTTCAGCATACCTTTGCGCATACCCAGTTTTTCCATAACTGCACCTTGATGGTCGCTTTCCACATCAATGGTCAGAGTTTCCCAAGGCTCGCACAGCACATTATCAATGGTTTTATTAATGACCCGTGGCCGAGAAATCGCCAACTCATAGCCCTCGCGGCGCATGGTTTCGATCAAGATAGCCAAATGCAATTCCCCACGCCCGGAGACTTTAAACTTGTCCGGATCATCAAGCGGTTGCACTTTAAGGGCAACATTGTGGATCAGTTCTTTTTGCAAACGGTCGCCAATATTACGGGACGTCACATATTTACCCTCGCGCCCCGCAAATGGGCTGGTGTTTACCTGAAAGGTCATGGAAATAGTAGGCTCGTCAACACTGAGCGGTGGCAATTTCTCAACATGGGCAGGGTCGCAAATACAATCGGAAATCCCGAGACGGTCAATGCCGGTAAAGCAGGCGATATCGCCAGCGTAAACCGCATCCATTTCGAGACGTTCAAGCCCCATRAAGCCRTAAGGCTGTAAWACYTTYGCTTTGCGGGTCACACCGTCCGGAGCSACAACCATAACATTTTGCCCACGYTTAATCKCACCGCGCAACACACGACCAATACCGATAACACCMGTATACGACGAATAATCCAGCGCACTAATTTGTAGAAGAAGCGGYCCGTCAGGATCAACGTCCGGYACRGGTGTRTGYTTAACWATKGCYTGRAAKARCGGSGTCATATCYGTGCCKWKSGTYTCRCTRTCATCACTRGCCCAACCGTTSAGCGCWGASGCRAAMACAACCGGRAARTCCATTTGYTCGTCRTTAGCACCCAAGCGGTCAAACARATCAAAYGTCTGATCAACYACCCACTGGGSTCTGGCACCRACACGGTCAATTTTRTTGACMACSACRATTGGYTTMA
This sequence comes from Robiginitomaculum sp., assembly GCA_002732685.1. The sequence goes on from NVRS01000003.1 coordinate 45,999, forward strand.
RACCYTGYTCWAGSGCTTTYTTRGTCACGAARCTGGTTTGYGGCATYGGMCCTTCGACCGCGTCWACCARYAARACCACACTRTCRACCATRGASAGYACMCGTTCAACTTCRCCGCCGAAATCCGCATGTCCYGGTGTATCGACAATATTGATRCGCCATTCYGTRCCTTCAGGGTCWGTCCAYGCAATMGCCGTATTTTTCGCGGTAATGGTAATGCCGCGTTCTYTTTCRATRTCGCCGCTATCCATSACKCGTTCRGCTTGTTCACCGCGTTCGTCRAGCGTGCCRGATTGGCGCAGGAGTTTATCTACCAAGGTCGTCTTGCCGTGGTCAACGTGAGCTACAATCGCTACATTGCGCAGCGTTTTAATACGATCAGTCATAATAGGAATACCGTTTCAAATTTGATTTGTGCCCCCTTTAGGAGCAAAGACTATAAAGTACCAGAGTTATTTGCGTTAATGCTCATCAAGCAACTTGTTTAGAAAAGAAGTAAGCTTGTCCAAATCCTCGTCTGAAAACATGCTTTTTAGTTCTCGCTCTTGGCGTAGGGCTTCGGGGGCGATTTTAGTAAACATCTCTCTACCCGCAACGCTTAGGGATAGCGGCGCGGAACGGCCGTCTTGTTCGCTAGCACTGCGTTTGACCAGTCCCCTTTCTAACATTTTGCCAACCGCACGGCTTACCGTTGTTTTATCCATGCCCGTTTTGTCTGCCACCATTTGTGCCGTCATCTGCTGGCAAGTGGCTAGCACGGCCATCACCCGCCATTGGGTACGGCTGAGTTTATAAGGGGCATATGTCTCRGCGATACGTTTGGACACCGTATTGGCCGCAATGGACAAACGGTAGGGCAGAAAATCTTCGAGATTGAAATCGGGTGTCGTCATACTGTGTTCTAACGCCCGCGCCTGTTATTTCAAAGGGAAAGTATGATTGTCTGATTTTTAACGTATATAGCCATTTACGCAACTTGTGGACTGCCGACCCAGCCTCATTAGCGTATCCCTTTTTAGAAGCACATCACATTTTGGTGCAAATACGCACATTCGCGTTTTACCACTTCACATCCGCGCTCATGGGCGTAGATGTGCTTTGACGAATAAGAGGCAGACACATGATCAAGAGCATCAACCCAGCAACGGGCAAAACGATTAAGACTTACGAAGCGTTGGATACAGCCGGTATCGAAGCAGCATTAGTTCAGGCTAAAACTGCCGCTACTCTATGGGGCAAGACAGAATTAGCCGTGCGCGCGCAGCTGGTACTCGCTCTCGCAGATACATTGGAAGCAACGGCAGATGCATCCGCTCTCCTCATGTCCACAGAAATGGGTAAGACATTAAGCGCAGGCCATGCCGAAGTTGATAAATGCATCAAATATTGTCGGTATACGGCAGACATGGCGCATACCTATTTAGCAGACGAAACCACCCAGACCGAGTACAGAAAGTCCTTCACCCGCCCCCTACCCCTCGGCACCATTTTATTGGTCATGCCGTGGAATTTCCCGTTCTGGCAAGTGATCCGCGTCGCTGTAGCAGCCATACTGGCGGGCAATACCTGCTTGCTGAAACATGCATCCAACGTACCGGGTTGCGCATTGGTACTTGAAGATATTTTCACAAAAGCCGGGTTCCCCAAAGGTGTATTCCAAACCCTACTGATCCGCTCCGGTGCCGTCAAAGCTATCCTTGAAGATGAGCGTGTTCACGGGGCATCTTTAACTGGTTCAGAACGTGCAGGATCRTCAGTGGCCAGCATTTGCGGCACCCAGATAAAACCTTGTGTGCTGGAACTTGGCGGCGCAGACCCGTTTATCGTCATGCCAAGTGCCAATTTATCCGAAGCTATCGACCACGCCATCACCGGGCGCATGCGCAATAACGGCCAGTCCTGCATTGCCGCCAAACGCATGATCGTCCACGTAGATATTTATGATGAATTCAAAGCAGGGTTCATCGCCAAAATGAACGCCATAAAACTGGGCGACCCATTGGACACTAATACCGACATGGGACCGATAAGTTCGAAACGAGCACAGCTCGAAATTTTCGAAATGCTAAATTTGGCAGAACACCAAGGCGCAAAACTCACTTCGGGCACACAGGATTTACCGGAAACGGGGTTTTATTTACCCCCTATGATTTTAGAAAACATACGKCCCGAAATGGCYATATACGGCCAAGAAATATTTGGCCCGGTAGCCATGTTGTTCAGGGTAACTAGCTTGGACGAGGCCATCACCCTAGCAAATGACATTCCCCTTGGCTTATCCTCCGTCTTGTTTTCAAAACGCGAAGCAGAGCAGAACCAAGCCATTAACGAGCTCCAATCCGGCTCAACCTATATCAACCGTTATGCAAGCTCGGATATACGTATGCCGTTCGGCGGCACCAAACGCTCGGGCTTTGGCCGCGAGATGGCGAAACAAGGCCTGCGCGAGTTCACCAACCTCAAGACCATTATTATTRCCAATTAGCACTTGCCCAAAATCCCTATTGGCGTAGATATATCGCAAATTATATAAGAGGCGATCATGGCTGATAAATACGGAAAATTTAACTGGGAAGACCCGCTAAACCTTAACGGGCTACTGTCCGAAGAGGAAACTCTGGTCATGGATACGGCTCGAAGTTATGCGCAAGATAAATTAATGCCGCGTATACTCGAAGCCAACCGTAATGAGGTTTGCGAACCAGAAATTTTCAAAGAAATGGGTAAACTTGGCCTCCTCGGCTGTACCATTGACGGATATGGTTGTGCGGGTCTCAACTATGTAAGCTACGGACTTGTAGCCCGCGAAGTTGAGCGCGTCGATAGCGGTTACCGCTCCATGATGAGCGTACAGTCATCTTTGGTCATGCACCCAATTTACACCTTTGGTACAGAAGCACAGCGAGAAAAATACCTACCGAAATTAGCCACTGGCGAATATATCGGATGTTTCGGGTTGACCGAACCGGACGCAGGCTCAGACCCGGGTTCTATGAAAACCCGCGCAAAATCCGTCGACGGTGGTTATGTCTTAAACGGCGCTAAAATGTGGATTACCAACTCACCTATCGCTGATGTATTTGTGGTTTGGGCCAAAGACGATGCAGGCGATATTCGCGGCTTTGTGCTCGAGAAAGGCATGAAAGGTTTATCCGCGCCTAAAATAGAAGGCAAATTTTCCCTGCGCGCCAGCATCACTGGCGAAATCGTCATGGAAGATGTGTTTGTACCCGAGGAAAATAAGTTCCCTGAGATCAAAGGTCTACGCGGACCGTTCTCCTGCCTGAACAAAGCCCGCTTCGGGATTGCTTTTGGCTCCATGGGCGCGGCAGAGTTTTGCTGGCATGCGGCCAGACAATATACACTTGACCGCATACAATTTGGCAAACCTCTCGCGCAAACCCAACTAATCCAGAAAAAACTCGCAGACATGCAAACCGAAATCACGCTTGGCCTTCATGCCGCCTTACAAGCGGGGCGGTTGATGGACGCAGGCCAGCTCGGTATCGAAGCCATCTCCCTAATCAAGCGTAACAATTGTGGCAAAGCTCTCGATATTGCCCGTACTGCCCGCGATATGCACGGCGGCAATGGTGTCTCAGACGAATTCCACGTCATTCGCCACGCCATGAACTTGGAAGCCGTCAACACCTATGAAGGTACCCACGATGTACATGCACTAATTTTAGGCCGGGCGATCACAGGGCTTCAGGCGTTCTTTTAGGGCGATACTCTAACCCACAAACGCTTTTTCAATAACAAACGTACTTGGGCGGGAAACTGATCCTTCGGTTAGGTCGAATTTTTCCATCAGGGCTTTGGTATCCATGGTCATGTCCATGGAACCACAAATCATAGCGCGGTCATGTTCGGGGTCGAATGCGCCGCCCGGTACATGTTCAAACAACTCACCGCTTTCCATTAAGTCTGTAATACGACCTTTGAGTGCAAAGTCCTCACGGGTAACAGTCGGGATGTGGTGCAAGCGCTTGCCAAAATCATCACCGAGAATATCAAGCAAGAGCTGGTCTTTACGCGCCGCTTCGACGATCTCGTAGCCGTATTTAAGTTCGCCGACTACGCGGCATGTATGGGTCAGGATTATTTGCTCATATTTTTCGTAGGCCTCTGGATCACGAATAAGACTAGCGAACGGCGCAATGCCTGTACCTGTAGAAAACAAAAACAAGCGTTTGCCCTTAAGGACTGCATCACAGATCAGTGTACCCACGGGCTTGCGGCCAAGCAGAACCTTGTCGCCTATTTTTATGTGTTGCAACATAGATGTCAGTGGGCCGTCATCGACTTTAATGGAATAAAAATCCAGTTTTTCATCCCAAGACGGGCTGGCGATCGAATATGCGCGCAAGATTGGCTTCACTTTGCCTTTAACTTCGCCCATCAGGCCGATCATGATAAATTCACCAGAGCGGAACCTAAAACTCGGCGGGCGCGTAATACTGAACGAAAATGTCTTGTCCGTGAAATGCTTCACCGCCAACACGGTTTCAGACGTGGGCGCGTTCGGGTTCAACTTCTTTGGTGGATTTACTTTTTTGGCATCAGCCATAGGTAGTGTTCCTTCAATCTTTTTGTCCATCTAATGGAAAAATCTCATAAAACCAATAGTCATATAGGGAATCTCTGATAAGTTTAAACCATGACTGACCATATACTGGATTTAGCCGATGGTTTTACATGCGGCTCAAAAGCACAGTGGCGAGCACTGACTGACAAAACCCTACGGGGTGCTGACTACGAAGAAACATTGGTACGCCGTACCGAAGACGGCATTCAGCGCGGACCATTGTTTACGGGTGCGCCTATAAATGCGGTGGTGGGCAAGGCCCAAACGCCCCATTTAGCTGGACGCCCTTGGCATATCACGAGCGAAATAGATCACCCGGAAATTGAGCATGCTAATGCAGATATACTGGCGGATTTAAACGGCGGTGTCAGTGCCATAGCTCTACGCATCGACCCAACTGGTAAAGATGGCGTCGCCGTTCGCGACCGGTCGGATTTGCAACGACTATTATCTGGTGTCATGACCAATTTAGTGCCAATATCATTGGTGCCTTCAGGGGATAATTTTCTTGCAGCGGCGTTGTTTGCAGAGCATTTTCAAGACCGCGCAGACCTAGCAAATATCCATATTAACCTTGGTTATTCTCCACTTTCCGATGGCGGCGATAAAATATTGGATATCGCCGGTTGGGTGAAAATCAATGCACCGCATTGGAAAGCCATTTCAATTGACGCGAGCACCGCCCACGAAGCAGGCGCAACATCAGCACAAGAGCTGGCCTATATGCTCAGTCGTGCAGTCGGATACATCCGTCGTTTACAGTCTTGCGGATTTAATATCGACGAAATTATGTCGCTGATGGATGTGCATATTGCTAGTGGCCAAGATGGGCATATGGGTATCGTTAAACTGCGCGCTGCTCGCATGCTGTGGGCGCAGATGGCCGATAGTTTTGGGGTGTCTGATACGACTTGTGTAATCCATGCAACCAGTTCACGGCGTATGTTATCGAAAATGGATCCATGGTCAAATATGCTACGCCTTAGTGGCGCAACATTTGGTGCTGTGTGCGGCGGAGCGGATTATATAACCACCCTGCCCTTCACACAACCACTCGGATTAGCCACATCATTCGCAAGGCGCATCGCCCGCAATCAGCAAATACTTCTCATGGAAGAAAGCCATCTCGGACAGGTGCACGACCCGGCGAGCGGCAGTTATACTCACGAAACACTGAGCCATGAACTAGCGAAAACCGCATGGGGTATTTTCCAAGAGATGGAAAAACTTGGCGGATGGACAGGTGCACAGGATTGGTTCCATATGCAAATCCAATCCGCTCACAAAACCCGTATGACCAAAATCAACAATGGCGAAACTTTGCTGATCGGGGTTACCCAGTTCACCAAATCAGATGTGCGCAAGGCCGAAACATTACCACGGCCAAAAATAAAACCGAAGTCTGGTAAAGAGATAAATACTGATAGTTTCGTAGATGCAATTACTCAAATGAATGATGGGTATCTCTTGTCATTAAGCAGAACTGTCAACCTGTTCACTCCCGTGCGCCTTACAGAAACGGCTGAGGGAGACGCATCATGAGCACTCCCGATTTCACTAAAATCCCTTTTGCAGTACCGGACGCAGCTAACGTACATACAGATGCAAATATCTGGCAAACTCCAGAAGGCATAGACATCAAGTCCGCCTATTCTGCTGCAGACAGTACGCCCCTAGATTTTACCAATACCTATCCCGGTTTCGCACCCTACGTGCGTGGGCCTTATCCGACTATGTTCACCCAGAGGCCTTGGACTATCCGCCAATATGCTGGCTTCTCAACAGCCGAAGATAGTAATGCGTTTTATCGCCGTGGCCTTGCTGCGGGGCAAAAAGGCTTGTCGGTGGCTTTTGATCTGGCCACCCACAGAGGTTATGACAGTGACCATCCACGTGTACCGGGCGATGTAGGTATGGCGGGCGTGGCCATTGATAGTATCTATGATATGCGCGTTCTGTTTGACCAAATACCCTTAGATAAAATGAGCGTCTCCATGACTATGAACGGCGCAGTTTTACCCGTTCTGGCGCTGTATATTGTCGCCGCTGAAGAACAAGGCGTATCCCAAGACAAGCTAACCGGCACCATACAGAACGATATTCTGAAAGAGTTCATGGTACGTAATACTTATATCTATCCGCCTGCACCAAGCATGCGTATTATCTCTGATATTTTTAAGCATACAGCCGAGCATATGCCGCGCTTTAACTCTATCTCGATTTCCGGCTACCACATGCAAGAAGCCGGCGCGAGCGCCGACCTTGAACTGGCTTATACGCTGGCGGACGGGGTCGAATATATCCGCTCAGGTCTTGCATCTGGCATGGATATTGACAGCTTTGCACCGCGCTTATCGTTCTTCTGGGGCATTGGCATGAATTATTTCATGGAAGTTGCCAAGCTACGGGCAGCGCGGATGTTGTGGGCAAAACTGGTTAAACCATTTAACCCCGCCAACCCTAAMTCATCAATGCTGCGTACTCATTGCCAAACATCTGGCTGGTCTCTAACGGCACAAGATGTGTTCAACAATGTTGGCCGTACCATGATCGAAGCTATGGCAGCAGTGGACGGCCACACACAATCCTTACATACTAATTCCCTCGACGAAGCCCTTGCCCTACCCACAGATTTCTCTGCCCGGATTGCACGCAACACCCAAGTATTCCTCGCGGGCGAAGGTGGACATACACACGCCATTGACCCGTGGGGAGGTTCGCACTTCGTTGAACGTTTAACCCATGATTTGGCGGCACGGGCACTGTCTCATATTGAAGAAGTTGAAAAACTCGGCGGCATGGCAAAAGCACTACAAGCCGGTATTCCAAAACTGCGTATCGAAGAAAGTGCGGCGCGCACCCAAAGCTTTATTGATAGCGGCGCGCAGACGGTGGTCGGTATCAACCGCTACCGCACCAATGATAAAGACGATATTCCGCTTTTGAAGGTCGACAACGAGAAAGTCCGCAACGGCCAAATCGCGCGGCTGCAACAACTTAAAAAAGACAGAGATAATAACGAAGTCAAGGCTGCACTTAATGCGCTTACCAATGCCGCTAACGGCGATGGCAACCTACTTGCTCTCTCAATTGACGCTGCCCGTGCCAAAGCCACAGTCGGTGAAATTAGCGCTGCCATGGCCAAAGCATTCACGCGGTATGCTGCCGTACCCGAAGGTGTACACGGTGTCTATGCCGACGCATGGGACGATAGCAACCCTGCCCTACGCGAAGCCAAACGGCGTATCGAAGCTTTTGTCGAACTTGAAGGCCGAAAGCCAAAAATCCTGATCGCTAAGATGGGGCAAGATGGTCACGACCGTGGTCAAAAAGTCGTCGCCACTGGCTTTACCGATATCGGATTTGACGTAGTGATCGGGCCGTTGTTTCAAACTCCCGAAGAAACTGCCGCTATGGGTATCGAGAAAAACGTCGACGTCATTGCCGCCTCTTCATTGGCAGCAGGACATCTAACTCTTGTACCTGAACTTCGCGATGCTCTCTCTGCAAAAGACCGCGCTGATATCATGATCATCGTCGGCGGYGTTATCCCGCCCGAAGATGTGAGCACTCTAGAAAACATGGGCGCCAAAGCCGTGTTCCTTCCAGGCACCAGCATCCCCGATGCGGTGCTGTCCGTACTCGATGTAGTCAATTCAAGGCTGAGCCAAGGCGCAGTTCATGAATGAAACATTTGAGGTTTAGCCAAAAAATGAAACGCTAGACCTATCAGACAGGCGCATCCAAGCTCTTTGGAGGTTCACTGAAATATTTTGGCCCTGTCTTTGTCATATACAGACAGTCCTCAAACCTCACGCCAAATTCACCCATAATGTATATACCAGGCTCGTTGGAAAGACACATTCCGGGCGCAAGTTTGGTGGTCTCGCCGTGGACAAAATTTACTTGTTCGTGTCCTTCTAAGCCAATACCGTGCCCAGTACGGTGCGACAAACCGGGTAGCTTATATCCCGGGCCGTAACCTTTACTTACGTAAAGTTTGCGGACGGCATCATCAACCTGACCCGCTGGTGTGCCGAGCTGTGCAGTTTCAAATGCTAAAGCTTGACCGTCACGCACCAAATTCCAAACCTCACGCTGTTTTTTGCTTGGCTCCCCGATGACGAATGTCCGCGATATGTCGCTTTCATAACCGTTGACATTAGCACCACAGTCCATCAGCACCGTACTACCTTCTCTGACGGTTTGCAGGGTGTCCGAACCGTGAGGATAGGCACTGGCTTCGTTCAGAAGCACCATAACGAATTCATTAGCGCCGCCGAGGGCTTCAGTCGCACTTCGCATAATCGTGCGAATATCGCTTGGCGTCATCCCGACTTCAATTTTTGGGTGGGTGTAACGATATGCAGCTTGGGTAATATCATTTGCCGTCTGCATCAGGCTGAGTTCCTTGGCAGATTTAATCATACGACAGCCCCAGACTATGGGAGCACCATTGACAACTTCATAAGCTGGTGCAGCTTTTTGGAATCCGTCTACGGCAAAATAACGTACGGTGTCTTCGAAAGCAATCTTACCGCTTTTAACGCCTCTATCTGAAAGTATCCCGGCCAATAATTTGAACGGACTTTCATGCTCACTCCAAACCCGTACATCATCACCAACTTTCATGCTTTCCCGAATGCTCGGTTCTTCAAAATGCGGGGTAACAATGCCTATTTCCCCATCCGCTGGAATCACAGCAGCCGTCAGACGTTCCGAACGCCACCAACGAATACCGGTAAAATATTGTAGGCTGGCGCCCGCTTCCAGAATAAGCGCGCCAACTCCCGCCTGTCGCATTAGGTTTTGAGCTTTGGCAATACGGGCCGAATGGTCTTTGGAACTAATATCCGGCACATTTTTAGCTAGAGATTTCAAATTATTTGCGGACTTTTGCATAGGTTTTTCCGCCGTAGATTTAGGACTACACGCCGCTAATGCTACCAAACCACCTGCGCCGATCAGTTGTCGTTTTGTCAGTTCCATATACTTACTCCTGTATAAGTTGGAAAAACTCTAATCTAGGTGCGGTTTCAAGGAAATGGCCATCAAGCGCACTAGAAATCATCCGGTGAGGCGTTTGGATACCGCGCATCGTCATGCACAAATGTTCGCCCTTAGCATAAACTGCCACATCATTGGTGCCAAGAATTTCCCTTACTTCCGCAGAAATGTCCGATACCAATTGCTCTTGCAGTGTCAATTTATGGGCATGTTTATGTGCAATGCGCGCAAATTTTGATAGGCCTAAAACCTTATCATCCGCAATATAAGCGATAGAAACATCGCACCAAAACGGCAGCATATGATGCTCACACATGGACCAAACCCGCATACCTGTTACGCAGACCATCTGGTTATGTTTGACCGAGCTAAAGGTAGTGTCGAGTTTACCCGGCGCATATTCGATAAATTCGCGCCAGAAATTAGCAATACGGCGCGGTGTCTCTTTCAAACCTTCACGGTCAGGATCATCACCAAGTGCAACTAGAAGCTCTCGCACAAGAGATTTAACTTTAGCATGGTCAATTTTTTTGCTCATGGATTAGTCCTCGTTCAAAGCGCTACGAATGTCCTCGACACGCGCACGGTTTACACCGCGGTCCGAATATCCAACCCTGGAAGCTGAGCGAATTTGCACATGATCACCGTCAAGGCGGGCCTCTACATCATCGACAAACTTAAAAACACCGGAGGTAAATTCCGCCGACAAATAACCTTCTTGTGAACCCGTAATTTCACCACCTAGGTTTTCGATAGCGGTTTTGACGGTGTCTAATGAGTTGGTATTCAGAAAATTAATTTTGAATTTACTAGGCGTACCTTCTTCGCTGTTTACACAGTTTGGTTTGCCGGAACACGGTGCAAGTTTTCCATCTACCAAACCAATGGCAGAACCTTTTTGTGATTTTTTACCCAATAAGAAAAATGCGATCATGACGAGTGCTACCAATCCAATTATAATATAAGCTGCGATTTTCATTTGCTTCCCCTGATATATTTTACCCGTTGTGACTAGACTAACCTACCGGAAAGTAAAACCCTAGAAAAAACTACCGATCGAGAAATATAGCGACGTGTTGCCTTTATCATTATAGCCTACACCAACAAACACGGGCCCCAAAGGTGAATTCATTCCGGCAAAAATACTGCTGGCATATATGGCCTGATTAAAACCAATTTGGTCAAATGATTGATAGACATTACCCACTTCCAACGAACCGCCAACATAGAGAGGAAAGTCAAACAAGGTCGCTTGCCGATTGAGACGGTAATAATATGTCCCGAGTATCATAGCCGCATATTGGCCAGATAATTCATCCTCACTAAAGCCGGAGAGAGACAGAAAGCCGCCCAAATTAGAAGTGCCAATAAGGTTGGCATCACGGCCAGTCGCACCACTAAGCCGCGTACCTATACCGATAGTATGCCGCCCTAAAGTAAACGGCTTAAATGCGTTCAGACTGGATTGATTGTACTGAGTGTTGCCGCCAAGAAACGTGTCATGAACTTGATATTCTGCGACAACTATATGACCGCGTGTTGGGAACGACAAACTGTCTAATGTATCAACTGTCATACGCCCAAGAAGGTAACTATCGTCAAGCCGTAACGAATTGTTCCCTAAGGTATCATCAGTAAAACTCAATTTTACATTCGTATTGGTTACACCACCGCGTAATTCTCCCCAACGGCCAAACAAAACGCCGCCTTGTAGAGAATATCCTAATCCTAGGACTTTTATATCGCCGCGCCGCCTATCGAGGCTATCAAAAAACGCACCCTTTTCGCGCGTTACAAACAAAGATGGTTCAATGAAAAATTGCTGTTTGTCGCCGAGAGGTTGATAAAACTCTGTGATACCGTCTAGCGCATCTCCGATATTAATTTCAATGCGCCATTCTCCGCCCCATTTGTTGACCTGTGGTTTGGTATAAGACACACCTAATTTAAATGAAGATGTATCCTCAAGGTTGGAATCAAGAGCGACGCCAAATTTAAAATAACCATCACTGCTTTCTTTGACTTTTCCGTCAATCCGTATAACGGCATTTGCGCCTTGCTTTTCGACTTTATAAGTAATCCGATCATAAATTCCGACACCGTACAAACGGTCAATATCGCGGTTGAGACGTGTCGGATCAAAGGTTTCCCCGCGCTTTAAAGAAATGCCCTTACGCAGAATATCGTCTGATAGTTTCGAGTTTTGCGTAATGACAATATCACTTATTATTGAACGCTTTTGCGGCAGTTCTAACCGTCCAATCAAATGGTCAAACCACGCCTTATTATCAAGGCGAAGTGCAGCTAGTCTCGGCAATAGTTTCCGGGCCGCCTCTGCGCCGTGAACTGCCATTTCACCAGCCTGATCGAAACTTGTTGCCCCTAACCCTTCCAAATTTGGTTCGATTAAAATATCTTGAGGGGTTAAGGAATCTATTTGCACCCGCGTATTTTCTTTGGTCAGGATGATTTGTGTTTGCCGCAAGACTTCGATAAAATTATTGATCTCGCTGGCCGGTTTCGGATCCGTGCCAACATTTACAACAATGACAATGTCTGCACCAAGCGCACGCGCTAAATCAACAGGCACATTGTTTACTAAACCACCGTCTATCAAATGTTTTCCGTCTCGCTCTACTGGCGGTATCAAACCCGGAATGGCCATAGACGCAAAAACCGCAGTGGCTAAATCTCCGTCTTGCATGATCACTGCATCGCCTGTGCCAAGATCAGTTGCAACAAGCCTGAAAGGTATAGGTAAATCCTCAAACTTACCGACAGAGCGAGTTTCTGACAGAAGGTTGGAAAGTTCAAGGAACAAATTTTGCCCCTGAATTAGTCCTTGGGGTAAAACGATTTTGCCATTTTTAAACGAAACTTTATAGTCGGTTAAAAACCCGAACTCATCTGCTTTACGGCGAAATGTCGAGCGCCCCCGCGAAGTTTTGTCGTTAAATACACTGTGCCAATCCATCTTTGTTGTAATATTTTCAAGTTCATCTGCACTGTAACCTGATGCATATAGTGCTCCGACAATCGCCCCCATAGATGTTCCCGCGACCACATCAACCGGGATTTGATTTTCTTCCAACACCCTGATCACCCCCACATGGGCCAAACCTTTAGCACCACCGCCGCCGAGCACCAGTCCGATGGTCGGACGACCTTTGGCTTTGCGGTGTGTTTGTGCAGAAACATTCACAGCTACAAACACGGTAACTATCAGGCAGAGTGATAAAATGCGGCGAATCATGGCAAATCCGTTGATTAATTTGCGCTAATATAGGTACCCGTAGTTAACGCAGTGTTGCAAAATTGTATTGTGGCTGGACGAAAAATATGACAATAGCCGCCACATGACCGAACTAAAATCAGAATTATTGATGCCTGCAGGCAATCTGGACAAGCTCAAGACKGCTGTGCTGTACGGTGCGGACGCTATTTATTTAGGTACGCCGGATATGTCTTTGCGCACCAAGTCCGAATTTTCCCTTGAACAAATCCGTGAGGGTATCGAATTTGCCCATGCYCGTGGTAAACGGATTTACCTGACGCTCAACCTGTTCTCCCACAACAAAGACGTGCCAAAGCTGGAAGAATATGTCGAGACGATTAAAGAGCTAAACCCGGACGGTGTCATCATAGCAGACCCGGGTGTTTTCCAGTATGTGAAAACCCATGCGCCGGATGTGCCCTTGCATGTCTCGACCCAAGCCAATGTTTGCTCATGGATGTCTGTAAAATTCTGGGAAGATATGGGGGCTGATCTTTGTGTGTTGGCGCGGGAAGTTTCCTTTGCTGAACTTACTGAAATTCGCGAAAAATGTCCTGATATAAAGCTYGAAGCTTTTGTTCACGGCGCCATGTGCATGACCTATTCTGGGCGCTGTCTGCTGTCTAATTTCATGTCTGAACGTGGGGCGAATCAGGGCAATTGTTCTAATTCTTGCCGCTGGGGTTACAAAGTCCATTTGCGCCTCAAGGACGGCACAGTGGAAGAATTAGAAATTACTGAAGACAATAGAGACATGTTCGAATTTTTGCTAGAAGAAGGCCACCGTCCGGGTGATTTCATGCCCATCGAAGAGAGCAATGATGCGGCTTATATCTTAAACTCCAAAGACCTGTGCTTAATGCCAAAACTAGATGAATATCTGGCGCTCGGGGTGGATAGTTTGAAAGTCGAAGGTCGGGGCAAATCGGTGTATTATGTTGCCGTAGTCGCCCGCGCTTATCGCGCCGCTATGGACGATTGGGCACGGGATCCAGAAAATTTCAATCCCAAACCCTATATGAACGAATTGATGAATGTTTCAAACAGGGGCTTCACCCTCGCATTTCATGATGGCCGCCTAACCAATTACGGTCATAATTACGAGCAAACCCAGACACTAGGGGCATGGGAGTTTGCCGGTTCTATTATCGAGATCGACGACGAAGCCTTTTATCTGAATGTAAAAAACCGTTTGCTAGCTGGCGATGTTATGGAATTCCTGACACCGGACGGTGGGGATACTGTGCTCTTGCGGCTTTACGAATTCGAAAATGTTGCCAGCAGAGACGGCGTCATCAACAAGGAATATCCGGGTGTTGTAACAGATGTCGTCCACGCGGGTATCAAACCGGTCGTGCGCATCCCGTTTACATTGTTTGACAAAGAAAATCTGGATATGCTGAAAGCCCGCATTCCTGTCGGTACCGTCGTGCGTAAAGAAACTCTACTCACAGAAGCCCAATGGAACCGTGTGAAATTGGATAAAGTGGCGCAACGCCTCGAAGTCTCAGGCCGTACTGAAGATCCYGAAAACCCGCTTTATGTTCGCCGCCGCGATGCCTTAAAAGTATCAGTGGCCGAAGCCAACAAAACCCGCAAACCCAAGGTTAATCCTAAACTAGGCCTAGATGGTTGTTGCGGACGCGGTTGTAATGGCTGTTTGATGTTCTGGAACGACCCTGCCTACGCCAAAGCCCGCGTGCTTATGGCCGGTAAAAAACAAGGGCAATTGCTAGACAAAGACATGCGAGAGACTGCAGCGGAGTAGCCTATAAAGCTGCTTTGATTGCATCAACCAAGTCGGTTTTTTCCCAACTAAACCCGCCTTCATTATCCGGCGTACGGCCGAAATGGCCGTAGGCGGAAGTACGGGCGTAAATTGGTTTGTTGAGGTCGAGATGCGCACGGATACCGCGCGGCGTAAGATCCATGACTTCACGAATAACACGCTCTAACTCTATTTCGCTCACCTGCCCTTTACCACCCATATCTACATAAATGGAGGTCGGATTAGCGACACCAATAGCATAGGAAAGCTGGATATTGACCCATTCTGCTACGCCTGCAGCCACTATATTTTTAGCCAAATAACGCGCAGCATAAGCTGCTGAACGGTCAACCTTGGTTGGGTCTTTACCTGAGAATGCACCACCGCCGTGAGGAGCCGCACCGCCGTAAGTATCGACGATAATTTTTCGCCCCGTAAGGCCGCTATCTCCGTCCGGTCCGCCAATGACGAATTTTCCGGTCGGATTTATGTGCCAGATCGTATCATCTGTAATCCAACCCTCTGGTAGTTCTTCATATATATATGGTTTAACCAGTTCCGCGACATCCTCACTGCACATACTCTCGTCCAAATGTTGGGTCGAAAGCACGATAGCAGACGCTCCAACTGGTTTTCCGTCTTCATAACGCACAGTAACTTGGCTTTTGGAATCGGGTCCAAGCTCGGTCTTACCCTCAAGCTTGCGGGCTTTGGCAAGCCGTTGCAAAATTTTGTGGCTGTAATAAACGGGTGCAGGCATAAGCGCAGGTGTTTCAGAACAAGCGTACCCAAACATTATCCCTTGGTCGCCAGCGCCCTCTTCGGCGTGCAAGCCTGTGCCATCATCAACACCTTGGGCAATATCAGCGCTTTGTGCGTGCAGAAGAATTTCAATATCGGCGTTCTTCCAATGGAAGCCCGCTTGCTCATAACCAATGTCTTTGATGGCAGCGCGGGTGACCGCTTCGATCATATCGTTGGTGATTTTATCAGAACCRCGGGTTTCGCCAGCAATCACCACTTTGTTTGTGGTGGTCAGGGTTTCTGCTGCTACACGCACATCCCAAGGCGACATACCATCCTTGACACTTTCACGGAAAAACAGATCGACGATCTCGTCTGAAATTCGGTCAGATACTTTATCCGGATGGCCTTCGGAAACCGATTCGGATGTAAACTCGTAATGTTGGCGCATAATACGCTCCTCAGGTTTTAAGGCTCTTTAGGCTTTTTATTATTATGAGAGGCTTGGTTGTTTTCTAATATTTATTTTCTTTAGTAACGGTAATGATCCGGCTTGTACGGTCCCTCTACAGGAAGGCCAAGATATTCGGATTGTTCATCGGATAATTTAGTCAACTTTGCACCCAATTTAGCCAAATGCAATTCGGCGACTTTTTCGTCCAAATACTTCGGAAGCACATAAACTTTGTTCTCGTAGTTCTTATGGTTTTCCCAAAGCTCGATCTGGGCTAAAGTTTGATTGGTGAAGCTGGCGGACATAACGAAACTAGGATGCCCCGTACCACAACCAAGATTAACCAAACGGCCTTCGGCTAATATAATCAGACGTTTTCCGTCCGGAAACACCACTTCGTCGACCTGTGGTTTAACATTATCCCATTCAAAATTGCGTAAGCCTTCGATTTGAATTTCGCTGTCAAAATGGCCAATATTACAAACAATYGCGCGGTCTTTCATGGCACGCATATGATCAACAGTAATCACGTCTTTGTTGCCCGTAGCGGTGACGAAAATATCGCAGACCGGAGCAGCTTCTTCCATAGTTACAACTTCATAACCTTCCATAGCTGCTTGYAGAGCACAGATAGGGTCAATTTCAGTGACTTTTACCCGTGCACCTTGGCTACGCAGACTTTCGGCCGAACCTTTACCCACATCACCAAACCCGCAAATAACAGCAGTTTTTCCAGAGAGCATTACATCTGTTGCACGTTTGATGCTATCGACGAGGCTCTCTTTACAGCCGTAAAGATTATCAAACTTAGACTTGGTAACACTATCATTTACATTGATAGCAGGCACAACCAATTTGCCAGCTTTTTCCATTTGGTATAGACGCATAACACCTGTRGTGGTTTCTTCGGACAGCCCTTTAACGTCTTTCATTAGCTCGGGATATTCTTCGTGCATCAACACTGTCAAATCACCACCATCATCCAAAATCATATTTGGTGTCCAGCCATCAGGGCCTTTTATAGTAGCATGGATGCATTCCCAAAACTCGTCGTCCGTCAAGCCTTTCCAAGCAAAAACCGGAACACCAGTAACGGCAATCGCTGCTGCCGCTTGGTCTTGGGTCGAGAAAATATTACAAGATGACCAACGCACTGTTGCGCCCAACGCCGTCAAGGTTTCGATCAAGACGGCCGTCTGGATTGTCATGTGCAAGCACCCTGCAATGCGTGCACCTTTTAGAGGCTGGCTCTCGCCGAATTCTTCACGGAGTGACATCAAGCCCGGCATTTCCGTCTCAGCTATATTAATTTCCTTACGGCCCCAATCAGCCAAAGAAATATCGGCTACTTTGTAATCATGTTGTGTGTTTGGCATTTATTTTATCCTGCATTTAGCGCGAAGCCGTAGTATGAAATTAAAGTCTGCCAGCATATAAGGAATTTTCCCTTTGTGCGCAATAGTTTGTATGTCAAATGGATGTAATAAATTGTTCTAGTTATRGATAGAAGCATTGGAGTCAAATATCCCGAAAGCATCGATCATTATCGTCAACTATAATGCGGCCGAGTGGTTGGTGCGGTGTGTGAAGTCCGTGCTTATGCAAACAGAGCAAGATTTCGAGTGTTTTATTGTCGATAATGGCTCAACTGATGGCTCTATAGCMACCCTACCAAGTTTGGATAAGCGGTTTATTATCATGGAACTGGGTGAAAATACTGGTTTTGCCGCCGCCAACAATACTGCRGCAAAACTGGCTAAATCCCCGTGGTTAGCCCTGCTAAACCCAGATGCTTTTGCAAGACCAGGTTGGCTGGAACAGCTATTAAAAGCGTCTAGCACKGCTCCAAATATAACTATGGTTGGCTCAACGCAATATTTAGCCCTCTCAGACAAACCAACACTAGACGGTGTAGGAGATTGCTACCATTTTTCCGGGGTCGCCTTTCGCGCTGGTTATGGGAAACAAATTGAGCCTCCGAAAGCCGGGTTGGTGTTCGGCCCTTGCGCTGCAGCCGCATTGTATCACCGCTCCAAATTTCTAGCGCTCGGCGGGTTTGACGAAAGATTTTTTTGCTATCACGAAGATGTGGATTTAGCCTTCCGTATGCAACTCTCTGGCGGTGAATGTTTGCAATCCCCTAATGCTATCGTGGATCACATAAGCTCAGGCATATCTGATAAAGTGCCGGAGTTTGCTATATATCACGGTACAAAAAACCGCATATGGACATTTTTCAAAAACATGCCTTGGCCACTTCTAATACTCCTGACCCCATTTCATATTGCGGCTAATTTGGCTTATCTTGGTTGGGCAGTATTTCGCAAAGGGCGATTTAAACCCACTTTGCGCGGCATTATGGACGGGATCAAAGGCCTACCTCAAACTTTCCGTGACCGTAAGTTCGTACAAAAAAACCGCATTATCAGCAGTAGAGAAATGATAAAAAAGTTCACGTGGTCACCGATGAAAGTCGTCACACGCGGCATTCACATTCGCAAATTATTCTGATATAGGCCTGAACATGAAAAAAAACATGACAAAATTTGACGCTGTAATTGTAGCTCGCCGGGTRATTGAAATWGAAGCTGAAGGGCTTGCTACTCTTGCAGAGAATTTAGGCGCWARYTTCAACAAGGTTGTAGACGGAATAAAATCTGTCTCTGGGCATATTGTTCTTACCGGTGTTGGTAAAAGCGGTCATGTAGCGCGAAAAATTGCAGCCACCTTAGCATCTACTGGCACTCCGTCTTTGTATATTCATCCAACCGAAGCCAGTCAYGGTGATATGGGCATGATCACTAAAGATGATTGCGTTATCGCCTTGTCCCGTTCTGGAGAAACCAAGGAATTGGCTGATATTATTCAATTTTGCAAACGGGCTGCAGTACCGCTGGTCGCTATGACTTGTAAAAAGAACAGTGCTTTGGCTAATGCCAGTGACTATTTATTGCACCTTCCAGACACGCCGGAAGCTTGCGCCATTACCGGAGCACCAACCACATCTACCACATTACAAATGGCACTCGGTGATGCATTGGCAGTCGCTTTATTAGAATCAAGAGGATTTACCGCTGGGGATTTCAAAGCTTTCCACCCGGGCGGAACTTTAGGCGCACAACTACAATCAGCTGGGGATTTAATGCACGTCGGTGACCGTTTGCCGCTGGTTACGGACAATAGCCACATGGAAACAGCTTTATCGATTATGAGTGAAAAAGGCTTTGGCTGTGTAGGTGTCACAGATAAAGCAGGTGTTTTGTGTGGTATTATCACCGACGGCGACATTCGCCGTAACCTCGACAAAGATTTGCCCAAGGCCAGCGTCAAAACGGTAATGACTAAAGAGCCTAAAACTATTACATCTGGTACATTGGCGGCAGAGGCCCTCAATATTATGACGGCAAAACCGCCCAAGGTCATGCAAATATTTGTGCTCTCAGCGGGCAAACCCGTCGGCATCATCCATATGCACGACTTATTGCGTGCCGGACTAGCTTAGGGTTTAGCTAGGAAGCGTGCTTATTAAGCAGCGTATGCAGTAACCATTTTTTTACGGTTTTCCACAAGCCATCCGCGCGCTGCACGTTGAGCCAAAGTCACATCATCAGTACTCATTTCCACTGTCAACTCACTGCGATATGCCTGAGCTGGCTGTGAACCAAGAAGCGCCGCAAGATTGAACCACTTATGGGCTTCAATCATGTCTGGACCTCTGTCCTCGTGATCTGTGGAATATATAAGGCCAAGACGGAACAAATCCGCAGCTTCGGCTTTTGCAATAACGGCCTCGCGGGCCTCTTTAACTTCAACATCTGTAAAGGCCATAATGCCCCCCATTTTCTTCACTCACCTAACACCTTCGGATTATTCCATCATGGAAAGTCCTTGTGGCGATGTCCGCTTCGGCATTTTATCAATGTCTCCCGCTTCGATAATTTGACCCTGCTCTGCATGGGTTGACATAAGGTTAATTGCTGTAAAGGTTAATGAAGCTTTATTATAGTTAAAACAAGTAAATGATTATTTATATTTAGTTTATACTAAGATTATACATGATTACCAAATAATTAATAGTTACATTAATGAAGTAAATATAAGTAATAATGTCGTAGAAATGAACTAGAAATTAGATGAAATAAAAGCAAAAAACATAAAAAAACCGGCTTTTCAGCCGGTTTCTCAAAATAATTCTACAAATAGAGTTACTCAATCGTAAAATTTTACCAACTCATGCAGCTCTGCGCGGTCGACAACAAGGTCGTTTACCGGCGCATCCGGGTCAGCATAACCCATAGACATGCCCACGAGGATATGTTGCTCGTCAGGATGTTCTGTATGCTTCTTAACAGTATCCGGAAAAGCGCGCCATGCACCTTGCGGGGCCGTGTGCAAGCCTTGTTCACGAGCAAGCAGCATCAATGTCTGTAGATATATGCCGATATCCATGAATTGCGGCGCGTCCATACGCTTATCAATAGTAATGAGAATACCGACGGGAGCACCGAAGAAATTAAAATTCTGTCCAACCTGCATCATACGCGCTTGTTTATCGTCTTTGGGAATGCCCAAAAGCGCGTACATATCTTCACCCAATTTATAGCGCCAAGACCGCATAGGCTCCCAAAGCGGTGATGGGTAAGGTGGATATGTATCTTTCTCCGTTTGACCTTTCATAAGCTTACCAATGACCTCACCGCGAAAAGCGTTCAGAGGTTCGCCCGTCATAACATGCACATTCCACGGCTGAAGATTACCGCCGGAGGGTGCGCGGCGGGCTTTTGCAAATATTTTACGCAGGACTTCAGGGGGGACGGGCCTATCCAAAAATGCCCGCGTTGTAATACGCGATTTAATCGCCTTGGAAACGGATTTGGATTTATTGGTCTTTATAGTCATACTCACCCTTTACTTATTTTGGCTTTATTTATTTTGGCTTTATTTATTTTTGTCTTGTTCTTTTTGTTGTTTTCGGGAGAGCGACACGCGCATGAATATATATTCTACGACGCCAATACCGAGCCCCGCACCAGCCGCGTACATAACATTGTGCCACTTATACCAAACCATACCGCCAATCCCTGCAGCAAGGATAAGGACATTTACCCAAAGGATACCTGTGTATTTTGAGTTAAGTGGTGCCACTCTAGGCTAAAGCCCCAACTTCTTGCGCAAGATTTCGTTTACGGCTTGCGGGTTGGCTTTGCCGCCGGAGGCTTTCATCACTTGGCCGACAAAGAAACCAATCAGGCGTGGATTGTCTGCCACTTTGGCGGCTTGGTCTGCATTGGCGTCAATGACGTCCCCAACCATTTTTTCAATAGCGCCTGTGTCTGTGACCTGCTTCAGTCCGTCGCGTTCTACGATCTCGTCAGCGGAACCACCACTTTCGAACATTTTCTCAAACACGTCC
Organism: Robiginitomaculum sp.; assembly: GCA_002732685.1. The sequence goes on from NVRS01000003.1 coordinate 67,246, forward strand.
TTGGCGATTTTACCGGAGATAGTTTTATCACCTATCAAATCGAGCAGTTCGCCGAGTGCATCTGAATTCACCGGGCTGTCATCCAAATCAATACTGGCCTTGTTCAACGCCCCGAACAAATCCCCCATCATCCAATTGGCCGCAATCTTGGCATCACGGCCTTTTGCGAGCCGTTCATAGAAATCACCCTTGGCTTTGTCCGATGTCAAAATTCGAGCATCATATTCAGGTATACCATATTCGGATACAAACCGCGCTTTACGGGCATCAGGTAGTTCCGGTATATTGGCGCGGATATCATTAATATAGGAGTCAGTGATTTTTATCGGTAGTAAATCCGGATCTGGAAAATAACGGTAATCATGGGCATCCTCTTTGGAGCGCATGGAACGAGTTTCACCTTTTTTGTTATCAAACAAACGAGTTTCTTGGTGAATTTCACCGCCCGCTTCTAAAATATCAATTTGCCGTCTGGCTTCGTAATTAATGGCCTGGCGAATAAAGCGCATGGAGTTGACGTTCTTAATTTCGCAGCGCGTACCAAGCTCGCCGCCCGGTTTACGCACACTAACATTCACATCAGCCCGCAAATTGCCTTTTTCCATATCGCCGTCGCATGTGCCGAGCGCACGAACGATACCGCGAATTTTCTCGACGTAAGCAGAGGCTTCTTCGGGGGTCCGCATGTCGGGCTTACTGACGATCTCCATCAAGCATACGCCCGAACGGTTTAGGTCAACATAGGTCTCGTCAGGTGATAGATCATGGATGGATTTACCTGCGTCTTGCTCTAGGTGTAGACGTTCGATGCCGACAATGCACGGCTCGCCGTCTCCATTTTTGCTTTCCGGTGTGATTTCAATTTCGCCTTCGCCGACAATAGGAAATTCAAATTGGGAAATTTGGTAACCTTGAGGCAAATCAGGATAGAAATAATTTTTACGGTCAAAGCGTGAATATTTGTTGATCTGCGCATTGATGCCAAGTCCGGTACGCACGGCTTGCTCGATGCAAAATTCGTTGACCACAGGCAACATGCCCGGCATGGCCGCATCGACCAAGGACACCTGCGTATTTGGCTCCGCACCAAATTCCGTCGCCGCCCCTGAAAACAATTTCGACTTCGACGCCACTTGGGCATGAATTTCAAGCCCAAGAATGATTTCCCAATCATGGTCCCGACCAGAAAGCCAATCTTTTTTGTCTGCTACACGCTTCGCTGTAAACATTTTATACTCTTTACTCTCGATTTTCTTTTTTCGTCATTACCGTCCTTGTGGGTATAAAACGACGTTATCCAAATAAATTAAACGCGACCAATGTTCCAATAATATAAATTATTACTGTTATTAGGCCTCTCAAATTCCTTGCTCTACGAGCAAAAGCCGTTTGCGCCATTCCGCCAAAAAATGCTGCAAGTGGAAGCATTAAAATCAAAATAAGTACTGTCTTCATTACTTATACCCACCATTTCTTAGGTTTGGCCGTGAATGCGGCTGCTTTTTCTAAAGCTGCGCCTGCGGCGAAGACGGTTTCTTCGTCTAGGGCGCGGCCTATTATTTGTAGACCGAGCGGAAGCCCATTTTTATCCAAGGCTGCCGGAACGCTAATACCTGGTAGACCCGCAAGATTGGCGGTCACTGTAAAAATATCATTGAGATACATTGTCACTGGGTCGTTGACCGGACGTCCGATTGGAAAAGCGGCGCTCGGGCAGGTCGGGGTCAAAAGCGCATCACATATTTCCCAAGCATTGGTGAAATCTTCAGCGATACGAGTGCGGACTTTTTGCGCCTGTAAATAATAAGCATCGTAATACCCAGCGGACAACACATATGTACCAATCATAATACGGCGGCGCACTTCTTTACCAAAGCCTGCTGCGCGAGTGACTTCGTAAGTATCGTTTAGGTCTTCACCGTCCACCCGAACCCCGTAACGCATACCGTCATAGCGGGCCAGATTGCTGGACGCTTCCGCAGGAGCCACAATATAATAGGCGGGCAGCGCGTATTTTGTGTGCGGCAGTGACACTGGTACAATTTCTGCGCCAGCGTCTTTTAGCCATTCAATCCCTTGTTGCCAGAGATCATCGATCTCGCCCGGCATACCGTCCATAGTGTATTCTTTGGGGATGCCGATACGCAGGCCTTTAATAGAACGCTCACAGGCGGCAGAGAAATCAGGCAGGTCTTTGTTGATAGACGTACTGTCTTTCGGGTCGTACCCCGCCATAGACTGTAGCATAATGGCGCTGTCTTTTACGGTGCGGGTAATCGGACCGGCTTGGTCGAGCGAACTGGCAAAAGCGACAATACCCCAGCGGGAGCAACGACCATAGGTCGGTTTAATGCCGACCGTTCCAGTGAAGCTAGCGGGTTGGCGAATAGAACCGCCCGTATCTGTTGCAGTTGCGGCCAAACACATATTTGCSGCTACAACWGTGGCAGAACCACCACTTGAWCCACCCGGCACAAGCTCTGCRTCRTTCTTCCAAGGATTAACCACRGAACCAAAAGCCGAGGTTTCRTTAGAAGACCCCATAGCAAAYTCRTCCAAATTAAGCTTACCRAGCATAACCATGCCGTCCTGCTTCATATTACTGGTCACTGTRCTTTCATATTGGGGTTTGAACTCRCCGAGAATTTTACTGCCCGCCGTGGTTTTAACGCCCTCKGTACAGAACAAATCTTTRAYGCCRAKWGGKGCRCCYTCAAGTGCRCCGCCYTCGCCTTTGGCAAGTTTRGCATCGGAMGCTTTGGCAGCSTCYAGCGCRTTTTCAAAATCCGTMGTGATAAAGGCRTTSARRTCCGCSCCYKCCRTACASGCATYAATRTGGGCYTTRGTGATTTCCAGTGASGAAAARTCYYTGGCTTTCAGACCWGCCAATGCGGCTTCTAGGGTAAGGCTCGTTAAATCTGACATATCTAGTCCCTATTCCACAGAACGCGGGACAACGAAATATCCTGCTTCGGTTTTTGGGGCATTGGCCAGAACTTTGTCTCGCACACCACCATCAGTGATGACATCTTCACGCATGGGCGCAGCCATTTCGACAGCAGAGGTCATAGGCTCAACACCTTCAACATCAACCTCGGCCAATTGCTCAATCCACGCCAAAATACCGTTCATTTCATCAGCCAGATGGGCAAGCCTATCTTCTTCCACATGCAGACGCGAAAGCCGCGCAATTTTCTTTACCGTTTCGGCGGTGACACCACTATTCTTATCACTCACAAAAGTGCTCCTTAATTCCAAGCCTGTCGCTTAACAGGCACAGCCTTGCGGGGCAAGAATTATTGGCGCATTGTCCTACGCTATGTAGATTATTACCTTATTTATACAAATGACGCGCGCCTATATCTTTTACCTATGGTGGTTGGATTGTTTTTTGGCTGTATTTCACGAGCGCGCACTGGATTTTGGTGCCGCAGTATTTACCGCAATTTTACTTTTAGACCCAATATGCCGGATTTTAGTTTCCAATATAGCCCAGACACTTAAAAATGTTTTGCCCGTCCAAATATACAACCTATAAGTTTTATACTATTTTTTATAACCATTAGTTGTTTATTAAATTTACTCCTGTATACTGATTCGTGAGCGGTGTACTACCCCACATTCCCGCCGCTCATCGGCAGCACCCTTCAAGCTGTCGAGGTGGACTGGCCATTGACCTCCTTCTCATCCCAGTGAGTTTAATGGCCAGCCCCAATTTTATTTTGAAATTGTCCAAAGAGTGTCATCATCGCGCATCATATATAGTGTAGCAAAACCACCAAGCACAGGAATGGCCGCAAGAAACAAGTGGTTATAAGTTTCAAGGAACGGCAACATTTGCGGGATTGTAGAAAGGGTTGAACCGCCGTGAAAAATCAGTGCCAGCCCATAGCTAATACGTTTTTTAAAACCTGTTACAAAAGCTAGGAGCAACGAGACCCAAATCACGCCGACTACATATGACCCGGCTAGAGGTATATCTATGTGGTAAAAGCTTGAAAATATCTTTGTCGTTTGTTCTGGCTTGGTGAACTTTTCGATTACCCACGGCAATAGAAATAAGGCCAAACTGAGCCTTAATACGACTAAGGCCACGCCTGTTTTATTTGCATTATCACTCATGGTTTTCCCTGTTTTATTTTAAGTGGCTTTCCCCTGCAATCTGCCCTTAGCACGTTCAACACCTAACAATGGCAATATCTGATCCATACCTGGCCCGCGAGCACGCCCTGTCAAAGCCATCCGCAAAGGTAGAAACAATGTTTTACCTTTTCTACCAGTGCTCTCTTTCAAGGCGTTTGTCCATTCACTCCAGGTATTTTCGTCAATATTACCAGCAAGCAAAATATTACTAGCAAGCATGTCGGCAGCTTGCTTGCAAAACTCCATATCTTCATCAGCAATTTGTCCTGGCATAGGGGCATAAAAAACAGTTGACCAACCCGCAGCATCGCCGAGCTTGTTCAAGTTGGTTCGAACCATCAACCAAAATTCTTCGCCGCCCGCAACACCCATAGCATCGAGACGGTCTTTGACGTCTACATAAGGGGTTTCGTGCAGCAATCGGGCATTGACCAAATCCAACTCAGCTTCGTCGAACCGCGCAGGCGCACGTCCGATTTTGCTAAAAGCAAATTCTTCAACCAATTGCGCCATATTTTGACGGGCTTCAACCGGGTCGGATGTCCCGATCTTTCCGAGCAAGCTGCAGATGGCCATAGGTTCAATGCCTTGCTCTCGCAACTGATCCATCGAAAGAGAACCGAGGCGCTTTGACAGTCCCTTACCGTCCCGTCCTACCAATAATGGTGTGTGGGCAAAGTTAGGAATTGGGCCACCAAGTGCTTCGAAAATTTCGATCTGGGCACCGGAATTTGTCACATGATCTTCACCGCGAATAATATGGGTAATGTTTGCATCAATGTCGTCAACTACACTGGGCAGAGTATAGAGATATGATCCATCGCCGCGTATCAAAACCGGATCAGATAGTGAAGACGTATCAATATTTTGTGTCCCGCGCACCATATCGTCCCAGCTCACAGTTTTGCCCGAAAGTTTAAAGCGCCAATGTGGTGTGCGGCCTTCTGCTTCTAGTTTAGCTTTATCTTCTGGTGTTAGGGCAAGTCCGGCACGGTCATAGACGGGTGGCTTGCCTTGCGCGCGCAAGATTTTGCGTTGGCGATCCAGTTCTTCACTCGTTTCGTAACAAGCATAAAGAAGCCCAATTTCGCGCAAATTATTGGCAGCATCGTCATATATATCAAATCGGTCAGACTGGTTAAACGTTTGCCCCCAAACCATACCAAGCCATGACAAATCTTCTTTAATTCCGTCTTCGTAGGCTTTGGTTGAGCGCCCCGTATCGGTATCATCAATACGCAAGATAAACTCCCCGCCCTCTTTGGCGGCATAGAGCCAGTTGACCAAAGCGGTACGGACATTGCCAACATGCAATTTTCCTGTCGGGGACGGTGCAAATCTTACAATTGGTTTCATCTTCTATTTCCTAGTCGGGAACCTTATCCCGGTATTTGTTGGTGATCGGATAGCGGCGATCGCGACCAAAACTTCTACTGCCTATTTTCACACCCGGCGGGGCCTGTCTGCGTTTGTATTCTGCTATGTGCAGCAAATGCTGAATCCGGCGAACGGTTTCGGGCTTATGCCCTCTCGCTAGAATATCTTCAACTGGTAATTCCTGTTCAATCAAGCCGTAGAGAATATCATCCAATACCTCATATTCAGGCAAACTATCTTGATCAGTTTGGTCAGGTCGCAGTTCTGCCGACGGCGCTTTGGTGATAATACGGTTAAGGATAGGGCTGGCAGGACCCAACAGGCCTTCTGGATGGTTGTCGTTCCGCCATTTCACCAAATCATAAACTTCGGTTTTATAGACATCTTTTAGTGGATTGTAGCCACCGCACATATCACCGTACAGCGTAGCATAACCCACCGCCATCTCGGATTTATTACCTGTAGTCACCACCATAGGCCCAAATTTATTGGACAATGCCATCAAGGTGACGGCACGAATGCGAGACTGAATGTTTTCTTCAGTAGTGTCAGGCGTGGTGCCTGCAAAGTGTTCCGATAACATACCCTCGAACGCTGYTACTGCAGGCGGAATRGTGATAATATCGTATTTACAGCCAAGTTTCTTGGCGCACGACTTAGCATCCTCAAGGCTATCATTYGAGGTATATTGCGACGGCATCATGACACACCAAACCCGGTCTGCGCCCAGTGCATCTACGGCAATTGCCGCGGCCATTGCGCTATCAACTCCACCTGACATACCGAGGATAATTTGCTTAAAACCGTTCTTATTAACATAGTCCCCAAGACCTAGACACATGGCGCGCCAATCGGCTTCCATTTGTCCAAGCTGCGGTAAATTTGTCTCGCTTTTGCACGTCCATTCAGCGTCGTCTTTTGTCCATGTCGCAATTTCAAATGATTCTTCAAAGGACGGTAAAAATTGACAGACTTTATCATCTGCAGTCATACTAAAGGACGAGCCGTCGAAGACCAATTCATCCTGACCGCCGACTTGATTGACATAGACAAGTGGCAGCCCAGCACGCTCGATCCGGTCATGCACCACATCTAGACGCTCATCTCGCGCCGTTCGGCGGTACGGTGAGCCATTGGGAGAGAGTAGCAATTCTGCCCCCAATTCCGCCAGATGCTTAGCAACACCCGCATGCCAAATATCTTCGCAAATCGGCAGGCCAATTTTGACGCCGCAAATTTCTACTGGCTTTGGGAGTGGCCCCGGGTTGAATACTCGCATTTCATCAAACACACCATAATTAGGAAGATTATGCTTAAAGCGGCGATCAGTCACTTTACCGTCCCGCATCACTAATACGGCAGAGTATAATTTACCTTGGTACATCCACGGCGTCGAAAAAATTACAGCCGGGCCATTTTTGGTGAGTTTAGCAAATTTCAAGGCCTCCACCTTGCAATCTGCGACAGCCGCTGGTTTCAGCACCAAATCTTCCGGTGGATACCCAATGACGAACAATTCCGGTAGCACTAAAATATCCGCATCTACGCTCTTAGCACGCGCATATACATCGCGTGCCTTAGCCATATTCCCAGACAAATCCCCTACAGTTGGGTTAAGCTGCGCTGATGCAATTTTCAGTACCTTTACCATATAGGCGTTGTATCAGTCTGAACGAGGCTTGCAATCCTTATTGGCAATAGCAATAAGGTCGTTAGGAGAATAACATGAAAACAGATACCCCTGTCGTAACACGACTATCTGATTACAAACCGTACGGGTTTGCTATCAAAAAGATCGAACTTGATTTTGATTTACAGCCAGCTGCCACGATTGTGTGCTCAAAGCTATTTATCACTAGGAGCGGCGGTTCTGATAATTTGTTTCTAGACGGTGAAGGCATTAAGCTCCTTGGGTTGAAACTTGATGGTAAAAAACTGCAAAAATCACGCGTTAAAACATCCAAAACTGGATTGACAATATCAAATGTGCCGAGCGAGTTTGTTTTAGAAATCAAGACCCAGTGCGCACCAGATAAAAACACCAGCCTAATGGGTCTATACGTTTCCGGCGGGCGGTTTTGCACCCAATGCGAGGCGCAAGGGTTTCGCCGCATCACCTATTTCCCGGAYAGRCCTGATGTTCTATCAAAATACACCGTGCGCATGGCCGCCAATAAAGCTGCGTACCCAACTTTACTCGCCAATGGCAAYAAGATTGACAGCGGTAATTTGACGGGCAATCGCCATTTTGCCGTATGGGAAGACCCCTTCCCGAAGCCGAGCTATTTGTTCGCACTGGTCGCCGGGGCATTTGACCGAATTACGGATAATTTCACCACCATGAACGGGCGCGATATCAAACTGGATATATTCGTTGACCCAGGAGACGCTGGGCGAGCAAATTATGCAATGGACGCTCTGAAACGTTCTATGAAATGGGACGAAGAAGCATTTGGACGTGAATATGACCTAGACCGGTTTATGGTGGTAGCCGTACGGGATTTCAATTTCGGAGCTATGGAAAATAAAGGTCTAAATATCTTCAACTCCGCACTTCTACTTGCCGACGAAGCTACTGCTACCGACATGAACTTCGAGCGCATTGAAAGCGTTGTAGCACACGAATATTTCCACAATTGGTCAGGCAACCGCATCACGTGCCGTGACTGGTTTCAACTATGCCTGAAAGAAGGTTTCACGGTGTTTCGCGATCAAGAATTTTCTGCCAGCCAACGCGGTGCGGCCCTGCAAAGGATCAAAGATGTAATCGCATTGCGCGGTCGTCAATTCCCTGAAGATGCAGGCCCGCTCGCCCATCCGGTTCGCCCCACAAGCTACATGAAGATTGATAATTTCTATACGGCTACAGTTTACGAAAAAGGCGCCGAACTTATCCGCATGCTGGAAACCATTGTCAGACCACATGATTTTCGCAAAGGTAGTGATCTATACTTTGAAAGTCTAGACGGGACCGCTGCAACCATTGAGCAATTTCTGGCATGCTTTGAGCAAGTTAGCGGCAAAGACCTCTCGCAATTTATGCGCTGGTATGAACAGGCAGGCACACCAGATGTTCATATTGATACGGATTACGATGAAGCTGACAGCACATTTACTGTCACCTTGACACAACAAACAAAACCCACACCCGGCCAGCCTGACAAACAGATGCTCATGATCCCCGCAAAGCTCGGGCTTTTGGAAAATAACGGCAATAATTTTGCCGAACGCCTTGTGATTCTTACTGAAGAAACTACACAAGTAAAATTCGTTAGTGTCCCCTCACGACCCGCGTTATCAGCATTTCGTAATTTTAGCGCTCCGGTCAACATCATTATAAACCGTACATTAAGTGACACTTTACTACTGATGAATTCAGACAAAGATTTATTCAACCGTTGGGAAGCAGGACAGGCCCTAGCACGRGATATTCTCGCAGATTTAGCCTGCGCAATTGAAGCAGGAAAYGARCCCGATAACACGTCAGCACAGCGTGGRTATGTTGATGCCATTGGCCGTATTATTCGCGACGAAACCATTGATCCAGGGTTCAAAGTATTGGCGCTCGGCTTACCAAGCGACGGCGCAATTTTACAAATTATATCCAGCCRGTCYAATCAAGGCGYTGACCCTTTGGCCATACGCCAAGCYAACAAATTACTGCGCCGGGCTATCGCAGACCACYACACAGAAGCCCTAGAAAGTCTATACAGAGAAATGTCAGAACCTCGCCCTTTTACACCGGACGCGCAAGGTGCTGACCGACGGGCTTTGCGCAATACTTGCCTGTCTTTTCTCGCGGAAATACCGGGTGAACGAACATTGATATTGGCACTGAGCCAGTTTGAAAACGCTACGAATATGACTGAAGAGTTTGCCGCCTTACTGATATTGGTTCGACTGGGCGRTTTGCGGGCAGRCGAAAGYTTAAAACGGTTTTACAAAAAATGGCAAGRCAACYCAYTMGTTAYCGACAARTGGTTTGCAGTRAGTGCCATGCAAAAYCTAGACAAAGTGAAAGCGCTAACAAARCACCCAGCTTACCAAGACGCCAATCCAAACCGAGTGCGCTCGCTCATTGGYGGCTTGGCGGYTGGAAACCCTGAACAGTTTCATCGTTTCGACGGTGCTGGATACCAATTTTATGCAGATAACATCCTGAGTATGGACAAGCGTAATCCACAGGTTGCCGCTCGCCTGCTTGGTGCATTCGAAACATGGAGTAAATTGGACATAAGGCGCCAAAATTTAATTCAGGAACAACTATCGCGTATTTTAAGGGCAAACCCATCAGAAAATGTCGTCGAAATTGCTGCTAAAACTTTAGGGAAATCTTTAGGGCTATAGAGTACATACACCTATGCCTGATTTACAGACAGAACACGGTTTTCGTGCACATATCTCTGAAAAACGCCACACTGTCATGCGGCAAGCTGTTGTCTGCGCCAAAGATTTTTCGATCCTGCACTATGAATGGCTTGTTCGGTTTGACAGTGATGCTGGGCTGGAGCACATCTTACGACCCGCAGAAATAAGCGGCGCTATTACCGATCTAGATATATCTATGCTCAAACAGGCCGTCGCCGCTCTCAACTCGAATTCTGACAGACATGCGATCGCTGTAAATCTCTCCGGAGCRTCTTTYGYAAACCCRTCRTTTGCACACAACCTGCTATCTTCYTTATCRTCKCTGGAGGTTGAACCCTCAAAACTGATTTTYGAACTCACMGAAACTTGGRATTTAAAAGACCTAGGGCCAGCTCTAAGCTTGCTMAATATYCTCAGAGASCGCGGKCATAGCTTATGCCTTGATGATGTTGGTGCCGGCGCTGCATCTATTCGTTATTTACGCGCATTTCCAGCAGATTGGTTAAAGATTGACGGCGAATTTATTGCTTGTGCAGCTAGAGACAATCGCGAAAAATCCATACTAAAAGCCTTACTAAGCTTGCGAAATGATCTAAACGTCCGCTTTATTGCCGAGGGTATAGAATCTGAACCATTACGTGATTTCGCCATTGATATGGGTTTTGATGCCCTCCAAGGTTTCATTTTCGGCCCCCCAGAGCCGGAAACCATTGAATAATTGGGCTCTAACCACTGCATTTTGGTCGACTTTGTTAACATTCCCCCTCTATTCTCACGGTTAAATGGCAAAATGATTCGCAAATTTAACATTCGCGTAAAGGGATAGATGTGCACAAGGGTCCGMCMCCATATCGTCAARCTCAACCTGCTACGGTGTACCCRCCGCATACAGGYTCTTCTACGCGCAACCCTGTACACARCTTGCCACCAGRAACCGATGCACGGGTAARACARAATCATATGCCATTAAAATCCCGTGTTAAGYTAGCAACTCAAGCAAAAGCTTTTTCGCAARATAAACAAAGCACTTCTCGTATGCGCTTGTTAGCTTTRGCATTTTTGATTTTTTATATTTTGATAGTAACGTCTAAAYTGACTGYTGATTATMGTACCAGTCGGCAAACGGCTCAGATTGAKCRCCTYAGYTATGCYGAGGCCRTAGCAAGYAATTAYTCYACCGAAATCGACAATGTTGTYKTCTGGATYAAYMACGGRTTRKCTGAAGGAAAAWCACCCACRCAATCTGTWGATATTATCACTCGTTCACCAKCTGTRACTGTAGCAGCAATACTCAATGCAAAAGGCGAAATCATTGCTAGCAACCCGCGAAATGCGCCTRTTTTGGCAAATCTTTCCATACAGAATATTGGTACGGAGGCACTAAAGCTTAGCTCGATAATACGACCCGAAGGACAAACGGTTCCACTCGTTATTAAAAAAACGGGGCAATATTATGCTATAGCAGTGCTCGCAGACAGTACATTGGTCAACACCAGCAAACAAACGACTGCTAAAATAGCCATTGTGACAAATTCAGGGCGTACAATTGACGGGAACGGCTCTTTGGGAACCCTCAACCCACGAGAAGTTTTCAATCTTACTGAAGTACAGTTTTCAAGACTGACACAATTTGGAATCAGGACGACAGAATTTATCAATATAAATGGTAGTAAACACATTCTTGCTGCTGTGCAGATCCCAAAYTCCAATTTATTCTTAYTGGAAGCAAAGCCTTATGCCAGTGCTAGCGYAKCCGTTTTGCAAAACAACCTATTGCTATTTTTGATTTTGTTTATTGGCACATGCGCTTTAGTCGTGACACTACTCAACTCGTTAAARAACCAGTTACGCGTTGTGCAGGGKATYCAACAAAACACTGAAGTRTCCCAACAGAGATACCAAGCGGCCATTGAAGGTGATAGAGGCGGTGTTTGGGAAGTTGACCTAACTGGTAGTGCAGCCTTTCTCAGTGCATCCCTTGCCGGCTTGCTGGGGTTATCCCGCCAAGAACAAACCATGCCTCTTTCAAAATTTTTAGGGCTATTCCATCCTGACGACAGGGAAAGGTTCCTAGCATTTGCCAGACGCGCGCACATGCAAGGGGAATTTGACTTTGATATCCGTGTCGCACATTTACCGCTAATATTGCAATGCCGTGGTAGGTCGTCTACCCGTTCAGGAAGAGAGATGAAGCGCGTTATTGTCGGGGTTGCTCTTGACATTACGGCACAACGTGCGGCGCAAATCCGTCTAAAAACAGCAGAAGCCAGACTACATAGCGCTCTTAGCTCTATGACTGATTCCTTTGTTGTTTGGGATTCCATGAATAGGCTCCTTGTGTGGAACAACCGCTTCGAAAGCTTTTTTGACTTGGCGCCCGGAAGCCTGCATGTGGGAATGGACCACGCGAGTGTTGACTACCTCGCAATTACAGCCATCGAAGATAAGTTTTATTATGAAACCACGCAGGGGAAATGGATCGAGTACCACCTTAAAAGTGGTCGATGGGTTCGTTACATAGAAACGCCTACAGCTGAAGGCGGTCATGTCAGTGTTGGCACGGACATTACCGAATTGCGCCTGCGTGCAGTGGATCTCAAGAAAAATGAACAAGCTTTGAACAATACAGTTGATGTCTTGAGAAAGTCGCAAGACAGTATTGTTGAATTGGCAGAACGTTATGAAAGTGAAAAAATTCGCGCGGAAGAAGCATCACAATCAAAAAGTAATTTCTTAGCCAGTATGAGCCATGAACTGCGTACTCCGCTAAATGCTATCAACGGCTTTTCCGACATTATGAAAAAAGAAATGTTTGGCCCACTTGGGGATCCTCGTTACAAAGAGTATGTCAACGACATCCTTTTTTCAGGTCAACACCTTCTATCTCTCATCAACGACATTTTGGATATGTCTAAAATTGAAGCTGGCAAGATGACGCTGAATTTAGAAGTCATGTTTTTGCACGAAATGGTTGCCCAGGTCGTTAGAATGATAAGAGGTCGCGCTGATGATGCTGGCCTGACGCTCGATGTTGATGTTGATGAAGTTCGGGAAATTGAAGTTGATCCAAGATCTGTGAAACAAGTTTTACTTAACTTACTAACCAATGCCGTCAAATTTACTCCAGAAGGCGGAAAAGTCGGTGTAGAACTCATTCAAAAAGCATCCGGTATTATTGTCAAAGTCTCGGATTCCGGCATTGGGATTTCGCAAGAAAACATTGAAAGATTAGCAAAACCATTCGAGCAGGTAAATGACCAAGCCAATAAACAATCAGAAGGTACCGGCCTTGGTTTAGCTCTGTCCAAATCCCTTGTCGAGTTACACGGTGGTAAATTTAAGATTGAGAGTATTGTCAACAAGGGCACTACAGTAATCTTCTCTTTACCCAACAAACCGGCCAAACCCAAAGAAGAGACAGAAGACCGGGGCGATGTCAGCCAGGAAGTATCGAAAATCACAGCCGACATTGCAAATGTCCTTGGTCAAACTGCTGTAACCCCACAAGTTGGAGCGACAGCACCTCATCCAACAAACACGCCCGCCCAAACGCAAGGGCACGGACAAGGACAAACACAAGGGCAAGGGCAAGCCGTCCAAAGCACGAAACGACCAGCAGCCTAATTAATGGTTACAGTCGGGACCGTGAACATGCCCAGCATGTCCGTGTTTTGGGTTGCTCGTATCCCCTAATATATCAGCAATATCTTCGGGTGCAAACACCCTGCCTTTTTCACCGGGGTTGAGMACGGCGTGACCACCGCGTARGGACGGTAAAATATCACCGCCTGATGCACGGGCAAACCTTGTATTYCCRTCCATAAATTCRCYGAGTTTGTCTTTGGAGGAAAATAACAAAACATGCAAAGCGCCGTCAATGTCGATGGCTTGCAAAGTGACGCCGCCGTCYGCSGCTTGCTGATCTTCACTTTGATGCACRGGCACATATAAATCAGATGCYAGCAATGCAACGCTGAACGCCTTACGAACAATTGGATCCGCAACCATCATTTCCGGGCTAGCCTGCTCAAGCATATTTGCTAATTTATCTTTGACATCAKTCATGTTTTTCTTCTTGTGCCGATAATGGTGTTACAAGCAACGGCGTTGCATCAATAGTTTGRTGYGCAGCTTTCCATCTCATAGCGTTTAGRACGCGCGTATAGCCAGCAGGATGATCATAGAAAATRATTTCTTCCCATTTTCCCGGCTTCATTTTGCGGTACTCCGCAAGCATCATATAAGCYTCWGCRAYMCCGTCYGGYTCWGCWGCWGCATTAAASCCRAACATGTCAGCCTCRGTTTCRTTRTTGCGRATAATSGTGCTYAGGAGCGGCGTWGCYAAAAACATRTARAARCCAAARCAYGCRAARAAYAAWGGCATGCCSGCATTRTCGCCWATWKYKCCAATCCCCCATTTCTCRCCCCATTTACGCYGYACMCGYYCRTAGAYMGAGTGCGTRAACATAAATCCAAATAATATTATGAGCCCCAAATAAACCAGCATTTCRTAAATATGGCCAAGCACATAATGACCAAGYTCATGYCCCATGACGCCCTTTACACCTTCTGGTGAAATTCGCTCAAGCAATGTATCAGAGAGTGAAATCCGTGTCGTACCCATAAAACCAGAAACATTGGCCGTAACCCTGTCGGTCTGCTTGGAGATATTAAACACATAAACATTGTCGGCGGGCACATTATTAGCCTCGGCCATTGCCAGAATTTGCGTACGCAAGGGCCCTTCTTCCATGGGGGTATAATCATTAAATAGAGGCGCAATAAATACCGGGCTGATCAGCAACATAAATGCAGCAAAAATAATAGTCACACCCGTACCCCACCAACGCCATGCGGCACCCAGTTTACGGATCAGAGCAAACAGTCCCCAAAGCGCAATTGTACCGATAACAAGCCCAATGCCTAGACCTATCATTTGCTCCGAGAACCAACCGCCCAATGTTTGGTTCATAAGGTCATATTTGCCTTCGCGAAAAAACCCCTGATAGGCAGTCATTGGGAAAGTTAGTATTGTCGGGATAAGAATATAGAGAAATGCATAGGCCGGACTAACAAGAAATTTTGGCAACTTGGCCGCCAGCCAATCGCGCACACGTGCAGAGCGTTTTCGCCCCAATAATAACCAAGCAACACCCAAACCAATCAGGAAGTTCCACAGGATAAGCCAATAACCACCCTCAAAATACGCATTCGAGCGCGCCGTTTCCTCAGCGGTCATCGTCTGCATCCACGCTTCTGTTGCCGCAATAGGGTCTAGCGTGCTAGCCTGGACAGTCATTTCCAACAATAAACTCATATCAATCCCCTTATGTGTTTTTTTGCAGGCTAGCAGAATGAAGAACGCACGAATACTAAAAAACGCACACATAGTAAGGTTGGAGACAAAGAGTTTATCTGATAATTTGTCTAAAAGCGTCAGATATCTCGGCGCAAGCCCCTATATAGTTCTGCTCGAGTGTTTCGAAGCTCTGTTCTTGTGTTGCACTTCCCAATAAATTTTTTACTGATATTGGCGCAGTATCAGGATCGAAATTACCACTGACAGTTATGGCAAGAACTTGTTGTAATGTGAGATAAAGTCTTGTCGTTCTCAGCAATGTCCTAGCAAGTGCACCGGTTAGCCATTTCTCATCACGTGCTAATGTCAACATATCTAACGTTGCAGGCGGAATTATTTTCGGCTGATGTTTCAGTATCAAGAACTGTGCAATAAATTCTATATCGCGTAGTCCCCCTGCAGTGTTTTTTACATCCCAAATACCAAAGCCTGGTTTTTCGTTCTGCAACCGCTGATGCATATCCAACACATCTTTAGCTAGGCTATTACCGTAGTTTTTTATTTGTAGCGTCTTTGCCGTCACATTTTCTAGCTTTGCTGCAAACTCAGGGCTAGAGGCTGCTACAACGCGGCTTCTGGACAACGCCATAAATTCCCATGTCCAAGCATCCTCGCAGTAATACTTTTCAAACGCTGATATTGATACCGCCAACGGCCCAGCCCGTCCAGATGGACGCAAAGCCATGTCTACTTCGTAGAGCATTCCCTCGGCCGTAATGCTGGAAAGAGATGTAATAATCCGGCGTGTCAGTTTATTRAAGATGTCGCGGYCACTACTGTTTGCGCCGTCCTCATAAATCAGCATGATGTCTAAATCRGATTTGAGCGWCAATTCCCGTCCGCCYAGCTTTCCTAGGCCCAATATCGCGAAATCACCTTCTACCTTGCCGTAAATCCTTTCAACATCCTTAGCCGCAATTGGTAGCAGCGTCGTAATCGCCGCTTCAGCAATGTCCGTTAATATCTCTCCTGCACCCGTAGGATTAGTCCTTCGCAGCAATCTGGCCGTAAACATAAATTGGTCTTCGTGTACTGCACRYCGCACAATATTCATTGCAGTTTCAAAATCTGTATCTGCTGGGATTAGAGCTGAATAACAATTTGGTGTTATTTTCATYTTGGCATCGAAAAACTCTGGAYTTGTGAGCGCATCTATCAAATTTGGYCGAGCAGACAATTGTTGCGCTAACTTTGGCGCCATCGCCAACATATCAATCAGTGAAGATARAGCGTTTGGTTGCTGTAAAAGTAGCGAAAATAAGGTCACACCTGCATTGAGCTTGGTAGCAAATTCGGCAAAGCTAAAGAACGCAATATCTGGCGTCCCAGTTGCACCGCAGGTTTCAATAATACGTGGAGCCAATCTGGTCAAAAGCTCTCGCGCCCGTTCTGTACGTGTTGCTGGCATACGTCCGCCGAGCCAATCAGCCATAATTTGCCAAATTTCAGATCCGCGTTCAAATCCGTATTCTGCGAATGTTTGTAAGGTGATGGCTTCGGGTTCTACGCCCGTAAATACCAGACTGCCCCTTTCCGTCGATAAATCCTCAGCGCCCGCAAACAAGTCGCGGTAGATATGATGAACTTGCAGGAATGTACGTTTTAAATTAGCTTCAAATTTCTCTACATCTTCATAGCCGCTGAGCGCCGTCAATTGCTTTCTTTGCTTGTCATCCTTCGGCCAAGTATGGGACTGTTCGTCAGCATACATTTGTATCCTGTGTTCGGCATTTCGTAACACGGCATAATTATCTTGCAATATGCGAGCGTTCTCAGGGTCGGTAAAACCGCCCTCAGCCAGAACTTGCAACCCTTCAATCGTACGCGGCGTTCGCAATTGCGGGTTTCGTCCGCCAAGTATTAATTGTTGTACTTGCACAAAAAATTCGATCTCTCGGATGCCGCCGACACCAAGTTTTACATCATGCCCCGCCGCCTTAATATCTTCGGGGTTTGCGCCACCTTGAATTTGCCGTTTGATAGAATGCACATCATCAATAGCATGAAAATCCATGCTGCGGCGCCAAATAAACGGCGTCAGAACATCTTTGATAAATGTGTCTGCGGCCGCCCTATCTCCACCAACGGCACGCGCTTTTATCATCGCCGCTCGTTCCCAATTTTGACCAAGGCTTTCATAGTATCGCTCGGCTGTACGGGTTGACACGGCTACCGTGGTCGCACGTGGGTCAGGCCTTAACCGCAAATCCGTACGAAATACGTAACCGTGTTCGCTCACTTCATCAAAACCACGCATCAATTTGCGCACAAACCGTATTAAAGTACGTTCAGCCCGCGCGGGATTAGGCAGCTTTACCCGCTCTGGGTCATAAAAAACAATCAAGTCAATATCACTTGAATAATTCAATTCGCATGCCCCGTACTTGCCAAGCGCCAGTACAAATAAGCCCGGTACAGGATTATCCTGCGTGCCATCAAATTCCATATCCTGTGCAATAGCAGTGATTAACATCTGCATGGCTCTGTCTGCAAAATCGCTTAAATATTGGCAGACTTGCGTCCAGTCCCAAACACTTGCCAAATCACAAAGAGCGGCAAGTAAATGTACTTTTTGTTTGACTTGGCGCAGAGTGATATTGAGTTCGAAAAGAGATAGAGGTTGGATATGCTTGAGAAGATCGCTAAAAACTGTTTCCGGTGACTTTGTGCCCAAAGCAACTGTAACATCAGGCCATTTATCTATTAACATAGACARATAAGGTGCRCTATTACGAGCGCTATTGATAATATTRTCAAGGCTCTTATTCRGTGAAATTAAGKACCCAGTTTCCGCAYTATAAATTGGTAAAACTTTGCCAATACGTTGCTCAAACAATGCATCTTTTTTTTCCTTAACCTTTTTGAACTCGATCATTTTGTACGTTTATAGCGTGGGAATATCAGTGCAGCACGCAAACCGGGCATCTGGCTCTCCTCACCACCGGGGCCATCCGAAAGTTCAAAYTKTGCTTGATGCAAATCAGCCACTGCATCGACCAARGCAAGGCCCAGACCACTACCCGGTTCGGTTCGGNCTTTCTTCCAACCTGACAAAACGCTCCTTAACACGGTCACGTTCATTCGGCGGGATGCCAGGACCTGTATCAGTTATCGAAATTTCTGACCTGCCAGAACGAATTTTACGCAAACGAACCGTAATAGCYCCACCGCTTGGCGTATATTTTATAGCGTTTTCGACYAARTTTGAAATGGCCTGTGACACTAATCCACGATCTGCCCGAATGGTRTGTTTRCCTTCTAYTTCCAATGCAAAATCYARCCCTGCATCTTCRCAAGATGGTTCGTAAAGTTCCGCAATATCTTCTAAGACCACACTTGGGTCCAACGGCACCAGCATTTCCCGACGCTCTCCAGCTTCCAACCTAGCAATYCGTAAAACACCTTCAAAAGTTCGCAATAACTCACCTGCATCATTTGATGCCTCATAAAGGGCTTTCCGTGCGACCTTATTTTTAACCTCTGATCCAGCCGTTGCCAGTCTTGTATGGAGCCGAGTAAGCGGGGAACGCAAATCATGGGCAATACTGTCGCCAGCATAGCGCATAGCAACCATCAATGTATCAATRTGGTCAAGCATGGCATTCAAATGCTCTGCCAACACATCCAACTCGTCACCGCTTTCATCGCGCGGCACACGTTGTTTAAGRTCGCCAGCCCGCACATCTGTGGCCAATTTGTTGAATGCAGCAATCCTGCGSGCAAACCTGCTCGACATATATATGCCGGATACCAAGCCAAGGATTATGGCCATGGCCACAGAAATCAACAATGCCCGCGTAACTTTTTCACCAGCAGCCATAATATTTTCGACATCTCTAGCGATAAACAATTTGGCGCCAGAAGGTAAAAATTCTTTTAGCCGACCACGTGCTCTTCTGGTCTGCTTATTATCACCAGAAATCGTAGTCACTGCATATTCAAATTCGCGGGTTTGCTCACTTTTCAGTCCTGGAATTTTTCTCCAAAATGGAATTTTTTCCGGATCTGTAAAGAACCGCTTTGCTGGTAAATTACCACCGCCGTTAACATTGCCTTCTTCGTCGTAATACTCAAACACATAAAAGGTGYTATTGYCGACRTTGCTGGCACCTTTTGGCAAAGCACGGTCAAAAATRATCTGATTTAACACCACAGGGCCAAGAGTTTCATAAATCTTGGTTAGCTCGTCAATTTCCAATTCCATAGTTTTGTCCACGCGGTTCAAATCAGAGACCACAGTGGCAAAATAAATATAGCCAAGCACTATCAATGACGACACTGCGAACAGAGCAGCAGCAATCATTGACAAGCGAAAAATCGTATTTTTAAATAGACGTTTTAGTGACGCGAACATAGAAACCCTTGTCGCGCAGGTTTGCTAAACCTGCAAGCGGTAACCTGCGCCGCGAACTGTGTGCAACATAGGTGTATCAAATTCTTTGTCTATTTTCGCACGCAAGCGTGAAATGTGTACATCAATAACATTAGTCTGGGGGTCAAAGTGATAATCCCACACCTTTTCAAGCAACATAGTGCGAGTAACCACTTTTCCTGCGTGGCGCATCAGGCATTCTAGCAAGCGGAATTCGCGTGGCTGGAGTAAAATATTCTGCCCCTCGCGTTTGACGGTACGTGCCAGCAAGTCCATTTCTAGATCGCCAGCCTTAAGCTTTGTCACCGCAGCGGTTGGATCAGAACGCCGACCCATAGCTTCTACCCGCGCCAAAAGCTCTGTGAACGAATAGGGTTTGGAAAGATAATCATCGCCGCCAGCCCGCAAGCCTTCAACTTTCTGGTCAACTTCACCCAATGCAGATAAAATCAATACAGGCGTTGTATCACCATCCGAACGCAATTCTTTGAGCAAAGACAATCCGTCTCGTTTCGGCAACATACGGTCAAGCACGAGTGCGTCATAATCCGCAGCTTTGGCCATTTCCAAGCCAAGCTCACCATCGCCCGCCAAATCAACCACATGGCCTGCTTCCATTAAGCCTTTACGGACATACTCCGCCGCAACATCATCGTCTTCTACTACCAGTATGCGCATAATATTTTCCTTCTGAGTTACCAAATTAATTGAGAGAAATTGAAGTATAGTGTTCACTGCCGTTTAGAGTGCGAACTTTCACCACGAGGGACCGCTGTCCAGAGGTCTTTGCCTTGCGAACAATATCGCCAAAAAACCGCACACTTGCTACTGGCTTTCCACCCGCTTCAAGAATAACCATACCGCTTTTAATACCTTTGCGCGCTGCGTTACTGCCGAGCGCTACCGCATCAACATAAACACCGACTTGGTCGACCCGCATGCCGATGCTTTCGCGAAACGTTGCCCCTAGGTCAACCAGTGATAATCCAGTATTATACATTGAATTAGCTTTTGGTGYCGCCGGAGCTGCAACGGTCGAGCTMGTCGCACCGCCMGTATTTCCTGTTGCARTTTTTARYGTATCTTTATTTTCTGGGCGTTCACCTATTTTTACACGTACACCACCTGGAATAAGTTTATCGCCGCGTTCAATTTGAAAGACCGCTGTTTCACCTGCCCGTAATTTGCCGATAGCCCGCGTGGCTTCAACAGCATTGCGCACAGCAATATCATTAATGCCTAATATGACATCCTCGGCTTTCAATCCCGCCTTATCAGCAGGGCTGTCAGCACCTACAGAGTTAATCGTTGCGCCGCCCTTGTATACGATACCGTTCTGCGTGTATTCTGCCTCACGCAACGCAGCACCCAAAAAACCGCGTTTGACTTTACCATATTCAATTAAATCAACTACGATCTCTTCTGCGAGTGTATGAGGTACGGCAAAGGCAATACCTACGCTGGCACCTGTCGGCGAAAAAATGGCTGAATTTACGCCAATGACTTCGCCTTTAAAATTAAACAATGGGCCACCAGAATTACCACGGTTAACGGTTGCATCGGTTTGCATATAATCCACATAAGAACCGGATTCGACCCGCTTACGCAAGGTTGCTGAAATAATACCAACACTAGATGATTGCCCAATGCCAAACGGATTGCCAATGGCCAAAACCCAATCACCTATACGAACATCAGGCCCATGGTAAAATTCAACATAATCAAATGATCGTTCGCTCTGAATTTGTATAACTGCAATATCGGTTTCGTAGTCTGTGCCGATAATTTTAGCGGGAAATTCTTCCCCGTTTGCAAACCCCACGGTGATCTTATCACCACCTTCAATAACATGAAAATTAGTAACGATTTTACCGTCCGATGTAACGATAAACCCAGAACCTTGTCCTTCTGTTGCATCCTCGCCCGGACGATCTACAGCATAACCACCTGTAACAACTCGAATATTAACAACGGCAGGTGATACATGCTCAATCAAATCTGCCAAGGATTTTGGCAATCCTTGTTCATCGGGCATGCCTAATGGTTTAGCGCTTACACTAACGGGCATGGAAACCGTAAGCACAATTACACCTAGCAGTGTGAAGACAGGTTTGAGAGTTTTATAAAATACAGACAACACGCCAGAATCCTTTCCAAAGCCAAAGTGCGCTACTGCACTTAACAACAACCTTGCTAAAACATGACAAAATGGTCATATTTAGGCAGACGCGTAATTATTGCCGAGTAACTGCAAATATATGCTTAACAAGACGTGAGGATTCAGTGCGGTCCTCTAAGATATTAGCGTTTACAAAAAACCAACAAGTAATTATCCCGCGGCATCGTAATTTGCTGGTCGAGATGAAAACCATTTTCCACAAACAATTCCTCAACATCAACAAGTTCGCGCACACCCCATACTGGGTTTCTTTGCTTTAAGTTTGCGGTAAAATCGAGATTAGATTGAGCGCTATCTACCCCAAATAAAAATGGGCCGTAAAGAAACAACTTGTCGCCAGCTTGTAACAACTCCCCTGCTCCTTTTGTTAATCCCAAGGCCGCTTTCCAAGGCGCTATGTGGATCATATTGGCGCAATATATATTGGTGATAGGTTCAAGCCTTTGCCACCAATTCCCTTGGGTCACATCCAATTGTAGCGGTAATTTTAACTGACTAGAATTTTCGCAAGCATAAGCTTTTTGACTTTCTTGTGCATCCGTATCAACATCTGAATATTGCCAAATAATATCAGGACGAAGTTTTGTAAAATATGCCCCATGTTGCCCTGTCCCCGAAGCTATTTCCAAAACCCGCGCCCCTTGTGGCAACATCATTTTTAACTGCGCACCAATTGGCGTTTTGTTGCGCTCTGCTGATGGAGCATTTCGTTTTTGGAATTGCGCGATTATATTACTCTCTGACCATAGGGATAATTAAAATAGTTCTTAAACCGCCTAATGGGGATTTATCTAATGTTAGTACACCTTTATAGGCTATGGCGAGGTCATTGACTATGGACAGACCGAATCCCGTACCAGGGGTAGTTTCATCTAGGCGGGTGCCGCGCTTGAGAACATTTTCGTACTGGTCTGCCGCCATACCGAGGCCGTCATCGTCAATGGTGATACGGATTTTAGCATCGTTTTCTGGATCCACTTCAACCATGACATGAATTTTCGCTTTGGTCCACTTACAGGCATTATCAAGTAAATTACCAACCATTTCCTCAAGGTCACGTTTCTCACCGCGAAAGTGTAGTCCGTTTTCTATATCCACCTGGAAATCCAAGTCTTTGTCCCGAAATATTCGACCTAGAGTACGTACCAACGAGTTAACCGTATCAGCAACAGGTGTTTTCTCGCCAATGCTTTGCCCTCGTGTAGCTGCACGGGCACGAAATAGATGATGATCAACCTGCTTATTCATTGTTCCCGTTTGTTTTTTGACAATACGGGCAAGTTTAGACTTTTTACCRTCCGCCTCATTCATCAAAACTGCCAAAGGTGTTTTGAGTGCATGAGCCAGGTTGCTAACATGCGCACGGGCATATTCCACCACATCACGATTGTGCCCGATGAGAGAATTCAGTTCATCCGCCAAAGGTTTAATTTCTTTTGGATAACTACCTTCAACAGAGCCTGCACGACCTTCGCGCACATCAACCACACTATCMCGCAACTCAAACAATGGTCTTAAACCGGATCTGACCTGCATATAAATCGCTAGCGTYAACCCTAAAGCCAAAACACTGAGCAGACCAAGAGCAATGACAGAAAACTGCCGTATAGCTTGAGCCGCAGGACGACGATCTGCCGCAGCAGCGATGACGAAACTTCGATCATTAAAAATCACACATTGAGCAGCAAGACTGAGAGGTTCGTTGTCTGGACCAATCGAGAAAGCACGAATAATTTCACCTTTTTTCTCACGGACTTTATTGGCTTCTTTTTGGGATAATTTCAGTGTAAAATCTGATAGAGACAACGAGCTAATTATCGGTACTAACATGCCGTCTTTACGTAATTCTCCGACCATCCAGTATCGTCCCGACAAAGCCAATTGATAACGGGCGTCTATTGGCTGGTTTGCCAAAATAATACCAACTTCTTCGTTGGCATTTAACGGGTCGTATTCAATATTGGCCACCAACGCTTGTATCGTATTAATAAGCGGGTCATTGAAATTTTTATAGGTCGACGCACGGTAAAACAAAATGAGCGAAAAAGCAGTGAACAATAAGGCTGGCACCACCCACATAGCGGCACTACGAACCAGTCGCCAAACAAGCGATCGACCTTGATCAGTGTTATCGCCCTCGGATTGTTTAACTGCGCCCTGCAAAATAACGCCTATTCCCCAGCTTCTTCTGCACTCGGATCAACCAAGCGGTAGCCAAGTCCGCGCACGGTTTCGATACGCTTTACACCTATCTTGCGCCTCAAACGGCCAATAAACACTTCAATAGTGTTAGAATCTCGGTCAAAATCCTGATCATATATATGCTCAACCAGTTCAGTGCGCGATATCACCTTACCCACATGCATAGCCATATAGGATAGTAAGCGAAACTCGTGAGAAGTCAGTTTGACCGGAGACCCATCTACAAAGGCCCTGCCTGCGCGGTTATCTACACTTAAACCACCAATATCGATTGTATCGGTGGTATGTCCGGCAGCACGGCGTACCAAAGCCCGTAAACGAGCTAATAATTCTTCAGTGTGAAACGGTTTGGTCAGATAATCATCTGCGCCGGCATCAAATCCGGCGACTTTCTCGCTCCACTGGTCGCGAGCTGTTAAAATCAATACGGGGAAATCTTTGCCGTCAGCACGCCATTTTTGTAAAATACTAATGCCATCAATAACTGGTAAGCCCAAATCGAGCACTACCGCATCATAGGGCTCTGTATCGCCGAGGAAATGCCCTTCCTCGCCGTCCGTTGCCACATCAATGGCATAGCCTGCATCACCAAGAGCTTCTGAAAGCTGGCGGCAYAAATCCGGATCATCTTCGACTATTAAAATTCGCATAGAAATCTCCCTTAATCTGGAGCTAGTTTTTCACTCTGCCAGTGTAAGCGTCAACATAAACATCGACAATTCTGCCATTTTTTTGCTGTAAACGCACTCGGTAGGTAGACTGATTGATCAATTGAACATTGATAAACTTGGCATCACGGTACCGGCTCATAGCCGCAGATTTTGCACGGCTAGCAGATATTTTGCGCTGCGACTGGTTTTGAACGTAAAGGCTACGAACACTATTTGAACGCTGTGCTTGCCAATTTGGCTGATTTTGTAAAACGCGGCCTTGATCGGGCGCACCTTGGGCAGAGCTTGTAGCGACCATACCTGTAGGCAATGCAAAAGCAGCCAGTACTAAGCCAATAGTGATATGTCTAATCCGTTTCATCATTGTGTCTCTATAAGTGTTCATCTGTGAATGCAATCTGAATGCCACATTCAGGTAAACAGACTAAATATTCATATTTATATTCATATTTCGGCGTGGATCCGGCTGATCTTCCCATGCTCCAACGCATTTTTTCAAATCATCGCCCATATCTTCCGGCAAATTAATCATCAAACGCACCAGTAAATCGCCGCCTTTAACGCCCTTGCCCTTAAGCCTAAGCGTTTTACCGGAGCTAGAACCCGGTTTCACGGAAAGATTGATATTACCTTTAGGGGTCGGGACAGTAATCTTTCCGCCCAGAACTGCTTCTTGCAAAGTAATCGGCAAATCGAGCCGCAAATTATTACCGTCGCGGCGTAAATACTTGTGGGCCTTAACGGATATAGTGATTTTTGCATCCCCCGCAGGGCCACCGTTAACACCCGGACTACCTTTACCGCGCAACCGCAAGGTCGTATCATCATTGGTACCTTCGGGAATGCTTATCTTTAATTGCTTACCATCGCTCATGCGCACTTGTTTAGTCGCACCTGCAACGGCTTCTGGCAAAGTAATGGAGAGAGTATAACGCACATCAGCACCCTTTTGTGGGCGCGGTGGGGGACGCCTAAATTGCGGCCCACCAGCTTGCCCCGGATGTCCGCCCATTTGCATCCCAAACAAGGATGCAAACAGATCGCTCATATCGCCGCCCATTTGCGCACCGGATGCGTTACGGTAACCACCACCCATGCCTCCAGCTTGGCCGCCAAACGGATGTTGTTGCTGACCAGACGCATCAATGCCGCCGCTATCATATTGTGCGCGTAAATCTTTATCCGAGAGCAGTGTATAAGCCGCAGAAATTTCCTTGAACCGCTCAGCCGCCTTCTCGTTACCCTTGTTTTTATCAGGGTGCCATTTTTTGGCCAACGCACGGTAAGCTTTCTTGATATCTTTATCGCTAGTGCTTTTACTGACACCCAGCAGTTTATACGGGTCCTTCGCCACGGCATTCTCCTTCACAGCTAATGTAAGAAGAACGGGCTGAATCGCAAGCACCAAGCGTTAAATATCAAGCACAAAGTTACGCCCTTTCCCCCGCCCATATTTTTGGGATATTTGGGATACATCTATAGTGATTTCTTCGAGCGGTCTCCCGTAAATAATTTCCAGCTCTGTGAGCGAAATTTGCAATGATGTCGTATTTACCTCTTTCGTGAGAAAGATCATTTCTCCATTCAAAAAATCAACTTCATATCGCTCGCTCTCTTCTCCGAGCGGCACATCTAGTGAAGCCCAGTCATCACCACTCGTTCTAGTTCGACGGATCCAGCCTATGTCTACGGCATCACCAATGCGCGTAGCTTTGATGTGGACGGGAGAGAACGGGCGCAGATGGTTGGCTTGGTAATTTTGGGTGAAGTTTTCTGTATTTTCACGACCACTTGCACCGAGCGTAAAATCAATATCCGTACCGCGTAAATCTGCACTCACCTGTATGTCTTGCCAGCCCTGCCCTAGATATACGACCCGCGCACCAGCCAACACCGCCTCTCCAAGCACATGATCCGTACCGTATTGACCGCGCAATAGACGGCTAATCCGGTAAGTGTCCACTCCCACTAACTCTATATCCGCAGCTTGCAAAATCTCCCAACCTTGTGGGGTTTCTATCGCCAGCAGATTTCCGCCGGACAACACATCAGTGTCTGACAATGATGACAAGGCAACACCGGGTAATAAAACATCAACAGAGTTGGCCAAATCAAATCGGCCAACAGGGCCAGCAACTAAATTACCCAGCAAAGCACCTATGCGTACTGGAGCGGTCAAATCCACACCAGTGCCGCTCGGCTCAGTGATTTGCGTATTCACAAATGGATTGACGATAACGCCGACCAAGGGTCCAGTTCTCAGACCTGTGCCAATATAGTCCGCAATATCGAGCGCGTAACCTTCTGGGGCAGATACCCAACCTGGCGTAGCAACCACACCCGGCGCACCGCCGTTTAATATACTGACTGCACCAGTGCCGCTGCGCCTTGCTTGCACCCTACGTTCGCCCAACCCGTCCAGACTTGTGACTTGCCATTCACCCTCTATACCGCCCACACCAACCACATCTCCAGTTTCTAGCCCCAATAGAAATGGCGGCACAACAAACTCGATAGTCTCGTTTTCGTTGAGGGCTTGCTCTAGTAAAGAAGTCGCCATGACTTTTGCTTGTCCCGCATCCAGAACTAACGGTGCGGATATATCAATGGTTCTTTCAGTTTCTGCAAATAAATCCCGAGCCAAAACTAAACCACTTTGGTAATCCTTGGCTTGGTCAATAAAACTGATACGCACATCTTTCAGACGTGTTTCTGCATCTTGGCGGGTAATGCTGAAAGTACTGCGCCCRTGCTCATATACTAGCTTGTCAACCTCCACAGCAAAGAGGGATTGCGTGCCGCGTGCTGCGAATTTCAATCCGCCTGCACGCTCAACCAAATCAAATCCGTATAGTCGGGACAAAGGTGTCAGTGCAGCACGCGCGCTCATCGGGCGGTCGAGCACATAGCCGCTTACCATGCCGAGTACACCCGATACATCAGGCGCATTTGCACCGCTAGAAATGCTGATATCACTAACAATATCTGCGAGGCTAACCAAACCAGTACGCCCACTAATCCAATGTCCGGTGTGCCAATTCCCACCGTCTGACCATACATCCAGCCGCGCCGGAAAGTCAGGAAATGGTCTGGCATCCCAGCTCCAAATATGGGCGCGTGACAAATCAACCATGGGCGCACCGTAAACCGTTGAGACCGGGTTTTTATTATTATCCACCTGCCAATAACTAAGGAAGGTTTCTATATATCGGCGCTGGATGATATCGTCACGGGTCGCAGCAGAATAATAAGGCGCATAGCTTTCCGAGGATTTCGGATCCCAAAATACATTGGGTTGATTGGCACCTTTGTCCATAGCCGGGCAACCAATTTCAGTAAACCAGATCGGTTTGGATTGTGGCGTCCACGCAGTCGGAATGGTCTGCTCTATCCCGCCAATACGATCATAATGTGGGTTGGCCCACCAACCTTTRACATCTTTAKWGCGGAACAYCCAYGGYTTRTTCTGCGCTCCGTCTGTGATAGGCCTACGTATTTGGGCATCGCGGTCAGCCAAATTGGCATAATACCAATCATAGCCCTCTCCGCCTTCCATATTGGCAGCAAGATAATCCGCATCATAAATATTTTCGTGATCCAAGCCGTCAATATGGCCAACCGTATCGCGCCAATCAGACAACGGAAAATAAGCGTCAATCCCCACCGCATCAATATTAGCATCGGCCCACAATGGATCGAGATGAAAGTTTACATCACCGGAGCCGTCTTGGGGATGATGACCAAAATATTCAGACCAATCGGCAGCATAGGTCAGTTTAGTACTGGCCCCCAAAATTGAACGTACATCTGCAACCAATGTCCTTAGCGCATCCACAGCCGGATAACTATTCCCTTCTCCGTTATCTGGCCCGCGCACTGTGGTCATGCCTCGCATTTCAGAGCCAAGAATAAATGCATCAACTCCGCCTGCCACTTGAACCAAATGGGCATAGTGTAAAATCATCCGGCGGTAGGTTTTTTCATCCGGGCCAGAATAAGCCACGCCCGTTGCACTTTGCGTGAAATCATCGACGCTAGATGTTCCAAAAAATGTTTGTACCTGTGTTGCCGCCGCATCCGTTTTATCCACCGTCCCAGATACGTTCGGTGCAGGATCACAGTTAATGCGGCCACGCCAAGGAAATACGGGTTGGCCTGTGCCTCCATAAGGGTTGGGGAGCGTATTGCCGTCTGGCACATCCATCAAAATAAACGGGTACAAGGTCACTGAAAATCCACGGGACTTTAACGCCTGCACGGCTTCTATGACAGATGCATCACTGGGCGTACCGCCGTAAACCGGACGTTCATCAAGCTTGGAAATTAAATAGGCATCAGTACGTGTTTCGTCGCCGACCTGCCAATTCCCCGGTTTGTCAATACGGTCACGGCTTTCTACACCGGGTCTAAGTTTGCAATGCGCAAGCCGTAAATCATCACCGAACCAACTCACCACCAAAGTCACATGCGTACAATTTGGCAGTTGCGCTTGTAACTGATCTAACGCCGCATCCATATCGGATTTTCCGGTGAGGTTATTCATATTTACGGCGCGACTGGTCCCAGGCCCAAGGCGCTCTTCTGTGATGGTAGTCGCGTAAGAAAACTCACCCGAACCAGGGATTAAATCTACCCCGCGCACCAAATTTTCAAGGCGCGGTTCATCATTGGTGCGTTTAGGCATACGCAGTATTTCAAAATTAAGCTGCGGCAAGCGCGTACCAAAATCATCCAAAGGCATGTCTTCGAATACCATATAAGCGGTGCCTCGAAATGCAGGCACATCCACGCCTTCAATTTCTGCAATCAAAGGATCAGGGGATTGATCGTCGCTGCCTCTATACAAGCGCGTATTCAAGTTTTTGGTCTGGAGCGGTTGGCCATTAGCCCATATTTGCCCAACATCCAAAATTTCACCCGCGCACAAACCCACAGCGAAACTAAGCGTATAATTAAAAGCCCGTGTACTCGGGCCACCTTTACCGCCGCGTTTTTCTTCGCTCGCTATTTCCTTGACACGTGCCGCCCAGATCACTTGCCCCGCAATCCGTGCACGACCATAAACCCGTGCCATAGGCGCACCGTCTTGAGAAGATTGGATGTGCAAGGTTTGCAAGCGAGGGCCCTCAAACACACGGTTGTCAAAAGCGTTGGTAATAGCTTGCCCCGCATAAGCAACACCAATGCGCCCTGCCGTCTGTAATAGTTGGCTGCCAAAAGTTTTGCCAGCAGTAAGAAGTATATTGGACATATCAGGTCTCTATATTTGGAAATGAATAGGCATAGGCGCGGCGGCGTACCCAATAGGGCGCCAAAAATGACCGTGTCACTGCACGTCCCCAATAGGCATGCACGATTAAATCAGGTTCAATTAAAACTGCCATATGTTTGGCGGGCACTCCCGCCTGCATGCGAAATAGTAAAACATCGCCGGGACGGGCTATTGTTAATTCTATGGGGTCGAGATAATGATCCGAAGCATCACGAAGCGTTTCTTCGCCGCCTACTTCAGCCCAATCGGGGGTATAGGGCGGAAGGGTTACAGGCTCCGACCCATACAATTTTCGCCAAATTCCCCGCACCAACCCAAGGCAATCACAGCCCACATTTTTAGTCGAGCACTGGTGTTGATAAGGTGTGCCAACCCAGCTGAGTGCTTCGTCAATTATTCTCTGACGAAAGATGGTTTTTTGCATGATCAATAGCGGTCCATCAGTAGCAGCCCATTAATAACGGCCCATTAGTAACGGGAAGCGCCGTCCTTATTATCGTTCTCTCGCGGTGCAGCATGGGCAGCATCTTCGCCGATCATATAAGGGAAACCACGAAAGTTTACGGCGTTATCAAATTGCGATTGGCAAGCTTCGTAAGTGCGCGGGCACGCCTTACTATTTGGAAAATCATCCGCATTCAAACCGCACCGGCTATCGCCAAAGCTTGCATCACATCCCCGTGCAAAGACCCGACCTGTAGCCCGTTCCAAAACGGCCGCATGACCGACCAACTCAGCTTCAAAGTGCCCGTCATTAATTTTAATTTCACCTAGTTTGCCAGCCCAAATCAAACCACTTACATTTGGTTGCATCCAGTTCACTCGGGTAATTTCAACCACAGCACTGTCATATTTTCCAGCGCGGATATCGCCGTCGGTTATCACATCAGAACTGAGTAAACCCTGCACCGAAGAATTATCAAGCGCGAAGCCAAGACGGCTATCTATATCAGACGGGCTGAAACCTGATGCGGCCTGATAAGTAATACCGCCAACAATTAAGTCTTGATCATGCTCGGTAAAACCAAAAACGGCACCATCTGTGCGTATCAGCTTCCACCCCCAACAAAGTGTTGTAGCTTCGCCGTTAATATGCGCTGCAAATTCAGGGGGGAAATCACGCATTTGTATTAATCTCAATCAGGGGAACATGAACGGCACCGCCTGCCCCGAAGCTCTCTAGTGATGTCATCAATTGGTCAGTATCAAAACGCACGGGTACGTCGAATTCAAATGCGGCACCAATCACCACACCGCTCACTGGCGGTGTATTAAACACGATTTTACCCGTCGTATTATCAACATTAAATGCGACCGTTAGCGTAGTGCCCAATTTTATGATAAGCGTTCCGGCTTTGGGTTTTGTGATGTTTCGTTGCCACGAGCCAGCGACATCGGCATAAGCTTTGGATAACTGAAATTCAGTGGTTAAGCCATCACCCGTGCCAATTTCGCCGTCGACTTTATGATCCATAGGATCACGAAATCTAAAACCGTGAAGCTGTCCGCGCCTGGCYTCGAAAAAGGCGATCAAAGTCTGCATATCTTCCAAACTTTTCACTCCAACCCCAGCATCATACCKGCGGCGAGAATTAGCTTGGGCAGTATTACGTTGCTCCTGCCCGTTAGCCAGCGTAATAATTTCCGTTTGGCGTATCGGACCGCCGTTAGCCCCGAAAGCAAGCGGCAGAGGAAAACTGACATCGTGAAATGACGACATGATTATGTCCTTACAAGTTTATTAAATAAATTTCTGGCCGTGCGCCACAGCGCGCGCCAAGGAGGCTGAAATTTGACCTTGCGATTTCTGGAAACTACCGGCGTCGTTCACACCCGTTATGTTCATGACGATGTTCAGCGGGTTCGCGGATTGCGTAGAACCACCGGATTTCACACCACCCGAAAGCACTGCCTGTAAAGGTTCTAAGATCAACTCTTGAATTGCCAATGTAGCCAAATCTCGAGAGATAGCAGCCGCCATATCACGAAAGGAAAACTCACCACTGAGAGCGGCTCTTTCAAGCGCCTGTGCAATACGCTCACTCGCTTGTTCAAAACCTTGTGCAGCCAACTCGGCAGCATCTTTAGCTGGCCCTTCAGCAAAATCGCTAAGTGCCTGCTCGGCTTTTTCTGTATCAATCATGCTTATCTCTTTTTTGGTTCTCATCAGGGTAAGTGTTCATCAATGTAGAAAGACCCGTACGCGCTAACCCTTGCTCACCGTTACGAACCAGCAATGCCAACCAATCACGCACGGACATTGCCCAAAACTCGGCAGGCGATAGACCAAACCCGCGCACGGCAGTTTTGAGCCACAAATCAAATGGCCATTCAGACGGTCTTTCCGTCATGAAAAAGTTTCCTCAAACAAGGTCGCAATAGCCGGCATATAGTCCATAGGTTTGGCGCGCYTWACCATGTGCGGAACGCTAACATCRCCCTTATGAYCTGCCACACACATCAAACATTCTAGCAAAGTTARRGCYTCGGAATTGCTACGGTTTTTAGCRCCAAAACTTCTRATTTTTTCGGCCAAYGCCAACGGCCCTTTCACGTCAAGCCGTTCCTCGATTTCTGCCAGACTRCCAAGCGTCAGGCGCAAACGATAATTACGRCCTTCAATTTTTATGGCCACATCGCCCTTTTGATAACCGTTCATTAYAGCGCCGCGAACACGGGYTTRCCCGCGCTGACCAATTGCARTTCGTAACTGGCTTCGCCTTTATAACTGCCCGCATACATTAAGGTCGAGATTAGGAAATCGCCCGTAATTGTTCCAAAATCCGGAATGATAATTTCGTAAGTTTTGGCACTTTGCTCGAAGAAACTTGCTCGTACCAATGCGTCTGATGCGCTGTCTCTAAAGATACCCTCGCCGCCGATTTCTACGGATTTCACCCCGGCACCAGGTAGAAGTTCCTGCCATGCCTCTTCACTTTCACTATGGGTAATATCAATAGACTTTGCGTTAAATTTAAGGGTCTTGGTACGCAACCCAGCGACCGTAACGAATGCGCCTTGGTCATCTTTGATTTTGACGAGCATATCCCGCCCGCGTTGTGCAGCCATATCGGCCTCCTATTATTTGGTGTGGTATTATGGTTGAGTGGTGGCGTTAAGCCGGATAATGCCGTGCAGTGTGTGGCCATCCGGTGCCCGAAATTGGTCGGTAAAAATTACATTGGCGCTAACCAAATGACCTTCAGHCAACTGCCAGCTCCCGCTCTCTAACGCACCTGATACGGCCTGCAACATGGTCATGGTTTCTGCCCGCCCGCCGTACCGAGACCACAAATGCAAAGTCAAATTATGAGCGGTCATCGGACTTTCATCTCCGCCAACATCTGCGCTTCGCATAGGGCCGTAAGTCAAATATGGATAAATCGGATCTTCAGGCGCATGATCATATAGCCGCGCCTCTTGTCCTAAAACGCTTTGCACTGCAACGTTACCGCTGAGCGCCAAATGTATGGCTTTGGCCAGAGCATGGGTTTGATTGATATCGCTCATTGTTCTTCCTCCTCGCAAATCAAATGCAAACGTTCGCGGCGTAAATCCGGGTCAGATGCGGTGAGGACACGCAAAGTACGCTCCTCCCACAGCAACCGCGCCCGCTCTGGGAAATCCCGTTGCCAACGAATAGTGACCAGATAAGTTTTGGTGATTGCGACGCGGCCATTTTCGGTGCGTTCTGTCGTCGTGTTGGGTTTGATATGTGCCCAAGCTTGGCCGGATAAAACCCAGTTCGTCTGCACGCCGCCAAATTCGTCCGGCGTAGTTTGCGGCACATATATCCCAACCCGGGTGCGCAAATTTCCGATCATAACTGCACCAAACGATAAGGTGCGAGCAACGCATCCACCATTATCGGTACGGCCGGGCTTTCTGACATTTCCCGAAACTCATAGGAATGAGCAAGCAGTAACAAAATAGCCTGACGGATTGGAAGGGGTATATCATCCGGTGTGTCGCCATAACCGGCCGTAAACTCGACTTCCAACGTTACAAACTCGACTAGGTAATCCGTCCAGTTTTTATGAGGTTTCAAGTTAATTTGAGCCGGATCCCGACGCTTCGTGACAGAATAATCACTGGCGGGAATATCAACTGCTTGGTCGTTTTCCGCGACTAATGTCAACCGTGTAACACTGAGCAATGGTGGACGCGGCAGGATAATACATTTGCCAGATGGCACGGTGCACCGATAAATAAAACTGCGACTAATTAATGTCCGGCCAATCATATTTTCAACGCGGTGGCGAGCCGTTTTGATAAGAGTTTCAATGAGCGTATCTTCATCCGCACCGTCAATACGCAAAAAGATTTTGGTGTAGGCAAGATCAATCGGCTCCACAGCAGGGGCGGCCAAATCTATTAAGGACATAATTTTCTCAATGTTAAAATTTGTGAGTTGCTGCCCCTGAACAAAAGGAGAGATCAGGAGCAGCTTTCGTACGAGTGAGGGGACTAACTCGCAGCGAATTTCAGAAGCTTGACGGCATTAAAATCTTGAATACCGCCACCAACGCGCTTGGTCGTGTAGAATAGGACATATGGTTTGGCAGAATAAGGGTCGCGCAATACCCGTACGCCTTGACGGTCAACAATCAGATAACCACGGCGAAAATCGCCAAAAGCAACTGAGTAACTATCAGTTGCGATATCCGGCATGTCTTCAACCTCAACCAAAGGGTAGCCTAACAAAGATGACGGCTGTCCAGCCGCCTGAGCCGGTTGCCATATGTAATTGCCGTCTGCGTCTTTAAACTTACGCAAAGCCCCAACCGTGCGGCGGTTCATCATAAAACTTGCACCCGACCGGTAACGGGGTTTGGGCGCATAGATCAAATCAATCAGCGCATCAATCGGCGCGGTACTATCGAATGCGGCGTCTGTACCCGTAGCCACATAACCGACATTACCCCAAGTATGGGATGCGTCTTCAACATTGGTGTAGTTCAGTATACCGCTCGGTTTATTGATGCCATTACCATTGGTAAAAGCCGCCGTTTCTTGCGCTGCAAACACATCACGGACTTCATCAGCCAACCATTGATCCACATCCGCGACACCGTCGTCGAGTAGAATTTGTGTTGCAGCTGGCATTGCATAAAGTTCGCCAGTAGGAAAATCCAACAATTCCATTTTCGGCACAGTGGTTTCCGGACGGGCATCGGTTTCGCCGGCCCAACCCGAGGAAGCACCGCCGATACTGACTGGTTTTTTAAAAGCGCCTGCACCAATACGCCGGATACTGGCGATGGAACGAAACGGTGAAGTTTCGCTCAATGCTCGGTCAATGCGGCTTTCGGTTTCAGCCGGAGCAACATAACCACCTTCTGCATCAACACCTGCGCTTAGACCTTTGCTTTCCAGCGAGATCAAAGCACTGCCGTCGCCAGTGCGGATATAAGACGACCAAGCCGATTTAGCCTCGCCGTYTTCRGTKRYTGMACCGAGTTGCGGCTGGGCGTTTTTGATGGACAAACGTTCTATACGGCTTGTTTGTTGATCAAGTACCGCATTCAAACGCTCTACTTTATCGGTCAACAAAGTGTCAGCCGATTGCTTGGATTCTATCTCAGCAAGACGTTGGTCATTTGCATTTTTAAATGCTGCGAAAGTTGCAGAAAAATCAGCTTGGGCAGTTTGTAGCTCGGCGGATTTCACCATTTTTGTTTCCTTTTGAGGGGTGGTTTTGGAATTTCTCACATTATACTCCTGTGTGAGGTTAAGTGTTCCCGACCGGATTGACCAAGGGGGAACAGATCGTCGATTTGGGTAATTCGCGCGGTGCGCAACATTGGGAAGGCGACGATAGAAACCTCCCAAAGATCAAGTTCAATAAGTTCACGACCAATGCCTAATGTGCGACTTCGGGCAGTGCGGTAGCCGATAGACAAACCACTGAGAGCACCGCTACGCACCAAACACGCAATGTGGTCGACACGAGGTTCGCCGAAAAAAATATCACCTGAAACAAACAGCCCCGTAGCGTCTTCAAACATGCGGTGCCACACACCAATGGGCCCTTTGGTTTCGTGGGCAAACAGCATAGGGATCCGCCCATTTTTCAAGGATAATAAGCTGCCGGAAAACGCACCTCTGCGGACGATATCACCGCCTAGGTCTTTTCTATCAAAGAGGCTGGCATAGCCGGATATACGCATACACTCGGTATGCGGCTGGTATTTGATGTTCATGATATGGGTCTTTTTTTAGTTTTGGTCCTGATCGAGACGGTGCTCTATGCGTTCCAGAGACTGCCTTGCCATGGTCATTTGTTCTTCCATGCGGGCAATACGTTCGGCCATTGGTGGACTGGTCATTGTTGTTTTTTCTAGGTTCTGTAGGCGGGCTTCAGCCGCACCACCCCACATCAGGGCGCCTGCGCTTTGGATAGCCAAAGTCACTATAATTCCGATGCCAACTGTCCGGTCAAATTTAAAGCCGTTCATTGCACCACCTCAATCGGTAGGCCTGCACGCTCGCGTTTTTCGACTGCGCTCATGAAAGTTATATCGTTCAAGGCTTTCCAACGTGCCGCCCGTTCTAGCGTTAGAGCCGGAATAGCATCCTCGTCCGCTATAATGCGTAAATCGTCGCCGTACCAATCCGCTAACCAAGTGCCGAGGCTATCAGCGGTTTTACGCACCAGAGGCAGGATAGTTTGCCGCCAGAACGCCAAATTGGCTTCTTTATAATTGGCGTAAGTATTGTCGCCGGGTATGCCGAGCAACATGGGCGGCACACCAAATGCCAGAGCAATTTCCCGCGCCGCCTCACGCCGCGCATTCAAGAAGTCCATATCGGTCGGGCTCATGCTCATCGCTTTCCAATCGAGACCACCCTCTAGGAGAAGTGGTCGCCCAGCCGCCCCTGCCCCAGAATGTTTGCCGTCCAGTTCGGATTTTAACCGCTCGAACTGTTCTGCGCTTAAATGTTCAGAGCCAGAGGTGCCTTTATAAATCAATGCACCACTTGGACGTGCTGAATTATCAAGCAATGCCTTGGTCCAGACCCCGCCGGCATTGTGAACATCGATTGCTTTGGCAGCAGCAGCAAGCGGTGAAAAGCCGTAAATATCATCCGTAGGGTGAAATAGGCGCGCATGATGAATGAGTGAGCGTCCACTATTTGGGTCAGTAGTAAAGCGCCGTTTTTTACTGCCAACCTCATAGTCCCATCCAGTAGGCCAGCCCTTATGGTCGGTCACGGCCCGCATTCTGTCCGGCCGTAAATTAAATAATGCGACAAGCCGACCGTCGACAACAACTGCTTCCAGGAAGCTATCGCCGCTCAAGTGCAGGTAGCTATAAAATGTTTCAAAAAATTCTGCACGGGAAATCTTGGGGCTTGGTTTGCGCAGTAAGCGCACTGCTGGGTTATCCCCAATGCACTCATTGTCATTCCGTACACATAACGGTACCGATGCCGCCGCTTCTGCTATCAAGCGTATACAGCGATAAGCAATAGCATTTTGTTGGTAACCTTCACGCGCCAAGGCAGCATAATTACGCGGGGTCCACTGTGCAGAATGGCCAGAATGGGCAGAATGTGCCAACTGTAAGGCCACCAAAGGCATTGCAGAATTGGTATTCGATTTAGTTTGCGGTGAACGAACAAACGCTGCCTGCAGCCAATTTTTCATAAGATATCCACGGTTTTGATTTCAACTTGGTTTTTGGAGTTCTGAACTGTAGCTTTTCTTTAAGCCCAGTTTCTGACCATGGATGAAATCTACCCCAGCTTGGAGAGCCGTGGATCTATCTATTGTGTTTTCTCATAAACAGTTGATTTTATTGAATTTTAAGCGGCACCCATCAAGGATACAGTTTGGGCACGTTCACCTTTGCCGACATAATTCATCGCCAAAGCATAGCTTTTACGGGCATCAAGGCGCAGATCTTGCTCGCCGATCATGGATGCAATTGTAATGGCACCACGGTAAGCAATAATAGCCGCTTCAATTGCTGACATGTCATCTTCGTTTTTACCAATGTTCAAAAGTACATCACCAAGTTTTTTCTGCACGCGGGCAGTATCAACTTGAACTGTGTCTTGAAAATAATATTTTTCCGACGAACGCAAGGCATTCACAGCGTCAATGAGCGGTTTTACTTCGCCAGTTTCATGCGCTAACGCAATCATGCGTAGTGCAATTTCGCGGTTAAGCTTGGTGAGTTCAACAGTGGCATCTTTGTGCCTACGTAGAATGTTGAACTTGTGGCTCTTTTTCTGAGCAATGGCCATTTTTAACTCCAAAATCAAAATATTCCACACCCATACTTGCTACTTTATGGTTAAGGTCTTCTTAAACATCAAGGTAAATAAGACGTTAATTTAATAAAGTTGTCGCCATATATTACGCGAAACATGTTCAAAATCATCTCCGATTTTGATCCGTAATAATTTTAACCCGGCGTGTCCAAATATAGCATTCTTAAAATTATCAAGCATTTTCGCTTCAGTGTTTACATGCGAGCTACCGTCCAATTCAATTGCACATAAAAACCGCCCGCTTGCGTCACAAAGAACAAAATCCACATGCCTTGATTTTATGCGTGCGCGGTATTGCCAGCGTAAACGTCCTTCTTTTTCAGAATGCCTAACGCGTAAAATATCTTCCAATCTGACTTTTGTCATAACATGCAAGCCGTCCGGTTTATATCGATTGAGCGCAACAAATAAAGCAAGTTCTGATCGGTTGACAAACAAGCTCTGTCTTAATTGATAGCTTTGCAAAGTTGCCACATCTGCTTGTGTACTTCGCGGGTCTTGCCATTTTGGACGGTGTAGGAGAAACCCAAACACCAGTAAAATACAGACGAATATGATTCCTAGTACTTCCATAAGAACGTATAGTGAACAATATTACCCGCTACCGCAAGCCCTATATCATACGAATTTGCGGTTTGCGTCTCGGCTTGAGCAACAAATCTGTCACTGCCCACACCAAAGCATCTGCACGGTCTGGAGATTTACGCGGCCCCGCATGCGCCCCCCATGCGCCCCCATAGTACATAGCTCGTCTTCCAACTCTGGAAAGCTGCCAACATGTTTGACTTTACCTTGTTCATATAATGCCGCAACGGGTTCGGCGCGGGCCACTTTGGACTTAGAAGCATATACGGTACTTACAGGTGCTTCACTACCAATAGCCTGCAATATGGATTTCACCATTTCGCCGCCTTGGTTAATTTCTGCCAGCAAATAATCCGCGTCCCATTCATGCCACAACTTTACAGCCAACGCTGCCCATTTATCGGGCCGTAAACCTTGCACCGTTGCATCGTGCAATATGAAGACACGTGCCTGTGCGCCGAACCCGGCACGACCTGCAACAATCAAACCACAAGCATCCGCTTTGGCTCCTGAACTAGCGGGTGGATCGATAGCCACCACTATCTTTTGTAAATCGGGCGGGGCCGCGTTAACCACAACATCGTCGATCAGCTTACGCGTCCACAATGCTCCCTCCGCGTCCTCAATAATTTCGCCGCCAAGCTCTTGCCGCCCCAAGTGTGTACCGCCGTAAATTTCATATACGGATTGCAGGAAGGCCTTAGACAAATTTTTTGCATTATCTTTAGTCGTCGCACGGGATACTACAACGCCCGGGTCTGTTATTAATTTCTTTAACGCAGCACTCGGTTTGGGCGTTGTAGTGATTACCAGTTTCGGCTCAACACCCAGACGAAGTCCCAAACGTAAATTCGACAACGCMTCTTCGGGGTAAGYCCACGCACAAAATTCGTCGGCCCAAGCGAGGTCAAATTGCGGCCCCCGTAGTCCGTCCGGRTCTTCGGCCGAGAACACTTGTCCCACGGCACCGTTTGGCCATTGTAACAATCGCCTTGATGGTAAATATTGCGGCCTATCCATTTCGTTGCCAATATTAAGCAACCCGCTCTCTCCAGCAATCATCACCTCGCGGGCATCATTATAACTCGGTGCCACAAGGGCTACMCGTCGTGCACCTGCTTTCACTTGTTCAGCAACCCAYTCCGCCCCTGCGCGGGTTTTGCCAGCCCCACGACCGCCTAGCAAAAGCCAGATTATCCATTTTTCGTCCGGCGGCGTTTGATCAGGGCGGCGAATTTCTCTCCATGCGGACAATTTCTTAATATGATGCACAAGCTTGTCCCCACCCAGTGGTAAAATGCCAGCGGCTAGTTTATGCTTAATCAAGGAAACCCACCATTTTTGATGATAGTTTCCGCTAACTCTTCTGCGAAAGCTAGTTCTTCTTCGGGTGTGTAGCTATGTTTTTTCTGTGTCATGCCCACACTATGGAGCCAACCTAAAAACCATGGATAAGTTTTCTATACTTAGAAAAATGCGAGTCGTAAACCTAGCTATCCTTGGTCATCACCTTCAGAGCTTCGGGGTTTTTTATGTGTAAATCTCTTTGTGGGAAGGCGATCTCTATATCGGCTTCGTGTAAGGCGGCATCTATAGCCATATGGAGTTCATGGGATACCATAAACCTTTGGGTGAAATCACGCAAGAACACGCGCAGTTCAAAATCCAGCGTGCTGTCGCCAAAGCCAAGGAACAGCACGGTTGGTTCGGGGTTATGTAGTACGTTCGGGTTTGCCTTGATAGTTTCCAGCATGGTTTTATGGGCTTTTTCAGTATCTGAACCATAGGCAATACCAACCTTAATAATCAGCCTTGTTACTGGATTGGCCAGTGTCCAGTTAGTGACTTGCTGGGTAACCAGTTCCTGATTTGGAATGAGAATTTCTTTATTATCAAGATCAAGCAAAGTTGTAGCGCGAATTTGAATACGGGTCACCGTTCCGCTTATATCGCCGATAGATACATAATCACCGATACGCACAGGACGTTCAAATAATATGATAAGACCAGAGATAAAGTTAGCAAATATGGCTTGCAGGCCAAAACCGATACCAACACCAAAGGCAGCAACAATCCACTGCAATTGCGACCACCTTGTACCGAGTTTATCAAAGGCTACCAACACACCAATGATGAAGATAACATAGCCAAGCACAGTGACAATCGCGAAGCGAGAACTCTGGGCCATATTCACCCGCTTTAGGACAAACATTTCGAGAAAACCAGGTAGATTACGGGCCGCGAACCAAGTGATCAGACCAATACCCAGAGCCTGCATAACATTCCATAAAGTGATATCAACATCGACTAAGCCCCCACTAGTAAGCTCCTTATAACCGCCTATACGCACACTATCAAAAACAGAAAGTGCAGGCAAAATATTACTCCACAGCGCCCACAACGCACCAACCGTTACAACAAATACGGTGACGTTGATAAGCTGTTTGGACTGCCGATTAATAGTCTCTAGATCAATACTGTCCGTATCCAATTTGGGTACTGCAATTTCGCCGCGTTCTTCGGCAGCGGCCTTCTCCATACGCTCCTTGACGGCACGGTCACGTCGAGCACGCGCTTGTTCCAACGCTAAACGGCGTTGGGCAATCACCAATGTGCGCTTCATAAGGCCGTGGATTAGATAAGCACCCATAAGAATACAAAACGATACGAAAAACCGAGATAATAACAACCTTGCAGTTTCGAAATAACCAAATGTCGCCAGCAATGCAGTCCCGAAAGGCACGATCACACCAAGAGCAAGAAACCAACGCTCATTGCGCAGATACATACCTTCGGCTTCACGGTTTGTGGCAAGAAATACTTGTGAACGAGACCATGCCATTTTCAAAGAAAACCAGGAAACGCCCAATGAACCTATTAAAAAACCTAACACCCCAAGGGCAGCCGCGCCTGAATCAAACTCTAAACTGCTGTTTGTCAATCCGGTCAAAAACACACTAACGCAAATGATAATGAGAAACCACGGAATATTTGCGAGTAATCGGTCACGCAATTGCCGGTCGACACGGAAATGCAAATCAAACAAACCACCCTTGCGGCTCCATGTCTGCAAACTTAAAAATACAAATAATGGCACGGACACTATGAAACATATGCGTGACAAATCTATGATAAACTTGGTGTTTGTTTCTGACAATGCGAAGATCACACCAAGAACAACAACCAGACCAACGATGACCACCGCCCTCGCGGCTCCATCAAACAGAACTAACGGCGTCAAGCTATATCCATCTTTTTGGACACGTCCAACCTTTGACCCCGTATTGGATACAAGCGGTTTCAACCTCTCGCGCAACATATGTAATGCAGCTAGAAACCCTAGGCCTAAGAAAATAAGGAAATACGAGTTACGCACACCGCTAACAAAAGCCTTGCCAATCGTAGTGATATTATCAGGATTGAATGTTTGAAAAACGCCTTTGACAACTTTGCCTGGCCACGACAAACCAAGTGTTTCCGTACTTGGCAACCACAATAAACGGCTGTCCAATAAAACGCATAACGCTGTCACTTCGTCGAGCAATTGTTGGTGCAATACATTGACCTCTTCCAACTTGCGTGCCTTCAGAGACGCAACGGATGCCAACTCGTTCAAATGTCCGCGCCGACTGTCATAAGCACGTTGTAAATGTTCCGTGTCGTTTTCGCTTAAATCCGGACTAACGCCACTTTCAAGATCATAGACAAATTTCAGCGCGGCTATATCCAGTGGGCTTGCATTAAAAATTCCAATGTTTTCTTGCGAGGTAATGCGCTGAAACAAAGCGTCTTGCAGATCCGTTTCGCGCGATTTTATGCGYTGYTGAATATCYGAAATTTTTGGCTGTTTTTTGCGCAAGCTACGCAAATGTGCGCCGTAAGCTTTGTTCACTCTATTACTACCGAGAATTTGTTCCGTCACATTTGCATCAAATCGCACCTGTTGTAAGTTGATTCCAATTCGTGTGACCTCTTCTGGTAAATTGCCTTCCGAGCTTGCTATATCCAAATTTCTTTGAGCGAGTTTGACGTTCTCCTGAGCATAGGCGAGCACCAAGGGGTGATCACCCACAAATTCCGCAGCTTCTTCTTCTGCATCATCTAAACGCAACTGTGCACCGTCTGTGCGGGCAACGCCTGTCCGTTCACTAAGCACTGACACCAAATCGTTTGAGTGGCTAATTTTTGCAGCTGTTAAGCTGAGCTGTTTATCAAGTACTTTACGGCGTGCAGAAATACTGGCGATCTCTTGCCCCAAAGCACGTGTCTTTTGGCGCTCCGCAAATAAATGGGCTTGGTTCAATACGGCCGTAGCTTGTTCGAGGTCACTTATCTCTGGACCGGCTCCACCACTAGAGATCGCCGTTCGTGTGGCAATACTCTGGTCAAGAACGGCGATTTCTTCCAACGCCTGAGCTGGACGAAGTTCTAGAGCTTGCAAATTTTCG
Organism: Robiginitomaculum sp.; assembly: GCA_002732685.1. The sequence continues at coordinate 110,502 of NVRS01000003.1, forward strand.
CCGTATTGTTTCATGAGCCCGCGCAAAGTCCCGACATTGGTTTGCTCTTGCACAAGGCTTTGTTCTAACGCTTCAAGACTGCGCTCACTATAAGCTGCCATCATATCTGCACGGGAACGGCGCAAGGTCTTTCGCACTGCGATTGTTTCTTGCTCAAGTGCTTTAATCAGCGCAGGAGCATTTTCTAGCTTAGCGGCAAAGTCTCGCCCCGAGCTTTCACTGGCTTTACCTTCAACGAGCCGCACCGCGGCATTGTTGTACAAATCTATAATTGAAGTTTTGTCTTCGGCGGTAATAGCAGCGTTATTTTCAATGCTAGAGATAGAGGCTTTTAATATGGCATCGGTAAACGGCACAGGTACTGGYGCTTGTCCTGTTTCGCTTTGCCCATAGGCAAATRGACCTGTTCCAAACACCATCAACAAGACGGAAAAAATTACTATAAAGAGTTTGCGCGCAAACATATCAGCCCATTTCTTTTGTGCCCATTTCTCTGGTCTTGGCCAACATACGCGCACAAAGGTAAAATAATAGTGATAAAACCTATTTTCTCTTTTTACGTTTTCTCTTTTTACATTTTCTCTTGGCAAATGACTAGAGAACCCGCATATACAATTTTTTGCATATCATCCCGCAACCACACCGAAGCCCACACTTGGAGAACATCATGAGAGAAGCCGTTATCGTATCCACCGCCCGCACCCCTATTGGCAAAGCTTATAGAGGCGCATTTAACGCCACCCCTTCTCCGACACTGACAGGACACTGTATTGACGCCGCCGTCAAACGTGCAGGCATTGACGGCGCAGAGGTCGATGATGTGATTATCGGCTGCGCCATGCAGCAAGGTGTGCAAGTGACCATTGGACGTAATTCTGTGTTGGCATCTTCCCTACCCGTGACCGTATCGGCCCAGAGCGTTGACCGCCAATGTTCATCCGGCATGATGGCTATTGGTATCGCTGCCAAGCAAATCATTTGTGATGGACACCAGATCGCTATCGGCGGCGGTGTTGATAGTATTTCTATGGTTCAAACGGCCGAAATGCGCTACGCCGTTGACCCGACCGTCCTCGCCAATCATCCCAATGCCTATATCCAGATGATCGATACGGCAGAAATCGTCGCCAAGAAATACGGCATATCGCGCGAAGCTATGGACGAATATGCCGCCGAGAGCCAAACCCGCACCCACGCAGCCCAAGAAGCCGGAAAATTCGACGACGAAATTGTGCCACTAACAACAACGATGAAGATACAAAACAAGGAAACTGGCGAAATTTCTGAAATGGATGTGACTTTGGATAAAGACCAAGGCAACCGCCCCGGCACAACCGCTGAAGGCCTATCAGGCCTGAAACCAGTGCGCGGCCCAGACTTCACCATTACCGCCGGTAATGCGAGCCAACTGTCAGACGGTGCCTCCGTCAGCGTCCTTATGGAAGCCAAAGAAGCTTCAAGGCGCGGTCTATCACCGCTCGGCATTTACCGGGGCATGGCCGTCGCTGGCCTAGAGCCAGACGAAATGGGCATCGGCCCCGTGTTCGCTATCCCGAAACTCCTCAAAGCCAACGGCTTGACTATGGACGATATTGATCTGTGGGAACTAAACGAAGCTTTCGCCGTACAAGTGATTTACTGTCGCGATAAACTCGGTATTCCGTCCGACCGCCTAAACGTCAACGGCGGCGCAATTTCCGTAGGTCACCCTTACGGCATGAGCGGCGCAAGAATGGTCGCGCACAGCCTGATCGAAGGTAAAAGACGCGGCGCAAAATACGTCGTCAGCACAATGTGCGTAGGCGGCGGCATGGGCGCAGCAGGGTTGTTTGAGGTGGTTTAATGGTTGGCCTCCTCACACCACCTACTACCGAAAAACAAGCGGTTGCACAATGCTGGAAGCGGTTTGTAAAACTATTGATGATGGACACCGTAAACAAAAGAAAGACAAAAAGCACAAACCGTTTCGCCGTGAAGGGAATTGTGAAAAGGGACAAGCGATTCAAATTCCAAAAAAGTTTTAATTTGAAGAGTGTTTTTGCAGCTTGGTAAATAGCTACATACTTAGTGCCATTAAGGCTTAAAGTATTGTTGACATTTAGTGCTACCCAGTCATACTAYCCATTATCACATGGAGCACACTATGACAGTAAAAACATCKATATCTCTCACAGAYCAACARGAYGACTTTGCGCGTTCACTAGTGCGAGAGGGACGGTTTTCYAGTTTAAGTTCGGTGGTGCARCAAGGGCTTGATYTKYTRCGSGATAAGACAGAAGCGAAGAWTTTAGAGACRGAAGCTTTGCGGGTTTTGCTCRCACARCGCCAARSSGGYASKTTTRTTTCCAGYKCTGRTATGGGYTYRAAAATCAARARAATRGCYGCSCARAAAGCCAARAAAMAARCTTCGTGACWAMAMMRTTYAAGGTCGTTTTTTCTRCCGATGCTGAATTAGATTTTGAACTGATTTTYGATTTTTTGTWTGARAGCTATCTAAGTTTTGATGARGATATTGAAACTGCCATAGAGCAGGCAGAGAAGAAAACYCAAAGTATTCGCAAGGCCGTTGATAAGCTTRAGGMGCATCCATTTAGGGGAACGCTGCATGATGATATGCTRCAAGGATTACGGCATGTCACAATAAGCCGTGCTATCTATTGGTTCGATATTCTTGAAGATAAACGGCTTGTGCGCATTCTTGCCATATTTTACGGCGGTCAAGACCATCATACAAAAATGCTAATACGYTTATTGGRCGGCAAGTAAATCCGAACCTATCCCARWACGCTATCAGCHTCVACATATTTCADGCCGAGTGCTTTGCCGACTGCGGCGTAGGTTAGCTTGCCTTCTGCTACGTTCAGGCCCTCTTTCAGATGCTTGTTATCGCGTAGAGCCTGTTTCCAGCCTTTGTYSGCTATGGCCATTGCRTGCTGAAGGGTGACCGCGTTTAGRGCGTATGTAGATGTGCGGGCWACGGCACCGGGCATATTGGCRACACAGTAATGGACRATATCGTCAACAATATAAGTCGGGTCAGCATGGGTRGTTGCTTTTGARGTYTCAAAACAACCGCCTTGGTCGATAGCCACATCAACGAGHACDGCACCCGGCTGCATGGTTTTGAGCATAGCACGCGTGATCAATTGCGGCGCAGCGGCGCCCGGTACGAGCACGGCACCAATAACCAAATCAGCAGTTTTAACCAGTTCAGCAAGTACGCTCGGGGTRGARCGCACGACTTTGGCAGAAGCCTTGAAATAATTAGACAGGCTCTCCATCACATCCGGATTACGGTCGAGAATAGTCACGTCDGCTTGGAGGCCAACCGCCATTTGCGCCGCGTTAAACCCGACAACGCCGCCGCCGATAACCACGACTTTGGCTGGCGCTACGCCCGGTACACCGCCGAGCAATACGCCCCGGCCTTTATKTTCTTTTTGBAARGCHACTGCDCCCGCTTGCACGGAYAAACGTCCAGCGACTTGGCTCATGGGTTTGAGGAGCGGCAACTCGCCCGCATCRCTGGTCACGGTTTCGTAGGCAATSCCGACACAACCAGATTTTAAAAGAGCTTTGGTTTGTTTTGGATCGGGTGCCAAATGTARATATGTGTAGAGGATTTGGCCAGRGCGCAACATTTYRCACTCGGCRGGCTGYGGCTCTTTGACCTTYACGATCATCTGTGCGCGCTTAAAAATACTCTCCGCTTTTTTGGAGATACTRGCACCTGCGGCGCGGTAATCTGCATCCGTRGABCCAATACCAAGACCAGCACCGCTCTCCACAATAACTTTATGGCCAGCGTGAATAAGTTCCGCCGCACTTTCCGGCGTCAGGCCAACGCGATATTCGTGATTTTTAATCTCTTTTGGGACACCRATAAGCATAAAATTCTCCATAGTATGTTTCGGCGAACGATTAGCAAATTTCTCATTGTAACAAATTCCATATGTCTTGCTATTTTCATTATATTTCGTAATATAAATCACATTTACCGATTATTACTGGAAATTATTCTATTATGGACACAATAGACAAGAAACTACTCCTCGCAGTACAAAAGGATTGCCGCCGCCCTATCTCCGATTTGGCGAGCGAAGTCGGCCTGTCTACTTCCGCCGCGCACCGCCGTATAGGCCTACTGGAAAAGTCCGGAATTATAGAGGGCTATCATGCACGTCTGAACGGCCCGAAACTAGGCTATCAGATCGAGTTTTACGTAGAGGTTTCACTAGACAGCCAAAGCGAGCAAGTATTGGAAGCATTTGAGAAAGCCGCTTTGTCCCGCCCGCAAATTTTGGAATGTTATTTGATGACGGGATCGGCCGATTATTTGCTGAAAGTGGCGGTTGAGAACACCCGCGAATATGAACGGGTTTACCGCCGTACTATCGCCGCCCTGCCCCATGTCTCGCGCATTCAGTCGTCCTTGGTGATGAAGGCCGTTAAACGCTGGACTGGCTATCCAGCGCGGGACTAAGTTCGACGCGTAAGGGCCGCACAAAATGCTAGTAAATTTAACGAGATAAAGGCATAATACCTGCATGAAAAAACTCATCATTGGCATAAGCGGAGCGAGCGGGGCAGTTTACGGTGTTCGTATGTTGCGTATGCTGCAAACCATAGAAGACGTGGAAACACATCTGATTGTCTCATCCGCCGGATGGATGAATATTCGCCACGAATTGGATATGGATAAATCAGCTCTCCATGCCCTAGCCGACCATGTACATACGGACGGGGATGTCGGGGCGTGCATTGCTAGTGGTTCCTACAAAGTAGACGGTATGGTGATCGCGCCTTGTTCAGTGAAAACTATGGCATCAATTGCAAACGGCATTTGCGGTACATTGATTGCGCGTGCAGCTGATGTTTGCCTGAAAGAGCGCAGACGCTTAGTGTTGATGGTACGCGAGACACCATTGCATCTGGGTCATCTTCGCAATATGGCTTTGGTTACAGAAATCGGGGCCATTGTCGCACCGCCAGTACCTGCGTTTTACTCAAAGCCTACATCTATTGAAGAAATGGTCGACCAGACCAATGCGCAAGTGCTAGACGGGTTCGGAATTGAAGTGCAAGAGCATTTGAAAGTTTGGCAAGGACTTAAGGGTTAAAGGATTAGGAAAGTAGAGCATGGCTGGATTATATTTTGATGAGTTTGTTGTTGGCCATGTGTTCGAACATGAACTGCGCCGCACGGTCACCGAAAGCGACAACATGTTGTTCTCCAACATGACCCTCAACCCGCAACCCCTACACATAGATCATGAATTCGCCAAAAATACAGAATTCGGAAAACCTCTAGTCAATTCCATTTTCACCCTAGGCCTAATGATCGGTATTTCTGTTAGCGATACGACGCTGGGAACTACTGTGGGTAATCTCGGCATGAGCGATACCAAATTCCCACATCCCGTCTTTCACGGCGACACTATTCATGTGACTACGGAAGTCGCCGCCGTGCGCGCCAGTAAATCTCGTCCAACGCAGGGTATAGTTACCTTTATCCACCGCGCCTATAATCAAGATGATACGTTAGTCGCCATCTGTCACCGTGCAGCTTTGATGAAACGCGCCCAAAAAACTTAAAGGGCAAATCTGAATAGACAGCGTACGCGTGTTTGCACTTGCGATTGTTGAAACCTGTCTTACATAGGGCTTTATGAAAGTATCAAATAACACAAATAACATAGACCGCAGCGCAGGTGCCACTTTCGTTCAGGATATGCAACGCGACAAAGCCCACCGTAAAAAATCCCGCAGCCTAAAACCTCTGCGCAAGATTTGGCCATTTATTACGAAATATCCCGGACTGTTAGGGCTGTTTGTGTTTTTCCTGTTTGCGGCTTCAATGTCCGGACTTTTACTGTCCTATGCACTTAAATATGTCATGGACTGTGGTTTTGATGGTTCTGGTGAGAACATCAAAATGTGTGAGAAAGTAGCTATCGCAGAGCCAGGTAATATCGGCATGTATTTCCTAATCTTTATTGGTGTGTCCGTCATGGGGGCGATGTTCGGATCTGCCCGTTTTTATACCATTAGTGTGCTTGGCCAGCGAGTGATTGCCGACATACGCAAGAAGCTCTACGATCACATTACCGGACTGAGCCCCTCATTTTTCGAGCGGGTACGAACAGGTGAAGTTTTATCCCGATTAACTACTGATACCATGCTAATTGAAACCGTTGTTGGCTCAAGCATGAGTATTGCCCTACGTTCCATTGTATCTGTCATCGGTGCGCTAATCATCATGTTCCTCGTAAGTTGGAAATTGACTTTGATGGTGCTTGCCGTTGGTCCCTTGATTATTATYCCAGTTATTTTATTTGGTCGCAGAGTACAACGTCTATCCCGCGAGGGACAAGATAATCTAGCGACCGCATCTGCCCGCGCTGCAGAAACGCTGTCCTCCATACAAACCGTGCAAGCCTTCACTCAAGAAGAAACCGAACGCGGCCGCTTTGCAAATGCAGTAGAAAACACATTTGAGTCGCAAAAATCCCGTCTCGGTGTGCGTGCGCTCATGACCTTCGTCATGTTCGGTCTGGGTCAAGCAGGTATGATTAGTGTTTTATGGTATGGTGCTAATGCTGCATCTGCGGGCAACATGACTGGTGGTGATATCGCTCAATTTTCATTTCTCGCTTTTGTCACGGTCACTAATTTCGGCTTYGTGATAACTACGTGGACGGAYCTATTGCGGGCAGCGGGTGCTAGTGAGCGCATTGTCGAACTACTCGGCGAAGTGCCGCAAATTACGGCRCCYGAAAACCCGGTTGCRYTAGAAAAYGCTAAAGGCGCAATTGACGTAGAAGACATGACCTTTTCCTACCCGACCCGCCCAGACGAAACAGCTCTTAAYCAAATYAATTTTTCTGTCAAACCTGGCGARACMGTGGCYCTCGTAGGCCCGTCCGGTGCGGGTAAAACTACCATGTTCCAATTGCTRYTGCGSTTYTATGATCCGCAGTCGGGACARATWAAAATTGACGGYATTGCCATCAAAGACCTCACCCCYGAAACYCTRCGYCARCAATTCGCATTCGTGCAACAGGCAACGCCGTTGTTCTCKGGCTCWGCCATGGAYAATATCCGTTATGGCCGCGCGGGTGCYAGCGACGACGCGGTTATTGCCGCTGCCAAATCCGCYTTYGCYCATGATTTTATTATGAAAYTRCCGGATGGTTATCAAACCGACTTGGGCGAAAAAGCCCTAACGCTATCGGGCGGACAACAACAACGTGTTGCCATTGCGCGCGCTATCCTCCGCGATGCGCCTATATTGCTGCTCGACGAAGCCACCAGTGCCTTGGACGCAGAGAGCGAACGCGCCGTGCAAAATGCTTTTGCAGTGCTATCCAAAGACCGCACAACTCTAGTCATCGCACATAGGCTTGCTACTGTGAAAAAAGCAGACCGCATCATCGTTCTTGAGGACGGTAAAATCGTTGACCAAGGCACTCACAAAGAACTGGTTAAGCGGGATGGTCTTTATGCACGATTGGCAGAGCTACAGTTTAACTTGGAAGATTAATTAGCTGGGAAGACTAAACCAGCGTAAATGCTTCGGCGTCGTATCGAGCATACAACAATTTGGTTTGGCGCAACAAGCCGGCGTATCCTCGATACATTGATCTGCATAAGCGATTAGTTTGTCTATGCCGCCCGGTGCGGATCTTATAGAAATAGCTTGGTCGGGATCGGTGAGATCACTCATCTTTGTTTCAGTTGTATCTACATGTGTCCAAACACCAGTGGCACTGTCAAAGCCGTAATATGCCAGCATTTCTTCGCCGTGGTCAGCTATCCATTCTACTGCACGCAGTAATAATTCTGCGTCGTTCTTTGAATAAAAATAATTAAATCCGACCCGTACCCAGCCCGGCTTTAGAATTTCGACGCCCGTGGAAATCACGGCTTCGTATTCCTCAGAAGTCTTTAGATCAATATCCAGCAATCTATGGCCGTACGGCCCAGCACAGGAACAGCCACCACGCGCTTGAATACCAAACAGATCATTCAGCAACGCAACTACGAAGTTATAGTGTAAATACTTATCCGCACTTTTATCACTGCGGATCAAAAATGAAAACACAGGCAGACGCTCTGCCTTTTGCGAGCCAAGCAGTTGGATGTTTTTATGGTTACCCCAACGCTTAATCGCTGTATCTGCAAAGCTGTGCTCCATTGCGGAAATTTTCTTTGCCCCGATTTTGTCTCGCAAATCAAACACCAAACCTGCACGAATAGCGCCAACAATATCTGGTGTACCGCCTTCTTCGCGGTGTTCTACGTCAGAAAGATATGCCTGTGCGCATGGACTGACATAAGACACCGTCCCGCCGCCAGGAATGACCGGCGTTTTATTTTGCGCCCATTTCTTTTTGACCACCAACAGTCCGGGTGTACCGGGACCACCAAGAAATTTATGCACAGAAATATAGATCGCGTCCAGCGGTGTACCGCCAACTGGGTTCATATCAATCGGCTCATAAGGCGCTGAGGCGGCGAAATCAAAACAAGCCATAGCACCGTGTTCGTGTAGCAATTTTGCTATGGGCTGTACGTCCGTTAAAATACCAGTTACGTTACTTCCTGCTGAAAAACTGCCGATTTTTACTGGGCGTTTCTTGTATTTTTTAAGCTGAGCTTCCAGATCGGCCAAGTCCACCAAACCATCATCGGTTTCTGCAATAGTCACTACATCGGCAATGGTCTCGCGCCACTGTACATCGTTGGAATGGTGTTCGTATGGTCCGATAAAAACAACGGGACGGTTAGCGGCTTTGATTTTTGTATCAACTCCGTAGCGCGACATTCCTTGCGGTAATTTCAGCCGTAAAATTCCGATCAATTTATCAATTGCCCCGGTACAACCTGCACCGCAAAACAAAATGGCATCATCGTCACCAGCGTTTAAAGAATGCCCGATAATGCTTCTTGCTTGCTCACGATAAGCCGTACTTTGCCGCCCGGTCGTCGAGCTTTCCGTATGAGTGTTGGCATAAAGCGGCAAGACGGAACTTCGGATAACATCCTCAATAGGCCCATAAGAACGCCCGCTGGCCACATAATCTGCATACATTAAGCGCCGCGCACCGAACGGGCCGTTGATGACAGCGTCATGTCCGATTATATTTGCGCGCAAAACGGCAAATTCACCCGTTCCACGACCAATCGTTTTTGCTAATTTTTTACGCGCCTTAAACCCGAACACATTTGCCTCCAATGCAATCAAGACCTATAGTCGACAATGAAATAGGAAAATGATATTATAACATAATGACACGTATACTAACTCCATTAGCGCTTACAAGCATCAATTTTGCGCCTTTCGGCGATGTGGTCGAAGCACATGGTCAGAGCAAGTCCATAAATTACGGGCAAACCGAGCGCTACCATGATTTGGCGGCCATAGATGTGAGCGCAGCAAGCGGCCAGACGCTGGTCAATATTTTTCGCAGTAAACCGCTACCCCTACCCATAAAAATTGAGATCATGGAACGGCATCCACTGTCTACGCAAATGTTTATGCCGCTGTCAGAAAATCCATATTTAGTGGTGGTGGCCCCGAAAGGCGAGTTTGATGAAAGTAAGGTCGCGGTATTTCTGGCGGAGGCCAATCAAGGCGTCAATTATTACGCAGGCACATGGCACCACTATAGCTTGGCTTTAAATGCCGTGAGCGATTTTCTGGTCGTAGACAGGGGCGGCGATGGTGATAATTGTGATGAGGTTCAGTTATCTGAACCTATAACAATTACCTTGTAATTTTCCCAAACAGACGCAACCGCGACACACCGCCGTCTGGAAAAACATTCAAGCGGATGTGGGTGATAGGGCTTGCGTCCGCTACCATAAATTCATGTTCATTATCAGCAGACAGTTTTTGCGTGGGGAGCAGTTCCGACCAACCTTGTGATTGCTCTATAATATCTGCATCCGACAAACCACTCACATTCGCCGCTTGAATGGACACGCGGTCAGGGAAATTACCTTTGAAAAAAGCTGTGTCGATAATAATGCGTTCAACTTCGCCCACATGTGCCAATTCTAAAACGGCGAAATCATGAACTTGTGTCCAATAATTTGGGTCAGTGGCTCGTTCTAGGCGGCGACGCGTTTCCCAACCGTCGCCCATATTGATGCCCTTGCCTGGTGCGATTAGGTTTTCCGGCACCCCGAAATGTGTGTCATTGGCGTAGATCGCCCGACCACCGTATTCCAGCGCGGCTAGGTCTATGGTTTGGCTTCGGTCAAAATTGTCCCAATCTATAAACACATGCCCGTAAACCCGCAGTCTTGCCACGCCGCCGTCCGGATAAATATGCAAGCGCACATGCGTCCAGATTTGATCACTTTCAAGAGCATAATAATGCTGACTATCGCCTTGCAACTCGGATTGAGCTACGACTTCTTGCCATTCGGATGCATCGGGTATTTCGGCACTGGAATTGGCCAATTCGATTGAGCAGAACGGGGGAAAGTTACCAGTAAAATGAGACGTGTCCACTTCGAAGCCGCTAATGACACCGCTGCGCCCTAGTTTGATCACCGCCCAGTCATGACCCTCTATCCGTTTGCGGCGGCTTTCCCAACCGTCCATCCATTTGCCATTATCATCGTACTTATCCGGCACAAAAATCGGTGCTTCTGGGCTTATCAACCGGGCTTTGTCAGCAAAAAAATCATCCGTGGCATAGATGACCTCCGTGCCAAGGCGCGTTGCAGCTAGATTAGTCATTTTAGTAAAATCAGGTGTTGCCATGACGAAGTGCCTCCTGCGTAAACCATGCCTCTATACGGATTGCCGCGATTTTATGTATTTGCTCCAGCGCAGTTTGGCGCTCTTCAGCTTCCGAGTTTTTTAGCCGTTTTTTGAACGCTTTCAAAATATCCTTACGGCTCAATCCTTTAACCGCAACAATAAACGGAAAACCGAACTTAGCTGCGTAGGCCCCGTTGTATTTCTGGAATTTTTTCAGTTCCCGCGGGGAACATTGATCCAACCCTGCCCCAGCTTGTTCTTTGGTAGAACTAACCGTCAGACTACCAGACAAAGCCAGCTTGCCGGCTAAATCTGGATGGGCTTTGATCAGCGCATCTTGCTCCGGTGCACTGGCTGCATCTACCGCCTTACGCATGGCCGGAATAACACAACAAGAAGAGCTGAAATCAGGATCAAACCCTCGCTTTGCTGCCCAAGGGGAATGTTCATAAGCCCCACCGAACGCCGCCGTAAATTCATCAAGCGTCATGGGGGAATTCCTTACGCCAATGTTCAGCAATATCAATACGGCGGGCAACCCAGACTTTGTCATGGGATTTTACATAGCGTAGAAACTTAGCCAGAGCCGCCGTGCGAGCGGGCCGTCCTGATATGCGGCAATGCAAACCAATAGACAACATTTTCGGCGCTACCTCGCCCTCAGCATAAAGCGTATCAAATGCGTCTTTCAAATAGGTATAAAATTGATCACCCGAGTTAAACCCTTGGGCTGAACAGAACCGCATATCATTTGTGTCGAGTGTATAAGGCACTATCAAATGTGGTTTTTGCACCTGTGTTGACCAAAACGGTAGATCGTCGGAATAATCATCCGCATCATAGCTAAAACCATATTCACTTACGAGGTCACGCGTATTCGGACTGGTGCGCCCCGTATACCAACCCTTTGGTGCAGAGCCGGTCAGGGTTTTAAATATCTCGATAGTTTCTTCTATATGGGCCCGCTCGGTTTCTATATCTACATACTGATAGTCTATCCATTTAAGGCCGTGGGAAGCGATCTCGTGCCCCCGTTTCAAAAATTCGTCTACCATATGCGGTGAGCGCTTAAGCGCATGGGCAACGGCGAATATTGTCAGCGGCAAACCTTCAGCTTCAAACAGCTTAAGCACCCGCCAAACCCCCGCGCGTGAACCATATTCGTACAAGCTTTCCATGCTCATATGCCGCGCATTTGGCACGGGTGCTGCACCAACGATTTCTGACAAGAAG
>NVRS01000004.1 GCA_002732685.1 Robiginitomaculum sp.
TGGCCTCTTATGAGGTTTATCTGGCCCATCACGAAACACAACTAAGCGCTCTAATCTGGTAACTCCAGTGTTGGGCAAGACCACACGGACGTCCCATTTTTTAGGACAGAACCGGAACTAAAAAGCAAACCGTCAATCTGAAAGGATCTGGCAAATTTTGGGGTGCGCCCTGAGCAAAGCGAGGAAGTGCTCTTGGGGTGCGCCCTGAGCAAAGCGAGGAAGTGCTCTTGGGGTACTCTCTATGAAAATTTAAAAACCCAGTTCTGGCTCTGCGCCTTCTAATACGGCTTGCCGTGCACCGCCGTACCAAACCTAAAACAACCAATTCAAATTTCACTGCCCGGGGACGGCACCCTATAAGCCTTTGCCCAATACTTTTGCAGACCGCCCTTTAGCACATCAACCCTTGCACCTCCGGCGTAAGTCTATAGAAAACGCCCAACAGTTCTTTTCATGTGATAACTTTATGACCACACCTCTTTCCCATGTTCGCAATTTTTCTATTATTGCCCATATTGACCACGGGAAATCCACCCTGGCCGATAGGCTCATACATTTTACGGGCGGGCTGACCGACCGCGAAATGAGCGAGCAGGTTCTTGACAATATGGATATCGAAAAAGAGCGCGGCATCACTATAAAAGCGCAAACCGTACGGTTGGAATACGAAGCAGACGACGGCGAAACTTATATTCTTAATTTGATGGACACACCGGGACATGTGGACTTTGCATATGAGGTCTCCCGCTCACTGTCTGCCTGTGAAGGCTCTATATTGGTCGTGGATGCCTCTCAGGGCGTTGAGGCGCAAACTCTAGCCAATGTCTATCAAGCTATCGACCATGACCACGAAATTGTGCCTGTGCTTAATAAAATAGACCTGCCAGCCGCCGACGTAGAACGTGTACGAGATCAAATTGAAAATGTTATTGGCATTGATGCATCAGAGGCTATTGAAACATCTGCCAAATCCGGCATCGGTATTAAAGAAACTCTTGAAGCCATTGTCACCCGCCTGCCAGCACCGAGCCACGGGGATATAGACGCCCCGTTAAAAGCTTTATTGGTTGATGCTTGGTACGATACCTATATGGGCGTGATTGTGCTGTTCCGGGTTGTGGACGGCCAAATCAGAAAAGGTCAACGTATCCGGATGATGAATTTTGGCGCTACCTATACCGTGGACAAGGTTGGTGTATTCCTCCCCAAGCCCAAAGATATAGATGTGCTTGGCCCGGGCGAAGTTGGCTTTTTCACGGCTAGCATTAAAGAGGTCGCGGATGCCGCAGTCGGTGACACTATCACCGATGACAAACGTCCTTGCACTGAAAAATTGCCGGGATTTAAGCCCGTTCAACCCGTTGTATTTTGCGGCATATTCCCTGTGGATGCAGCGGATTTCGAAGATTTGCGCGCCGCCGTTGGCCGACTTCGTTTAAATGATGCTAGCTTTAGTTTCGAGATGGAAACCAGTGCGGCACTTGGGTTTGGCTTTCGGTGCGGTTTCCTTGGCTTATTACATTTAGAAATTATCCAGGAACGTCTAGAGCGGGAGTTTGATCTCGATTTGATTACAACAGCTCCGTCGGTTGTCTATACTTTGATGTTGAAAGACGGTTCGGAGGAGTTCTTACACAATCCAGCCGACATGCCGGACGTGATGAAAATTGAGGAAATTCACGAGCCGTGGATCACCGCAACTATTTTGTCTCCGGATGAATATTTAGGCGGTATTATCAAGCTATGTCAGGACAGGCGCGGCGTACAAAAAGAACTGACCTATGTTGGCTCGCGGGCAATGATTGTTTACGAACTGCCACTGAACGAAGTAGTGTTTGACTTCTATGACCGGCTCAAATCCATATCAAAAGGCTATGCCAGTTTTGATTATCAACCTATTGGAGTACGCGAAGGCGACCTTGTTAAAATGAGCATTCTGGTTAACGGCGACCCTGTAGATGCCTTGTCTATGCTGGTGCATCGTAGCCGCGCCGAAAACCGTGGACGGCAAATGTGCGAACGCCTCAAAGACCTGATCCCGCGCCATTTGTTTAAGATTCCTATTCAGGCCGCTATTGGCGGTAAAGTAATCGCAAGGGAAACCATTGCCGCTATGCGCAAAGATGTCACAGCCAAATGTTACGGCGGAGATGCATCACGTAAACGCAAACTTCTGGATAAGCAGAAGAAGGGTAAAAAGAAAATGCGTCAGTTCGGCAGCGTAACCATCCCGCAAGAAGCCTTCATCGCCGCCCTAAAAATGGACGATGGATAGACAAAACTCCACTCATTTTACATATTTCCACCAATAAAAAACCCCGCTAGAAACGGGGTTTTTCTATAACTACATGCAGCTAATTAAAGCCCTCCAGGACCACAATCGTTTTGTAAATAATCAATTAGCTTTGTATAAAAAGTAATTTTATGATCATAGGTCAGCGTATCACTGAAATGATCGGCACCTTTTAATACCAAAGATTGATACGGAATATTATGCTTATCAAGAGCAGACGTATATTTTTTATAGTGCTTAAACGGGACCCGCTGATCCACATCGCCGTGAATAATTAACATAGGAACATTCACTTTTGAAGCATCTTTTATAGGGCTCAAGCTATCATCCCACATGCCTAGCTGTTCAAGTTTTGATGTACCTTCAAGTCTAAACCGATAATAATTCACTTGTTGTAGATTATCTGCCACAGCAGCACCAGCGACAACACATTGGTAAATATTGTTGGGCCGCGATGCAGCAACTAAAGCTGAATACCCACCATATGACCAACCAAACATCGCAATACGGTCAGGGTCGACAAGACCTTGCTCGACTAAATATTGAGCGCCGTCATCTTTATCATCTTGCATTTTAAAACCGCCCTCACCGCCATTGATAAATGCAGATTTATAATGGTCAAGACCGTGCCCGTGTGATCCACGGTATTGCGGTTGTAAAACCATATAACCGTTATTAGCCAATAGTTGACCCCAAGGATCAAAACTTACTGTTTCAGCAACAAACGGACCACCATGAGGCAATACAACCAGCGGAAATGGGCCAACACCATTTGGCACAGTTATAAATCCTGTAATTGCACGGCCGTCACGTGCCGTATATTCAATGTATTTCACATCTGCAAGGTCTTCAGCCTTAAGCAAACCTTTACGCTTGCCAACGAGGCTGAACTTACCGTTGTTATATAAATAATAAGAACCAGGATCACGAGGACCAGAATTAACAACCACGAAAGTGTTACCATCTCTTGAACGGGTTGTAATTCTCGTATTGTAAGCGTTTGGAATCAGGCCCTTTAATTGTTTGTAGGTTCCAGCTTCAACACCATCAAAATATTTTATGTGTAATTTATCTTTATTATAAGCTACGCCGACCACTTCATCTGGATGGTTAAATTGATTAGAGTGTAGCCGAACCCCCCTGACATCAACATCTTTTCTACGGTAAACAAGTTCTTCAAATGTCTTGGTGTCAACATTAAAAATCCACAATCCGCGTTTGTCATTCCCGTTATGAGCAACGACATAAATTCGGCTTGGATCATCTTTAACATATCCAGCAACGCCGAAATTTTCAAAATCATCTTCACTTTGTGTATAAATTTCTTTCCAACTCTTTTGCCCCGGTTTCCTGTAATAATAGACCGACTCTCGACGACCTGTGTCAAAACTATTAGCTGTACGCGGATTACCTAAATAATCGAAGCCAACATTCCCATATTTATCATTGCCCTTTAAAACTAATTTCTTTGAACCTGAATTTAGGTCTAACTCATAATAACTAGTTGCCCTGACAGCTTCATTTTCAACGAGTTGTCCATTTTTTACACCTTCACGGTATGAAACTAAAATTTTATTTGGCTTTTCTATAAGGGCTTCTTCAAATCGCAGGCCAAACTCTTTAAACTCTTTGAATTTTTTTGATTTGACATCCAGCTTGGCAATTTTATAGCCAAATACGCCATCGTTAAAACCTTTTACTTTTTTGCGAATTTTTTGGCGGAAAAATACCGCCATATCCTTATCACCTACCCAGTTAAAACCAGTAATTCTCATGCTCTTGCCACCAACACGATAAGGCTTTTTCCCAAAATCACTAGTCTCATAAACTTCAATGATAGGCTTTGCACCCTTTGAAGGGATTGTCATAAAGGCCAGGTAGTTTCCGTCTGGCGATAAAGACACACTACTCATTGAGTTACCAACTGCAAAATAGTCGACCGGAAGTGGAGAACGTTTAGAAGCAGTATCTACTGTAGCCGAGCTTGGCGTAGTTGGATTTGCAGCTTGCACGGTTGCTGGGGTTAATGTTGACATTATGCCAAATGTCACAGCCGAAAAGAGAGCACGTATTTTCATAAATCACCTTTAAAACTTATTCGAGTTTATTTATACTTTACACAAAAAAAACCCGCGGACAATGCCGCGGGTCATATTAATACCAGTCTTGTGTATTTTTATCTAAAAGATTTAGTCGCGTTAACGAAAAATACGCGACCGTTCAAATCATAGCCAGAACCCAGCGGTGTATTATTACGGCCAAAGATAGAGGCAGTATCAATACGAGGTGGAGCTTTATCAAAGATATTGCGAACACCGGCACCAATTGACCAGTCATCCTTACGGTAAGCAACAGATGCACCGTGAACGAAATAACGATCAATTGTATTTACATTGTGACAATCTACATCACCCGCTGCAACACCAGAACAAGTCTGAGCGTTACCATCAGCTGTCGAACCAAACACATCATTTTCCAGAATGTCTTCATCAGCTGTGATAGAATCCAAGAAACGTGTTTGCCACGCAAATGTGAAATCATCATATGTGATACGCGCAATACCTTGAGCTTGCCATTTCGGGAATGCCTGCTCGCCTACGAACGTTTCTGTAAGTGCCGTCTGGCCAGGAATAGATTGAACAGTGTTACGTTCAATCAAGCGCGTTGCATTGATACTTGCACGTAATGTAATTGGACGTTCAAACACCGTTACTTCTTGGCGGTAACGTACATTCACATCAACACCTTCAGCTGTTTCATTATCTCTGTTGATAAAACCACCGTCGATAAACGAAATATTGCCTGAGCCATCACGTGTAATCCGTGAACAGAACGGGCTAGATAGATTTGGTTGGTTGATAAAACATTCATTGATCAAGAATTGCCCGCCTGGCTCAATAATCGTATTATCGATATTGATATTCCAATAGGTTGCACCAAGTGTCAGGTCAACATCATCAATCCAAGGCTGCTCAAATGCAAACCCGGCAGTGAAAGATTGCGACTGTTCTTCTGAAAGGTCAGTAGCACCACCACGGCCAATTTCCACACTGGTCGCAACTAGACCCAAACCGAATGTAGTTGGATCGATACCAACAGCAATACAGTTATCAAGTGTTTGCTGTGTCCGGCCATCAATGCCAGTCACAGCACCAGTAATTGGGTCAACAGCAAGGTCAGGCGCAAAACAAGGGTCAGAGAAGTTACCAAAACCGGTTTGTTGGTTCAGGAAGTTTTCACGAACATTTGGAGCACGATAAGATGTGCCTGCTGTACCTTTGAATGTTAACGAGTCAAAAGGAGAATACTCTGCTTTTGCACTATAGGTGAAAGCAGTCGGATAAAACTCGTCTTTAGTAACCCGACCAGAAAGCTCTAGGTTCAACCGCTTAACAAATGTCTTGTCAGCCACCAATGGAATAAACATTTCTGCAAATGCTTCCTTGGTGATTTTTGATCCATTTGCACCTTCATCAGAGAAGAAACCAAAGAACAAGCCGTCGTTTGCGATATCATCCGGTATAGAATCAATCGAGTCGACACGTACTTCACCACCAAAACCTAACGATACTGTACCAGCCGATGTTTCAGCAACATCACCTTGAAGGAATACGTTCCAAATTGTTTGATCAACTTTTGTTTTGAAATCACGGCTATCGAACAGATAATCACGCTCAGCTTGCGTGGCAAAATCACCGACAACACCTGAATATAACGAATCTGCAAACAAGTTTACCGGCACACAACCATCAGTTACAGATGCCGACAATTGCGCACCTGGCGCAGCAACACAAGGTGCTGAAGAGCCGACACCCAATGCGAAGTTTAAGCGGTCTCCGCGAATACCAGGACGGCTAGCATTACCTGTAGAACGAGAAATCGAAACATAAGCTTCACCTGACCAATTTTGGAAGCTGCCGAAATTAATTTGGGGTAGATCGGCTTTAAAGCCAAATACACCACGTATTTGCTCAATGTCAGCAGAAACGCGTGTACGGTCTCCCTCGACACTGACAACGGGCTGTACAGATTGGGCGCCAATTGGTCCAGCAAACAAATCTACAATCCCGAAATCACGGAACTGAGCAGGCGTTAGACCAAAGTTAGCCGCAACAGCTGATGCAAACACTGGGTCGTTAAGCATTGCATCATATGCAAGGCCACAATCAACACCATTTGCCGCAGCAGGGTTACACGGATTAAACGGATTATTAGCTGGCACAATCGGGAAAAGCTGGAAATCGCCAGAGTTCGCCGAAAATGTTTCGCGTTTTGAATAAACTACCTCAAAAAACGGGGTCAGGTTTGAATCACCGTCGAATGTGTACTCACCAAATGCCGCAAGATTATAGCGTTCGTTTTCCGGAAACAGGCTTCTATCCAAATCACGGCCATTGATCGCGAAATCTTGGAACGTAACGTCCGTAACGCCGTCTTGGTCTTGGTCAAAACCAATGCCAAACTGGCTAGATTCAGAGAAACCAGGAATAATCAAATTTCCAGTACCGTCGCCGCGGTTATAGATACTACCGAATAGCGGAGCAAGAATCCGACCTGCGAGACCTTGAACTTTACATTCATCAGGCCTTTGACCAATTGTGCTAGAAATATCAACTGTACGTATCTCACCTTCAGTCGTAACCTCAAGATTCGTGTTACAATTATTAAGGAAATCACGATCACGGTATTTTACTTCTTCGGTTTTACGATATGATGCACCGACCATTACAAAACCACGGTCACTATTGATGCCGTATGTAGCGTCTAATGCAAATTGCTGCCCATTACTTTGTTCAGGTACACTATAAGAACCACTAATTTCAAAGCCCTCAACGTCTGTTTTCAAAACAGCATTAACAACACCGGCAATCGCATCAGAACCATAAATTGCTGAAGCGCCATCCAGAACAATATCATACTTTTGAATTAAGCCTGAAGGTAGCAATGAAAGATCCGGCGAAGAAGGAGCACCCTCGATACCAGCTGGAGCAACGCGACGACCGTTCAGTAGAATCAAGTTCCGGTTTGCACCAAGACCGCGAAGATCAACGGTTTCAGCACCCGGACCATTGTCCAGCACAAAACCACCAAATGTTGTATCAATTTGCGTACCAGCAGCAACTGTAGCTGTTTGCAAAATCTGAGATGCTTCGATTAGTCCCAAGTCCCTTGATAGCTCTGCATCAATGACTTGTAACGGCGACACACTCGTGAACGCATCACGGCTCAGACGTGAGCCGGTAACAACGATATTATCGTATACATTATTTTCATCTTCTTCATCGGCTGCTGTGACTTCCACAGCCTCATTTTCATTGACAGGTGTTTCCTGTGCGTACCCCATTGTGCTATAGGCAAATGTGCCAGCAAGCAAGCTTCCGCCAAGCAGAAGCGTTTTTAAATCTATTGATTTCATTTCATCCCTCGTTAAATGTTAATCTTTGAAAATTATTCCTATCTTTTCGCTCTCGGTTGTAGCGGCGAGCTTTGCCAATGGCAAGCGGGATGATTAACAGTTGGTAATAAACTTGTAAGTGTGGCCTTATAGCAACATACCTCAAACCAGGAAATTGTAGTCAAACATAAAACAATCGTGTACGGCAGATACATGGGCGAGAGAAAACCACCTATTCCGGTCAACACGCTTGATCTTCGCCCCCAATGGGCATGGCAATCATGCCGGAGAGCATCATGCATCCAGTACATTGGACTATTTTTTATTGGCACCATAATCGCACTTTGGTTGGTTTCGCCTTTTTTTATTCGAAACATTTTGCTTTGGGGTTTCAGTCTTTTCGTTATATGTATGGCTTGCCTACGCATTTTGGCCTTGTTGATTACCATAAAGGACAATCCCTCCCCCTATATAGAAACGACAAATGCAAAATGGCCAACATTCACTATTCTTGTCCCGCTTTACCAAGAAGCTCACATGGTCAACAATTTGATAAAGAATTTGTTACAAACCAATTATCCACACAATTTGCTCGATATTGTTTTAGTTGTAGAACAAGACGACGAACCAACTTGTAGAGCCGTAAAGCGTAATTTACCCTTTCCCGTGCGAACAATTGAGGTCCCTGTCAGTGAACCACGCACTAAACCCAAGGCACTAAACGTAGCGTTTGAAGCCACTCCAAAATCACTCTGCGGAGATATTATCACTGTGTATGACGCTGAAGATCGACCACACCCGGACCAAATCAGGCAAGCGGCTCTTGCATTTATGGCAGATCCAAAGCTTGCAGTGGTGCAAGCTCCGTTAGGGTATTTTAATGATAAGGAAAATCTTTTAACTGCGCTATTCGGACTTGAATATGCAGCACTGTTCCACGTCTGGAACCCCGCTCTTGCGCACTTAGGCCTTCCCTTTACATTGGGTGGTACTAGCAATCATATCCGCAGGGACATTCTTGAAAGTTGCGGTGGTTGGGACAGCTACAATGTCACTGAGGATGCGGATTTAAGCTTCCGCATTCACGCATTAAACTATGACGGCCAAAGGCTGAAAATTGGAACAATTATCCCGCCWACTGACGAAGAAGCCGTCAGTRACTTAAAGGGCTGGACGTCCCAACGCTCAAGATGGCTTAAAGGTTTCATGCAGACATGGCGCGTCCATATGCGCTTTCAAAAACAAGCGCCGGACGGTGGAARTTTTTCCCTAAGTACACGTATAAAAAATATATTCTCACTACATATTACTATCGGGGCAACCTTATTATCTGCGTTTTTACACCTTCCTAGCCTCATGATAATAGCCATTATTTACTTTCGGGAAATGATCCTTGCACTACCATCAAGTTTACCACTTATTATAATATATGCTGGCGTAACGGGTTACGGCGCTGCTATATTAACGGGAGTTATCGGAGCGCTTAGAGCTGATAAACCTCATTTGATTAAATATGCAATCCTTATGCCGTTTTACTGGCTGCTTTATTTCTGGCCGGCACTTATTGCAGCATATGAAATTATATTTGCACCGGCCTATTGGCGCAAAACCACCCATATAGGTACAGCAAAAACTGAGACACATAAGAGCGAAATAAAATCGGAAAACTCAGCTCTTGAACCCGCAAATGCTCCACCTATATAAGGATTTATGACACCGGATATTCTCTATACATTGTTAGCTCTCATAGCCTGCCTTGGCCTAGGTATATTGAGCTATCATTTACACACACGCGAGCACAATAAATTGCAGCCTCGTATGGTGCCCTGGATCATCATTGCCATGGCCTGTGTTGCCACAAGTTTTATGTTAATCGTACATTTAATGAATTTATTTGGACTTGAAACGGGTCGTCGCTAAACGCCTCATTAATCCATCGATAAGCGAGCATACATCAAATGGTCTTGCCATTGCCCGTCTACTTTTAAATAGCGCCGYGCTATGCCTTCMTGAGTAAAMCCGGTCGTTTCCAACAGCTGGATTGACGCATTGTTWTCCGCTTGCACTGCKGCGCTAATTCTGTGTAGGCCAAGATCATCAAAGGCAAATCGYAAGACGGCGCGCAAAGAAGCCCGCGCAAAACCATTACGGGAAAACTCTTGCCCAATCCAATAGCCWATATGTGCGCTCTGCAAATAACCACGCCKGACATTGGTAAGATTACAYGCACCAACCAAMCGATTRTCACCMGCACGRAATACATGAAAAGGATACCCYGYATCATCAGAAATCATGGTTTTGAATTGTGCCAAGCGAGCCTTATAGGCTTGGCGGCCCAAGTGCTCCTCTTTCCAAGTCGGTTCCCATGGTTGCAAATGATCCCTATTGGCTCGACGTAAGTCTACCCAGTCTTCAAAATCTGCCCATTTCGGCACGCGTAACTGTACACCTCCGCCCGCGCACGGTTCGAATATTGGTTTTGGAATATGGCCCCGCTTTGACATRTTACTTTCTTTCTATGTGCGACCACGTTTTATATAAAGCCGCCCTGCACGCTTATGCAGTATCAGGTATATCACTAAAAGAATAATCACAAAACTGTACCAAGTCAGCATATAATCGAGATGATTATTGGCAATTTCGGGAATACGTACTGGCAAATTTTCTGCAGATTTAGCAACCATCACTTGATCAATAAAATAGCTAACTTGTGTGTTTTTCCCGTCCACAGTATCTGCCCAGTTCATTGCTTCAGGTGCACCGTTAAATGCAAACCAACGGTTTTTCTCAGGCGTACTCTTTGGGATGAATTTGTTGGCAAATTGTACCATACGGACATAACCAATAACTGGTTCTTGCCCCACTTTTGTAGCTGGCGGCACTGCCTTATCAGCTTCATCAAAATCATAGGTAGCTACAAAAGCAATTTCGTCGCCGTCGCGGTAAGTCTGATAGAGTCGCCAATAATAACGTTTGCCATCAGAACGCATTAGATGAAACGGCCTACCATCATTTTGTGAAGGCGTGACAAATGTACCGTTCAACTCTATGCGGCGAAAGTCTAATGGTTCGCCGGCTTTCAAAATTGCATCCGCTTGGGCTAAATGCGTCAAAGGTGCAGCATTAGCGGTTTGGTGAATTTCGGCGAGAAGATTAGTTTTCCAATGCAGCCGTTTATATTGCCAAGTACCGAGCGATATCAATATAGAAAAACATATCAGCGTGACTATGGTTAGCCCCGGCATGGGYTTAAATATCAAAGATCCAAATTTAGCTTTCATTGTCTTCCAACTGTCCCTGCTCGGCCTTGTTCATTACCTGCATAGCAAACATAAGGCCGCGGAACGGGCGCAACAATGCCAGACAAACAATAATGATGAGCGGTATCCAGATTAGCAAAGTAAGCCAGACGGGTGGCTCCAACACCATTTGGAATATCAATGCAGGCGGAACGACTAGAAATGACGCGATGAGAATGACAAAAACTGCAGGCCCATCACCAGCATCTTCAATTGCAAAGCTCTCCCCGCAGGTCGGACATTCACGGGCAAACTTCAAGAAACCATCAAACAATGGGCCTTCGAGACAATTTGGGCACCGACCACGAAGGCCAGCACCCATAATTTTACCGTTATCAGCCACTATTTAGCCGCCGTAATTCAGTCCAAATGTCACATAAACAAATGTGAACAAGAACAACCAGATCACGTCAACAAAATGCCAGTACCAAGCTGCTGCCTCGAAACCGAAATGTTGATCCGGCGTCATACCGCCTCGCGAAAGACGTAGCCATATAACAGACAGGAAAATGACACCGATGAGAACGTGGAACCCATGAAAACCTGTAGCCATAAAGAAGGTCGAGCCGTAAATATTGCTGTCGAACCAATTGGTTTCCGTCATGCGTTCTGCATAGGCTTCAACAAACTCAACGCCTTGCACATAAATAAAGATAGCGCCCAGAATAATAGTGATAGCTAGACCCATACTCGCGGCTTTGCGGTCGTTTTTAATCAAAGCATGATGCGCCCATGTCAGGGTTGTACCAGACAACAACAATATCAATGTATTGATCAAGGGCAAATTCCAGGGGTCAATTGTCGTGATGGCATGACCGCCCTGATTGACGCCATAACCTTCGGCGTAGGAGGAAGCATTTTCCAAAATATCAGGGTTCCAAGCGGCACGAATTTTGTGGAAAAAGCCAAATTCGAAAAACATCCAGAACCAGGCAACGAAGAACATTACTTCTTGCATCAGGAACATGATCATGCCGTAGCGCAAACCAATTTGCACGACGGGTGTATGGTCACCTGTATCACCCTCTTTGATGACATCACGCCACCAGCCGATCATGACGCCTGCGGCGAGAATAAGACCTAGAATGAGAAAGAACCAACCACCGTTTGAAACTTTATCGGCACCGAACATATCCATRCCGCGCGAGAAGAAAAATTCCATCGAGCCGTTGGGATGTTCTACGGAACGCGGATGTAGCCCGGCAAAAAATACGACCATGCCAAGCCCCCATACAAGCGCGGCAACACCGGACAGGAATGGCCATGGGCTTGGCTCTACCAGATGATAATCATGTTCTATTGCGTGGTCGGACATTAGCCCCTCCCTTGAGTGTTTGTCGTGTTAATCGGTTGTGGAATATCCAAATCTATGGCTTCCAATTTGTCTAATTGTGCTTGGCGTTGTTCGGCACGTACAGCATCATTAGTCGGATTTTCAACTCTGTGAAATGTATAGGACAGAGTAATAGTTTTAATCTCGTCCAGACGTTTATCGTTCTCCATTTCTGGATCGACAAAAAACAAAACGGGCATGCTMACCGTTTCTCCGGGCTCCAAACGTTGCTCGGTGAAACARAARCATTCTAATTTTGAAAAATAYGGAGCCGCTTTAATCGGCGAWACATTATAGCTCGCCGTACCWACAATTGGATATTTAGTATCGTTAGTTGCCGTATAATATGCTAGTGCATTTTGCCCTAGCTTGACAGTCATAGCCACTTCGTCCGGCTTAAATGTCCAACCAAGATTACTGGCAACATTGGCGTCAAATCTAACYTTAATTTCGCGCTCCACCACAACTTCGCTCATTTGCTCAGCAACACGCGTCGTACCGCCGTAACCGGTTACCCGACAAAATGTGTCGTATAAAGGTTTGGATGCAAACCCGAGGCCAAGCATTGCCAGCGCTGTAACACTCAGGCTCAAGACGACCTTACGGTTGGAGTTATGTTTACGCACACCCTCCATCTAGCCGAACACTCCCAGTTTATACAACATCAGTAAAAACACAAAACCAACAAAGCCGAACAGGCATGCAGCAATAGCAAAATTGCGTTTCTTGCGCGCAGCCAATTCTTCAGCACTTGGTTYGTGATAACCGTCTATTTTTGCATTGTATGGATYACTCATATTCTTTCTACCCACTAAARCCGGACAAAACATGACTGGCGGCAATAATGCCGAACAGCGCGAACAAATATAGTATGGAATAGGCAAACAGATTACGTGCTGCTTTCTCACCGACACGAACTTTATAAAGTGATGCCTCATCAAGTCCGRTTRCWTCATCACCAGCATTAGARCGCCAAACTTTAAAAGCCAGCACAATAAAAGTCAGGTTTAATARACCRGCAACCACCATATACAAYGGYGAGCCTAGGGATGTTGTCGCRAGCCAAACACAGCTAGCRGCAAGTACRATTGCATAGATMAAAATTTGCARYCGMGTGGATTTWGCSCCTTTGACATTTGGCATCATCGGGATGCCGGCTTTGGCATAATCACCCTGTTTATAGAGTGCCAATGCCCAAAAATGTGGTGGCGTCCACAAAAGGATAATTGCAAATAGCACYAATGATTCAGATGTAATACCACCGCCCGCAGCYGCCCAACCAACCATGGGTGGGAATGCTCCTGCCGCTCCGCCAATAACTATATTCTGCGGTGTGCGGCGCTTTAGCCAAAGTGTRTAGACAACGAAATAATAGAAGATAGTGAAAGCCAAAAGCCCTGCCGCCAAATAATTTGCGGCAATGGATAAGCCGAGTACAGAGGCCACGCTCATTATAACACCAAAGGCCAAAACACTGGACGGCGACATTTTGCCTGCTGGCAATGGGCGTTTTTTAGTGCGGCTCATGACGGCATCAATATCGCGGTCATACCACATATTAAGTGCACCCGCTGCACCAGCACCCGCCGCAATACACAAGATGGATGCCGCGGCCAGAACCGGGTTCATAGAAGAAGGCGCACTGATCAAACCAACCATAGCGGTAAATACGACCAAGGACATAACCCTTGGCTTCATCAGCGCATAGTAATCTCCCGGGCCAGCTAAGCTGAGCCCGGAAACATTACCGGTATTATGTCTAAC
Source organism: Robiginitomaculum sp. (assembly GCA_002732685.1). The sequence continues at coordinate 14,085 of NVRS01000004.1, forward strand.
TGTTTCCATACCTATTTTATTTTTGGCAGTACGGAATACTGATGGAATGGCGGTGGTGAGGACAATGTCCACTCCAAAGTATTGGCACCCTCGCCCCAATAATTGTCACCAGCTTTACGCTTGACGATAAAGGCTTCGATCAACCAAATCAGGAAGAACAAGACACCAACTAATGTTACCATTGCGCCCATAGACGAAACCTTATTCCAAAAAGCAAATTCTGCTGGATAATCAACATAACGTCTCGGCATGCCCTGCATCCCTAAGAAATGCTGCGGGAAAAACACCAAGTTCACACCAATAAAGAAGAACCAGAAATGTGCTGCCGCAAGCCACTTATTATATAGGTAGCCGGACATCTTACCGAACCAGTATGTGAAGCCTGCGAAGATACCAAATACGGCACCCATGGACAGAACGTAATGGAAATGAGCCACAACATAATATGTATCGTGAACCGCAGTATCCAAACCAGCATTAGCGAGGTAAACTCCTGTCACACCACCAATAACAAACAAGAAGATGAAAGCCTGTGCCCACATCATTGGAATGGTCATGCGAATAGAACCGCCCCACATTGTCGCAAGCCATGAGAATATCTTAATCCCAGTCGGCACAGCAATAATCAATGTCGCCGCCAAGAAGTAAGCTTTCAAGTCCACGTCCATGCCAACCGTATACATATGGTGCGCCCAGACGATAAAACCGACGACACCAATTGCTACCATAGCATAGGCCATGCCGAGATAACCAAAGATCGGTTTACGGCTAAATGTCGAAACAATGTGAGAGATAATACCAAAGGCAGGCAAAATCATAATGTAAACTTCAGGATGACCAAAGAACCAGAACAAGTGCTGGAACATTTCAGGGTCACCGCCCATAGCCGGATCAAAGAAACCAGTGCCAGCATTACGGTCGGTAAATTCCATAATAAGAGCCGCCGCCAAAACTGGCATCGACAATAACAACAACCATGATGTGACCAATACACCCCATGCCATCAACGGCATTTTATGGATGGTCATTCCTGGCGCACGCATATTAAATATTGTCGTAATAAAGTTAATGGCACCAAAAATAGACGAGAAACCAGCAGCCAAAAGGCCGATAATAACAAAATCAAAGGCTGGCCCCGGATGACCGGATGTGGACAGCGGCGGATACATGACCCAACCACCAGCGAAGCCATTACCAGACGGACCGCCCGGCACAAACATAGATATAATCAAACAAATCAAAGCAGTTGGTAAGAGCCAGAACGACAGATTATTCAAACGCGGAAACGCCATATCCGGCGCACCTATCATAAGCGGCACAAACCAATTACCAAAGCCGCCGATAACGGCTGGCATCACCATAAAGAAGATCATCAACAGACCGTGCATAGAGGCAAACATAGAAAATGTATGCGGACTATCAAAATATTGCATACCTGGGGTCATTAACTCCAGACGCATCATAAATGACAAATAGCCGCCAATCAGTCCACCGAGGATGGAAAAACATAAGTACAGCGTACCGATGTCTTTATGGTTGGTTGAAAACAGCCAACGGGTAAAAAACTTAGGCTTATGATCGGACATATGCCCCTCCTATTTCGCGGCTACGGTTTGAACCGCACCAGTTATATTTTGTGAATATTGCGTGCTGAACTGTCCGTCATTGGCCACCCAGTTCTCGAATTTAGCCTTGGACACAACCATGACCTCAATAGGCATGAAGGAATGATTGACACCGCAGATCTCCGAGCATTGTCCGTAATATGTACCCTCTTCTCCGGCGTGAACCTTAAACCATGTTTCGTTAATGCGGCCAGGGACTGCATCGATTTTGATACCAAATTGTGGCACTGCAAAAGCATGGATATTATTATTGGACGTTACCAAAACTTTGACCACCGTATCAACGGGGACAACCAAAGGCGCATCAGACGCAAATAGATAAGGCCGTCCATCTAGGCGAGGTTCGTCCGCTGGACGCGCGGCAATTTTCGCAATTATTTGCGCATGACTCAGGCCAAATTTTTCTTCGGTCGGAATATCTACAATACTGGAAATATAAGGATCTACATTTTCATAGTCAGGATATGTATATTCCCAGTTCCATGTATTGCCTGTAACCTTAACAACCAAATCTGCTTCTGGGATCACGTCCTGAAAATACAAAAGTTTCATACTTGGCACTGATATAGCCATAAGGATTATGACCGGAACTAGCGTCCAAACAACCTCCAGCATAGTATTGTGCGTAGTCTTGGAAGGTTCGGGGTTAGATTTTGCCCGGAATTTTATCATAATAATGATCATCAGGATCGTAACCACAACGACAATAATTGTCATAATCGGCACGAGCCAATAATTGTTGAAGCTTGTAATACTATCCATCACTGGCGTCACTGAACGCTGTAGACCTATCTCACCGTCTGTCGGACCGTTTTTACCTGCCGCAAATGCCGTTACAGCAGGCACAAGTCCCATTAATGTCAATGCACTAAAAGTCGCCAATCGCGAAATACGCATATCCCCTCCTCATTCTATCTGTATTTTTACACAGATATTCTGGATTTAAACCAATTCAATTTCCGGTACAGCCAAAACAAATGGACATATTGTCGCAGGTCCCGTGCCATATGGTCGCAATGAATATGGTGTTAGGGCTTGCAAGACAAGCCATTATTGGCGAAAAACAGCTAAATATTTTTACGGAACCATCGGTTTTATTATGGGGTGGAGAAAACAGACGCCATTTTGCATTTAGCAAGGATGTTCTCGTCCGTAAAACCAGATCCGCGTGATTCGCTAAACTCTTGTATTTTGCTAAGTATTTTCAATTACAACTTGACATTAGAGAAGGCGTCAATGTAGCATTTACATCTATTACAACATCAGGAGGTAACATTGTGCGCAAGCTAACCATATTTTTCGCAGCACTCATTTTTGCTTTAACAAACCATTCAACAGCAAATGCTCAGTTCGGCGACGACCTTACTGGCGGGTTTAATTCAACAACTACAGGATTGGACTGGGAAGACTGGGCAATGACTTGTGGCACGACATGGGAATGTAATTGGGCTTGGCTATACCCCGACGTGATGGAGCAAATGCTCAATCCTCCACCGGGGCATAGCGTGTGGCCTGAAACTGGACTTGCCGCTGCGGATATTGTGACTTGTGGCGGACAGACCTATGCCCTTCCTACTGGTTTTGTGGTTGCATCCCTAAGCAACCCGTATGACCCCTATATGATAAACACAACAACAGGTGAGGTGCGACTAACTCCGTGGTATGCAGAGAGTAGTGAACATTTTACAGATGACTTTGATTAGACTAGTTATTGGGCCACATTAGGGTTTATAAGCTTTGGTTCAGTAGGGACGGCAAATATGGCACAATTCCAAGCATGGACACTCCCTGCTGGTACTGGGCTGGCGGCTTTAGTAAATGGGCCAGAATTATACCCGGAAGGGTGGGAACCACCTGGGTGTTGAAAAATTCAAGACTCTTTATATACTCAGCCCACATAGAACCTCTAACAAAAATGTAAGGAAGCACAATGGAACAGCATACATCTGAAAAATTGGCGGCAGTTGCCACTGGAGGTTTTCTATTGATGCTCGTACTGGATATGATCTTCGATATTGGCATATTTGAGGGCGATGTCACCCTCATGAGACTTGCGCTATTGATGATATTGATTGGCAACCTAGGCGTTATGGTTCGACACTTGAAAAACAAAGACGATGATTAGACTATTCATCATTGTCTCAACAAAAAGTAGCTAGCCATAGTTACGGTTTAAACCGTTCTAGGTATCAACCACCAATACTCATCGCAGTGCCAATACAGCTTGCAAGCCTGGTCAAATTAGTCGAAAAGCCCCCATATATTTTAGACAGAGTGATATTTTTACGGATTTTCCAAACTTATGAGCAATTTTGTATTTGAAGACAGCAGTCTTGGACGTGCTGACGCCCAAAAAATCGTCGATGAAACCCTACGCGGAGCTGACGATGGGGAATTATTCATGGAGCGCGGTTCCAGCGAATCGCTCAGTTTTGATGACGGACGTTTAAAAACTGCCAATTTTGATACRAACCGCGGGTTTGGCCTGCGCTGTGTTGCTGGTGAGACCACGGGGTTCGCCCAAGGCACAGAGCTAACCGTGGATGCACTTGGCCGTGCAGCCAGTGCTGTGACACTGGCTAAAGCGGGACATGCTACGCCGAACGTGGCTCCGTCGCCGCAACGTACCAACAAGCAATTATACCCAGCTATTAATCCCATTGATGATCCTGACTTTTCGCCGAAGGTAGAACTGTTGGCAAAAATTGATGCCTATGTCCGCGCCAAAGACAGCAAGGTCGTTCAGGTGAGCGCTAACCTAGCMGCCTCAACCCGAACCATCGCCATTTTGCGCGCAGGCGGTGAGCGCTATGATGATGTACGGCCTTTGGTACGTATTTCGGTTTCCGTAACAGTAGAAAAAGACGGGCGGCGAGAAAACGGATACGCTGGCGCAGGTGGGCGCGCCGCCTATGCAGATTTCATAACAGAGGATAGTTGGAAAGCCTTGGCCGACGAAGCCCTGCGCAGTGCGCTGGTCAATCTAGAGGCAGTCCCTGCCCCGGCTGGCCCGATGGATGTTGTGCTTGGCCCAGGTTGGCCTGGTGTATTATTGCACGAAGCTATCGGGCACGGACTTGAAGGCGACTTTAACCGCAAAGGCACTTCGGCATTCGCGGGTCGTATAGGTGAACGCATTGCCGCCCCCGGCGTGACCGTAGTTGACGACGGAACGATTATAGGACGGCGGGGCTCAATCACCATTGATGATGAAGGCACACCGTCTGCTCGCAATGTACTGATTGAAGACGGYATTTTGAAAGGCTACCTCCAAGAYCGGCTCAACGCACGGCTTACAGGTGTCCCTGCCACAGGCAATGGTCGGCGCGAGAATTTCGCCCACGCGCCCATGCCGCGCATGACCAACACATTTATGCTGTCTGGCGACAAGCCCAAAGACGAAATTATTGCTGATCTCAAAGACGGCATCTACGCCACCAATTTTGGCGGTGGACAGGTTGATATCACGTCTGGCAAATTTGTGTTCCAATGCACAGAGGCTTACCGTGTTAGAAACGGTAAAATTGAAGAACCAGTAAAAGGTGCCACACTCATTGGCGATGGACCTACCGTACTTACGCAAATCAAGCATATCGGTAATGACAGCGCCCTCGATCCGGGTATTGGTGTCTGCGGCAAAGCTGGGCAAACCGTGCCCGTAGGCGTTGGCCAGCCAACACTTTACATTGAAAACCTGACAGTTGGTGGTTCTGCAGTATAAAGAGGTTCAATTTGTCGCACTAAATACCCGTGGATAATTTTGTTTAGTGCTTTCGTATCGAATTCAGCCCTGTTACAATTCCGACATATAAAAATAGCAAAACCTTCATATATTGAGTTTTGTAGTCTTAGGTGAATGAGGACGGACATGCGTAAACCTACGGGAAATCCGAGCGGGAAATTAATTGATATTAATTTAATGAGTATTGGCAGGCTTGCCCTGGCCATGCTTTTTATGGTCGCAATTTATTTATTCATGCAAATCAACCCGGCAGGCATAGGTACCGGCTCTACACTTCTCGTCATTGCTGCCGTAATCGGCGGTTATATGGCACTGAACATCGGTGCCAATGATGTCGCCAATAATGTTGGCCCTGCCGTTGGCGCAGGCGCGCTGACATTGATGGGCGCAATCTTGATTGCCGTTATTTTTGAGGCTGGCGGCGCAATTATCGCGGGCGGCGACGTGGTTAAAACCATTAAAAAAGGCATTATCGACCCGGCCATGATACCGGACACGCAAACCTTTATCTGGGTGATGATGGCAGCCCTGCTCTCGGCGGCTATATGGTTAAATATTGCGACCTATTCAGGCGCACCTGTATCTACTACGCATTCTATCGTTGGCGGGGTTCTCGGTGCGGGTATTGCGGCTGGTGGTTGGAGTATTGCTGACTGGGATCAGGTACAAAAAATTGTCGCAAGTTGGGTAATTTCTCCGGCTCTTGGCGGCATTATCGCCGCATCATTCCTTATGCTGATTAAGCAAACCGTTTTGCGCAAAGATGATAAGAAAGCAGCCGCACTTAAATATGTGCCTATATTTATGGGTATTATGGCTTGGGCCTTTACCACCTATATTATTCTAAAAGGCATCAAGAAAATTGTCAAAATCGAGTTTCCTATTGCCCTTGGTCTAGGCTTCGTAGGCGCTATCCTTGTTTATCTAATTGTCAAATTGATCATCACAAAACGCGCAGAAAAAATTCGCAATACCCGTAAGGGCATCGACCGCTTGTTCACTATTCCTCTCATTGTTGGCGCTGCGTTTTTAAGCTTCGCCCACGGCGCTAATGATGTCGCAAACGCCGTTGGCCCACTTGCCGCCATTAATGATGCCGTTCGCGAAGGAGGCATCCATTCTAAAGTCGGTATTCCGCTCTGGATTATGTTGATCGGCGCACTGGGTATCGCTGTCGGGCTTGCGCTTTACGGCCCTAAATTAATCAAGACCGTCGGCAACGAAATTACAGAACTGGATAAAGTACGGGCGTTTTGTGTAGCACTGGCGGCGGCTATTACAGTAATCATAGCCTCACAAATGGGCTTACCCGTAAGCTCCACCCATATCGCCGTAGGCGGTATATTCGGGGTTGGGTTCCTCCGCGAACATTTGCACACAAATTACAACCATAAAATTGACAAAATACGCCGCCATATGCGCGAAGAAGAGGAAAAGGACGAAGCAACTATTGATGCGTTTATCGAAAAATTCAATGCTGCAAAAGTAGCGGAAAAACGTGAAATACTTGTTGAACTGAAACGCAAAGCGCGCAGAGAAGAAATCACCTGGTGGGAAAGACGCCGCGTTAAAAAAGCTTTCAAAGCACAATTGGTTGAACGCTCCATGCTGTTCAAGATCATTGCCGCTTGGATCTTCACCGTCCCCATTGCCGGCTTACTCTCTGCCGCCCTGTTCTTCATGATCCGCGGGATAATGTTACCGTAAGGACRCCTCGTTTCTGAACTGACAGTCGCCTGTTAAACCGATTCGCGATCCTATTACCTGTGGGTTACAGGCAGTTGCAGGACATGCCGCCAAGCAATCCGGTATTGATACGAGTATACTCAAGGAAAAGCTGCCAAAGGTCACAACAATGGCCATGGGTTCTCTGTCCAAGAAAACACAGCAACCTAGCATGGCCAAGTCAGCTTACGAGCCTTGCTCTTGAGGGTGCCCAAAACGATAGAAGACAGCAGTCTGGCGGTCTGGGTAGCCTACTCGGCGCTCTAACTGGCAGCAATCGTCGCCAATAGAACCCAGGTAGGCAGCAGCAACAAGCGCACGGTCTAGGCATGGGCATAATCGACAATCTATTGAATGCAGACGGCGACGGTAATACGACGGACGGCATCCTCGCCGTGGCTATGAAAAGCATAATGAAGTAAGCTTCATTCACAGACAAAAGAAAAAGCCCGGAGCAGATGCCCCGGGCTTTTTTTATTATTACTCTGAATGTTTTACCAATCTATTCAGCTGGTTCAGCTTCGGCTTCAGAACGTGTCTTTTCCCACTTCGCCATATCCTCACCTAATGTATCAAGATGCATCAAACGTTTGATAAACGGAGAAATAGCAACAAGGAAAAATCCAATTCCGACGGTAACGACACCGTATTTCCAATAGACGGCTAAGACTTGTGCCTTATCACCACCTTCTATGGCGCCGTCACCAATCGTTGCTTGCGCAATGATAGCGGATACGGCATTGCCGCCCGCTGACGCGAGGAACCAAGCGCCCATGATAAGACCAACCATCATTGGCGGCGAAAGACGTGTCATTGCCGACAAACCGACAGGTGACAGACAAAGCTCACCAGTTGTGTGCAACAAGTAAATCAAGAAAATGAACAGAACAGGCGTCAAGTCCATACCATTGTTGGCACCCCAGACGAACACTAGATAACCAAGCCCGAGTTGTATCACACCAAGGCCAAATTTAAATGGCGCTGACAGATCTTTATCCCGCTTTGCAAGCCATGCCCAACCCCAGGCAAATAGCGGCCCCAAGAACACAATATACATCGCATTTAAAGATTGGAAGGTCGCCGCAGGAACTTCTTCACCCATAACCATTCGATTGACATGTTCATCCGTATAAATGTTGAGCGATGAACCAGCTTGCTCAAATAAAGCCCAAAACAATACGTTCAAGCTGATCAAAAAGACAGCCGCGATAATGCGTTGAAATTCACGGCTATTCAATTGCGTGATACAAATAAATAGGATGTAACCTAGAACCACGAAGCTAGCGATTACTAGGAGCCAGTTGACAGCATCTTGTGATCGCACAAAATACCAGATGAACAATATACCAATTAAGGTACATAGGTAGATCAGCCATTCTTGTGATAAACCCAAGAATTGTTTTGCCTTTAATTTAGCTGGGTTCGGCGGCTCTCCGGCTCCGTGAAGCCAGCCTTTGCCGATTGTAAACATGATAAGTCCGAACAACATACCAACACCGGCCGCACCAAAGCCCCAGTTCCAACCTAATGATTCGCCTAAACGAGCCGCTACAATAGCACCTAACGCGGCTCCCAAGTTAATACCCACATAGAAAAGCGTGAAACCGGAGTCTCTTCGTGGGTCCACCTTTGCGTACAAGTCACCAACGAGTGCGGAGATATTGGCCTTTAGAAAACCAACGCCCGCAATAATAAACGAGAGCGATAGATAGAAAACATTCATAACAAACGGGTCACGCATAGCAGGATCAGACACCGGAGCCCCCTCAAAGGCCATACCTAAATGACCCAAAACAAGCAGCCCCGCTCCAAGTGCAATAGCCTTTCTGTAGCCAAGGTATCTATCTGCTAGAACACCTCCGATCACAGGTGTTATATAAACAAAGGCAACATAGGCACCATAAATCCCGTACGCCGCATCCCTATCAAACAAGAAGTGCTTGGTGAGGAAGAAGATAAGTATGGCGCGCATGCCATAATACGAAAACCTTTCCCACATCTCTGTGAAAAACAGGATAAAAAGGCCTTTTTCGTGGCCGCGCATTTGTGCAAGTGCCATGAACACACCGACGAGGATAACCACCAGCATGACCCATTCCAGTTTTGTGACATTTAGAACCGATGCGCCCCACATCAGACCTAGTGCACCAATAACCACGCCAATCAGAATTTTTGCAAATTCTGACGACGAAATGGTATTTGAATTATGTGTAAGAGTAGTCATGTAAAAATTCCCCTAAAAATTATTATCTCGGGCAAGAGACACTATCACCTTATTAGACTCAAGTGTTTTCTTCATAAATCCTCTCAAACTACGAAACCTGTCGTTTTTGTAACTTTACCTTACGACGAGTGTCGTATAGTTATTTTGGTGAGATGAGAGGAAAAGTTATGCCAAGAAAAATGCCAAAAAACCAAACTAGTATTAAACCTTCCGAGGCCGAAGTAGAAATTCTACAAATCCTTTGGGATGAACAGCCGTGCAGCGTGCGTCACGTTCATGAAGTTATCGGTTCAAGCAAAGACGTTGGCTACACCACCATATTAAAGCAACTGCAACGCATGCAGGACAAGGGTCTCGTGACCCGCGAGCAGGGCGACGGCAAATCTTATAATTACACGGCCGCGCAACCTGAAGGCCAAACCCAGAGCAATTTGCTGGGGCGTTTGATGAAAACTGCGTTTCGCGGCGATGTTAATGAGCTGGTCATGCACGCCCTAGGTGATGCTAATGCATCTGGCGAAGACCTCGAAGCCATCAAAGATTTCATTACCCAAATAGAAGCTAAAGGGAGCGCAAAATGAATGTGCTTCCAAATATGAACCTAATTGCCGATAGTCTAGGCTGGGCGGTATTACACTCTTTGTGGCAGGGCGCTCTAGCTGCCTGTATTGTCTATACCGTGCGCAATCTTACCCGCGAGCGGGCATCGGAAGCACGGTATTTCACTGGCATTATTACGCTCTGTGCCTTGCTCTGTGCTTTTATCGGCACATTCCTTTATTATTACAATACGGGCGCCACGAATGGCATCGCCGCCAACGCAAACATTGGGCAAACCATAACATTAGGTTTGCCTAGCACTAATAACACTGGCAACCCATTGCTGCAGCTTGGCGATTATACAGGGTTGATCGGCATGTTTTGGACGGTCTGCTTTGCCGTACTTGGTATGCGCTATTTATCTGCATTTCGCCTCACGTATAAACTCCGTACCCATGGGCTTTCTGATCTAACCGAAGATTGTCAGGCTCGCTTTAGAGCCCTTGTCGAAGCGTCCGGCGTCAACCCAAAAGTACGTGCGTATTTCTCAAAATATGTTTCCAGCCCCATCACATTTGGCTTTTTAAAACCCATCGTATTGGTACCGACCTGGTTCTTTACCGGCATGACACCGGAACAATGTGAAGCCGTACTCCTGCATGAGCTAGCCCACATCCGTCGTCATGACTACCTGACCAATATTTTGCAGATCGCCATAAAGACCGTGTTCTTTTATCATCCGGCCGTACAGTTTATCTGTAAGGGTTTGGACACTGACCGGGAACATGCTTGCGACGACTTTGCTGTGATGCTCACGAAAAACCCTGAAGGATTGGCAACTGCACTTGGTACCATCCGCTTGAAAGCAGCTAGAGACGGCGGCGTATTTGCCCTAGCCGCCGATGGCCGCGATGCACCATTGATGCACCGCCTAAAACGCCTYATGGGGACCACATCCTCAAGAACAGGGGGCAACATGCAAAGCGGTACTTCACGTGGCCTCGCAGCCACATTCATGATCGGCAGCGCACTTGCTCTGGTGATGACCTTAGGCGCAACGGCTAGCCAAGCACATCCTCACAAACCAGACGCTGTCACAGCTCCTGATTGGGATGAGCTAGCAGGAGCTGCAACACCTAAACTTGATGCTTGGGGCAGTGCTGTGAAGAAGAAGAGTGTTGTGAAGAAGAAAAAGAAGAAGGAAATATCCGTAAAAGGCAAAACCTATACGGCAACTTCATTTGACTTTAGTACAGACGGCAACGGCACCGACACTATAAACGGCAAAGAATACCCATCCAAATACGCCTATAGCGTCTATTTTAGAAACGGGGCAAAGGACAGAAAAAGCTATGTCGTCAAAAAGAAAAACGGCAAACGTTATATGGAGATAGGCGACAGCTGGTACCGTGTTGATACAAACGGCTTCACAAGGTCATTTGTTATGCCGACACCACCAGTGCCGCCAACACCCCTTGTTACGCCAACAACAGCTAGCGCGGTTAATTATTGGACAAACGATCGGGTACTTTCGACAACCGAAGAGCAAATAGAGCGCGCTACTACAAAACGTGAAGCTGCGCTTGAACGGGCAGGAGAAGCTCTCGAACGTGCAATGGAACAACGCGAAGAAGCTTTGGAACGTGCTGAGGAACAGCGTGAAGCCGCACTTGATCGCGCAGAGGAAGCCCGCGAGCGCGCAATGGAACAGCGAGAAGAAGCCTTGGAACGGGCAGAAGAAGTACGCGAAGAGGCCATGCTCACTCACAAAACCCGTAAGGAAGGACGCCGCATTAAAGATATTAAAAATAATATCGCAAAAATAGAACGTAAAATTGCCAATAAAACGCGAGATTTAGCTAGGGATGAAGCAGGCCGCGAACGTGATATTGCTAAAAAGCAGGCGGACATTAAATTAAAACTCCACAACAATCCTAGCATGTCTCAAAGAGAAATTGACAGTATTTATGGCGAGATAGGTCGCTTACAAGGCAGAATTGGCCACATTCAAGGCATCAGTGGCCGTGGGCAGGGTGATCTTGGTCGTTTACAAGGTGAGCTTGGACGCTTGCAGGGCGAAATGGGCCGCGTTCAAGGTGAGATGGGGCGCAAGGAAGCCAGCATTCAGCAAAAGAAGTATTACGCTATGCGCGACCGATTAACTCCCGTTCTTAAAGCTGACGGCTATATGAAATCCGACAACAGCAAAGTCACTATTAAAATGACGCCCACGGATATTTTCATCAACAGCAAACGATTAGCCAAAGCAGATAAAGACAAATATTGCAACATAGTTTCTGATTACATTGACCGTAAAAGTGATGTGCAGAAAATTGTTATCAAGCCAGGCTATCTACACATAAGCCAAAAAGGTGACGGACATAACAGCTCTTTCACCCACAACAATAACCAATAAATACAATAATATTTAGGTGCCTCTACACAGGCACATAAAGGATCATAAAATGAAAAATTTCAAAACCACCCTTTTTGGTGGGCTGGTAGCCCTCACTCTAAACACTACTGCGAATGCCATGGACAGTAATGATAGCGCTGTGGAAATACCTGTTGCCAATGCAACATCAGACACAAAAGAAAAATGTTGTGGTAAGGATTTCGACTTTGCTTATTTCGAAGCCTTCGCACCCCGCACAGCACTGGACATGGTAAGCCGCATACCGGGCTTTAAAATCGATTCTGGTGATATTGGCAAACGAGGTCTTGGAAACGGCGGCGCCAATATCCTACTCAATGGAGACCGTATTTCCGGAAAAACCAACGCACGAGATCAACTTTCCCGTATCAATGCAAAAAATGTCGTCAACATCAAAATTGTCGACGGCACATCTTTGGATATTCCCGGTCTTTCAGGGCAAGTCGCTAATATTACCACCAAAACTACAGGGATATCTGGCACATGGGAATGGCGGGGTGAATTGCGCAGCCGAATAAAACCGAACTTACTCGGCGGCAAAGCAACTGTTTCTGGCGAAACGGGTAAACTAGCCTGGTCATTTACCGCAGAGAGCAATCCGTTTCGCAACGGCAACCGCGGCCCTGAAACCCAGACGGATGCAAATAGCGTTTTGTTCGAGACACGTTATGAAGACGGTCAATTTTACGGCGACGAGCCCGGTGTATCCGCCGATATTACCTGGAAACCCAAAGAGGAACACACCGCCAATTTGAATTTAAAATATAACCAGTTTAATTTTAACGGACGAGAAGTTTCCAAGCGAACTGCCATCACCGCGGCGGGCACAACACAAGAGACATTATTTACCCGAGCCGAGGACGAGGAAAACGGCAGCATTGATATCGATTATGAATTGCCTTTTTTAAAGAAGGAGCAAAACGGTAAGCTAAAACTCATTGGCTATTACAGGTTTGAACATTCTCCAACAGTATCGCGTTTTGACGTATTTGATCCTGTGCTTGGGCAAACGGAYGGTTCACGTTTTTTCAGGGTYGCAGACGAGTCGGAATTGATTGGCCGTACCGAATATTCYTGGAAGCCAAGYGATGAYCGTGACTGGCAAATTGGGGTGGAGGGYGTRCTTAACGTTCTTGATATYGAATCCARTTTATTRCTCTTGGATGCRGGCGGRRATTTCGTCGATGAACMGCTTGAYGGTGCCACTTCGCGGGTTGARGAAAARCGYGCCGARGCKACCCTKACCCAYTCTCGYAAGYTWTCGGRCAARTGGAATKTGCARGCATCRGGYGGYGCAGAWTATTCACAAATTTCACAAAATACCGGACTGACCCGTAGCTTCTTCMGRCCKAARGGTTTCGTCTCTGCSACYTATAARCCRAMWGATRMWTTGACRATCACCACCAAAATAGAACGYGAYGTRGGMCARYTWAGTTTCTTYGATTTYATYTCWTCGGTYAGYTTRCARGACAATCTGGATASRACRGGAAATRCAAATCTCRTACCVCAACAAAGCTGGAACGGYGAAATCGAATTTGATAAARGCTTTGGAGAYGGCAATACATTTAAGGCAGAATTTTACGGCAGATTAATATCGGACCGTGTTGACCGTATTCCCGTTTTTGACGATGTTGATCCAACCCTTATTGTTGGTGATGCCGTTGGCAATGTCGACAGTGCTCACCAATACGGTATGAATTTATCCGCCACCATTAAAGGTGATAAATGGGGTTATAAAGGCACCCAGTTTGATTTAACGCTTAATCTTAGAGACTCGTCCATTGAAGATCCTATCCAGGGCTTTGACCGGCGCATCAACAATGATTTTAAATCTTATTGGGCCGCCGAGTTTCGCCATGACATCCCGAACTCGGATTGGGCTTGGGGGGTGTTTGCAGATCAGTTCAGACGCGCTCAAAGCTTCCGTATATCAACGATCAACCAATTTACATTTGCAGGCCCCTGGGGACAAACGTTCATCGAACACAAAGACGTTTTTGGTATGAAAGCCAGGTTCACATTAGGCAACCTATTTGATGCTAGCGATGATTTTCGCCGCGAGGTCTATGACAATGGCCGAGTCAATCTGATACGTATTGAAGATCGCACCCGCGAATTTGATCTCACATACCGTCTTCAACTGAGCGGAACTTTCTAATCCGCTCCTACCACCGCACTATTCCGCCTAGTGGTCAATGATACATTCTTAACCCAAACTAGTGCCAGATGACATTTTGTTTACTTTTCTTTTCCAAAACTAACCCATAGGTATGCCTCTTTACTAATAGCATAATATTCCTGAGGGTTAGCTTTGAAATTATTAAACACACATTTGTGCACCAGCACGGCGCTTACACTCATCACTGCCTTTGGGTGTTTCCAAAATGCCTATACTCAGGAAGTTATTCCAACCGCTAACAACACAGCAAACATCGAGACATACGTTCCGGGTTATTTCACGCAATATGCTCCACGTACTGCACTTGATATGGCCGTACAAATTCCAGGGTTTTCTATATCCGGCGGGGGCAACACCAAACGCGGGTTGGGTCAGGGCGGTGCGAATGTACTGATCAACGGCAAACGAATTTCCGGCAAAACCAGCGCCAACGATAGACTGTCGCGTATAAACGCTACAAGCGTTGTACGCATTGAAATACTAGACGGTGCCCGTCTAGACATTCCTGGATTATCGGGACAGGTCGCCAATGTAGTCTACAAAACTACGACAATTAATGGCAATTGGGAGTGGACGCCGGGGTTTCGCAAACATCTTAAGCCAAATTTACTCGGCGGGGAAATCAATGTTTCTGGAAATACTGGCGAATTTCAATGGTCACTTTCATTGAAAAACGGGGCATTTCGGTTCGGCAATCGTGGACTTGAATTTCGCAGCCTGACCGACGGCACACTCATCGAAACCCGTGATGAAGTTTCCAGCTTTAGTAATGACACACCTACGTTGGCAACCAGTGTCAGCTGGACACCACGTCCCGACCATGTTTTCAACCTAAATGCCGAGCTTAGCAAAGCCAACTTTGATATTACTGAATTCTCCGGCCACACAGCCTTTGATGCGCGTGGTGATAATAACCAGACAAGTTTTAGCAATGGTCAAGATAACTTTCGTGCTGAAATTGGTGCAGATTATGCTTTTCCCTTCGGGCCTAAATTTCTTGACGGTACACTAAAAATTATCGGTGTTGCCCGATATTTGGATAGTCCCTCTCGTGCAAAATTCATCACCTTAAGCGGCAGTAATATAATTGATGAAACTCGTTTTTCAACTGATAACAAATCGAGCGAAACCATATTGCGCTCGGAATATAGCTGGACCGACCATAAGGCGCAAAATTGGCAGGTCAGCTTTGAAGGCGCCTATAACCGCCTCAACGCAAATGGTGGTTTGCAGATTTTAGATATTCCTAGTGGACAATTTATTGATATCCCTCTCAGCGGCAGCAGTGCCATTGTCAGCGAAAAACGCGGCGAAGCGACCTTGGCGCATACGTGGAAAATTTCATCTAATATGGATATCCAAACCTCCGTCGGATTTGAGTACTCGCAAATTTCCCAAAACGGCGCCCAAAGTTTGCAGCGTAGTTTTTTCAGGCCAAAAGGCTTCATTCAGGCTAGCTATAAGGTAAATGATAATTTCGCCGTGCGCCCGCGGATTGCCCGTGAAGTTGGCCAACTCAATTTTAACGATTTCATTTCCTCAGTCAGCCTGCGCGATGAATTATCCAATACTGGCAATGCCAATCTTGTACCGGAGCAAATTTGGGCCAGTGAAGTCGAATTTGAAAAAATGTTTACCAAAGGTAACATCATAAAGGTTCGGCTCTATGCAGATTTTATATCAGATCTTGTCGACCGTATTCCAGTCGGCACAAACGGCGATGCGGTTGGCAATATTGATAGCGCCCGCCGCTACGGCATAGACATAGATGCTACACTAAAAGGCGAGGCCTTTGGTCTTGACGGTGTACAGTTAGACACAACATTGGACCTGCGCAAATCAAGTGTCGACGATCCTCTGACAGGCCGTGTACGGCGGCTCAATAGAGATAAAATTACGTTTTGGGAGATTGGTTTACGCCATGATATTAAGGGAACCGACTTGGCGTACGGCGGGACTATTTCTGACATTAGCAGGTCGCTGACTTTTCGTTTGGATACAATCAATTCTCCATCGGGCGGTGAAATCCAATCAAAGCCCAAATTGTCAGCATTTATCGAGCACAAAAATATTCTGGGATTAAAACTAAAAACCGAAATCGTAAATATTCTAAATAGCAAGGACGTTAACGATCGCCAGTTATTCACAAATCGTAGAGACTTGGGCCAAATTGATATCATTGAAACGAGTCGCCGCAATTTTGGCCAGACCCTACGTTTCAATGTGAGTGGGACGTTTTAGGCTACATTAACGCCGGGTGCGACGCACCTTAAAAAAATCCTTGAGCATTTGTCCGCATTCTTGCGCTAGCACGCCAGAGGTAATTTCAGGCTTGGAATGACAGGACGGAGTTTCAAAAAACCGCACTCCATTTTCCACTGCTCCGCCTTTGGGGTCGAAAGCGCCATAAACCACGCGGCTAATACGGGCGTGGGCAATTGCACCTGCACACATAGTGCATGGTTCCAATGTTACATAAAGCGTTAACCCGCTCAGTCGGTAATTATCAACTTTATACGCCGCATCCCTAAGCGCCAAAATCTCGGCATGGGCCGTTGGGTCGCAAATCCCAATTGGAGCATTACCAGTGCGCGCAATCACTTCGCCAGATTTGGGGTCGAGTATCAATGCACCAACGGGTACCTCACCGCGCCCACTTGCCGCTTGCGCTTGCTCTATACATTGGCGCATATAGTGTTCGTCATTTTYAAAATTCATGTATATGGATTGCTCGAAATTAAAGGAATGGTCAAGTGCCGCACAACGACAATAAGAAACTTGCTACAAAAAGCTCCCAAAAGGGCGAGCGCATTGCCAAAGTATTGGCGCGGGCTGGTATAGCTTCACGCCGAGAAGTCGAGCGTATGATTGCAGCCGGACGAATATCTGTTGACGGTACGCTCTTAACTACGCCTGCCTTTTTGATAACGGGCCACGAAAAAATCTTGGTGGACGGCAAACCTATAGAAGCCAAACAATCACCCCGCCTGTGGCGTTATCACAAGCCAGTCGGATTATTGACAACGCATAATGATCCCGGTGGACGGCCAACCGTGTTTGAGAACCTACCCAAAGACTTGCCCCGCGTTATTTCTATTGGACGGTTGGATATGACCTCAGAAGGTTTACTCCTCTTGACCAATGACGGAGAGTTAGCCCGTAAATTAGAGCTGCCCAGAACTGGGTTTGCTCGCAAATACCGCGCCCGCGCTTATGGCAAGCCCACCCAAACCCAATTAGATAAGCTTAAACACGGCGTGAAAATTGACGGCATTCAAACTGGCCCTATCGAAGCCACATTGGACAAACAACAAGGTACCAATGCCTGGATCAGTATCACCATCCGCGAAGGTAAAAACCGTGAAGTTCGCCGCGCACTGGAAACAATAGGCCTTAAAGTCAACCGTCTAATCCGCATCTCTTACGGCCCCATTCAATTAGGTGATTTGATGCGCGGTAAAGTCGAAGAGATTAAACCCAAAGTACTGCGTGATCAATTAGGTCATCTGGTAGACATACCCAAAGAACGCCCAGCTGGCACCTTAAAGGGCAAAGCCAAAATGAAATCCAACTATAAGGGCAAAAAAGGAACGCGCAGATCAGAAACTACAAAACCAGGAGCAAACAATGCGAATCGTCGGCGGTAGAAACAGAGGCCGTAACATCACGGCGCCTAGCGGAAAAACTACACGACCGACGTCTGATCAAGCGCGTGAAAGCATTTTCAATATTTTGAAATCCGCCCCATGGGCGCCCGCTATGGACGGTGCCACTGTCATAGATATTTTTGCCGGTTCTGGCGCTCTTGGCCTAGAAGCCCTATCGCGCGGCGCAGAGTTTTGCCTGTTTGTAGAAACAGAACCAAAAGCCCGCGCCGCCATTCGCGAAAATACGACCACTATGGGATTAGGCGGCGTTACCCGCCTCCATCGCCGCGATGCTACAAAACTGCGCATAGAGCCGAACAACCTAAGGGGGCCATTCACTCACATTTTCCTAGACCCGCCCTACAACAAAAAACTAGCGCGGCCAGTTTTACGCAAGCTGGGTGAACAAGGCCTCATCGCGGACGGCGCTGTCATAATCTACGAGATGGGCAAAGACGAAGAACCCAACCTACGCGGCTACGAAATCCACGACACCCGCAAATGGGGCGCTGCCAAAGTTGTGTTTATGGGGCTGGCAGGTAACTAGCTCTTACCCCTTGCGCATATCCGGATGCAGGCTTGTGCCTAAAATATGATCCGAATTGCTTATGACATGTTTTGTGCCGCGCACGATCAGCGGGTCTGCTCCTGTTACGACACTTGTGTCTTTATCAGGGTATGGCAGGGTATCGAGCACATATTGCATGGTCTCTAACCGGGCACGTTTTTTATCGTTAGATTTGATGATCGTCCACGGCGAGTCTGCCGTATCTGTGTAGAAGAACATTGCCTCTTTAGCTTCAGCGTAATCATCCCACTTATCGAGAGATGCTTTATCAACCGGAGACAATTTCCATTGCTTGAGCGGATCAAGCTCGCGGGATTTAAAACGGCGCAACTGCTCATTTTGCGTCACTGAGAACCAGAATTTAAAAATACGAATACCGGAGCGCACTAACATGCGTTCAAATTCGGGGGTCTGGCGCATAAATTCCAGATATTCACCTGGTTCGCAAAAACCCATAACCCGCTCAACACCGGCACGGTTATACCATGAACGGTCAAAAAACACCATTTCGCCTGCCGTCGGCAAATTATTGACATAGCGTTGAAAATACCATTGATGGCGTTCAATATCAGTTGGCTTATTCAAAGCCACAACACGAGCCTTTCGAGGATTCAAGTGCTCCATAAACCGTTTGATCGTCCCACCCTTACCGGCAGCGTCACGCCCCTCAAAGATCAGAATGATTTTTTGGTCTGTATCCTCAACCCATTTTTGCACTTTCAGCAATTCGACCTGCAAAGCACGTTTTTGCTTCTCGTAATCTTTTGCCTTAACCCGTTCCGCATAAGGATACTCGCCGTTTTCATAGGCTTCGCGGATAGCTGTACTAGCAGATTTAACATCGCCCTGTTCGTCCAGAGGGCTTAAAGCAATTTTCTTCCCCGATAACGACGTGTTTGTCACAGTTTTATCGGCGGGCTTACGGCCCAAATTTTTAGCTAATGATGACACAGATTTTGTTCCCGTTTTATCAAGCGGCTTATCCATGGTAAATTCCCTACGGTTAGTAAAAATGGTGATGGCTGATCTCAGCCGTGCAACAATATAAACTACCTTTCCATTATTTCAATCTATTATCCCATAATAGGACAAAATACCGCAGGTTGTCACTACACCTTATCCCCGTTTAAATTTAAGCAATTTCCACCATCCCGGGTTGCCTTTGTTATCTTAACAAAATATATTATACTGAGCGCAAGGAGTTCTACCATGACATCACAAAAAACCAAAACGGCAGCTTTCCTTGCCTTACACAAACCCGGCAATCCGTTCATCATTCCCAACCCGTGGGACGAAGGCTCTGCGCGTGTCCTAGAAGGCCTCGGTTTCTCCGCTCTCGCCACAACTAGTTCCGGGTTTGCATGGACATTAGGTCGACATGATTACGGGGTGACGCGCGGTGAAGCTCTGCGACATGCTACTGCTTTGGCAGATTGCGTGGATATTCCTGTGAGTGCTGATTTGGAAAACGGATTTGGCGACGCACCCGAAGAAGTTGCACAGACCATTATCTGGGCGACAAAATCCAATCTTTGCGGCGGCTCCATCGAAGACACAACTGGCGACCCTAGCAACCCTATCTACACATTATCCGATACGGTAAAACGTATGGAAGCCGCCGTAGAGGAGGCCAAAAAATCAGAAAATGGCTTTATTCTCACCGCCCGCGCTGATGGCCTGCTACACGGCACTACTGATTTAAACGATATCATAGAACGCTTGCAAGCTTTCGAATCCGCAGGTGCAGACATACTGTTTGCTCCCGGCTTGCCAGACCTAGACACTGTGCACAAAGTTTGTAGTGCAGTCAGCAAACCAGTAAATGTGTTGATCCTTGGCAATTTAGTCCAGCACTCTCAACAAGACTTCGCTCAAGCAGGCGCCGCCCGCTTATCAGTAGGCGGTCGCCTTGCCACAAATGCCTATGGGAGTTTAATCGAGGCTACTGGGATGTTACGGGATGGCAATTTCGGAATATTAGCACCAAGTAACGCCGCTAAAACCGTTTCGGTATTTTTGCAATAACCCTTCAACGTCTCCCAAACAGCCTTTCAATATCTGCAAGTTTTAACTCCACATATGTCGGACGGCCGTGGTTACATTGGCCTGAATGGGGGGTAGTTTCCATTTGGCGTAGAAGTGCGTTCATTTCTTGGGCATTGAGGCGGCGACCGGCACGAACGGAACCATGACAAGCCATAGTGCCACAAACATGTTCAAAGCGTTCATTTAACGAAAGCGTCTCGTCAGTATCGCGTAGGTCGTCGGCTAAATCTCTGAGCAATCCCTGTACATCCATTTCGCCGAGCAGAGCCGGTGTTTCACGTACACAAACGGCACCGACACCAAACGGTTCAATGGCTAAACCCATTTTTGAAAGCTCGTCCGCACGGGACAACACAAGTTGCGCATCGCCCTCACCCAGGTCAACAATATCTGGAATGAGCAAAGCTTGCCGCTCGACGCCTTTGTCCGCCATAGCTTTTTTCATGCGCTCATAAACCAGTCGTTCATGGGCAGCGTGTTGATCGACAATAATCATTCCGTCAACCGTTTGCGCAACAATATAAGTTTCGTGCAATTGCGCCCGCGCCGCGCCGAGGGGATGGTCAGAAAAGTCTTGGGGTGTAGGCTGTGGCTGCTCTTGGGTTGGGACAAAATACTCTGGAGCCTCTTCGACTTGCGCAGAGAACCCGTCTATCAAAGGCTGTGTCTCGGTGTCCGGAATTGGCGGCGTTTGGTAATTGCCAAAATTGGAACGGTGTGCCCCTAATGTCCCGCCCACTTGGGCCCGTCCTAACGCATAGGCGCTTGTGGTGGTCGAAGCTCTATGCCCTGCTCCGGCGAGCGCATGACGAAGCGCACCGACAATAAGTCCGCGCACGATAGCAGGATCACGAAACCGGACTTCGGTTTTGGCAGGATGCACATTGACGTCGACATATTGCGTGTCGATCTCAACATATAACGACACCACAGGATGGCGACCTCGTGCCAGAAAGTCCTGATAAGCCCCGCGTACTGCACCATAAAGAAGTTTATCCCTCACCGGACGGTCATTAATAAACAAATATTGATGTGTGCTGGAACCACGCGAAAATGTTGGCAATCCGGCAAATCCTGTCAATTTTATACCGTCGCGTTCTGCGTCAATCGCCAGTGCATTATCGCTAAAATCATGTCCGAGAATATCGGCAAGACGCTTTAACCGCCCCTCCTCATTATTCCCCTCACGCGGCAAGGAAAGCGTAGCCCGTGTTCCGTTGTGTAGGGTAAACCCAACATCGGCACGCGCCATAGCGAGACGTTTGACCATGTCGGATATAGCCATGCTTTCAGAGCGTTCGGTCTTGAGGAATTTCAGCCGCGCGGGCGTGGCGTAAAACAAATCCTGCACATCTACACGAGTACCTGACAAACCAAAACGCGGTGCAGGTCTTGGCCCTGATAGCTCACCACCGTCTACGCTTAACTCCCACGCAGACTCGTCGTTCATAATTTGCGTAGTAATTGTTAAGCGCGAAACCGAACCAATGGACGGCAAGGCTTCACCGCGAAACCCCATACTAGCAATATTGAGCAGATCCCATTTCCCGTCGCTATCTGGCGACAATTTCGATGTAGCATGTCGTTCTATAGACAACAGCAACTCAGCTTTTGTCATGCCTTTGCCGTCGTCCGTAACACTGAGGCTACGCCGCCCGCCCGCTTCATAGCGGATATCTATTTGTGTTGCACCGGCATCGAGCGCGTTCTCCGCCAATTCTTTGATGACACTGGCCGGGCGTTCAACAACTTCGCCAGCCGCAATGCGGTTGATGGTGTGTTGAGGTAATCTGCGAATCGTTGGGGTTGGCTCTGACATGAAAAAACCCTAGCGCGGTGATGCGCTAGGGTCGATAGAAAAAAGCGTTGATAGAAAACAAACGATAGAAAAGAGAGGAAGCCGTCTATAGACCAGGAAGCTTCGCACCGCCGGGACGACGTTTGATCTCTACTGGTTTACCGCCCGTAGCTGATTGCACGGCTTTTTGGCGGCGGGCTTCTTCGTCTGGATCAAGCGGCGTGCCGTCAAGACCGATAGCTTTGCCGTCTTTCCAAAATAAGATGCGGTCAGCAAAACCACGGTTTTTACGCTCAATAGAATTTTGTCCATCAATAATAACGCGTATGGCTGGATCAGCTTTACCGCCGCCCGCTTTGGCAATTAACACCGCTTCACCTTGGGTAGGTTTAGCCGGATCTATTTCACCGAGCAGAGCCTTACGCGCTGCAACCGTTGCGTATTTTTCTTCGACATTAAGTTCGCCTTCACGTGGTGGGCGCAAGTTATATTCAGGCGGCACAACAAGTGGCGGCTTGGTCAAAATATTAAATTCATTAGGGGAGGTCTTTGACATGCCAAGAGCACGGCCTGCCGTGCTACAACCAGTGCTGAGAAGTGCGGCACCGACGAGGCCAGCCAATAGAAAATTACGTGATGTCATTATTAATTCCTAATATTTCAATCTAAGTTTTTTGAATGCAAACTAAATTTAATGGCTTGTAACGAATAAAAACCGAGATGCCAAGTTAACTTATGTTGATTTTTGTGCAGATTTTTCAGCCCGGCTTTGTAAAAACATTGCAATCAGCAAGCCCGCAACACCGCAGCTAATGGCACTATCGGCTACATTGAACACCCATTTGAAACCGATATCACCGAAATTGAGAAAATCTGTCACCGCGCCGTACAAAGCCCGGTCAATTGCATTGCCAATAGCACCGCCGATAATTAGTCCCAGTGCGAATTTCGTGAGCTTATCTTTTTCCTTGTTAAGCCATACCAGTAGAACCACACACATAACGGCGGCAAAAACTGTCAGAACATAACGGCCAATATCCGCATGTTCGCGGAACATACCGAAGCTCACACCTTGATTACAAACAAGTGCCAGATCAAACACGGGTGAGACTTCGATCTCTTTGCCCGGAAATGGGTTAAGTGCACAAATATTGTGAGGCACACCAAATTTTTTCAGCGCCCAAGCTTTGGAAAGTTGATCAAAAACAACGATTACAGCAGATAAAACCCCGCCGTAGAGCCAAAGATTTTTACTCAACTTAGGCATAACTTAAACTCCGCTCATTCCCCTGTAGAGGGGAATCCAGATAGATATCCAACTGGATACCCGCCTGCGCGGGTATGAGCGGAATGTGAGGTTGGCTACTTTGCATTCTTCGTATCCCATTGCTCCGTAGCCACTACATCGCGCGGGGTGATAGTTGCTCCGTCTTTGGCTTTGAAATATTTCCAAGAGCGTTCACATTTAGTAAAACCGTCAGCTTTTAAGTCTTCAATCGCAACGCCGTCCACCCCAGTAGGTATAACGCCAGATAGATCACATTCACTGACGATAAGATAATCTGCCAATGTATCCACCGGAGCCGCCGGGTCGGGATAGACGTCTTTGCGGGTTATGTTGAGCGCTGTTAGCGCAGCGGTCAAACTAGATTCCGCAGGTGCGTGAACACGGGCTTCGAGACTAGACTTGATAACACCGTCTTTGCGCAAAGGTTCAATTGTTTCTGAAACCCGGGAGCGGAAAGCTAGTAGCGCTTCCATATGTTTAGCTAAACTTTCATTGCTCCATGTATCTTCGTTCACAGGAAACTCGTGCAAATGAACGGAACCGTCTGCATCTTCATGCCGTGTCTGCCAAACCTCTTCCATAGTGAAGCTGAGAATTGGCGCGAGCCATAATGTCAGACGGTTAAACAGCTGGTCCATAACGGTGCGGCAAGCGCGGCGTCTGGTGCTGTCTAGGGGGTCACAATAGAGCGCGTCCTTGCGAATATCAAAATAGAAAGCCGACAGATCGTTGGTGCAAAAATTAAACAGGGCCGTATAAACTTTCTTGAAATCATGGGTTTTGTAGGCGGCTTTCACCAGAGCGTCCAGTTCGGACAATCTGTGCAACACCCATTGCTCTAGCGCCGGCATATCGGCGTAATCCACCGCATCAGCTTCCTCGTAACCGTCCAGCGCACCGATCATATAACGCAAAGTGTTGCGCAGTTTACGGTAGGCATCGGCGGCAGTTTTGATGATTTCGTCACCAATCCTAAGGTCGTCGGTGAAGTCGGAACTCGCTACCCACAAACGCAAAATATCGGCGCCGTATTGGCGGATGATTTGCTCGGGCGCGATGGTATTGCCGAGGGATTTACTCATCTTGCGACCATCTTCAGCCATGACAAATCCGTGGGTTAGCACGGCCTTGTAAGGCGCTTCACCGTAATTGGCGCAACTTTCGAGGAGCGAACTTTGGAACCAGCCGCGATGTTGGTCTGTACCCTCAAGGTAAAGATCAGCACGGTCTGTTAAATCGTCGCGTTGCTTAAGACAGAACGCATGGGTCGAACCGCTGTCAAACCAGACATCGAGAATATCGGTTACCTTCGTCCAACCTTCGTTGTCTTCTGGCATGAAAGTTTCCAGTGATGTGTCGAACCAACCATCCACACCCTGCGCTTCTACGGCGGCAAGGATGCGGGCATTTATAGCGTCTGCATCATCGCGTTCGGTGTGTAGGCGACCATCCGTGTCTACTATCAAAGTGATCGGCACACCCCAATTGCGTTGACGGGAAATCAGCCAATCGGGTCTGTCTTCGACCATAGCGCGGATGCGGTTTTCACCCCGCGCCGGATACCATGTGGTGTCCTTGATGGCGGCCAGCGCTTTACCGCGCAGGTCATTTTTGGACATAGAGACAAACCACTGCGGCGTGGCGCGGCGGATAACCGGAGCTTTGGAGCGCCAGCTATGAGCATCGCGCAGCATGGTGATACCGCGCGCCAAAAGATTGCCGCACTCCATCAGGGCTTTCAAGACTTCGGGATTAGCCTTACCGTCCTGCCCGCGCTTCTTGCCGCTGGTGCGGATAACATCCAGACCTTGCAAGCGTTCCGGCATGATGTCCGTATAACAACCATCGTCATCGAGGGTCATGGGAACGATAGGGTCGATATTTGCTTCTACCCGATGAGCATGCCATACATTCCATACTATATAGTCATCGTCACCATGGGAGGGTGCTGTATGCACAAACCCAGTACCCGCGTCTGCGGACACGTGATGGCCAGGAAGCAAAGGTACATCAAAATCAAATTTTCCTTCTGCGCCATCCATATCCTTGAGAGGATGCGCACATAAAAGCCTATCTAAAGCTTCGTTAATTTCCTCTTCAAGCAATGTTAGGCCATTCTCAGCAATTCCAGCAGCTTTCCGAACGCTTTCAGATAAGCTTTCGGCTAGAATTAGCTTGTCGCCAACCTTTGACCAAGGTTCATAAGGTAAATCCGCATCAATTTCATCAACACGATAGTGATTGTATTTAACGTAACCCTCTTGCTGTTTTAATTTTGGTGAGTACGCAATCGCCCTATTTGCTGGAATTGTCCATGGGGTCGTCGTCCAAATTACTATTGAACTACCAACATATCGGCTTGAAATAATATCAACAACCTTGCGATCTTCTTCGGATTCATGCGCAAAGTGGAAAACAGATCGAACAGGAAATTTAACATATATCTGCGTCGCTCTGCGGTCTGCGTATTCCACTTCGGCTTCGGCTAAGGCAGTGCGTTCTACGGGGCTCCACATGATTGGTTTTGAACCACGATATAATTGACCGGAATTTGCTATTTTTAAAAGTTCACCGCAGATGATAGATTCGGATTTAAACTCCATGGTTTTGTAGGGATGATCCCAATCGCCTATCACGCCGAGGCGTTTAAATTCCTCCCTCTGCACACCGAGCCATTCACCCGCATATTCGCGGCACCGCGAGCGAAATTCACTGCCCGGTACTTGGTCTTTGGTGCGGCCTTTACCACGAAATTCTTCTTCGACTTTCCATTCAATGGGCAAGCCGTGGCAATCCCAGCCTGGTACATAATTGGCATTATAACCAAGGCCTTGCTGGGCTTTGACAACAATATCTTTCAGGATTTTATTCATGGCCGTACCGATATGAATATGGCCATTGGCATAAGGCGGGCCGTCGTGCAGAACATAGGTCGGTTTGTCCGCGCACTGCTTACGCAGTGTATTATACAAATCTATTTTATCCCAATGGGCCAGCCATTCAGGTTCCTTGCGCGGCAGTCCTGCCCGCATAGGGAAACCGGTTTTTGGTAAGAATAAAGTTTCGCGGTAATCGCGGGCATCTTCATTGTTATTTGGAGAATCAGTCATGGAAAAATCTTTAAAATGGAAGTGTTAACCTTTAAGCCACCTTATAAGCTATTTAGGGGCCACAAATATCCCGGCACCTCTTTAGGTAACCGGGCTACTAATTCGTATGCTTATAAGCATTATACATTTCACTTGGCCAAATTTCATGGGCGGGACGTAACACAGCCCAGTGCATCAAACAAGCGGTCAATATCAGTGTCTGTGTTATAGAGATGCGGGGTTACGCGTACTGAATTACCGCGCACGGATACAAATATATTATCTGCGGCCAATTTTTCGGCCAACCCGTCTGGTACGCCACCGCTAAACTCTAGGCCAACATAATGGGGCGAACGAAATTTATCGTCCACCACACGCAATCCGAGTTGTCGGGCATGATCTGCCATACGGGAATTTCGGGCACCCAATGTAGCCGAAATATTCGCAACACCCCAGTCCAACAATTGGTTAAGCGCAGCACAAGCAGCCATGACCTGCCCGGGGTTGGATTTCTCGCCCATATCGAAGCGTCTAGCACCCGGCTGAAACTCGTCTTGGTAATCGACGAGCCTTGCGAAATCTTCAGAACCCTTACGGTTCATCCAGTTATGCTCAAGCGGCACGCCGCCCTGCCATTCGGCCGCAACATACAAATAGGCCAAAGTATAAGGCCCCAGCAGCCATTTATACCCTGCGGCAACCATGAAATCCGGGCGCACGGTATTGACATCAAACGGCATAGCGCCAAGGGACTGGGTCAAATCGAGCACCAGCTTCGCACCTATATCTCGCGTAGCCTTACCGATAATTTCCAAATCTAGATATCCTCCATCTGCCCAATGGGTCGCTGGCAGTGCCAGAATTTCTGTGCGCGGGCTGATGGTTCGTAAAACGGCTGCCGTCCAGTCGCCGTTATCTGGGCGTTCAGCCGTCACTATCTTGCCGCCGCAAGCTTTGGCTTTTACGCGCCACGGATACACATGGGAAGGGAATTGATCCTTAATGACCAATATTTCCCCGCCTTTGCTCAAAGGAAGATTATTAGCAGCAACCTGTATGCCGTAACTGGCAGACGGCACCAACGCCATATTATCGCTTTTGGTATTGACCATTTTAGCGGCCAATTCTCGGAGCTGTTCCGTGTAGGTGAAAAAACTGGATCCACCATAAGTCCATGGTTGGATTTTATACCGGATGCCTGTCTCTGCCGCTTGCACAGCAGACTTCATCAGAGGCCCCATATAGGCACAGTTCAAATAAGCAATATCGTCCGGCATGTCGAACAAGTGACGTTGGTTGGCAATGTGGTTATTTGAATGGTTTTCTGGCATGTCTTATCCTCAAGAATTATCGGCACTATAATAGCAGGTTCCAAAGCAACAAGCTTAATTGGCCTCTTGCTTGCAACGCAAATGATGAAAATTAAACTATCATTTGGAGTGTACCATGTTGGGACAGTATACCGCAGCTACCATTATGTTTTTTATCACGGTAGGCTTTGCCGCATTGTTCTGGTTACCGGCGCTTAAATTCAAGCATAAAAATCCGTTATTGAGATTCTACTGGAAAGGTTTTTGGGCTTTCCTAAGCGGGATAACTGCTTTGGCGGGCATACAATCCGTATTGRTTATTTTGGGTTTYGATGTCCAAAAAATTACGAGCGCATTGTTGTTTGGAGTTACGGTTTCTTTTGTTGTGTTCGTGATGTTTGCTTGGGGTCGCTTGACCATCAAAGGTGTCWCAGCCGTTGTTGCAAAGTCGAATAAACTACCCGCCAGCTAATCCCGGAACTGCCGGAGAACCGAGCTGGCCTGCTTGTACGGGTATTACCGGCATTGCACGACTTGTAGCTAGGGGTGCATCAGGATTACTGATCTGATCAGGGGCAGTTTGCGGGCGCGGTACAGGGGTCATATTTTGGGTCAAATCATCATGTAAGGAACCGTAAAGTGACTGCTGGTTCGGTGCGGCTGTTGGTATCATTGGCGGCATCTGAACTCTGGGTATTTGGGGTGTTCTAGGTGTTTGCAACATTGTAGGCACAAATTGTTGCGGCGGTCTATTTACCATAACGGCGCGATTTTGATCTTGTTGAGCACGCGTTTGCGCCTGCCCAGCCGCCCGTTTTTGCGCCGCTTGCGCTTGCTCACGGTAGATTTGTTCTCTTGTCATAGAGCGCGGCCGGATAGGGCCAGTGAATGGCCGTAAATTAACCTCTGAAACAGGCTTAAAGCCAACCGGAATGGGGGCCCTTATGATTGTCTCTGCTGGCACAGGTTGTGTAATTCTTGTTATCATATTAACCGGAGGTTTTGAGACGGCACGGCTGGGGGCTGGCTTGGGCATGATTGGTGTACCAACGCGAACCGTGTTTCCGTTAGCCATAGGCACTGCGCGGCTCATTAGCGGGTCAACACGGGTGTTTATTTCTCCGCTGATACTTATGGGGCTCGACACGGGCGCCGCTTGGCGCGCATTAAACTCACAAATACCGGAACGTGAGCGCGGATTTGGCCTAATAAAATTCCAACCCCGACAGGCTGCATCACCACGGCACTGAGCTTCACACTCGGTATGGCTGTTTGCGGTTATTTTCAAATATGGTTGTCCGGCGCGGTAGGCATATTGATCCGCTGCAAAGCTCAAAACGGGCAGTGACATTAACGCCCCAACTAAAATAGCAATAGTTAAAAAAATACGGCGCATGCAAACCTCCTATATCCACACCCAAAAGGGCGAATCATTAGTCCATAGAATGCCAATGAGACGTTAGCGATATGTTAACCATATTGAAGGTTTGGCTAATGAGTTTTGGTGGTTTCCGGCACAGCAGTATCTCTGTAAAAAATCTACGGCTGCCCTAACGGGGCAGCAAGCGCCATAGCCCAATAGGTCTGGTATTTTGTTTTGGGTTCATACACTAATGCAATCCCAAAGTCTGTTACATCTGATCGCAGCAGGGTTTCGTTATGGCTGGGGCTATCTTGCCAAGCCTTAAACACTATATCCCAACTGTTTTGTCCAACGGCTACATTCTCTGCAGCGATACTAAAATCGTAGCCCTGTCTCTGTATCCTCTCACCCAGGAGGGAACCGTCACTACCTATGTGTGACATATTACCGTGCCGCGCCAAATCATCTGTGTGTACTTTCGATGCGGCACTAAGCTGACAGTTGAGTATAACTGGGCTTAAGCCGTATTGGCGGCGGTAATCATTGAGGTCAGCCAGCGCCATATTCGCATTCAAGGGTGTCGGTGGTACGGACGGGAACAAAGGGTTGGCACCAAAACCATTATTAAGATGGCATATGACCACAGGCTTGGTGACATCCGGTTGCACAGATTGCGCCCCGCGGCACGTATCACTGTCTGCCTTACACAAGGCCGAGCATTCTTCAAAGGATTTCACAATGGCTTCAAGATAGGTACCGTCATTTGGCAAAGATTTATTGTCTGTCGCCGCCACAATTTGCCAAACTCCAACCAAGCTGAAGCAAGCGGCAATCAGGCTTACAAATCTAACATTCTGCATACGCATCGCTTATCCATCAAAACCAAAACACAGACTGTCCATCTGTACATTAAATATAGCTTAATTTAAGGTTATGACCGCATTAAGCTTACGACACCTGCCGTTCATGTAGCTCAGGATTACATTTCTCCTAGCAATCCAATTGCCTAGCATGTTTAAAATACAAGCCTGCAAACTTTCCCCTCTCACCATGCATTCTTTGTGTTCAGGTTTTAATTTCCATACTTAATTGGCAGAGCGTGCCGAGGTCTTTGCCACTTGCCCATTAGCCAAATTACGTTCTCGCGTGAGCCTTTTGGTCAGGGTTTCGTAAAAAGATATGAGCGCGCGCGTTTCTGCATCTGCTACGCGGGGTGCGGGCGCTTTTAGGGGACGACGTTTTTTACCCTTGTGGGCTTCGAGCATGTACATTTTCCACGCATCGACAGGCAACAACCCGCCCGTAATTTTTTTCATGGGTGTGTTGTTATCATTACCCATCCATACACCCGTAGTGTAATCGGCGGTAAACCCAATGAACCAAGCGTCACGGTAATCCTGTGATGTACCTGTCTTTCCAGCTACTTGCCGTTCATCCATTTTGGCGCCGCGTCCGGTACCAGTTTCCACAGCGTCTCGCAACATGCCGGTCATTTGCCTAGCATAAGGCAGGGCATATACGCGCTCTGACGGGCGGACTCTGTGCGTAAACAGGTTCTTACCAGCTGTATCCGTAATATTATCTATTAAATAAGGCGGATGTTTCAGCCCTTCATTGGCAAACACCATAAATGCGGCAGTCATATCGATTAAGTGTACTTCCGAAGAACCTAGGGCGATAGAATAATTTGCGCCGAGTTTTGTGGTAATGCCAAACCTGTTCGCCAGTTCGACAACTTTATCAGGCCCTACCTCGGCAGCCACTTGTGCGGCAACAGTATTTATGGAGAGCTTCAGGGCTTCGCGGAGTGTCAAGGGCCCCCGGTAGCGGCGTGTGTAATTTTTTGGTGACCATTCGGTTTCACCGCTACCAATTGTGGTTGGTTGGTCAATACGCACTGTACCCGGCGTAAACCCAGCCTCGAGAGCAGTGGCATAGACGAAGGCTTTGAATGATGATCCCGGTTGACGCAAGGCTTGTGTAGCACGGTTGAACTTGCTTTCATTATAATCGCGACCACCGACAAGTGCGCGTATCGCACCAGTTTCAGTCTCGATACTGACCAGTGCGCCATCACTAACTTTTTTAGTATGTTGGAATTTATCCACCACCGTCGTAATAGTTTTCAGCGCATAGACTTGCAGTTTCGTATCTATCGTAGTGTGTATAATTAAATCCCCGGACTGTGTGCCGATCAAGCCTTTTGCTTGTTCGGCAACCATATCAAATACATGCCCAAGATTATTTTCATCCAGATAACCACTTTTCCCAATTTTCAACGCGGCTGGTTTCAACTCAGCATCCTGCAGTTCCTGAGGCGATATTTTGCCTTGGGCCATCATGCTTTGCAAAATTAACCGTGATCTGCCCGCAGAAGCCTCAGGGTTTTTTATAGGGTCGTATGTGGACGGTGCCTTTGGGAGAGACGCTAAAACCACTGCTTCAGACAAGGAAATTTCTTGTGCAGACTTCCCGAACAGTCGTTGGGATGCCGCCTCAACACCGAAAGCCCGATTGCCGAGATCAACTCGGTTAAGATACAGCTCCAGAATTTCTTGCTTGGACAGCATTTGCTCCATTTTGTAAGCAAGCCACATTTCCTGGAATTTACGTTTATACGTTTTCTCACGGGTCAAAACCATATTCTTGACCAATTGTTGGGTCAGCGTCGAACCGCCTTGAACTTTTTTTCCAGCTTTGGAGTTTTCTATAAGAGCACGAAAAATGGCTTTGCGGTCTATACCCGGATGCTCCCAAAACCGCTGATCTTCTATGGCCAAAAACGCATCTGGTAGCCATGGCGGCATTTCAGATAGCTTAAGCGGGCGTCCATAAAAAGGGCCACGGTGACCAATCACTGCACCGTCTCTGTCCAACAGGGTAATGTTGGGTTGTAGGTTTTTCCCCCACATTGATTGCTTGGTTGGTAGTTCTGGCAGGCCGTCCAGTAAATAACTTCGTGCTGATAAAAAGGAGGCCGCTCCAATCAAAAATAGGCTCAGCAAAACACCCCACACCCAGCGGCGTTTTTTCTTGTCGCCGTTTTCATTGACAACATTCATATCTGCTCGATATGTCTCCATACTCCCCTTTAACGTCTAAAAGGCTAAATGCCCAGTTGGTTTTTCATCTTAATGCGGTAAGAATACGGCATGAGTTTGACAACGGAAAAAATTCTTTAATGACTAAGCCCTTTTGGAAAACCAAAAGCCTTAGCCAAATAAGCAAGGATGAATGGGAAAGCCTCTGTGATGGTTGTGGTAAATGCTGCCTGCTACGCATGGAAGATGAGGATAATGCCAATATCTATGTCACAGATATCCGGTGCAAACTTCTTGACGCGGGCACATGTCGCTGTAAAAATTATGATACCCGCAAACTATATGTGCCGGATTGCGTACAGCTAACCGCGAAAAATGTAAGTAAACTGCACTGGATTCCCCGTACTTGCGCCTACAGGTTATTGGCCGAAGGCAAAGATTTGCCCGACTGGCATTATCTGGTCAGCGGCGACAAAAATACAATCCACAGGGCAGGCATGAGCGTGCAAAATGCAACAGTTCACGAACTTGACGTCGATGAAGACGAGCACACCAAACATATAACAATCTGGCCCGGTGAGCCGGATGTATTGCCAGATACTTAAATCGCTCAAAAGGAAATAAAAATGAAGTTAAGGAACATAGTACCCATCTTATTTATGGGCTTAGTTGTCGGCGCATGCACACCCGCCGATAGTACAAAAATTGATGCGCTAACTACAAATGATGCAGAACTTACCCAAGTTGGTAGTAGCAGTCCGGAACCGCTGATAATGGGGCAGATTTATACCATCACTTCAAGTGTTTTAGGTGCAGACCGCCGTTTGACTGTGCGTTTACCATTTTATTATGACAAAGAACCTGAGCGGAAGTTTCCTGTTGTCTATGTAATCGACGGTGGACCTGAGCAAGACTTTCCGCATATAGCGGGCATTGCCCAATCTCGGGATATCAACTTCACGTTTGAACCTTTTATTCTTGTTGGTGTGGAAACCGTTAACCGCCGTTACCAAATCACACCGCCAGTGAGCGATCCTGATTTTTACGAAAAAGAATTGGGCACTAGGCCAGGCGGTTCCGAAGATTTCCGCAAGTTTTTGCGCGAAGATATAATGCCGTGGGTTGAAGATAAATACCGCACCAACGGGCAAGATGCTGTTATCGGAGAATCTCTCGGTGGTCTATTCATCGTCGAAACCTTTCTCAAAGATCCGACATTATTTGACGATTATATTGCCGTATCCCCAAGCCTATGGTGGGACGAAATGACTTTGGGTAAAGGTGCAGCATTGGATCTCGCAGCCATGCCTGCAGGAAAACGTCGCCTGTATTTAACCATGGGCGATGAAGCTGTGCTTATGCAGGAAGGCTTGGATAAACTAGTAGCGGCTCTAGAAGCAAACACACCGGAGGGATTGGGTTGGACATATATTGAACGCAAAGACAGTGAGAGCCATGCCAGCATCTACCATGTAGCTGCTCTAGATGCGTTTCGCGCACTCTATCTTGTACCTGCCCGAACTGGTGGTTCTAATCCGGCTACATTTACGAACGGAATAGTTCCGCCCTTAACCGCAGCTGTGAAGGAAAACCTCGAGCACGCTTGTGACCGCGAACATGCGACCACAATAAGTTTCAAAGAGAAAAATAAATATCCCAACACTTGGCGCGGCATGTGCTTGGTCATGAAGCCGGGTGCAAAAGCAACTGCCGGACACTTAGATTACTAAAACTAAAAACCCCGCCTTGGTAATCCAAGACGGGGTTTTTATACTTCGTGGGAGGAAGTTTTTAAGCGCTGATGCGCTCTTTATTTGGCTCGCGCAGTACATAACCCCTGCCCCAAACGGTTTCGATGTAATGTTCGCCTTGGGAAGCTGCAGCTAATTTCTTGCGGAGCTTACAGATAAACACATCGATAATTTTTAATTCCGGCTCGTCCATACCGCCGTAAAGGTGGTTTAAGAACATCTCTTTGGTTAGGGTCGTACCCTTACGCAAAGATAGAAGCTCGAGCATCTGGTATTCTTTGCCAGTTAGGTGAACGCGGTGGTCACCAACCTCAACAGTTTTGGCATCCAGATTAACGGCTATTTCGCCAGTGCGGATAATAGATTGTGCGTGTCCTTTAGAACGGCGAACAACGGCATGGATMCGRGCAACGAGCTCGTCTTTATGGAAAGGCTTTGTCATATAATCGTCAGCACCTGTACCGAGACCACGTACTTTGGTGTCCACGTCAGATGTACCGGACAGAATAAAGATAGGCGTATTGATTTTTGCCAAACGTAAAGTCTTCAGCACATCAAAACCCGGCATATCCGGCAGATTAAGATCAAGCAGGATGATATCATAATCATAAAGCTTACCCAGATCGACACCTTCTTCACCCAAATCAGTCGTATAAACGTTAAAACCTTCCGATTTCAGCATCAATTCGATACTTTGTGCTGTCGCCATATCATCTTCAATTAGAAGAACTCGCATATTTTCCCTCCCAGAATGTGTCCTTGGAGCCAGGATTGCCACAAAGACATGCCCAAATGGGCGAATCACTTAATATTAGTTAACGTAAAAAAACCAATACGTGAATCCCGTAAACCAAATGTTAACGATAAAATTCATTTTTGCGGTAAATACGCCCTATTTTGATGCAATTTGATGTAAATCCCATTTTTCTTATGTTTGTTTACCAGATTGTAAGGCTGTTCTCGTACAAACCTAATCAATGGCGAAAACGCCGAATAAGTTAGGGTTAGGTGAAACAATGAATACTTCAATGGATAAAAGCGTGCGCAAGACACGCTTTGCGATTTCAGATTTACAAAAAAGAGTAGCAGTGCTGGAAGCCACAAGAGAAGATCTTGGGCGGCAAATGCTCAAATTAAACAACAGCGTACCGGAAGATGCCGTTTCTCCCGATGCCCGTAAAGACGGGTATGTAGCTTACGGTTCATACGCAAATTCTGTGATTTTACGCAAGAAGAACCTGCAAGTGACGATCAACGACATCGAATTACAAAATACAGAGCTTAGTAGCGAACTGCGGATGGCTTTGGATACTTTGGACAGCTTTGAGCGCGTCCGTGCGCGTCAATTAGCAGCCAAAGCGGAAAAGTTTGCAGCTCGCAGAGCAGGCTAGTCTAAACACTTTATAGTATATCGGGGAAGAGCAACGATGATACTTGGCTGAAAGCCAGAGTGTCATCGCTTTTCCCGTTTGTACCTTTCCCGTTTGCGTTAAGAACTTTTATTGCAAAGCCAGTAAAACCACGCCAT
This sequence comes from Robiginitomaculum sp., assembly GCA_002732685.1. The sequence continues at coordinate 49,983 of NVRS01000004.1, forward strand.
ACCCTCCTGAACTTGGGAGCCTATTGTGGACATTCATATTATTGCGATTGCTGGTGGTAGTTGTTCCGGCAAAACCCGATTGGCAAGATATACCTGTGAAGCGTTGAATGATTCCCGCAGTGGTGAGGGTTGTGATGAGGTTTGCACCGTTCTGCGGCAAGATAATTATTATCTTGATCTTGGCGGCGTTCARCCGGGACAACCTTTACCGAACTTTGATCAYCCCAARGCTTTTGACTGGGACTTATTTCTTGAGCATTTRCGCCTGCTYAAATCCGGCCAAGCCGTTGATATTCCAACCTATGATTTCACCACCCACCGCCGCACAGGCATTACGGAAAGGGTCGTCCCTAAACCAATAATACTTATTGAAGGTATTCTGATCTTGAGCCAAGACCGCTTACTACCTGCTTTCGATTATAAGTTTTTTGTTGCCTGCCAACAGGACACKCGCATCGACCGRCGTATTCGCCGCGACGTAGAAGAACGCGGCCGSACGGTMKCGKGCATTCAAGATCAATTCACCCGTGATGTTGCMCCCATGCACGAAAAATTCGTTGAACCCAGCAAGCACAATGCTGATATCATCATCACACAAGATCAATGTGCACTGGAGACTGTTATGCAAGACGGCCCCCTCGTCGCTCTTTGTAAAAGTCTTCTGGATAAAAATATATTGCCCAAGGATTTATTGGGGCGAGAGATTCTATCCCATTGAAACAYRCTTCCGCGSCMCCATATYGGGGGTAGAATGGAGTAAAAATGTCTAATTTYAAWCAAATYGTCTGTCCCAATTGCCTAGCTGTAAACCGGATRCCTGAATCCAAGCCYGCRCRRRCAGCCAGATGTGGCAAATGTAAATCGCAATTATTCACAGGACAACCTATTGATCTAACCGATGCAAACTTCGATAAGTTTACCGCAAAAACCAGCATACCCGTCGTCGTGGACTTCTGGGCGCCTTGGTGCGGACCGTGCAAAATGATGGGCCCTGAGTTTTCTAAGRCGGCAAGCAAAATGGAACCCAATGTTCGTTTCGTTAAACTCAACACGCAAGAWCATCAAAACACGGCGGCRAAATACAAAATACAAGGCATTCCGGCRATGATCTTGTTTAAAAATGGCCAGTCCGTGGCACATCTTGCAGGCGTGAGGCGAGCAAATGAAATCAAGTCTTGGATTGAAGGTAATATCWARCTAAACCCTGCCTATGAGTAAAACATGTGTCATTATCGGGGCGAGCCACGCGGGTGGACAAGCGGCCATATCTTTGCGCCAATCCGGTTGGGACGACGGCATTATTTTGGTCGGAGAAGAAAGCTACACACCCTATCACCGCCCACCACTGTCCAAAGATTTTTTATCTGGCGGCAAAGACATAGACGACATATTAATCCGCCCTGCTGAGACCTACGAAACCGCAGACATTATATGCGTGCGCAATATGAAAGCCCACAGTATCCACAAGGGTGACCGCTTGGTGTTTTTAGAAGGCGGCGAAACTCTACAGTATGACAAGCTGATTTTAGCCACCGGGGCAAGGCCAAAAACACTCCCCATCCCGGGCGCAGGTTTACCGGGAGTGTTTTATCTACGCAGTGCAGATGATGTACTGAAAATAAAGGCCGAAGTGAGCGCAGACAAAAAAGCCGTGATTATCGGGGGCGGGTATATTGGCCTTGAGACAGCAGCATCTCTAACCAAACAAGGCATGAAAGTTACCGTCTTGGAGATGGAAGATCGGATATTACAACGAGTCACCGCGCCCGTAATGTCAAATTTTTACAAACACATTCACACCAAAGAAGGTGTGAATATTGTTGAAAATTGCGCTGCGACAGAAATTCAAAACAAAAATGATGGCGGACTTAAAGTCGTTACCTCTAACGGCGAGTTTTATGCAGACATGGTGATTGTCGGTATCGGGGTAATTCCCAATATAGAATTAGCACAAGAATGCGGGCTAGAAGTCGGCAACGGTATTGTCGTAGACGAAAACTGCCGCACATCCGACCCGCATATCTATGCTATTGGTGATGTGACTTGGCACCACAATCCTATTTATGATACACATCTGCGGCTCGAGTCTGTACCCAATGCCACCGATCAAGCGAAGACGGCGGCGGCGACAATTTGCGGCACACCCAAACCTTATAATGCTTTGCCCTGGTTTTGGTCGGACCAGTTTGATTTAAAATTACAGATCGCTGGACTGTCTGGTGGCTATGACGACATTGTTCTGCGCGGCAATCCTGATGAAGGCTGTAGCTTCGCCGCATTTTATTTTAAGGGTGATAAATTGCTCGCCGTAGATGCGGTGAATAGGCCACAAGAATATATGGTCGGCAAGCGGCTTATCCCGCTTAATAAGATCATCGATAAAAAAGCATTGGCAGACGAGATGGTTCCCCTTAAAACATTCTTGAAATAGTTAAGAATAACGGGAGATCAAGGTGAAAAAATTACTGACAGTATTAGCAGGTGCACTTCTTATGTCCTGCTCCGAAGCTTCTTTACCAACAGGTGTCTCAGCTAAATTCGAAAGCATAAAAGACAACGACATTGCCTTGCGTGAATTTATTCAAGCCATGCCGAAAGGTGGAGATTTACACAACCATTTATTCGGTGCCGTCTATGCGGAAAGTTGGATCAAATGGGCCGAAGAAGACGGGCTATGTTTGGACAAGACCGCACTTGCAATTAGATTTCCCAGTGCAGATGGTTGCGGCGATTTGCCGACAATGAAGGCCGCGCTTAACTTCAATCAGGATTTACGCAATGAAGTGATTGAAAACTTTTCATTGCGGGATTTTGTCCCTTATGCTGGTTGGTCGGGACATGATCAGTTCTTCGCAACCTTTGCAGATATGGCCGCCCTACCCTCACGTTTTGGCGACATGATTGCTGAGACGGCTAATCTAGCAGGTGAACAAAATGTAGCCTATCTTGAGCTTATGCACACGATGGAATTGTTTGAGACCATCCTGCCTATGGTCGCTGCCGAACCCATGACCGGAGATGCTGCAAAAGATTACGAAACCCTGATGAGCGGGAAATTTGGTGCGGCGCTACCAGACATGGTTGCCCGTGCACGTCGCGACATCGATACGGCCATAGCGCGCAAAGATGCGCTTTTGAAATGCGGCACAGAAGATGCCATGCCGGGCTGTACGGTAGAAGTCAGGTTTTTAAACCAGCCCGTGCGTACACTGCCTTCGTCCGCCGTCTACGCCCACACAATTTTCGGCTGGGAGTTAATGGCTCAGGATGACCGTTTTGTCGGCACAAATCTCGTCGCCCCCGAAGACGACTTTATTGCCCTGCGTGATTACGACGACCATATGGAACAGCTTGATTATCTGTATAAAACCCAAGGCGAGCGCAATATTTCCCTRCACGCCGGAGAGCTTTGGCTCGGCCTTGTCCACCCAAGCGAGTTGCGCGATCATATCAATRACGCCGTAAAAATTGGCCATGCAAARCGYATCGGYCACGGCACCGACATTGTGTTCGARACCAATTACAAAGAYCTYTTGRAATACATGGCCGACAACAAAATTATGGTYGAGATCAAYCTGACCTCTTCCGATGCATTGCTCGGCATTACCGGYGAYGAGCATCCKCTRAARGTYTACCGTKCGGCGGGCGTCCCCATATCATTGTCCACAGACGATGAAGGCGTAGCMCGCATCGATTTRACCCACGAATATGTGCGCGGMACCCAAGAGTTTGATCTAAGTTATGCCGAGYTAAAAGACATGACCTATAACGGCCTWMGWTATGCCTTTGTTGATGACGATAAAAAAGCCGAAATGATCAAAGCGTTGGACGAAAAATTTGCCGCATTTGAAAGCCAATTTTAGTAAAGTGGGAACAAGCTTCACCCAGTTCAYAGACCAGTTCACCGCACTCATAGAYACGGGTGMGCAGGAAGGCGAARTACTATCTGTAGGCGGARAATACTTGGCTGATCTGGTTKCCAAMGATGATTGGCTGGACGAAGCTTTCACCAAAACCCAYCCTGAATATTACCAGCAATATTTRCTRTATCTCGACCYGCAAGCACGGTTTTGCGTAGTGAGTTTTGTATGGGGACCGGGGCAGGAAACACCCGTCCATAATCACACCGTTTGGGGGTTGCTCGGTCAATTACGTGGTCAGGAAATTTCGACCAATTACGACAGTGACTTAAATGCAATCAGTGAAACCGCTTTAAATTCCGGCGACATAGAAGCCGTATCCCCAACTATCGGCGACATTCACAGAGTTCGTAACGGGTACAACGGTACCAGTATATCTATCCATGTGTACGGCGCAGATATCGGCAAGGTGAAACGCTCGGTTTTTTATCCCAACACCGGCAAACACAAAGATTTCATCAGCGGGTATTCCAATGTCTGAAGCAAAATCTAAAAAACCAGCTCAAAAAAAACTACTGGGTTTTTGGGGTTTACTGAGTATTTCTCTCGGACAGGTCATTGGTACGGGGGTTGTTGTTCTTACTGGTATTGCCATAGGYATGACCGGACACGGTACACCGTGGGCATTCATTTTCGGTCTCGCCATCGTCGCTATGCCGACGCTTTGTATTGCCGCGCTTGGATCTGCAGTGCCGAGTACGGGTGGAAATTACACATATGTGCGCGATCTGCTAGGCCGAAAAACCGCCTTCGTTTATCTGGCACTTTTACTGGCTGCACAGATATTTTTAGCCGCTTTTGCACTTAGTTTTGCCGATTATGCACAAGACCTATTACCGCAATCTATAGGCAAAAATATCAACTTAAAACCTTTAGCCGTGATCGTAATTGTGTTGGTTTATTGTGCCAATTTACTTGGTCTAAAAACTGCCGCCCGCCTGCAAACCATCTTTGTTCTGGGGCTCATCATAGCACTGTTATGTTTCATTGGTTTTGGCCTACCCCATGTAAATGACTACAGCCCTTATATTGCGCAAAATAAAATAATGGCACAGGGGTTTTCTGGGTTCTTCGCCGCTGCGTTCTTACTACGTTTGTCCTTGGTTGGTTCAGAATTTGTTGCAGAATTTGGCGGGGAAATGAAAAACCCCGGCAAAACGATTCCGCTAGTAATGGGTATAACATTGGCCGTTGTGATCGCGCTTTATTTTGGTGTTGCCGTCGTTGCCACCGGCGTATTGCCCATAGAAGATGTAGCCTACCAAAACCTATCTCTTGTCGCCAAGAAAATATTCTCGGTGCAAATGTATACGGTCTTTATTGTTGGCGGCGTGCTAATAGCGTTGGTCACATCCTTAAACGCTATTTTCGCATGGTGTACGCGCGGGCTTTATATGGCCTCAAAGGATGGRTGGTTGCCGGAAAAACTTGCCGTACAAAACAGGTTTGGCACCCATTATATTTTCCTCACYGTGTTCTTTCTGGTCGGCCTTGTGCCYATATTGGTTGGYATGACCATTAGCCAAGTATCAGTGCTTGGCAATGCGTTTGGTGCAGTGTTTGGYATCATGCCCGTACTYGCCATAATGAATTTAGCCAAGCGKAACCCGRCCGCTTACAAAGCRGCACCGTTCAAATTACCCGTCTGGGCKATGACCRTTTTTCCGCTCATTGCTTTGCTTATTTATACTTACGGTATTTATTTTAGYTGGGACTTTATCGGCGTAAAACCTGCSCTTTCCYTGATGGTTTACATGGGGCTCGCTACTGCCTATGCATTTTGGCGCGAACCCGTCGTTAAGCTCAAGATGGGTAGCGGTCAAGCCGACCAAACGMCGTAAGAACTTCTTTAATCTCCGCTTCGCCAATGCCTRCMGGGTCAATGCCTGCCGCACGAAGYTTCCAATACACACSCGCGCTTTTCTCGAACACTTCCAGCTTGTCAAAAGCACCTGCCAGYGTTTCGCCCGTAGCCAGTAAGCCGTGATATTGCCACAACACTAGATGATGGCGCACTAATGCCCCAGCAGATTTCAGACCGAGTTCCAATGACCCCGGCAATTCATGTTCAACAAATCCAATCCCTTCGGGCAAGATTAATCTAGCTTCGCTTTGCAAGGATAAAATCTTATCCGATATGGTTTTGCTATTATCAAAACCCGGAACATGACAAAGCGCAATCAAGCTCGCCGGGTGGGTATGCAAAATAGCTTTATCTTCSGGACGGTGCTGCTCAAGTGCATTGTGGATAGCGAAATGAGCGGGCAGCTCCATGGACGGATTGTGATTGCCGGCAATCCAGCCATAATGCCACCCATCGTCGCTGATTTTATAAAGCCCGATATGCGGTTCGGCATTCATGCCGATTTCCCGCGCCCGTGTGCCAGAGCCTGTCAACAGAACTGCTTTGCCAGCTAAATACGGTACCGCTACGGGTAGTTTAATATGGTCGTCTTCATGCAGTTTCGCCAGAGTGGTATTTTGGGCGTCCAACCTGATCGACATATTACCACCAGCAGCTTCTGACCAACCGCGGTTGGACAACCAATAGGCCGTGGATTTGAAATCATCTAATTGTTCTGCGTAAGAAAATTTGGTCATAATGTGCTTTACAGTATTTTGGCGGGTGTGCAGTCTGCATTTTTGGTGTTTTGCAACGCCGCAATCATGGTGCGCAACATATCGTCTTTTATTGTATCAACACCATCATGCATAAGCTCAATGTTCGGCGTCATGCCTGCACCCCAATTTATGGAAAATGCCAACCCTGCATAAGACATGCCGAGCTCTAACGCGAGAGGCAGTTCCGGACACAAAGTCATACCCACAACATCTGCACCAAATTTTCGGTAAGCGCGTATCTCGGCGGGTGTCTCGAAACGCGGCCCATTGGTAGACGCGTAAACCCCGCCGTGCCTGATTTTTAAATTCAGCTTTTTAGCTTCCGCTTCCAATGCATTCGAAAGCACGGGGCAGAACGGCACACTAACATCTACATGGCCTTTACCTTCGTCGATTGTGTCAAAGAATGAATGTTCACGACCAGATGAGTAATCCAGAAAGTCGCTCAGAATAACCGGCACGGCCAATTCAAAATCCGCATTGATAGACCCCACTGCAAAGGTTGCACAAATCCGTTTGACGCCCAGCATGTCCAGCACTTTGATATTGGCTCGGTAATTTACCTTATGGGGTGGCACAGAATGATGTGGTGCATGGCGGTGCAGAAAAATCAAATCATCTGTACGTTCTACTGTGACCGATCCGTAAGGCGTGACCACAGTCTCACTGCGCAGTTCCATACCCGCTAAAGCATGTATCCCCGTGCCGCCGATTAAAGCCGTAACTTCACTCATCATTCAAATCCGTTCTTAAGTAAATATGGGCTGAGCACGCCGTGTCTTGTTATCACACCGGAGACATATTTAGGTGGCGTGATATCAAAAGCTGGGTAAACTGCGCCCAATTCGTCTAGGGTTGTCGGTACACCACGAACATTTTTAATTTCTGCGGGATCACGCATCTCTATGTCGATACTGGCACGGTCGGGTTTATTTTTATCACTACCCCAAGCAAATGCGAAATACGGGATATCATGGGCGTGTGCGGCGATGGCGTTTTGAAAGGTGCCAACCTTATTAACCACATGCCCGTCCATGGTGATCAGGTCGGCGGCCGTCATATATTTTTGAATTTTACCTGCTACCATCAAGGCTGTCGGCATACCATCTGTGATCAATTTCACATCAACGCCACATTCATGCAAGCTCGGTGCAGTTAGGCGTGCGCCTTGTAAATATGGACGCGTTTCCGGCACATAAACGGTAATGTTTTTCCCTGCATCTTTGGCCATAACCATGGCCATAACGAAAGAAGTTTCGGCAAAACACATTGTCAAAATACCGTCACCGTCTTCAATTAACTTGTTGCCATATTGAGCGCGCCGACCATAGAATTTGTACATCTGATCCATAATGGTTTTGATCTGACATAAGATCGCTTCGGCTGGGTCTAATCCTTTTTCCAAAGCAGTAACGGCTGATGCAAGCACAGCTTCCAAGCGGTAACGTATCATAGTGTTGGTCGGACGGGTTTGGATGAGCCTGTCTTTGGCAGCCACCAGCGCGGCCAATATATCAGATCTACCCTTAACTTGATCCGCACGCATGGCCAGCGCGTGTACGGCGGCGACCCACGGCCCAACACCCTGAGTGACCATAGTTTCTATAGCCACCGCAACATCTTCCACGCTGCCACAAGTCACAAAATTTTTCTCAAACGGGTAATCTTTGCGGTTCCCGATCAGCACTTGGCCGTCTGCGTAACGTGCAATATTTTGCCTCTTCAAAATATGGGGCAACATGGCTTCGATGTCTTTTAAAGTATAAAACTTGTCCCCATCCGGCTGCACCATGTCGAGACCCGCATCACGCCATGAACTAACACCGCCGTTCATAACACTCGCATGATAGCCCAGATCGCGCGCATCTTTGGCGGCTCGCAGTGCCCGCCAACCTTTGGCACAAATAAAAATGAAATGCGCRTACTTYCYGAAAACTGATTTGTAATAAGGRCTGTCAGGGTGCATCCAAAATTCCAACATACCGCGCGGCATAGAATAAGCATCAGCTATACAGCCATCCCGTTCCCGCTCACGCGGATCACGAATATCAACTAAAAGAACATCTTTACCCTTAGCCAATTGAGCGCATTCAGCCGCGACCAGCATTTCAATACCTTCGGTGCCTGCACTCATCATTTCATCAAAACTATTCATCTGCTTCACCATAGCCGCCGCCGGTTGGGGTTTCTACCATGAATATATCRCCWGSWTCCATTTTTAGGTTGTCGCARCCTTTTAGGGTCTTGGCTAAACCGTCTTTGCGGATRACCGTRTTGCGGCCCAAWCGYCCCGGAYYACCGCCCTTAACGCCCGCACAACGAACAACACGATTGCCAGATAGTATCGCACAATCCATAGGCTCCAAAAATTCCAACGCCCGCCTTACCCCATCACCGGACTTCCATTTCCCTTTACCGCCAGAGCCGCGCATTATTTCGAAGCGCTTAAGACGCACGGGGTAACGCAGTTCCAAAACCTCCGGGTCAGTTAAATGTGAGTTGGTCATGTGAGTATGGATAGCTGCCGCACCGTCAAACCCGTCCCCAGCCGGAGCACCGGAACAAATAGTTTCATAATATTGGTATTTATCATTACCGAAAGTCAGGTTGTTCATTGTGCCTTGGCTTGACCCTAACACACCTAGCGCACCGAATAAAGCATTGGTCACGGCTTGGCTCAGTTCTACATTGCCTGCAACGATAGCTGCCGGATGGCTTGGAGATAATAAACAACCTTTGGGAATACGTATATTGAGAGGCCGCATACAGCCTGCGTTGAGAGGAATATCCGAACCGACCAAACAACGAAATACATATAGTACGGCTGCATGGGTCACGGCCTCCGGGGCATTGAAATTATCATCTCGCTGGTCATCTGTTCCCGAAAAATCTATGAGGGCAGAACCCTCGGCTTTGTTCACGATAATGCAAACACGAATTTTACTACCTTGGTCAATTTCGTAAACAAATTCACCGTTTGATAAGGCAGATATTGCGCGGCGTACACTGGTCTCGCCGTTGTCCTGACAATAGCCCATATAGGCGGCAACGGTGTCATGTCCATATATTTCACACAGCTTCATAAGCTCTACCGCCCCTTTGGCATTGGCAGCAACTTGAGCTTTTAAATCCGCTATATTTTGTTCAGGGTTTCGCGCCGGGTACTGACCGGATGTCAAAACGCTACGAATATTCGCGTCCATAAACACGCCGTCAGACACCAACTTCATGCAGTCAATAATGACACCTTCCTCRTAGATATTTTTGGCAAGGGGCGACATAGATCCTGGGGCTATCCCGCCAATATCAGAATGGTGACCACGCGAGGCTACATAGAATAACAGCCTCTTRCCACCTGCRYCAAACACAGGCGTAATWACATTGATATCSGGCAAATGTGTACCGCCGTCATAAGGGTTATTGTGGACGAATGTATCGCCCGCAGACATAGACAAACCGGAATTTATCAGTGCCCGTAAACTGGCATCCATAGAACCAATATGCACAGGCATATGCGGTGCATTGGCCACCAGATCTCCGTTTGCATCAAACACGGCACAAGAAAAATCCAGACGCTCTTTGATGTTCACAGACCGCGCCGTGTTTTGTAAAATCACACCCATTTGCTCAGCCACTGCTATGAACAGATTGTTGAATATTTCTAACCGTATAGGATCAAGGCTTTCAYCAACCTCAACCTTCGACCTCACTCCTACTTCACGGCCTAAGAATGACAGGACTAAATTTTGCTCCTTGGTCAGTTCTGCCGACCACCCCGGTTCAATAATATTGGTGCCACCAGCATCCAAAATAACTGCGGGGCCTGCAATAGTTTCACCGACCTGCAAACCAGAGCGGTGATAAACTTCCGCATCATGCCATTTACATTTGGAATAAAACTTAATTGGTTTTCCTAGGTGTGCAGCTTGGCCTTCTAGCGAAAAATTATCAGTGCTCTCACCGCCGCCTGCGCACTCGACGCTAATAGACTCGATGATGATATTTGCGGTTTTGTCGATAAAACTGAAACGGGATTGATGACCGCGCTCAAAGTCTTTCTTTAAGTTGGTCGTCAGGGGTAGTTCCAACGCCGTATCAGAATCYGCGTAACGTACAAAAGCCCGTAACCGCGATTTTATATCTASTGTRTCTACGTTTTGGGCTTCCARTTTTTTYCGYCCAATATCRGCCAAACCTTGCRCTGCTWTTAGKGCCGCACCCACWTGTTCRATGGGTAAGTTCACCGTRGTTTGCTCCAACACGGAAATATCTGCCAGTCCCATRCCGTAGGCAGAAAGCACACCRGCGAGCGGATGAATAAATATCCTCTCAATGCCGAGCTCTTCYGCGACCARACAAGCATGTTGCCCACCYGCACCGCCGAAGCAAGCTAGAGTATATCCTTGYAAGTCATAGCCGCGCTCTACCGATATTTTCTTTATAGCCCGYGCCATATGACCGACAGCRATTTGCAAGAAACCTTCTGCTGTTTCTTCTAAGCTTTTTCCCGTTTGCAAAGATATTGTTTCAAATGACTTACGCGGCGCAATTGCGTCTAGTTTTTGATCTTGTTCTGCACCAAATATCGCAGGGAAAAATTGTGGCTGCAATTTACCCAGCACCGCGTTAATGTCGGTAACAGTAAGCGGCCCTCCGCGTCGATAGGCAGCTGGCCCTGGGTTAGCACCTGCAGATTTTGGTCCAACTAGAAAACGGGATCCGTCATAATCAAGCACCGACCCTCCCCCTGCTGCCACCGTATGTATTTCCAACATAGGCGCCCTCATGCGTACACCCGCCACTTCAGTTTCCTGTGCGCGCTCGTAACTACCTGCATAATGGCAAACATCAGTAGATGTCCCGCCCATATCAAATCCGATGATTTTACTAAACCCCGCAGCCTCCGCCGTTCGAACTGCTCCTACAACCCCGCCCGCTGGCCCAGACAGCACAGCATTACGGCCATGAAAATGTGCCGCATCAGCCAGCCCGCCCGAAGACTGCATAAACAAGAGTTCATTGGCACCACCAAGTGCAGCAGCAACCCTATCAATATAACTGCGCAGAATTGGTGATAAATACGCATCCACTACTGCTGTGCGCCCGCGCGAAATCATTTTTATGAGAGGGCTGGCATCAGCACTGGTAGAGACTTGGGTAAAACCAATATCGCGAGCGAGTGCTACCACCAATTTTTCATGGGCCGGATTACGGTAAGCATGTAAAAACACCACTGCCAATGAGCAGTATCCATTATCAAATAACATCTGCAAATCTGCACGTGCTTTCTTCAAGTCCGGCGCTGTTATGACATCTCCGGCCGCATCCAACCGTTCATTAATTTCCACCACCCCGTTATAGAGCGGTTCAGGCTTGATAATATGCATAGCAAAAATATCTGCCCGTGCCTGATAGCCTATTTCCAAAGCATCACGCAATCCTGACGTAATCGCCAATGCCGTCTTCTCGCCTTTGCGCTCCAACAAAGCATTGGTTGCAACGGTTGTCCCCATTTTGACGCTTGCGATTTTCCCGCTCGGCAAGGGGGTGTTTTTAGGTATTTCTAAAAACTGGCGGATACCTTCAAGTGCGGCATCTGCGTAGCTCTCAGGGTTTTCCGATAATAGTTTTTTGGTGTGCAGTTTGCCGTCTGGATCACAGGCTACTACATCGGTAAATGTGCCGCCTCTATCTATCCAAAATTTCCAACCCGATTTCATAGATTACCTCATAGACCTATCACCCCGTTATGTTAAAGAGGTAAATGACATGACTGATGAAACTGACACTGAATTTAAGAAGCGAAAGCTGCGCCGCGCCAAAGGCCTTGGGCCACTCGGACTGTTTTTCCACCAACTTTCCAACACATCACGCTATTCATTTGCCGGATTTCGTTACTTGTTCAAAGCGGAACTGGCCGCTAAGATTGAAGCCTTAATATTTGGCCTAGTGTTATTGATATATGTTGTATTGAGGGTTCCTGTAGAAGCTTATCTTATCAGCATAGTCTTGTTTCTACTGCTGCTCGCCTGCGAAGCGCTCAACACCGCCATAGAAGTTATTATAGATCACATCTCACCAGAAATTTCAAATGTCGGAAAACATGCCAAAGATTTAGGATCATTTGCCGTGGTTAGCACATTGTCAGCCAATGCAATTTACTTCTTTTGGGTCGTGACTATTGCTCTGAAGGGGTAGCTATATACCGCACCCCATAGCGCTGTAGATCCGTCTGTACTGTACCGTCTTCCAATATGGTCACAACATATAAACGGTCATATTCGGACTTTTCAAATATCGGACTACCACCGACACCGCCGAGGGCAGCAACAGTTTCAGGGATGGTGTTGGAATGACCAACAACCAAAATGTGCCCTTTAACTTCTTGGATCAATGATGCCAAAGTGGGTAAATCGCGCGGGTCATAAGTTTCTATTTCAACGCCAGACATTTTAGCAGTAGGCGCTGCCGTTTTGCGAGTGCGGATGTAATCGCTAGAAAAGATTTTTGTGATGTTTTCTTCGCGTAACATACCAGCTAATATTTCGGCGCGGGCTTCGCCTTCATTCGTCAAARCCGGATCACGRCCCGCATTTTCCCCAGTAATTTTCTCAGCGTGACGCACTAAATAAACGATTGTACCTTTATCTACCGTRTCCCCTTTTGGCATYTTGGTCAGCATAAAGAAACCAGCCACCAAAGCTGTAATTACGATCACATGGATGATGAACCACTTCATCATTGGGTTTTTCTTCACGTCACTCATTAATCTCTCCTAGCATTGTAATAGCTTTACCGAGGGCACCAACCATTTCGCTTTCATTGCTGATGCCCATAGTTAGTGCAATAAGCTTACCCTTTTGGGCCCGGGTAAGTTTTTTACCATCATAAAACTTCTCTTTGATCCGTAGATAGGCGGTCAATTTGGCACGGTGTTGGTCGAGGCGAATATCCAGCTGTTCATGCAAAACCGGAATGTCCACATTATCTAGCGCATAAAGTTTGACTAATAGTTCATCCTTAACCGATGGCATGCGGCACGGTTTTAATGACCATGMGTGGACGACATCCTCGCCYGCTTTGGTAATTGTRTGAATRATGCGGTTKGGACGCCCACTTTGYTCGATCTCGCGGCTCTCGACCAGRTCTTTATCGCGCAAACGAGCCARCTCCCGRTAGACCTGTTGGTGCGAAGCCCGCCAGAAAAAACCGATGCTGGCATCAAAGGTCTTGGCCAGATCATAACCGCTCATAGGCCTGTCCGTTAGACAGACAAGTATTGCCTCAGCCAATGCCATAATATTCCGCCATTATTTCCCCAAATTTTATTATGCAATTATGTGCATATAGGTTATAACTATATTATAGGCATAATTATGAGGATAGGCAAATGGCAGATTTAAAAACTTTAAAAGGTAAAACCATATTTATGTCGGGTGGTTCGCGCGGCATCGGACTCGCTATCGCACTGCGAGCGGCGCAGGATGGTGCCAATATAGCTATTGCAGCTAAGACGGCAGAACCTCACGCTAAATTACCGGGAACCATTTACACTGCAGCCGAAGAGATTGAGGCTGCGGGCGGTAAAGCTCTACCCTTAATTTGTGATATACGCAGTGAAGATATGGTACAAGCGGCCATTGACAAAACCGTTGATACCTTTGGCGGCTTGGATATATGCGTCAACAATGCCAGTGCTATTTCTCTAACGGGCACAGAAGCCACCAGTATGAAACGCTATGATTTAATGAACCAAGTTAATGCGCGCGGCACATTCTTGATGTCCAAACTGTGCTTACCGTATTTGAAAAACTCAAAGCATGCACATATTATCAATCTGTCACCACCTTTGGACATGTCGCCTAAATGGTTCAAAAACCACACGGCCTACACCATGGCGAAATACGGTATGTCTATGTGTACACTAGGTATGGCGGAAGAATTCAAACCATTTGGTATCGGCGTCAATTCCTTGTGGCCACTAACTGCTATTGATACGGCTGCTGTGCGCAATGTGCTAGGCGGCGACCAAATGGCCAAAATGAGCCGTACACCGGATATTTTATCCGACACAGCCCACATCATGATGTGCAAAGACCCCGCCGAATTTACCGGAAATTTCATTATCGATGAAGAATTGCTACGAGCCGAAGGCGTCACAGATTTTGCGAAGTACGCACCGGGTTACGATGGGCTTTTGGCCGGAGATTTTTTTGTTCCCGATGAAGTGTTTGATCGCCTACCGACCAAAGTCATGAAAGGTTATTAGTATGAACCAGACTTTACTCGTAAATCGTAGTGATTTTCGCGACAGCCGATTGGTGGATATGCCTGACTGCAATCTTGCAGACGAACATATCCGCGTCGACATTGGCCCCTTCGCCCTCACCGCCAACAATATTACCTATATGGTGACGGGCGATATGATTGGTTATTGGAAATTCTTTGATCCCGAAGCTTACGGTATAGACGCAGCAGGCATGGGCCGTATGCCAGTTTGGAGCTACGGGAATGTAACCGAAAGTAAATGCAAAGATGTTTTGGTTGGAACCAGAATTTACGGATTTTTCCCCATCGCCAAAAGCATTGATATCAAACCCATTAAATTGTCACCCCTCGGGTTTCAGGACGGCGCTGACCACCGCTTACCGTTACACCCGATTTATAACAATTATACGCTGACGGAAAACGATCCATCATTTGCGCCTGCATTAGATGATATTCAGCCCGTCTTACGTCCCTTATTTACCACATCATTCTTGATCGATGATTTCTTTGACGACAACGACTTTTTCGGTGCTGAACAGATTGTTCTTCTGAGTGCTTCATCAAAAACTGCCCTTGGTACGGCATTTTGTTTGAAGAATAGAAATACGGTTAAGGTGGTCGGTCTGACTTCAAACGGAAATATGGAATTCACGACTAGCACTGGATTTTACGATATTGTCGAGAGCTATGACAATATCCAAAACCTCGACCCAAGTAAAAAAACCGCCCTTATTGATATGGCTGGTAACGGCGAGATAAATGCTAAACTCTATGAGCATTTTGGCGAGAACCTCGTGTATAATTGCATGGTTGGGAAATCCCATTGGCAAGGCGCACCGCCGCCCAAGGCCAAGAAAGGTGCCCCGCCCATTATGTTCTTCGCGCCTGACCAAGCTAAAAAACGAGTGGCAGACTGGGGCGGCGCAGGGTTTGCCAAAAACCTTGCGGCTAGCTGGTTCCCTTTTTGCGATAGCGCGCAAACTTGGCTGACAATTTCCAAACAAGAGGGCGAGACAGCGCTACTTAAATGCTATAATGATTTCTTGGACGGTAAAGCCAATCCATCCCAAGGCTGCTTATTCACTTTATAGAGACCATCATGACCTACAAAAGTTTCGACCTCACCATAGAAAACAAAATCGCTCATATCGTCCTAAACCGTCCGGACAAACGCAATGCACTGGCGGCAGATTTTTGGGAAGAACTACCCAAAGCCGTACGCGATATTGACGATAATGCCAAAGCACGCGTCATTGTCATTTCCTCTATTGGCCCAATTTTCTGTGCAGGCATAGATATCTCCATGCTGGCAGGCGGCGTTGTAGACGGACACGATAAAAACCACCCTACCTACGGGGCTGCGTTCTTAGATAAAGTCAAATATCTACAGGACACATTTTCGAGCCTAGAGCAATGCCGCATCCCMGTATTGGCGGCAATCCAGGGCGGMTGTTACGGCGCGGGCGTTGATATGATCACCGCATGCGATATGCGCTACTGTACGRYCGACGCMTTTTTTACAATTACGGAAATTGATGTCGGCATGACGGCAGATGTTGGTACATTCCCGCGTATCCTCAATCATCTCCCCGAAGGTATTGCCCGAGAGTTAGCCTATACGGGTCGTAAAATGGATGCAGGAGAAGCCAAAAGACACGGCCTCGTCAATACAGTCTATAAAGACCAAGGCGAAATGCTGGCAGGTGTCATGGACATTGCGAAAATGATTGCGAGTAAATCCCCATTGGCCGTAATGGGCTGTAAAAAATCCATCACCTATGGCCGTGACCACAACACCGAGGACGCTCTCGACCAAATCGCCATTTGGAATGCCAGCTTCCTCAACCCCACAGAAATGATGGAAGCCATGCAAGCGCGCGCTCAAAAACGCCCGGGCGATTTCAAAGATTTACCGAAAATAGGCAAAAAGGGCTAGCCTAGCGCTCATTGTGCTAAATTATTGACCTTCATAGCTGGCAGGAACCATATCACCTGTCATTGGGTCAATATTATAGGCACCGGGGGGCACGGCTGATCCGTTTTCAGGCACATAGGGAATTGGCGTCACACCTTCCGGCAATATAATACGCTCACCTGTCACTAGATCGCGGTAATAAGGCTCGCCGCTTTCAATAGCATCGTCGTCCAATATAGMGGGYTGACCTGTTGGGAGACTTGGTAGTTCTACACCTTGCACCATAGGGGCTTGAAGAAGCGGCGCATAGTTTGGCAGACCTGCGGCCGTGCTTGGCTCGCCGTTAAATCCGGGACCAATGGCGGTCAGGCGGGAATTATCACCTGCCACACGCACATAGGAAATCACTTCAACCGTACCTTTGGTCGTACTTGCGATTTGCGCGGCGAGTGCCAATTCTTCAGGCGTACGTGCTACACCGAGCAAATAGACGACGCCGTCATTGACCTCGACACTATAATTACGTGCTTTAACAGCCTTGGTAGCAACCAAGCGTGCACGAACAGAATTGTTTAGAACGCCATCTTTGGTGTTACGGATTACGCCCTGTTTTTCTTTGATCAGTATTTCATTACCGACCTGTAYGACCGTTGGGCCAGACCARGCAATACGCTCCGCCTCTATCCTGTCTTCTTCGCGCGGRACATTGCCTGAAAGCACAACAATACCCTCAGCTACTTCCACATCTACACCAGCAAGCKTGAAGCCCTCAACCCTACTCATACGGGCCGTAATTGCCCGCGACGCATTCACGTCATTAAGAGAGCGGGCAAAATTGCGTTCATCGCCCTTCTTGACACCTGCAGTCATCACTGTGCTGCAGCCAGTTGTCATAAGCGCGAAAACGCTGGCAGACAGGAGTATAGTTAATTTTTTCATAAACCCTAATTACAACCATCACCTTACTCATTCGTTACCAAACCTGTGTCTTTACATTAATTCCGGTTTAAGTATTCTATACTCTATGAGTGCAAAAATTATCCTAATATCTCGCCAACATCCTAAAGCAGCCCGCCAAAACCGTGCACCCGTTGCTTTTAACCATCAGGAACTTGGCACCATTCTCAATGTCTATGGTCAGATGATAGCACTCGGGCATTGGAAAGATTATGCCATTGATATGCTGACCGAACGAGCCGTGTTTTCTATTTACCGTCAGGCCACACAAACACCGCTTTATCAGATCAACAAACGTCCCGAACTACGGGGCAAGCAAGGACAGTTTAGTGTTGTTGCCCCGGGCGGGTTGATACTGAAACGTGGCCATGATTTGAAAACCGTCCTACGTGTATTTGATAAATTCAGGTTCAAGAGCCTCTGATCATTATTTAATTTAGGCCTATTATTCAGGCCATGAAAAAACCCGCTAACCTAAAGGCTAACGGGTTTAAAGTTTGATCTTAGTTTTAGCGTCCAGATTAGCTTTCGGTGCCTTTACCCAAAATTACGCGTTCTACAGTCGTTTTGCAGACAGCCATTAGTGCGCCAGCACTTAGAACCAATGCGTAGTTTTCGAAAATAGCGGACAAATACCCGCCAACAGCTGGAATTGACATCCAAGCAGCAGCGCCGCCTGCTGCTAAAAATATAGCGGCAACAATCAATCCAAGACGGTGTTCTTGATCAGAAAAGTATCCGCCGACCAAGCCTAGAACAGCCAAGATCATTCCACCTTGTGCAAAAGATTCTTTGCTAACAAATGATAATACGACGGCAGCCAACAGGCTAACTATCCAAATAATACGTGCAATAGACATAAATTTCCCCTTTAAAGAGTTTTGTGTTATAGGCATTCTGCCCACTACGATTTGCCGCCTCAAGCTCTCTGGCCCGTTAACAACGCCCGTTTCTTAACATTTTTTTAATGTTGGCGCAAAGAAAAAAGCCCTATCGCGAAATAGAGCTTTTTACAGTTTTAATTTGTAATAATTTAATCGCTACCAAACATACTCATCAGTATAGAAAAAATGTTGATGAACGACAGCAGCAATGACGCTGCGCCGTATACAGACATTTTCTCTGCAAGTTCCGCATTTCCGGCTGTAGCATAATACATACGCTTTAACGATTGTGTTTCCCATGCGGTGATACCACAAATAGCAACAAGGCCTACCAAGTTAAACAGGAAGCCAGCCGTACCCACCATGGCCAAAGCTGGAATAAACATACCAAGTATATTGATAGCAACAAAGCCAACAAAAACCATGATAAAAAATTTGGCAATTCCGCCCAAATCTTTTTTGATTGTATAGCCCACAAGACTAACACCGAGGAAAGCTGTCGCTGCCATAAAGAATATCTTGACGGAGATCATCGGATCAACAAGAACCGCGATAGAAGATAGCCAAACCCCCATAATAGCGGCAAAACTGAACAAAAATACCTTAACAGCACTTACGCTCATGGAATGTAGCTTACGGCCAACTGCACCGAACAAAACTACGATACCGATAGTCAAGCCAATAGCAGCGCCGGGACTATAGAGCATTCGACCAATATCGGATAATCCGCCAGTTGCAGTTAACAAAACTTTGGTGCCAAAAAGATAAGCAACAAGACCAGACACGGCCATAGCCATGACCATATATTTATAAGTGCCCAGCATAAAATTGCGCAGACCCAGATCCATTTCACCGCCGCGGGCTAATGCATCATTAGAATGTTGGTTCATTTTAGTCTCCATAATAAGGCCAGTATATAAGATTAGCCAATTAATGCTTGCGCACAACTGCGCTAAGTTCATATTCGTACCATATAGGTGTTTTAAGCAAAAATCCAAGTCAAATTAACAAGAATACACCTAGGAGACATCGAATGAAATTTTCAAATCTTGGGCAAACTGGTACAAAAGTTTCGCGAGTTTGCCTCGGAACTATGACTTTCGGTCAACAAAATACCGAATCAGAAGCCCATGCCCAGCTTGACTACGCAATCTCTCGCGGGGTCAACTTTATTGATACTGCCGAGCTTTACCCAATCCCGCCAAAGCCGGATACGCGCGGGCTCACCGAAAAATACATCGGGACGTGGCTCAAGGAACGCGGTAACCGCGACAAACTTGTCATTGCCACAAAGATCGTTGGCCGCATGGACGGCGCTAACTGGTTTCGCCCGGAAGGTAACCCACCGCGCCAAACCAAAGCTGATATTGATTTTGCCATAGAGCGTTCTCTTAAAGCCCTGCAAACGGACTATATAGATCTGTATCAACTGCATTGGCCAGACAGGCCGCGCGAAGTGTTTGGTTTTCATTCGTTTCAGGATTTCGGCATAGACGATATGATACCGTTCGAAGATACACTGGAAGCCCTTGCCCGGCATGTGGAGAAAGGCAACATCCGTCATCTCGGCCTGTCTAACGAAAGCGCATGGGGGACTATGCGTTACCTAGCCTTATCGGAAAAGCATGGTTGGCCGCGAATGGCATCCATTCAAAACGTGTATTCCATGGTCAGCCGCCGCTTCGATTATGACCTAGCGGAGATCGCCGTACGCGAAAATATTGGACTGCTGGCATATTCCCCCCTCGCCCAAGGTTTCTTGACCGGCAAATACAGAGACGGCGCGGAACCAGCCGGAGCGCGTAAAACTCTGTTTGGCCGAATGGAGCGCTACGAAAGCGGTGCGGCAGCACAGGCTATTGCGGAATGCGAAGACCTCGCTCAAGAATTCGGTATAAGCTCCGCGCAGCTTGCTCTTAAATTTGTCGATAGTCGCCCGTTTACAACGGCAACCATTATTGGTGCAACCAATCTGGAACAACTGGCTGAAAACATAGATGCCTTTGATCTTGAATGGAGCGACGAAATGCATAAAGCCGTTCATAAATTCCACGTTAAATATAGATCGCCCTGCCCTTAATTTTGAAACCCAATTGCTAAAACAATGCCTACATATTTTGCAGCTATAAAACTATCTGAAGATATTCTGGATGCTATAGAACCCTTGCAAAAAGGTATTGAAGGCGTCAATTGGTCGCCGCGTGACAATTTGCATATTACCATTGGCTATTTCGGCGAACTTAGTGATGAATACGTAAAAATGCTTGACCGTGAATTAGCCCGCTCCCCCGGCTTTGGATTTGATGTCAGTTTATCGGGGGTCGATTATTTTGGTAGCTCGCGCCCGCATACACTTTGGCTCGGGATCAAGAAAAACCATGCATTAACTGCTCTGCATGATCATGTGCGCAGCGCTGCCCGGCGCAGTGCTATTAAAATGGAAAGCAGAAATTTCAGGCCACATTTAAGTTTGGCCTATTTACGCCGCGACATCGCTAAAGATGATTTCGAAAGATATTTACGCCGCTATATCCACTTCACATCCAAACCATTTTTGATCGACCAGTTCGCTCTCTACTCAACCCAAAGACATAAAAACGACCCTAACACTTATATTAAAGAAGCCAGTTATCCTTTAATTGGTTAGGCAAGACAAAACGGGCTCGGCAATGCCGAACCCGTTCTTCAGATAATCATTTGAAACTTAGTAAGAGCGTCTTTGCTTACGTAAGCGTTTTTTCAACCGTCTTTCTTTGCGTTCCAAGCGGTGAATTTCCTTGTGAACCCACTCTTGTTTTTGAGCAAGGCGTGGACGGTATTCACGGCGTAATCTGCGCTCGAGACGGCGATCTTTGTCACGCAACTCATGCAAACGGTACCGCACATCACCAAGCTGGGCCCGCAATTCATTTACACGGGTATAGTTGACGTTGTTATAGCCATTGTTACGATAGCCATTGTGGGTACTATATGTGCGTCTAGGCTGAGAAACTCGGCGTGTTGCTACCGTACCGCCGTAAACAATAGGAACAGTACGTCCATAGGTTTGGCCGCTATATGTGGTATTGGTATTGCTATAGCCAACACGACGTCTTTTGTCGCAATCAACACTTTCATCACCAATAGCAGCTCCGGCTATGCCGCCAAGAACGGCACCAATAATGGAACCTTCAGTGCGAGCACCATTTCCAGAGACTTGTGAGCCAGCGACACCGCCGACAACAGCTCCAAGAAGTCCGCCAATCAATTGGGCGTCATTTTCTTGAGAACGGCACTTCTGACCGGGATCATAATAGCCTCTATTATTGTCCGTAGCCTGAGCCAGAGTGGGCAGAGAAATAGCCGCACCTGCGAGGGTCGCGAGAGTGGCGGCACGTAAGGTTGTGAGCATTTTCATGTCAAACTCCTGTGTTCGGATCCGGGCGGCGAAATTGCCTATCGGTGTTCCTTGTAGGATTGCTTTATATGAAAAGTCGTCTGAATGCTTTCTGAGCAGGAAATTTATATTGGGTTCATATTATAGGAGCCAACCTTTGTAGGCGATGAGACGGCCTAACAGTGGCAAGAAAATTTCTGCATCGAATACAAATTTAGCGGCTTTCATCACCGCAAATGATAGTACCCACCTGCCCACCAACTTGTCCTCTGTGGCGTATTTTTTGATCGGCGAGCACACATGCCAGCATGGCTTCAGCGACAGGCACGGCGCGGATACCAACGCACGGGTCATGGCGACCTTTGGTGCGAATTTCAGTTTCCTTACCGTCCCGTGTAATCGTTTTACGCGGGGTCAAAATGGACGAGGTTGGCTTGATGGCCATATGAGCAACAATTGTATCCCCGTTGGAAATTCCGCCCAAGATACCACCAGCATTATTCGTCAAAAAGAGGGGCTTACCATCCTGCATGCGGATTTCGTCTGCATTATCTGTACCGCTAAAAGCTGCCGTAGCGAAACCCGAACCAATCTCCACGCCTTTAGCCGCATTGATTGACATCAGCGCGGCGGCGATTTCCGTATCCAGTTTTGCATAAACCGGTGCACCCCATCCCGCCGGAACACCATCAGCCTGAACTTCGACAATGGCACCAACGGAGTTACCGTCTTTGCGAATACCGTCCAGATAACTGGCCCACTCGTCTACCATATTTTTATCAGGACAGAAAAACGGGTTATTGCCAACCTCGTCCCAATCCCAATTATCACCGTCAATCATCTTGCTGCCCATCTGGGTCAATGCGCCGCGGATGAGGATGTCGTCTCCGAGAACTTTACGTGCTACGGCACCGGCCGCAACCCGCATCGCGGTTTCGCGAGCACTGGAGCGACCACCGCCCCTATAATCCCGAAATCCGTATTTGGCATCATAAGTAAAGTCCGCATGCCCCGGACGATAAACATCTTTGATATCGCCGTAATCCCGTGAACGCTGATCGGTATTTTCTATCAACAAAGAAATCGGTGTGCCCGTAGTCCGACCTTCAAACACACCCGATAGAATTTTCACCTGGTCGGCTTCTTGACGCTGGGTGACAAATTTTGATGTGCCAGGCCTACGCTGGTCAAGGAATGTCTGAATAAAACTTTCGTCTAGTTCCAGTCCTGGCGGACAACCGTCAATCACACAGCCAATAGAAGGGCCGTGGCTTTCGCCCCAGCTGGTAAATCTAAACATATGTCCGAATGTATTATGTGACATGCAATCTAGCTACAGCAACTATGCTGAGCGTACCAGTCAATTCTTGGGCTTGAGGACTAAAGTTAAACTGCGCGGGAACCTGCTTGAACACGGATAGTTTGTGGCGCAGGCGGGATCAAGGTCTCGTAAGCCTGCTTGCACTTTACGAATGCACTGACACTACCATAAGGACTATCTGGATGATAAAATTTGGCTTTAGCACGCCACGCCGCTCTAATCTCGGCTTCTCGTGCGCTCATATTTAATCCCAATGTCATCATTGCCTGATGCCGTGTCATCTCATCCCTCCATTATAGACAAGAAGACCTAAGCCCCCTATGGTAAATACCTCACTAACAAGCATGGTTAACAATGAAAGAATCAGATAAAATTTCCGTCAATGAAACTAGCGACGAAGTATATGCGGCTCAAGTAAAAGCCAACGCCAAACCAATGTTCCGCGCTGATGACCCTTATGTGCTCTTCAATGCCTGGATGGAGGAAGCCAAAGCAGGTGAACCCAATGATCCAAACGCTATGGCCATTGCAACGGTAGACGCAAACGGTCTTCCCGATGTGCGGATGGTGTTACTAAAAGGTGTCGACCCTCGCGGGTTTGTATTTTACTCACACGCCGGTAGCGCTAAAGGCGGGCAGTTGAAACACAATCCCAAGGCAGCTCTCAATTTTCACTGGAAATCTTTGCGCCGCCAAGTGCGTGTGCGCGGTTCCGTTGAACCTCTAACCAAGCTTGAAGTCGGCAAATATTTTTCCTCAAGACCACGTGCATCCCAATTGGGTGCCTGGGCGTCTCAACAATCAAATACCATGAACACCAGAAACGTATTTGAGAAAGCTATTGAGGCAGCCAAAGATAAGTTTTCCGGTGCCGCCGTGCCTCTACCTCCGGGCTGGAAAGGCTGGCGCGTCCTGCCTGAGCAAATCGAATTTTGGCGCGACAGACCATTTCGCCTGCATGATCGCTTATTGTTTGAGCAGGATGCAAATTCTAAGGAATGGACAAAGCGTATTCTTTACCCTTAAGATAAAAGCCAATTAGAGAAAGTGGATTATGAGCGGTTTTGTATTCTTTGCGATCATTGTTTTTATCGTCATTCCGATAATCAAGAACGCTGCCAAAACCAAGCCAGCTAAAAAACCAGGTGATAGGTCACGCTCAGTGTCCAATCAGCAAAACTGGTCACAAGTCCAAGAACTTCTCCAGCAGAAAATTAATGAGCAATCTTCCGGCAAGCGAAATGCCCATGGTCATTCTGCTGCACGCAAAAATACCCATAAACGTCTACATTCAAGAGACGGTAATACCGAAGTGTTTCCTGAATCCCACATAGCCCGCGTCCGCAGGCGGGACACACGCGACCGTTCCGAACGCAACCGCATCGAGGCCATGCTGCACAGCAAGAAAAGCCGCAGTATTACCCGCGAGAGCAATAAAGGCATAGATACATGGGGCGTACGCGGCGACGCAAGTGGTGGTGGTTTTCTGTTTTTGATACTATTTGGCCTCATTGCGGTTTTAGTTATAAGCAAGGCCGTGCCAGATTTATGGCCGGAGATTATGCGAGCATTCAACATCAGATAAATTTAGAAATTAACGAAGGGGTTTTACCATGGAAAAATTAGCAAAAATTAAAACATATGTACTGAAAGCGGCCATCGGCTTGGCAATTTTCACACCCGTCTTTTTTATGATTGCGGCGCTTGGGACTAAAATAGGTCTGTGGGGGTGGCGGTTCGGATTTGGAAAACTAACCGTTGGCTTTGGTCCTAAATTGATGATGCTGACATTTGTAGTCGCGCTTGTTGCCTTAATCTTGGCTTTTGTGGTCAAGCCGCGCAAAGGCGGGCTCATCGCCCTGCTTTGTCTTGCCGTACCAATTGTCAGCATAGGGTTTGGTAAAAACATGAAAGCCAAAGCCGGAAAACTACCGTTTATTCACGACATCACAACGGACACACAAAACCCACCGACCTTCACCCAAGCCATCATAGACAGGCGTGCCAAATGTAGTAATTCACTAGGCTATGTTGGAGTGAAAGTTCCCCGCTCTGAAGAATTGGTGTCAGTCGCACAGTATAATGCCTATGGAGATATCAACACTATGGTGTTTTCAGATAGCTCTGATGCTCTTTACAAGCGCGCACTTGCGACCATCGATGCTATGGGTTGGAAACAAGCATCGGCCTCCGCCGAGACAGGTGTTATCGAAGCAACCGACAGCACTTTCTGGTTTGGTTTTAAAGATGATGTAGTTATCCGCATTCAAGCGTCAGAGGGCGGAGGTTCAATTTTGGATATCCGCTCAATAAGTTGCGTTGGTGGCTCGGATATTGGTGCAAATGCCGCACGTATTCGCAAATTCCGCAAGAAACTCGGCAGCTAAATTAAGTTTGGCCTAGCCGTGTGTTAACTTCGACATAAGTACCAATAGGGTCAAAAAACGAAAATGTGCACAGATGGATAAGGCCCGTTCCAGCATAGTCTTTGACCGTCCACTTGATGGGTTCTGTCACCAAACGGGCTCCCGTAGTTTTAGTACTGGTTTTGACCTTCTCGTAGACCGC
The DNA here is from genome assembly GCA_002732685.1 of Robiginitomaculum sp. The sequence continues at coordinate 75,814 of NVRS01000004.1, forward strand.
ATCTATGTCCATAGCTTCGATCACCAAAATGGGGTCGCCTATTCCGAGTGTGGCTTTATCTTTGTTCGTTGACACTTCTGGTTCAAACCCTAAATATTCCATGAAACCGAGCATGCCGATATCCGGGTCTTTGGCTTTGAGGATGATCAGTTTGGCGAGTGCCGCGTCCGGCGCGCAGGGGGGGAAGCGCGCATCGACGGGTGTGTCATTATCGTAAAACCGTTTCCAGCCAAAAACGTGGATGTAGAAATCCGCAATTTTTTCTGCGTCTGCAACAACAAAACTGGTGCGTCTCAATATCCCTGCCAACGATCCATTATTTTGGGAACTATTATCTGTCATAAACCAATCTCGCACATTTCAGATAGTTTATAGACCAGTCCCGTATCAATAGCTCCCAATAGAGAGCCATCTTCCAGGCTGCGTTTTTCCATCCGCCCGGTGAAAAAATTACCGATTAAAAATGATTTGCCATCATTGCAAGACCATATAGCTGCCCAACCGCGATCCCTCGGTATGTCGGTAAATTCTTTCAACAATTCACCTGCCATAGAATAAAGACTGGCACTGTAAACATGGGAAATCAGCAGATTGTTGTCTTTGGTTCTTGCAATACCCGCAGTGAATTTATCGGCATCATCACCATCATCTGCAAAAACTAACAAGTCCGGCAATTGCTCTGCCTTCACTAAATCATATTGCATAATACGCTTGCCAGTTTCCGATAGATATATAGCTGTGGTTTCGTCCGCGCTTAACGCTAAATTTGTCACTGCGTGAAACCCAAATTTTCCCGGATCATGAGCCACGTCATAGCGGTGTACCTGATTGCCGTCTGCACCAAATACACAGATATCGCCCTTACCAATAAAGGGTGGTTTCTCACCGTGAATATGTTCACCGATGACCAATGAACCATCAGCCATAAACTCCATGGTAGAAAACGGCTTACCTTGTTGTTCGGGAAAGGATGGTAACAATTCACCGTCCATTGAAAAGCGCTTGACGGTCTGGCTTGTGGTATCACTGGCGAACAGCACTTTGCTTTTCGCGCAATATTCAACCCCGATGACCAATCCAGTCTCGCCCGTCCAGAGTGCACCTTTCAGRTTTAAATTTTTATTATATACCAAAATCCGGCCATCGCCGGAATTGCGGCGAATATCCGGCTCACTGGTCGCATATGTCGCAGCAACACAGACATCGCCTGTCGCGAGTTTTACGGGTTTTTTATTATCGGGTGTTAGGTCCGATGGTGTAAGTCTGGTCATATTTACTCTCCATTGCCTTTATCTGTGCCTAAACTCTGTTGGCAATCAAGGTAAGTTCACTTGATTGCCGCTTAAATGACCAGTAAATGGTCAATATTGCCGTTTTACCCACAGTCCATCAGGTGGCCATCTATTATATAGTGATTAAGAAAAGCGTTTGGAGAGGCCGGAGGAGAGAAAAGTGCACACGATCCGATCATTACACCGGGGCCTACTTGCCCTGAAAATTCTCAACACCAAGCGCAAGCTGAGTGTGGCTGAGATGGCACGTGAAATTGATTTGCCGCGCACCACGACTTACCGCATTTTGGAAAACCTGCGCTCCATCGGTTATCTATACCGCGACGAACACGATGGGCGTTACGGCCTGACCATCCTTGTGAAAAACCTTTCGTCTGGATTTTACGACAGCGCATGGCTGTCCGAGATCGTCAAACCGTTGGCCATTGATCTTGGCAAAACCGTGATCTGGCCTATTTCTATTATCGCGCCGCGCAACAACCGTATGTCTTTGCGTTTCACCACCGATCACGACAGCCCGCTGGCTCTTGATTACTATAACGAAGGTTTGAAACTGCCTATTCTGTCAACGGCCTCAGGACATGTCTATTTAGCATCTTCCAATAATTTGGAGCGCGATGTTGTTGTTGAAACTATTCGGCGAGAGCCCGAAGACGAAACAAATGTATTGTCGAGACAGCCAGAACGCCTGAGCCAGCTGTTATCTAATGTGCGCGAACAGGGTTATGCGCTCAACATCCGATCGCCCCGCACTATTGAGCCAGGTAAAACCAATACCATCGCCTTGCCCATAATGCACGATGGCCATTTCTTAGCCGCTTTGGCTATGCGTTATATTGCATCGGCCATGACCATCACAGAACTCAAGGAGCGCTACCTGCCAACTCTATTGGAATATCAAAGCCAAATGCAAAAAGAACTGGCGGCAAATTAAAACCTATAAAACTTGCCTACAAAGAAGGCGCAGGTGCATTTTCTTTCATATCAGGGTCGCCGTCTGCTGACAGGACGACTGCAATCCAGCGCGTAGTGGGAAACTGCGCCAGAACAATCATGAGTATCACAGTTAGTGGTGCTGATAAAAATGCACCGACACCGCCCCACATGGCTTGCCATAACACCAAAGATAAAATCACCACCAGCGCTGACAAGTTCATACTATCACCCATCATTTTTGGCTGCACAGTGTTAGAAATGACGAACTGCACAACAAACAAAAGCCCCGCCATAACACCAACCATAACCAAACTATCAAATTGCATGAGGGCAAACATTGCGGGCAGCAGTCCTGCCATTACCGAACCCACGACCGGAATATAGTTCAGGATGAAAATCACCAAAGCCCAAAACAATGCATTGTCGAGGCCAAACATCTTCATGACTGCAAAACTGAGCACAGTCATAATTATGCTCATCAAAGTTTGGATACCCAGATATTTCTCGATGCTGATACGGATACGATCACCAACCTGCGCCGCCTGTTTACGTTCTTTAGGATCGGGCCATAGATCATCCATTTTTTTACCAAAGGAATTTTGCGCTGCAAACAAGAACACCACATAAAGCGCAATAAATACAAAGCTCGACATTACGCCTTGTACGGAGCGAGCAAACCCGCCGAGTAAAGCTTCTACCCGCGACGACAAACCGAAGCGCTCATTAAGCCCCTCCCAACTGCCGTCACCAAATCGCTCAATAATTGGGTTAAAAACTTCGCCGAGACGATGCTCATATTCTTTTGCATGCGCCGCGATATCAAACGCCGTATCAGCAATAATCATACCAATCCCGACCATACCAGCAATAACAACCAAGAAAGCTAGACCCAGTGTCGCCATATAGGGCAAAAACTTAAATTTCGAGTCCAGCCATTTGGCAAAACCGTCAATGATCAACCAGAAAAACACAGCCAAAGCAAAGGGCGCCAAAATATTGCGCATCCAAAACAAAACCCATGCGCCGAGCACAAACGCCATAAACAACAAGCTTGCCCGTACTGCTTTATCCATAATGATCTCCCCTAAGTTGGATTTTACATTAACTGAAGCCATGAATAAAGTTAAGCAATAATGTTAGGCAGGGCTTCAAAGAAAACACCATGTTGATAAAAGTCAAAGTGTGGCTTTGCAGACCTGTTATGCTGGGGCGACATTTGGCTTAGGAGAAACATCATGGCAACAGTAGATATTTTACGGTGGTTACATATTTTGGCTATGGTATACTGGCTCGGCGGGGAATGGGGGGTCTTTCAAACCGCCTATAAAGTCACTGACCCCAAGCTACCGTTCGACGAACGCATGCGCCATATGGACACGGCATTTCGTATAGATATCCTTGCTCGCACCGGGATAATTTCCTTGCTGCCACTTGGTTTGCATATGGGTTTTATTTACGGCATCCAACCATTGGGTGGTGCTTGGCTTGTCGGCATGTGGGTTTTGTATTTCATACTATTCGCCGTCACATACGGCGCATATTTCAAGCGCGGCACGCCCCTAGGGACCCGCTTGCGCGTAATCGAAGATTGGAGCCGCTATATTTTAATTCCAACCCTTATTCTAATCGGGTTATTTTCTCTGCTCGGTCACGGCCCGTTCAGTGCAGACGTCGGCGAAAAATGGTTTAGTGCCAAAGTCATGGTCTTTGGCATGCTATTGATCATCGGCGTTATCCTGCGCTTTGTTATGCATGAATGGCCGGTTTTGTTTCAAATCCTTGCGAGTGGGCCTGATGAAACGGCAGAAGCTAAATTGGCAAAGTCTATAAAACTCGCTCAAACCGTTGCCTATATTTACTGGGTCGGGATAGCAACAGTAGCCTTCTTTGGTGCCGTAAAACCATTCTAATGAAATCTAGCCGATTGACTTAAATGATATATAACTATAACATTTAATCTAGCCCAACAACAAGTAGGATGAACATGTCTTCTACCCCCAAATCAACGATGGAACTTTCTAACGAGAGCGCTCGGCAAATTTTCGAACGCGTACACGCAAATACCAAGCGGGCAAAATTCGGCTTTGGGGATAAACTTGCTATCGTCAATGTAGATCCACAAAAGGGCTATACCCGTCCGGACTTATTCCCAAACACGGCTTATATCACTGATCCGAAACAGATGGATTATATCAACCAAATATCCAAATTGGCACGGGCGAAAAACTTGCCCGTTGTCTGGACACATGTCGCCTATATGAACAATGCTGCCGATGCAGGGGCTTGGGGGACGCGTACCGACACCCCAGACAGTTTACAAAACATCAAATATAGATCCGAACGCCATGCGTTTGACGACCGCATTGAGATCGACCGCGCCGTTGACGCCGTCTATACCAAGCGTATGCCGTCCGCCTTTTTCGAAACGCCATTACAATCGTTTCTAACCTGGCACAAAGTCGATACCGTCATTGTAACCGGCGGCTCTACATCCGGCTGTGTCCGCGCTACTGCTGTTGATAGCCTATCACGTGGCTACCGCACAATTGTCCCAATGGAATGTGTGGCCGACAAGCACGAGAGTTATCACTTTGCCAATCTGACGGACTTGCAAATTAAATATGCAGATGTGGTCAAAGTAGCAGAAGTGATTGCTTGGTTGGGTAGTTATGAAGCCTAATGTGAAGAATGATCCTAAGCTATATGATTATTGGCCCTATCTGAACCGCCCAAAAATCGTCTGGCCGGGCGGAAAGAAATTGGCGTTTTGGGTTGCACCCAATATTGAGTTTTACGAACTAGACCCGCCGTCYAACCCCAAMAGAACACCWTGGCCTCGCCCKACCCCAGAYATTGYACCCTATAGTTATCGCGATCACGGTAACCGTGTTGGCCATTGGCGACTTATGGAGCTTATGGATAAATATGGTGTGCGCGGCTCAGTGTCATTATCTACCGCCGTCTGCCAGCATCACCCCGAAATCATTGAAGCTTGTACCGCACGTGGATGGGAATTTTTCTCCCACGGTATTTATAACACAAGATACACCTACGGCATGTCCCGCGACCAAGAAGATGCAATGTTCAAGGACAGTATCAAAACCATCAAGGATGCGACAGGGCAGAGAGTGCGCGGTTATCTGGCTCCCGCATTGACCCATTCAGAGCACACCATTGAGCTTTTGGCGGAAAACAATATTTGGTATTCATGTGATCTATTCCAAGACGATCAACCGCAGCCGCTCCACACAAAAATGAAATCAAAATTGATCTCCATGCCATATTCCCTAGAGGTCAATGACCATTATGCGTTTAATGTGTACGGACAAAGTGCGGAGCAATACGCAGACCTTCTAAAACGGCATTTCGACCAGCTGTTGTGCGAAGGCGCAGACAGTGGCACCGTGATGTGTATTCCGCTCCATGCCTATCTTATCGGGCGCGCACACCGCATCGGGCCGTTCGCCGAAGTGCTCGACTATATCACCGGACATAAAGACGAGGTTTGGGTGACCACAGCAGCCGAAATTGCCGATCATTACCGTAAAAATTGTTATGATGCCGCTTTGGAAAATATCGCCGTAATAAACAAGGTAGGGGTATAATTATGGCCTTGCCAAAATCATATCTCAAATACCCTAAGCGCCAAAAAGGTATGGATCACGATCTGTATCCTTATAGCAATATGTTTGAACGCACACCTATCACTTGGCCAAAGAACAAGAATGTTGCCTTATGGGTAACAGTAGCACTCGAGTATTTTCCGCTCACTTCAAACAACGAAACGCCGTTCAAAGCACCCGGCAACATGGTCACACCTTATCCCGACTACCGCACATATACGGCGCGGGAATACGGTAATAGGGTCGGGATATACCGCATTCTAAAAGTATTTGACAAGCTAGGCATCCAAGCAAGCTTCCCGACTAATGCGGCTCTTGCAAAGCGCTACCCATTTTTGATCGAAGAAATAGCCAAGCGCGGCCATGAATTTATCGGCCACGGCACAGATATGAATGCGCTGCACTGGGGCGGTATGGATAGTGACGTGGAGCGCAAGCAAATTAAATCCGCATTGGACGGTCTACGAAAAGCCACCGGAAAAGACGTTTCGGGCTGGCTATCCCCTGCACGGTCAGARAGCCAAAAYACWTTRKCWYTRCTCGCGGAACAAGGCATTGAATATACTTGCGATTGGGTCAATGACGACATGCCTTATATGATCGGCGAGGGCGAGAAACTCATTACTATGCCGCACACTATGGAACTTGATGACCAGCAGTTGCTCGTCAATTTCGGCCAGAATGAAAAAACCTGGCAGGAKCAAATTCTGACAGCTTTTGACCTCCTGCACCGCGAAAGCAAAATCCACGGCGGGCGCATCCTGCACATTTCTTTGACACCTTATGTCATTGGCCAAGCATGGCGGATCAARGCTTTGCGCGATACGCTGGAAATTCTCATAGAAACGGGCTGGGTGTGGAATGCTACGGGTGCAGAGATTGCTGCTGAATGGAGGTCTCAACAATGATCCTCCCCTTAAGCGGCATCACAGTTATTGAGTTTACCCATATGGTTATGGGGCCTGCCGTTGGGGCCATTTTGTCTGATCTCGGTGCAGAGGTCATTCGCATAGAACCTATCGGCGGTGACAAAACCCGCAAGCTTACCGGATCCGGTGCGGGGTATTTTCCCATGTTTAACCGCGGTAAGAAAAGCCTGTGCTTAAATTTGAAATCAGAAGCAGGCAAAACCATAGCCCTTGGATTGCTCAAAGATGCAGATGTACTGATTGAAAACTTCCGGCCGGGTGCCATGGATARACTWGGYTTTGGCTACACAGACATACACGCTCATAACCCTGCTTTAATTTATTGTTCCGAAAAAGGCTTCCTCTCGGGCCCCTATGAACACCGCACGGCGTTGGACGAGGTCACACAAATGATGGGCGGGCTAGCCTATATGACCGGACCGCCGGGGCARCCRCTTCGWGCWGGWGCCAGTGTCATTGATATTACGGGYGGTATGTTCGGTGCMATTGCYATCCTYGCGGCTCTACAACAACGTCAYGYGGACGGAAAAGGSCARCATGTAAAATCCGCYTTGTACGAAACCACAGCTTATTTGGTTGGRCAGCATATGGCGCARCAATCAGTGACYGGCACCGCTGCACARCCCATGCCCGTACGCACATCGGCTTGGGCTATATACCAAATTTTCGACACCAAAGATAATGACCAAATCTTTGTCGGTATTGTCAGTGATGCCCAGTGGCATACATTCTGCGATGCCTTTGRCCKTRAGGATTTAAAAACCAAYCCAGATTATGCCACCAATAACGGACGTGTCGCCGCCAAAGAACGCCTCATCCCTGCGGTTGCAGCCATGTTTAAATYYTATRATAAATCTGAGCTGATGGAAAAATTRGAACATATCGGCCTGCCCTTCGCACCCGTARCCAAACCTTCYGAYTTGTTCGAYGATCCGCATCTAAATGCMGGGGGCGGATTGRTCGATGTAACTTTACCGAACGGCAATGCAGCKAAGCTTCCGGCACTRCCCATAGAAATGGRTGGCCACAGRCTGGGCGCTGGCTCGGATTTGCCCAAATCCGGAGCGGATACAGATAGGCTTTTGAAATCACTTGGCTATGCTAGTGTGGATATTGAAGAACTGAAACAATYDGGTGTTATAGGATAAGGGTATGAGCGAACACGATTACAAAATCATAGACGCCGTGGTCAACATCTGGACGGCAGAGGCTTTGTCCCACCGCCCCGGTTGGACCGATGRATTTTTTGTTGGCAAGGTTAAGGGCAAGCATGGATCTGGCGGTATATCCCTAGARAAAATGCTGGARGAYATGGAYGCCGCCAATATCGAGATGGGGTTTCTGGTCGCYGCCAAAGCCGGCCGCGTTGGCTTRCCGGGYTGTTAYCACATGCCGCTTGAGGTGGTYGCRGAMGCCTGYGCYMAATATCCCAAACGCTTTAAAGGCCTTGTCGGGATTGATCCCTATATGGGTATGGACGGTGTRCGCCAGTTAGAGCAYGCCGTCAAAGACTTAGGTTTTATMGGCGCRCATMTKTAYCCGCACTGGTATGATCTCGCGCCGAACCAYGCTAAATATTATCCGTTTTAYGCCAAATGTATCGAGCTTGATATTCCCRTCCAAATGCAGGTGGGCCAAAGCTTGATTTACTCTCCCGAGCACCGCACGCGCTCCGTTGGCCGACCAATTRCGCTAGACGATATTGCTTGCGACCTRCCAGAGTTAAARCTCATYGGYACCCATGTGGGKATTCCGTGGGAACGCGAAATGATTGCMATGTCGTGGAAACACGAAAATGTYTATATCGCCACCGACGCCCATTCGCCGAAATAYTGGCCRGAAGCCGTCTGGAAATATATYAACTCTTACGGCCAAGAYAAAGTYATCTTCGGCACAGATTTCCCTGTTCTGCGTTTTGGBCGYACSGTSGACGAAATWGATGCTGCCAATTTAAAACCACAAGTGCGCCGTAAATTCATGCGTGACAATGTGCTTAAACTTTACGGGCTGGATTAATAATGGCTAATGAAACTAAAGGCCCTCTGGACGGCATWACCGTTGTTGAGTTTACTTCGGTMGTCCTTGGCCCATTGGCCTGCCAGACTTTGGGYGATATGGGCGCGGATGTGATCAAGGTGGAACCRCCYTACGGCGATACCAATCGCCGGCTTGGACCTTATAAAACTAACGCGGATATGGCGGCGCTTTATCTCACTTGTAACCGCAATAAGAAATCTATTGTGCTGAATTTGAAAGATCCAACCGGACACGAAGCGGCGCTGAAATTATGCGAACGGGCCGATGTTATTGTCCATAATTTTAGACCTTCCGCCATGGTCAAGCTAAAATTGGATTACGATACGCTCAAAGCCACCAACCCCAATGTGATTTACTGCGCTACTTACGGCTATTCTAAAAAAGGCCCTTACGGCGATATGGGTGCGCTTGACGACAGCATTCAAGCGGCCTCAGGACTGGCCGATTTAATGGGTCAAGCCAATACACCATTGGGGCACTCTGAGCCACGTTATTTACCGACAATTTTGGCCGACAAAACCACTGGTGGTAATGTGGTACAGGCCGTACTCGCCGCACTATTTCACCGCGAGCGTACTGGCGAGGGTCAAGATATTGAAGTCCCTATGTTTGAAAGTATGGTTGCCTTTAATATGGTCGAGCATCTTTGGGGGCAGACATTTGAGCCACCATTAGGCACGGCGGGCTATACGCGTCTTCTTGCAGAAACACGCAAACCCTATCCGACCAAGGACGGGTTTCTGGCCGTCCTGCCTTATTGGAATAATCATTGGGGTACGTTCTGCGAGGTCGCAAATGTCCGGCATCTGGCTGATGACCCGCGCTTTATCGATATGCAAGCGCGCACCAAAAACATTATCGATACTTGTGACGTAATCGGTAAAGCCATTGCTGAAAAAACTACCGCCGAATGGCTGGAAATTTTTGCACCGACCAATGTCCCGCATATGGTGATGAACCGCTTGGACAAGGTAAAAGACGACCCGCATTTAGCCGCCAGCGGATTTTGGCAAATTCACGAACACCCGACAGAAGGCAAGCTGCGCATGGCAAGCCCGCCAATTAATTTTTCCAAAACCCCAGCCAGCATTCGCACACTAGCACCAAGGTTAGGTGAACACAGTGCCGAAATCCTGCACTCACTCGGGTATTCGGACGCAGAAATACAAAACATGATGAACGCAAAGATAACTAAGGAGATGACATGAGTGAAAATGTACAAGACGACAAACCAACACGCGGCAAAGAGGCCAAAGCCTGGATGAAAGACGAGGCCGCCGCCCAAGAAGTGCGCTACAAAGCCATCGTCGACGAAATAGACGGCAAGGAAGCCGAACGGGAAGAATGGATTGAAGAGTTTTTACGTCTCATCCAGACCAGCGGCTATTATATGACGGGTGATCAAAAACGCCTAATTTCCGATGAAGAAATGCCTAAAAAACCAAAACGTGCCGATGCTATGCGCGTGATTTGGTAGGGGGAGAGAGCTATGACACGACCACATATTGAACCATTTATCGAGCTAAACGAAGACTACAAAAAGTTTAAAATACCGGGCTTTATCGGTGCTGATTACAAAACGCTTTCCCTAGACACTGAYAAAGGTGCTTGCTCCCTTAAAGTTCGCATGAACGCAGGCTTTAAGCGTCCGCCGGGTCTCTCCTATTCCGATCTGGAAATTTTCGTGCTGACGGGTGAAGTAAAAATCGGCGGCGATATTTGTGTCGAAGGACATTACCTCTTTGTCCCTGCTGGTATAGCACTTGAAGCTATGGAAGTCGCTGACGGTTGCGAACTGATCATGATGTACAATGACAGCGAACCGAGCTTTGAAGAAAGCGATGCCAATCACGACTTGGCCCTGAAAGAAGGTTTCATATCAGTCAATTCCTATACGGATATGCCGTGGCAGGGTGGCTCTATTGTCTCACCGTCCGTTGCGACCGGACTATTCCTGAAGCTGCTGCATTTCGATCCGTTAACCGAAGCCATGACATTTTTATACTGTATGAGCCCGCAATATATGCAGGACAATATCAGCTATCATGATTGCGCCGAAGAAAGCTATCATATCTGGGGTTCTAGCTGGATGATGCAGTTCGGTGAATTGCCAACCGGCGGATATTTCTGGCGGCCACCTTATATCAATCACGGCTCATTCCGTTCCAAGATCGGTTGTATTGCGCTTGGTCGTACTGACAGTAAATTACACAATTACTTCCACTTTAATCCGTGGAGCAACCCAGACGAAAACAAATCCCGTGCCGCCGCCGTGCTCTACCGTCAACGTCCGCAATTGTTTAAATGGGTACATATGGAAGGTGGTCACAACCACCCTCACAGCCAAGTTGGTCAAGTAAATGCCCTGCCTGCACCTGCAGACTTCGAACACAAACATTACGGCAACAATCCGCAAACTAAAATGCTGGCTGATCAAAACTATACATTCCATGAGCATGACCATCTGCACAAGGACGAGATCGCAGCAGCGCATAAATACGCCCACGAAAACGGCATTACCCACGGCCATGACCACACGGACGGCGACCACACACATGATGATGACGAATATTAGATCATTCTTTTTAGAGAGGGGGAAGGTTAAGTGACCCAGCCCCGTCTCGGCCCCATCATAATGGGAACTTTGCTAACGCGCAACCTTGCGGCTTGTACGGATGCATACACAACATATCTGCATGCCAGCGTGCAGAGACAAGCCAAGGTTTCAGACGACCAAGCCGCGTTTTGGGACACACCGCATTTGGCCGGATGTGCCTATGCAATTCTGGTCAATGAGCTGGGCGAGCCGTTCTTGCGCATCGTTGAAGACCCGGATTGCACGGTGCGTGATACGCTTAAGCATACAGGTTGGATGGCTCTTGAAATTGTGGTTGCGGATGTAGACGCGATAGCAGCATCCTTGGTTGGGTCTCCGTTTGAAGTGTTACGCTCGGTAGCCGATTTATCACTTAGTTCTCAAATTCGCGCGGTACAGGTGCGAGGCCCCGCAGGTGAAATTCTATATCTGACCCAAATAAAAGGCGAAGTACCGCCCTTTGAACTCCCTCTTGCCAGATGCGCCGTAGATAAAGTTTTCATCCCGGTACTCTGCACCCATGACCGTTCTAAAACTCTTGCATTTTATGAAGAGCTATCCGGCAACTCCGGTTTAAACTTTGATACAAAAATCACCGTCATCAATCAGGCTTATGGCTATGATATCAATAGAAACCATCCGGTCGCCACCTTGCAATTGAAAGGCMGCACCCTGATCGAAATCGACCAAGTGGACGCYGCCAAAAACTCYGGTTCCCGTTTGGCTTCCGGYATCATGATGCTRACATTTAACGTGGAAACYTTGCCAAANGGCGGYRCTWCCAAGGACTGYCCGACRGGCAYAAAACGTTCRATGATATTGCGCGGRGTTGCRRACGAGATGATAGAGWTGATACAAGAAATATCATGACTAACCTGATCCGCACATCCCAGTTAATTGGCAAACGTCCAGCRTTAATYTTGGTCGATATGATCAACGGATTTACTGACCCTGCCTGTCCGTTGGGCGRTGATTTTCCAGATGTTATTGCTGCAAATGTCGAACTTCTTTCTGTTTTTCGCACGGCCCACCTGCCTATTTTTTTCACGACAGTGATTTACCGTTCTGATAACCAAGCCCGTATTTTTCGAGACCGATTGCCCGCGCTTGATGTGATGACACCGGATAGTGAGTGGGTTAAAATAAACGCAGCACTTRAACRCCGCGAAGACGAACCCATTATAGAAAAACRATGGGCYAGCGGCTTTTTTGARACTAACCTTAAAACTCAAATATTAAAAACGCGCGCTGATAGTTTAGTCATCACTGGTCTAACTACATCAGGCTGTGTGCGGGCAACGGCATTGGACGGCCTGCAGCACAACTACAAGGTCTTCGTGCCGCGCGAAGCCGTTGGTGATCGCAACCCAGAAGCCCACGCCGCCAACCTGTTTGATCTACATGCTAAATACGCAGATGTCGTATCCGTGCACGACATCACAGACCATATTAAAGGGCTGAGAAAATGAGCCATAAAACAACCCATGGTAAAATTCTTTATACCAGCAAAAAACCTGAACGCATGGACGAAGAACGTGGGCGTGAATGGTTTTCTTTAACCACTCAGGCTGATGACAATTTAGTTATGCATGCCCACTGCGAGATTGATGATGCACCAAATGTCATTCGTGATGTGGTTCTGGCTATGGATAAAAACTCTCGCCCGCTGGATTGCTCCGTGAGAATTAGTGTGGACGACAAATATGAAGGCTCTGGCTGGTTCCAGTTCAATGATGGCAATGTCATCTGCGAGAGCCACAACGCCAGCGCAGGACGTATCCACCAAGACATCAAAGTTCCCGCACCGGTTAAATGGTTTCAAGCACACCCAATTGTTGGTGACGCACTATTGATGAAGCTCTATGATTTATCCCAAGGGCCGGGCAAACAATTCTTTGATAATTTGATGCTCAGCTCACCTGATCACAGAGGTGCCACGGGCCCAGAAATATTCCAGACCGGGTTTGGCATCCGCTATGTGGGCGAAGAACGTATTACGGTTGTTGCAGGTACTTTTGACGCCAGGCACTTCCAACTTGTTGATACGGCAGGTAATCTGCCCGAGGAACATCCACCGTATAATCTTTGGTGTACTGCGGACGACGAATATTTATTCCTACGCGCAGGCGTGGCCGGGTATATGCAAACCCATTACGAGTTGGTAGAGCTTAGCAGGGGCTAATTCACAGACCATTCTCTTCTAAAAATTCATCGAATGCCGCCCAAAATTGGCCTCGAAATTCATCTTCCTCCAACAAGATTTCATGCTTACAACCAGGAAAATTGGCAAATTTTGCACCGGCTATTTTTGCAAATTTTTCAATGGACGACGGGGTAACAATTGCATCAGCACCACAGGCCGTTATCAATGCCGGAATCCGTAAATGCTCCGCATTATCACGGACAAATTTCATAGACTTCATGGCTTCGGCAATCCAGCCAAATGTTGGCGGCCCGAGACGCAAACGTTTATGATTTTCAAAGTATGTGGCCCAAAGCTGATAACGGTTTGGATCATTAGTCAATTTATTGGAACGAAACGAGGGCGGTTGGCCATTACGGGTAGCCTGAAATGGCAAATGATTGTGCTTAAGTCCCGCCCAAGATAAAAACCGTATAATTTCAGACATGAACGGAGTGCTCATGTCCTGAAGTTCCAACATCGGTGAAGTAAACACACCCGCAACCGGATTAAGTCGGCCACTTAGAACAGCCTGCAATCCGATCGTGCCGCCCATGGAATGCCCCATAACAATATGGGGGCGCGGCAAATCATCCTTGAACACATTAGCTATAAAAGCCAAATCATCACAATAATCACTAAATGAGCCAACCCAGCCCTTTAAAGGATCTTCAAGGAGGCGTGATGACAGCCCTTGCCCACGTGGATCCAGAATAAGAACGACAAAACCACGATCAGTTAACTCATCRATAGTTTCAAAAAATTTCTCGATGAATTCCGAGCGTCCCGGCTGAAATATTATGCTGCCGCGCGGATCATCTTGCTTCGGCCCTGCCAACATTACACGGAGTTTGATATCTCCGTGTTTAACATAATGAAACTGAGCACCATGGGGCAAGTCTAGCCCCTCTAGGCGAATGACATCGCCCGGTGTAATCTCTGTATCCATTTTAGCCCCCGCCTCAGATCTATGCAGTGCCTTTAGGCCGACTACATAGAGCTGAAGATTTTTTGCAAGCCCATTGCCACGGACATATCGCCAGCTACTTTCAATTTACCAGACATAAATGCCATCATCGGATCAAGATTTCCAGTTGACAGCGCAATAAAATCATCTTTTGTCACGCTGATTGTGCAATCTGCATCATCATCATTGCCAGTAACTTCAGTACCGGATGCATGAATAACACCATCATCACCGAAATCAAATTTTACAGATTTATCTAGCCCACCAGTTTTGCCGATAGCTTCTTTCATTTTTACGATAATGTCTTCGTTAGTCATTGTTGTCTCCGATTATGTTAAAAGTGATATGCACTTAATTGCTTATATGCCTTATACAGTGAGCATCCGTCAACAATTCAGTGCCGAATAGGTATTATTCAGGTTTGCGGAATTTCAGCGTATAACGATCAGATTCGCCGATCTCTGAATATTTCTCAGCCGTATAACCCTCTGGTATTTCTTCGCCTTCTTTTGGCGTGCGGCTCACTGGCGGCAAGGTCCAAACACCATAAGGGTGATCGGCTGTATCTTTAGGGTTAGCGTTGACTTCACTTGCGCCAACAAGTTCAAACCCAGCCTTTTGGGCTAGATCTTTGGTATAGCTAACCTGAACATAACCGGTTGGTGCTTTCGGATTTTGCTCTGCTGATTCTGGCAAGCGGTGTTCAACAATACCAAGTACACCGCCCGGCTTTAACGCCGTATAAAAATCGGCAAAAGCCTTACCTGCATACTCCCGTCCCATCCAGCTATGCACATTGCGAAACGACAAGATCAAATCTATATTACTATCACCAAGAGCGCCCGCTGTTGGGCCGAACTGCACCGTATTGATAGTACCGAAAATTTCAGCATCAGAGTATTTGTCTAAGAGGCGTCCATTAGCTGCCACTGCCCGCTCACCCATAGCATCTTCAAAGACCGCAGCCGTATAAGTGCCGTTTGTCGCTTTAATATAGGGGGCTAAAACTCCGGTGTACCAGCCGCCGCCGCCTGGAAATATTTCCATAACGCTCTGGTTTGGAGCCAGACCAAAAAATTCTAATGTCTGTTTTGGATGTCTAAATTGATCACGTTTTGCCGCTTCGGTACGCCACGCGCCGGAAAGTGCAGCTTCCATCGGTGAAATTTGAGGGGCCACTTGCTCCACAACATTATCAGCACTTTTCATTTCTTCGGTTGTTTTATCACCGCAAGCTCCCAGCAAAAGAGCCGTGCTCGCGCCTAATAGCAAAATTTTATGTAATGTTTTCATATTCCCCTCACAGTTTTTATAATTATCTAAGTATTATTTCAGAAGGAAAACTACGCGTTTTCGCTTATTTGGCAAGGAAAACATGCTCAAGTATTTGTGAGCCCCCCTATGCCAGAGCTGCACATCCACTTGAACACCATAATTCACCTCCCATATTTAGCTATGAGGCAAATATATTGACCTCATAACTGCATGGGCAAAATGCCGATTTCAGGTTTTGGCCATGTAACACATCGCTTTGAAAGGATGTCCTATGTTAAATTATGACTTTACCCCCCTCAGCCGTTCCTTTATCGGTTTCGACCGTATGGCTAGCCTCATTGATAATGCTGCTAAATTAAACGGAACCGGCAGTTACCCTCCTTATAATATCGCACAAATCAGTGATGATGAATACCTGATTGAACTGGCAGTTGCTGGGTTTGGCGATGCTGATTTAAGCATCGAAACCCACGAAAGTGTCTTGACGATTGTTGGCACCAAAGCAGCCAATGAAAATTCATCAGAACCGGACGTAGAATATTTGCCCAATAAGTACTTACATAGGGGCATAGCGGAACGAGGTTTTGAACGCCGTTTTCAGTTAGCAGATCACGTTACTGTCACAGGTGCAGACCTTGTAAACGGCATGCTACGCATTGAATTACGCCGAGAGTTACCCGAAGCCATGAAACCACGAACTATTTCTATTGGCGGCAAACATGACGGAAATTTAACCGAACGGAAATCTTCCGGTAAGCGTAAAGCTGCTTAAATATAATCTATGGCGTTGATATGGGATTGCTCTCTTTTCCTTCCCCCAGGAAACAAGCTCCCGCTTCCGCTTTAGACGCGGCGTCCTGCATACCCTCCCCCAAAGCAGGACGCCGCACTTTTCATTACTCTAAATATTAGATGTCCGTCCGAGAGTTAGGTCGCCACTTCACTGTAATCGATTACAGGCGTTACGCGCATAAAAAAACGGCGGGGAAATCCCCGCCGTCTTAAGTATTAAATATGTACGTCTGGTTTAGAAACGAAGCTTCGCATTAGCAAAGAATGACCGACCAAACACATCATATGTAGATGGATATGTGTTGGCTTGCTCGTCATTATCACCAATAACTGGTGGCTTAAGATCCGTCAGGTTCTGAATACCAACTGTCAATGCAAACGAATCTGTAAAGTCATACGTAGCTGAAGCATTGAAATAATGCTTGGCGCCAATTTTATTTACAGATTGAAGGTTGGTAGGATCATCGATGACATTGCCATCGGTAACACTACCAATCATTTGCCATGTGATATTGGTATTAAGCGCACCTTTGGAGATATTCGCTGTCACATAATGACGATAGCTTGGATCAGGTTCGCCGCAATTATTACCAAATAGACCAGCACAATCGAACAATGTATCACCAGCAAAAGCTTCGAATTCATTTTCCATCGTGTAAGTACCTAGATAGTTAAGGTCAACATGACCCCAATCACTTCCAAATACATCAGCAGTGTCAAATGAGTAACTAGCCCCAACGTCGATACCTCTTAGAGAGTTACCGGCAACGTTGGCAGACTGGTTAGAGACAAAGTCAATAGTACCATCAGGACGGCGGTTAACAGCATTACAGAATGCTGAACCAATGCCACCCAAGGCACCAAGATAACAAGTACTCAAAATATTGTCTGTACCACCACCAAACTGGGCAATAAATCCGTCAATATTGATATCGAAATAGTCGACACTTACTTGTAGGCCTTCTATCGTAGCCGGGTTCAGAACCACACCAAATGTAATGGTCTGGGCTTCTTCAACATCCAGATTTGGATTACCGCCAGCCAGCGAACGAATTTGACCCGAAGCCGGGTCAATAGCTGGTGTACCAACAACGCCGGCCGGAACACCTGTAGCCACACAAATTGCTGTCTGTGCAGCGGTAAGGCCACCAACTGGAGCATCAATTGCTGAACATGGATCATCTGCACCCGGGAAGTTTTCACCAATCGGCGCAAACAATTCACCAATATTGGGAGCACGCACCGCAGTGTTATAGTTACCACGGAAACGAACCTGATCATTAACTGCCCACTGACCACCAATTTTATAGTTGTACTTGGTACCAACGGTTGAGA
Source organism: Robiginitomaculum sp. (assembly GCA_002732685.1). Next base: position 93,778 of record NVRS01000004.1, read on the forward strand.
AATCAGACACACGGCCCGCAATATCAAGAGTGATATTTTGAGCAAATTCCATATCTGAAACTAGCGGAATTTCCATTTCACCATAAGCTGAATAAACATCATATTCACCAGCAACAGGTGGAGCACCATTAAAGCCACGGATTGAACTCGCTGCAACACCTTGGTCAGGATTAAATTCGAATTTATTTTCGATATATTCCACACCAAGCGCTACGCCAATTACATCATCAGTAATTTTCAGAGAACCAAGGTCACCCGTAAAGTTAAGCTGGGCAATGTTTTGCGTGGTTTCATCTGTAGTGGCAACCGCTGTACGAATAAAGTCAGCAGAGGCTTGTGAAATGTTACCTTCGCCAAAGATATTGAGCGGCGAACAGCTAACAGTCGAACCGTTTGTGCTTGTATCGGCACAGGTTGGATTGCCGGCACCATCAAGAATGACCTGACCCAAAGCATCTGTCGCAAGAAGAAGTGACTGATTGAAACGTGGCACATCAATATTGCCGCTTTGGTTAGACGCGTTTTGCGTACGACCAGCTGAGAAAGAAAAATCATAATCCCAAGTGCTCGTTAGTTCACCGCGAACACCACCAACGAGTTGGAATGTATTGCGTCTGTCAGTACCGGAACGCGGACCCACTTCAACGAGACGGCGGCGAAGAAGCGCACTGGCTTCATCATCAATGCCGTCACCATCTGTATCAACACCACTACCGATTGCGTCAGACAATATTTGCTGAGCAGCAGGGGTGATGAATGGGTTACCGTCAAGTGTCCAGTTTGTACCGATAAATGCTGGCGTTGGTGCCAATTCACTCGGCACAGTGTTATTGGCGAAACGAGCCTCCATATACACTTCTGCATAATCGTTAATCTCATAATTAGCAGCCGTTGAAATTGTAAAGCGTTCTTGCGGCAATTGCAGGAAGTTAACTGGTGCATAATTATAGAAATCATTAACCTGACCGGAAGTCACAAATGGACGAACAGACCCATCTTGGTTAAAAATAACACCGAAGCTATCCGGCGAGAAAGTGCCTAGGCCGCCAGCAAAGATTGAGGTGCCTGGAACGCCTGATGAACCACCAGGTTCAAGACCGCCATTGCCATCATCAAAGAATGCAACAGACGAGAAATCACGGTCGCCCTGAAACAAGGCGGAACGATCCGTATAAGACATACTCACTGTGACATTACCACGGCCATCGTCAAAATTGGCGCCCATAGTCATATTGGCATTTAATGTTTCTGCATCACCTTGCTCGGTGATTGTATAACCGATATTGGCTTCCATACCTTCAAAGTCGTCTTTAAGGATGAAGTTGACAACACCTGAAACCGCATCAGCACCATAAACAGCTGAGGCACCACCAGTAAGAACTTCAACATTTGCAATCATTGAAGGCGCGATTGTGTTGATATCAACAACACCAGCAGAGCCATTCACCATAGCCCGACGACCATTTATCAGTACGAGCGTTCTGTTGGAGCCAAGGTTACGCAAATTGACAGTCGCCGTACCATTACCAGGGTTATTGGATGTACGAGTTAGCCCAGGAACCGTTTGTGGCAATGCATTAAGCAAGTTTTCCGTGTTGATAACACCGGAACGCTCAAATTGTACCGCTTCAATAGTAGCAACAGGCGAGTTGGATGTGAAGTCTTGTTTCTTGATCCGTGAACCTGTCACGATGACTTCATCATCTACTTGCGCAAATGCAGGTATCGCCGCAGAGCCGATCACAGCTCCGGACAACAATGTTGTCAACAATAGTTGACTTTTACTAAATTTTTTCACTTAAAACCCCTTCAAACTGGCTTTTCTGATTGAACGCTTTGAAAAAAYTTCAAAACGTAACTCACCCACAGACGGAATCTGTGGGACTTAAACCGTTCATAGCCATTACCAAAAGTTAACTCAAGTGACGAACGGCTAGTTTTTTACGATAAAAAGCATTATTTGCGTTACCTGTTGCAAAAATACACACTTGTAAAAACCTATAGTAGAAATCATGCAATAACAGCGCCCGAATGTTTACAACCATACCTATGATGGCTACAATGCTATATAGTCAACTGGGCTGATGTTATCACACAATGCGCATAAAGTTACATTTATATAACGGGTTATTACCTCTAGGATTGCTTATAGCTCTACTTTCAAGCCTGCCTGCCAGCGCACAAAATGCCCTTTCTAACCCTCTCGCGGACTTATACGCCTGCCAAATTATTGAAACTGTTATAGCCAGAAGCGAGTGCTATGACCGCGCAACCCAGGCTCTACAAAATGCCGAAAAGCAAGGTGCAATCATTACATTGGATGCTGAGGAGTTTAGGAAAATTCAAGAAGGGGTTTTTGGCTATAAGCATACACCGCTCACAAAAAAAGGCCTAGAGGATATTGCCAACACCAACACCCTCGAATCCATAACTATACCAGTAAAAAAAGTTGAGCGCTATTTATCCGGCTACGTCATCACACTCGACAACAATCAGGTTTGGGAACAATTTGCCGGCAACATTTCCMGASTTCCCAAAGGCAAACTTTCGGCAGAGATTAAAACCACCCCTACTGGCACCTATAAAATGGCGCTATTTAATGCCAARCGCCGCATTTCCAACATCAAAGTACGGCGCATTCAGTAATCCGCAAGCATCTAAATTATTGGGATTGCATTGCCGCCCCAGCTGTGTTTGAATTTTAGCCTATTCAAGGATGAGGAACTTATGACCGCGATACGTTTTATTATTTTAAGCTTTGCCGCTATTTTTCTGTTCACTGCTCAAGCAAGTGCCGCAGATAAAAACAAMSAATCTGATTACAGCCCACTTTCAACACTATATGACTGCACTACAATTGAAGAACCAGAACCACGGCTTGCCTGCTTCGACACATCAGTGGCTAATTTACGTACGGCTGAACAAAAGAAAGAAATTGTTGCCATTGACGCAAAGGCCGTTCGAAAAATAAAACGTGAAGCTTTCGGGTTTAATTTTCCGTCTTTATCGAAAATTGGCTTACCAAAAATACCCTTGCTTGGCGGAAAAGGTGATGAAACCGATGTACTCATAGCCAAGGTAAAATCCATCCGAAAATTTGGACGGGTGTATGTGATTACCCTAGAAAACGGTCAGATATGGAAAGAAGTCGGTGGATATTTCAATTATATTCCAAGGGGCGATTTAACCGCGACAATAAAACCCAAATCTGCAGGCAGYTTTATGWTCTCTATTAAYAATGGTAAATCCACYGTRCGYGGCTTRCGKGTYMGMCGCATAGAATARSTTCGAGGCATATATGCCRTCTTGGTTYAAAGACTTCGAAATTAGAGATAAAAAGATCGTYGTCAAAGCCACTGGMGCTGAGCTDCCCCTTGGCTTTGATATAATCAAGGAAGCSCTCGACTGGKTSCCGTTCTATTTTTAYGAAAAACTSCGGCGGCTTAAATRTGYGTTTTCAGCAAAACAACGCTTGCGCATTGCGTACTCTCCCGTTGTACCGCGCCCKTGGTATCTCTTATCGGTACTGGCTTACCGGGCGTGCATGATACAAACTAAAGACTTTTCAAAAGCAGACGYCGTGTTTTATTTYGAAGACCAAACCCTTGTAGARCCRCCKCAAATACCYRCRGGCRTMACTGGKAAAWCCTTTAAYTTTGGCTGYTACGACATTTCCAAATCRAACGTAGCMAGCGTGTTTGAGCAAGTGTTCGGTTACAATCTCGCGGTTRAYCCCCATAAATACAAAGGCCCTATCGCCGTTAARTCGGAAAAAAAYGGTGCCCACGACGGCTWCCAAACTACGGCWCCCTTACCAGCAGGCGAAGCCACAGATCCAAATATGGTTTACCAAAAACTGATCGACAATTCGGTGGRCGGTCAATGGGCAGAGGATATGCGCTGCCCTATTATTGACGGCGAAATTAAACTGGTGTTCGTTAAACGTCGGCCACTGGAAAAACGCTTTGCCAATCTTAACAGCAGTGTGGTTTTGTGCGAGCCAGATGATTTTCTCTCGGACACCGAGCGCGCCAAACTTAAAGAATTTGCCAAAGCTATGCATCTGGATTGGGGCGGGATGGATGTGCTACGCAATAAACAAGACGGCAAAATTTATGTGGTTGATGTTAACAAAACCGATATGGGGCCACCGATTGCTCTATCTATTGCCGATAAATCAAAGTCCGTAGCGATTTTGACCAAACAATTGCTAAAGCTTATAAATGGCTGATATTCCGTTCATACACACACATGATTTTAAGTACGGTATTGCCGAACCGCAAAGCACGCTGGTTACCCGTGTTACAGCAGATAATCCCGGGCCGTATACTTATACAGGAACGGGTGTATATATTGTCGGCACCAAAGACGTCGCTATCATTGATCCTGGCCCCATCACGCCTGCACACACCAAAGCACTTGATGATGCCTTGGTGGGTAAGAACCTAACCCATATTCTACTAACCCACCACCATGCAGACCATTCGCCCATGGCCAAACCATTAGCGGCCAAATATGGTTGTAAAATCTACGGCCGCCCACCAAAAAAAAATACCGTGGACGGTACGGGCGTACAAATGGAAGCGGGCGATGATCCGGGCTTTGCACCTGATATTATCATCAAAGACGGCGACGGGTTTACCGGCAAAGACTGGAGCCTGAAAGCCGTACATACTCCCGGCCATACGTCTAACCATATGTGCTTTGCGCTATGCGAAGAAAATGCCTTGTTTTCCGGCGACCACATCATGGGGTGGGCAACATCTGTAGTCATTCCGCCGGGCGGCCATATGGGCAATTATTTAAGCTCATTGCGCAGAATAAAAGGCAAGAATTATGATATTATCCGCCCCACCCACGGCCCTGCTATCACCAATGTGGCGCCCTTTGTCCAAGCCTATATTGACCACCGCCTAGAACGAGAAGAACATGTTTTTGCGGCTCTGCAATTCGGCCATGAGAACGTCATGGATATGGTCACCCATATATACACAGACATCGACAAACGGCTGTATCCCGCCGCCGCCATGAGCGTCTTATCTCATCTCATTCATTTGTGCGAAACTGGGCGGGTAAAATGTTCAGGCGCTACAACTTTGGCAGGACAGTATTCTGCTCTATAAATGTACCCAAATTTTTAACAATTTTTTGCAAGAAATTTTACAACTGGTCTGACATAACAAGGCCGCAAACTTATAAGTTCGGAACACTATGTTAGAAACATCCCACACGCCCGTATTGGACGTCCGTAATGTCAGCAAATCCTTTGCGGGAAAACCGGCCGTTCGCGGTGTCAGCTTCCAGGTCGGCAAAGGCGAAATTGTCGGGTTTCTAGGCCCTAACGGCGCCGGAAAGACTACGATTTTACGTATGTCGCTTGGCTTGATTGCACCCGATAGCGGCAGTATTAAATTATTTGGTGGTGCGCCCGGCCCAAATACTTTTGGACGGGTCGGATTTTTGCCCGAAGAGCGCGGACTTTACCGCAAAATTATAGCGCGGGACGGTATTGCCCACATAGCCTGCCTTAACGGCATGAAGCGCAAAGATGCGCTTATACGCGCCGACGAAATGCTGGAGCGTTACGGTCTGGGAGATGTCGGGCGCAAAAAGATAAAAACCCTGTCCAAAGGCATGGCGCAAAAAGTGCAACTTATTGCTGCCATCGCCCACGACCCCGAGTTTTTGATTTTAGATGAGCCGTTTTCCGGCCTAGACCCAGTAAACCAGAAACTATTGGAAGACATGGTGCGCGAAATTGCCGAACGGGGTCGTACGATTATATTCTCGACCCATGTCATGGAGCACGCAGAGCGCTTGTGTGATAAAATCGTCTTGCTCTCAAAGGGCCAAAAAATATTTGATGGTGGTTTGAAGCAGGCTCTCGCCCATGCACCGCGCCGTTTGGAAATCGAGACACCAAGTGCGAATGCTGAAGCCGTTTTAACACCACTAGCTCAGGATTTGAAGTGGGATGGCAACACCTATAATATTATCCTGAAATCCAATAAAGAAGCACGCCACGTATTGGCAGACAGCCTCAAAGCCAAATTGGAATTAGTTCGGTTTGAACCGGAAAGGCCAAGCYTGCACGAAGCGTTCGTCACCTTAGTCARYAAAGGGGARCAATCATGARWWCTTTYCCGATTAGCCCMAGAAGAACCTATCTYATYGCACGGCGGGATTTCCTTGGWTATATTAAAACATGGGGATTTTGGCTGACCGCATTAGGGCCGTTTCTCGGCATCATATTTGGCATCTTATTCCCATTGATTTTGTCACAATCAGAACCAACCCGTTATGCAACAATCCTCGACGAAACGGGATTACATGCCAGTGCTATTGAGAAATTATTGATTACAAATAACAACCGCGAGCTGGAAAATATTCTGCGCAGTGCCGCTCGCGTCACCATTCCGCAAAAAGACAAAGAAACCTTCAACAAAGTTCTAGACGAACAAGGCATTGATGCAGCCAGAGAACTGATCTTAAAAACCAGTCCGATCATGGCAAAATTATTAAATTTACCCGATACCAAACTGGTATTTGTTACACCCCCTGCAACCACGATAGATAAACTTAAGCCGTACTTGATGGGTACAGATAAACTCACCATAGAAAACGAAACACAAACCCTCAGTGGCGTCTTGCATATTTTCGAAGCGGGAGGGGAAACCAAAGCCGAGTTTTGGTCAACCGCTCCCAATAAAAGTGAACTGGTCARCCTCGCCAATCAATATTTTGCGGATGCCGCTTCGGAAAGCTATATGGCTGCGGCAGGGTTAAGCCGCAARCAAGCVCTWCAAGAACGCAGAGACGCCCTGCGCGTCAGCAYCTTAAACCCCTCCAAACAAGTYGGTGATGACGGWACGCAAACCGTGACAGCCAAAGACCGTATCCCCTATTTAGTAGCAGCCGCTCTATCTATGGTGCTATGGTTCACGGTCTTTACAGGCGCCTACATGCTGTTGATGTCTATGGTCGAAGAAAAAATAAACAAAGTGCTGGAAATGCTTTTGGCAACCACACGATTTTCGGAAATATTCCTCGGAAAATTGCTCGGTGTTGCCGCMTTGACTTTGGCCTCACTTCTGCCTTGGATTATCTTGGGCGGGATTGGKTTTTAYGGYGCYACMCAATTTGCAGACGGCGCKATTGCTGATGGTTTAACCCAAGCATTGAGCACAAAAATGCTGATATTCCTGCCCGTGTTTTTTATTCTGGGCTATGTGTTTTACGGCTCTATATTTATCGCACTGGGTGCTTTAGCAGAAAGCATGCAAGATGCCTCGACCCTGATGACGCCTATGGTGTTGTTGCTGACAGCCTGCATTATGGTCGTCCCGATCGGCGTGGCTTTCCCCGACTCGCCTCTTTTGGCCGCAGCAGCATGGTTCCCGTTTTCGGCTCCCTTCGCCGCTGTCATCCGCTTACCGTCCGACCCACCCCTTTGGGAAACCTTAGGTTCCATGGCTGTTCTTGTTGCCTCAAGCACATTGGTTATCTGGGGTTCGGCGCGCATGTTTAGATACGGCGTTTTATCTGGCGGTGGTATGACTTCTGTTAAAGCCTGGTTTTCACGTGTTGTTTTAAGGCGCAAGAACGGTTAAGCTGTCCCCATGACCAAACTTGATCCATCCCCCAATCCATCAATGGCTGCACGACTCGCTTTGCTACACGCTACCCTGACCCATATTCCCTTTGACGGCTGGAGCAGTAAATCTTTAAAACAAGGCGTAAAGAACTCTGATCTGCCTATGGGCGCGGAAGAGTTATATTTCCCGTGTGGGCCTTTAGAGATGATCGGGTTTTGGAACACCGAAATGGACAAAGTGGTCGAAGCAGATCTGGCTAAACTTGACCTCGGTACAATGCGTATTCGCGACAAAGTCACTGCGGGCGTATTGGCCAGACTATACGCTATCGGCCCCCACGAAGAAGCGGCAAGGCGAGCCATTTCTCGCACTGCTTTACCGGACGGGTTATTACTGGGTCCCAAAGTTCTATGGGCAGCAGCCGACACAATTTGGCGGGCCATTGGCGACACATCCACAGACATAAATTATTATTCAAAACGCACAACATTAAGTGCCGTTATCAGCACAAGCTTGGCCAGTTGGCTCTCTGATGCTGAGCCTGAAAAAGCCAAAGCCCGTGCTTTCTTGGATGCGCGCATTCAAAATGTTATGCAGTTCGAAGGCGCAAAGTTTAAAGCCAAAAAACGATTGGCAGGCATGCCAAATCCAGCCGAAATCCTAGGCGGCCTCCGCTACGGCAAAGGACGACGCAAACGACGCGGTTAAAGTCTCCCAAACACCTCGTTTACATGACCCATTTTGCGACCTTCTTTAATATCGCGCTTATCATAATTATGCACAAAAGTGTTCGGTTTTGCCGACAACGCATCCGCTTGTAAAATTTCGTCGCCGATCAGGTTAGTCATTTTCACGGCGTGTTTCGGTGTTATACCGCCGAGCTTCATGCCTGTGATAGCACGGATATGTTGCTCGAACTGATCCGTGCAGCCTGCGTCCTGGGTCCAGTGACCCGAATTGTGAACACGCGGTGCGATTTCGTTGACAATAAGCTGACCGCCTTCTAGCTCGAAAAACTCAATGCCCATGACCCCGACATAATTCAGCGCATTAAGAATTCTATGGGTAATGGCGTGGGCTTCATTGCTCACATTTTGGGGATCCCCCGCAGGTGCTATGCTTGTATGCAGGCGGTGGTCTTTGTGGACATTTTCAGTCAGAGGATAACAGGCTATATCACCGTCTATCCCCCGGGCGGCTATAATAGAGAACTCCCGCACGAACGGTGCAAAAGCTTCCACGATCAGATCCGTACCGCCGAGGCGGGCAAAACCTGCTTTGACATCACGAGGCGAACCCACTTTGATCTGCCCTTTACCGTCATAACCAAAGCGGCGGGTTTTAAGAATGGCTGGCGCACCAAATTCTCGGACAAATTCCGACAGGGCGTTCATGGTTTCAATAGCCGCAAAACCGACCACAGGCGCGTCTGCTCTATCACGCAAAAAGGTTTTCTCTATCAACCTATCGTGAGAGGTTTGCAGCGCTTTTTTATCCGGATATACGGTGGTAAATTGGCTCGCGTGCTCAATAGCCTGTATGGGGATATTTTCAAACTCATACGTCAGCACATCGCAGCAATTTGCAAAAAGCTCTACCGCCCCTTCGTCTTCGAACGGCGCTATAGTTTGCTTGTTTGCAATACGGCCAGCGGGCGTGTTGTCAAAGGGGTCAAATACATGGGTTTTAGAACCAAGTTTGTGCGCTGCCTGCACCAGCATTCTGCCCAATTGACCGCCGCCAAATATGCCAATGGTCGTGTCTTTTGCAAGCTTAGTCACGTAAAGTTACTCCCACTTAAAACTATTCTCACTTACAATTATTCTCTGGGATCAAACCCTACACTTTCAGTTTGCGCAGCGCGCCATTGCTCTAGCCTGTCTGCCAAGTCTTTGTCGCCAAGTGCCAAAATAGCTGCTGCCAACAATCCGGCGTTCTTAGCACCTGCACTACCAATAGCCAATGTGCCTACGGGAATACCGCCCGGCATCTGCGCAATAGACAATAAACTATCCATACCGCTTAAGGCCTTACTTTGCACAGGTACACCAAGCACCGGCAATGCAGTCATGGACGCTACCATGCCCGGCAAATGTGCTGCGCCGCCTGCGCCCGCAACAATAACTTGATAGCCAGCATCTTTTGCCGTCATTGAAAAATCAACCAATCTTTTCGGGGTACGGTGCGCAGAAATGACCTTGGCCTCATAGCCAATGCCAAGCTCGTCCAGTACGTCGGCACAGGACTGCATGGTCGGCCAGTCGGATTTTGATCCCATTATAATAGCAACAGGCTTTGGTGTTTGGGCTTTAGATGATTTAGAAGACATATCAGGCTCACGCAAAAAACGGAAACTACCCCGATTTCACTGTGGGTCAACAAATTATATGTCAAGTATGCCGCACACTGCCAATTTTACAGATATCTTGTATAGTAATATTTTGTTGATGATTAACATTTGCTATTTTTTAACATCATTTTGTTAGGACAGTGGCCTATTTGAAAATCATTTGGGGAAACTATGGCACATCTAAACATTCCGGCTCATATAAATGCCCCGCGTGCAAATGTAGGTACGGCAAATGATGCCTCTGATTCTGCCAAAACAGTTAGACGCCTGCGAGACGAAATCAGCATCTTAAAAACACAGCTTTTACTGCTAGAGCAAAAAGCCGATGCAGATCCGTTGGTGGCAGTTTACAATCGCCGCGCGCTCATTCGCGAAATTGGTAGAGCACAAGTCTTGATGACACGCTATGACATTCTCTGTAGTGTGATTTTCTTTGACCTCAACGATTTTAAAAAAGTCAATGATAGGTTCGGCCACAGTATCGGTGATGATCTACTGATCAAAATCGGGGAAACCTTAAAATCCGCAGTACGCGATTGCGATATGGTGGCGCGAATTGGCGGCGATGAATTTGCTGTCTTATTGTTTAAAACTAATGTCGCTGAGGCAAAGGCAAGAGCAGCCAGTTTAGCCTGCCGTATCGCCGAGCAGCACATTGATATGGCCAGTGAATTGATATCTGTGAGCAGTGCTTGGGGTGTCAGTCCATGTTATCCAGATGATACTCCCAAACAAATCCTGCACCGCGCGGACCGTGCCATGTATGAAACCAAGGTCGATCAAGATAGTTAAATAACGCAGTACAAATATATTTTTATATGCTAATCTCCTTGAATTAAAGGGAGTGTAGTCATGCGTATGTTTAAATCATTTTTAGTTTTTTTAGGGATTGCGCTAGCAGCTTGTGACGTGCCTGATATTGGGCCTGAAACTGGGCCGGAAACTGTTGCACTCAACACAACGCCTTGGCATTTAGTAAGCACAGAATCCCGCATAGAATTTATCAGCGTTAAGAAGGGCACAATCGTCGAGATCCATATTTTTAGTACATTAAGTGGAACCATAAATATTGACGGTCAAGCCGTAGTATCGATTGCCCTGGACAGTGTCGAGACAAATATTGACATCCGCAATGAGCGCATGCGTGAGCATTTATTCGAGACCACGAAACACCCACTTGCAATTATCTCGGCGCAATTAGACAAAGCCGACTTTGCCTTTATGGACATTGGTGACCGCAAGCATRTGRACGTCCCGATRAGCATGAATATACAYGGTAAAAATGATATTATGGATGYTGCACTGATAGTCACCCGCCTCGGCGACAATAAAGTCATGGTCGAGAGCCAAACATCCATCATATTGGACATCGAAACATTTGGGTTTCAAGACGGTGTTGAAAAGCTACGCGCGCTTGCAAAATTACCGTCTATAACACCAGAAATCCCGGTTATGTTTTCTCTGGTTTTTGAACGCGGGTAATCTGACCGTCCTTAGTTTTTATTTTAAACACATCTGCAAGGACAGTGTCGCTGAGCGCCGTATCTGCTTTGTCATTTGCGACCAATTGCCCTGCGTGCATTACCCATATCTGGTCACAGAATTGCGCGGCGAGGGATAGATCATGCAGGCTAACAATAACGGCTTTACCGCTTTTGGCTTCGTCTTGCAAAGATTGCATGATGGAGATTTGGTAGTAGGGATCAAGGGAAGCTGTGGGCTCATCTGCAAGAATAAGCGGTGCGCCGACAGCCAAAGCTCGTGCCAACAATACCCGCGCTTGCTCACCGCCRCTTAGATGGTCAAAATGCCTGTTTTGCAGATCTGCGCAATGGGYGGATGCAAGCGCCCTATCCACAGCACTTTCGTCGTCTACTGATAACTTTCCGAGCCGTCCTCTATAGGGTGCGCGGCCCAACGACACCAATTCGCGTACTGATAAGGGCCAAACGGCACTGCGGTTCTGTGCCAACCATGCAATTTGTTGTGCACGAGCCCGTGGCGCGAACGCATGTACAGACCGACCAGAAAGACTGACCCGTCCTGCATCCGGTGTTATCAATCCTGCTACTGTTTTTAACAAGCACGATTTTCCCGAACCATTGGGGCCGACCAAACCGATAAACGCGCCCGGTTTTGCTACGGCATTAATATCGTTTAGCACAGGCGTTTTACCATATCCTGCACTTAGGTTTTTGATGACAATACTCATGACCGCCCCGCCTTAAACGCTAGCCAGACAAAGAACGGTGCACCAATCAGTGCTGAAAGAATACCCAAATACAGCACCGTACCATTGGTGGATAAAACCCGCGTCAAACTATCGGCTAATACCAAAAACCCCGCACCGCCCACTGCGGATAACGGGATGAGTTTGGCGGGGTCTGCACCAAAAAAACTGCGCATAATATGAGGAATAAACAAGCCGATAAACCCAATAGCACCAGCAACAGCAACACCTGCACCCACACACAAAGCGACACCAACAACCAACAATAAACGCAAGCGTCCCAGCGACACACCCAAACTTTTTGCCGTGTCTTCACCGAGGCTTAGCGTGCGTAAATCCGACCCCGTGAAGAACAAACACGCAAGACCAATAATAGTCAAACCACCGCACAAAACCGCCGCATCAAAACTGGCATTGCGCAAACTGCCCATCAGCCAATAGACAATTTCCGAAAGCGCCCAGGGATTGGGTGCGAAATTCATCAACAATCCAGTCAAAGACGTTGCCAAAGCGCCAATACCGACGCCTGCCAAGATCAACACCGTAGCCCCTTGTCTGCGTCCGGCCATAGCCAGTAATAAAGCCGCTCCCAAACCAGCGCCCGTAAGTGCCGCCGGTGTCACTAAATTCTGTTGGCCAAAATACAGTGCCAAAACTGCGCCCAATGCAGCCGTAGCAGAAAACCCGAGAATACCGGGATCAGCCAACGGGTTTCGGGTATAGCCTTGTAAGGCCGCACCACTTGCGCCCAAACCCGCACCAATAAACAGAGCCAGCACAGTACGCGGGGCGCGCAAATCCTGCATAATGGTGATATGAATTTCATTGCCGTGCCCAAATAATGCAGGCACAAGACCGCGAAACGGAATATGCAAAGCCCCGATGCTGAGGGACAACAATGCGGCACAGACACAAAATATTACCAGAAGAGAAAACCGCATTATTCAAGCTCCTCAATAGCACGTTTTATGATGCCTGAAGCTTCGTATAACCCTGGCCCTGCGCATGGCCACAACTTGCCCGGTACATTGACGCGGGGAACAGATTTGATTTTGTCTTGCAAAACTTTGTTGCGCAATCCGGCTTCGTTCACAGACGAATAACCATCTTTGAAAAACGATGTAACGATGAGGTCAGGCTCAAGCCCGACCAAGCTTTCGATGCTCGGTGTATGCCATCCGGGCGTAGTGATGATATTGCTTCCGCCCGCCGCACTTATGGCTGCATCCACATATGTCCCCGGCCCCGCCGTTCCGCCCGATGCGGAAAGATAAAGTACACTTGGCACTTGGATCCCCGGGCTTGACCCGGGGTCTTTTTGAGCTTGGCGGGATAGTGATACAGACTCCAGTTTATTGACCGAGGACCGAAGTGTGGATAACAACATCTGCGTATTTACCTCTACACTTTCAAAACTTTCACCCCACTTGAGGCTGACATGCTCGATGCCGCGTTTATCAAGTATGGGTTTTGCCGCACCGCCCTCGTCCGGCCCAAACACGACCAAAGTCGGGTTTAAGGCCAATAGGCTTTCTATGTCGTCGGAAGCTTTGGGTTTGTCCTTAAAACTCTCAGGAGCCGCAGAAATATTATCACCAGATTGCCAAGATAATGCCAAAACATCCGCGTCCCCCAACATCGATACCACATAGGTATCGCCGCACAGAGATGTGGACACGACGCGCATTTGTGCCGTGTCTTTTGCCATATCTGCGCCGCAAGCGGTGAGCCCCATATTGAATAAAAATGGACTAAAAATCAGCACTAATGCCCGCATAGACCCCCCGTCCTTGTGATGCATAACCAACGACTTCTTGGTAGTCTTCGTCCAGAAGATTCTCACCGCGCACCGAAAGCGTCACTACATCACTCAGCGCATACCGTATATTCAACCCCACCAAAGTGAAAGCCTTAAGCTCGACACGGCTAAATGTCGCAAAATCCGTATCAATTTGACTGCCCGTATGATCTGCTGACAGGGTGAAGCTTAACGGCTCAATCGGTGTCCAAGTCGCCGTAGCACTGGCCAAAAATTTAGGGCGGCGTAGTTCTCGTACACCGTTTTCTTTGGCATCTAAAAATGTAGCCGATGCTCGCATTTGGATTATGTCGCCAAGCGAACCACGCACTTCAAGTTCTACACCCTCGCGTTTACTCTTGGTGGTGCGGTTGCGGACGGTGGATGGGAAGACGCCAAAATCTGTGAAAATTTCGTTCTTGAGGCTCGAACGGAAATAATCGGCGCTGAGGTTCCAGCCGCCCAATGCTTGATCATAGCCAATATTATACCCTGTGGAGGTTTCCGGTTTAATGTCAGAATTACCGACAAAAAATGCCGGGAAGAAACCAAATAACTCCGTCATGGACGGGTTCTTAACGCCCGTACCAACCGAAGCCCGCACCCGTCCACCAACACCTTCAAAGGCATAGCCCCCACCAATGCGCCAAGTCTGGCTGTCATCGAATCTATCGTTGAAATCAGCCCGCCCAGATGCGCTCAAAGTGACAGCATTTTGGTTGAAACGGTAATCTACTGCAACCGCTTGGTTTTGAATGCTCTCATCTTGGTTTTGCCCTGCACCCGTACCGCCAAAGTTGGAAAATTGTTCTTTTTCTGTTTCGGCGAGGAGGGTCAAACTATGCACATTCCAAGTTTTCTTCGCCGCCCAATTTAATTGCGTGCGTTTSCCCGTAGTATCATTGGGRAARCTTGTCCCAACCGTATTTTGTTTGGTATCGGAYATGTTAAAGTTTATCAGATTGTCAAATCCGGCAATTTCGAAGCGTGCAGAAATACGCCCCGYCTGGGTATCTGTCTTYGTMTCTGACAATGTATCATTAAGTCGACCATCAAAATCCGTATCCGCATCAAATTCGGAAACTGCATGATTGGCAGAATACTTCGCACTCAGGGTCAAACCGCCTACTTCAACATTGTTCAAGCCAACATTAAGGGCACGACTCTCGGCGCCGTCTTTTTCGCCGCCCATTCCTGATACATCATACCCGTCCGTGCGATACACATTACCGTTGATAGACAATGCTGCTGTACCAATGGGGGCAACCGCCGAAACCTGCCCTTCAAATGTATTGAAACTGCCCGCCTTAAGCGCAAGACTGTAGCTTTCATTTACTTCGCCTGCCCGCGTGATAATATTGACCACCCCGCCCAGAGCATCGCTGCCCCAAAGCGCGGATTGTTCACCGCGTAGGACTTCTATCTTCACAACGTCCTCACTGCGCAGCGATGCGAAGTCAAACTCGCCTGTGTTGGGGTTGGAAACCTCTATGCCGTCCACGAGGACAAGCACATGATTGCCCTCAGTCCCACGCAAGCGCAGTTGTGTTAAACCACCCGCAGGCCCCGAACGGTTTACAGACGCGCCGGGCACTGTTCGCAAAAGATCAGAAACATAATCATTACCCCGCACCTTAATTTCATCATTGGTAAGAACAGTGACAGGGCTGGTAAGTGTATCCACATTCGCCCCCCCAATACGCTGGGCCACGACGATAATGTCTTCARATGTTTGTCCATAAGCAGGACTGGCTATACAGGCTGCCAGTAAAGATATCTGGGCAGCGGATAAAAATAAGCGTTTCATAACGACTCCATAAAACCTGCGTTTACCGCAGGCGTTTTATTAGTGTCGTCATGGGATCATTCCTGCTCTTCGCTATTCCCGGCGAGTCGGCGCTGGCGACGTCGTTGGCAGGTCTTCTGACTTACGGCTTATTGAGCACTTGCGCCTTCCCAGTAAATACCAGTGGCATATGCAAGTCTCTAGCCGCTTACAGCTGCGGGGACAGTACCGGATTCACACCGATTTCCCTTAACCAACGAGAGCAACATAGCTTCACGAAACTTCCGGTCAAGATTTATTATTTGGCAAGGTTTTATCTCTACGCCCAACGTCATGGAACGTCTTAGTAGTATATTTTTAATTATCAATCTTAAAAGCCTGATCATTGCTGGTTTTGCCGTGTTGTCGACTTGGCTGTGCTTGCGTTATGATATTCGCGGTGATTTTCCTCTGACTATGATATCGACAGCAATTGTGTTTCCCATCGTGTTTTCTATTGGTCATGCTTATAAAAGGCGGGAAAATGCGTTGGACAAATACGGCGCCTTAAAAGCCCATGGACGCGCACTTTATTACGCCGCTCGCGATTGGCTCCCGACCCATGAAGACGCTGACCGCATCGCCCATATWGAAAGTATTTTAGATAGGCTCATGCGCGGYTGCAGAGACATGTTCAAAGGAAAACTATCAGACATGGAGCAGCACGAAACTGCTATTTACGCTACGTTTTCCGAGTTATCTGAATTCGTCAAACATCTGCGCGCAGACGGTCTGCCGTCCGGAGAATGCTCCCGCGCCAACCAATATGTTGGTAAAATTATAGTGGCCTATGAGGGCATGAAACATATTTTTCAATACCGTACACCGAGGACATTACGTGCTTTCAGTGATTTTTTCATTGTCATATTACCAATTCTTTACGGTCCGTTTTTCGCCCATGAAGCTACGTCTTATAATAGTGTGCTGATCTATGTTATGCCCGTTTTATTTGCGGTTATTCTAGTGGGCCTTGACAATATTCAAGACCATCTAGAAGATCCATTTGACCAAGTTGGCGAAGACGACATCACCATCAATGTAGATAAATTTGTCGCCATGCTCTCGGCAGGTGAAGACGCTGAAGTAGAGGTTGAGATTGAAGTTGAAGCTGAAATAGAGCCTGAAGCTGAGCCTGCCTAAATTATCAAGCGTTTAAAACCTGCAAGAACACGGCGCCGAACCTATCCAGCTTGGCTTTACCTACGCCGTGAACACTGGCCATATCGGCAATGTTCTTGGGCCGCTGCCTTGCCATATCGCGCAGAGATTTATCGTGGAAAATCATAAAGGCAGGTACGTTTTTCTCTTGCGCCAATGTACTGCGGGCGGCTTTCAAACGCATCAAAATTTCCATTTCAGTTTCTGACAAGGACTGTTCAGCTTGTTTCACTTTGGATGCGCGCGGAGCTTTGGCGGCTTTCATTGACATAGGTCTGTAGGCAAATTCCGCCGCACCGCGCAATAAATCCTTGCCCTGGGTTGTCATAGACACGCCGCCGTATTCCGCAACATCCAGATGCACAAACCCGGCTGCAACCAATTGGCGGATAATGGATTGCCACTGAGGTTTCTTGAGGTGCTTACCAACCCCCCAAGTGGGCAATTTATCATGGCCAAAATCGCGTATGCGCTGAATATCTGCGCCCACCAAAATATCACAAATATAAGCTGGGCCAAACCTTTGACCCGTGCGCACGATAGCCGACAGCACCATCTGTGCTTCGCGTGTACCCTCCTTCAGTTCCACCGGATCAAGGCAAACATCGCAATTATTACAAGGTTTGGAGGTATCGCCGAAATAAGTCAGCAAGGCTTGGCGGCGACAGGTCGGGGCTTCGCAATACGCAATCAATCTATCGAGGCGTTTATGAGCGCGGCGCTTTTGGTCCGTACCCGCATCGTCTTGTTCTATGAATTGGCGCCGCATACGAATATCACCCATGCCGAACAACATCTCACAGTCCGCGACATCACCGTCGCGGCCAGCYCGRCCAAAYTCTTGGTAATAGTTCTCCATGGAAGACGGCAAATCCGTGTGAAATACAAACCGTACATCCGGCTTATCAATGCCCATCCCAAAGGCWATSGTGGCACACATAATGATACYMGGATCACGYACAAARCGTTTTTGRTTATCATYRCGGGCKAATTTATCCATGCCCGCATGATAGACCARTGCCGTATGACCAAGRCYRTTCAGGGTCGCCGCCGCGTCWTCGCATTTCTTGCGCGACAAACAATAGACWATRCCGCTATCSCCTTTSCKKGTTTTYACAAATGCCGCCAGTTGATTTTTCCAACTTTGCTTGGGTGTCACGGAAAGGGAGATRTTGGGGCGGTCAAACCCCGACACATAAATTTTCACATCATCTGCAAACAATTTAGCAGCTATATCTTTACGGGTTACTTCGTCCGCACTGGCAGTCAGAGCGATAATCGGCGCGCTTGGGAAATGAGTTTTAAGTTCGGTTAGCATTTCGTATTCAGGCCTAAACGACGGCCCCCATTGGGAGATACAATGGGCTTCATCCACCGCAACCATGGTAACGTTCAGCGAACGCATCGCCGCCAAAGTCCCCGGCGACATCAAGCGTTCCGGCGACATATAAAGCAGCTTGGTTTTCCCCGCGCGAACACTGCTCCATATTCGGTCGTTATCCTCAGGCGACACAGTCGAGTTTAAAGTTTCCGCAGGGGCACCCAAAAGTTTAAGCGCGCTGATCTGATCATTCATCAGTGCGATTAAAGGCGATACGACAATGGTCAACCCCGCGCCCATCAAGGCAGGTATCTGAAAGATTAAAGACTTCCCCGCTCCTGTCGGCATAACACAAAATACATTCTGACCCGACAGCAAATCACGGATAGGTGCTTCCTGCCCGGGGCGAAATTCGTCATATCCAAAAATGTTTTTAAGGGTGTTGTGCATGACGCTTTAAAGAATGCGCCGAGGATAAAGTAAAGAGTAAAGTAAAGCTATAAATTCCCTAGACCAAATGTTTTCATTGGCATAGAAAGGAGTTTCGCGGTTTTGCAAGATGGAGCATTTATGCCAAATACACCACATTCAGATCTTTTAAAAATGGCGCAAGCTGTGCGAAACAATGCCTATGCACCATATTCCAAGTTTCAAGTTGGCGCGGCTATTTTGGGAGTGGACGGAAATATTTACATGGGCTGCAATGTAGAGAACGCCGCCTATCCGGAAGGCCAATGCGCTGAAGCCAGCGCTATATCGGCTATGGTGGCAGGCGGATGTCTTGAAATTGCACAAATTTGTATTGTCAAAAAAGGGGGAGGCAAAGTCGCACCGTGCGGGGGATGCCGCCAGAAAATAAATGAATTTGCGAGTGCAGACGTGCCAATTTTTGTGCAAGGTAAAGGCGGGGACTTGCAGTCTTATACCTTGGGGGAATTACTGCCCATCGCATTTGGTAAGAGCGATTTAGGCCAAGAATAAGTTAGGATGTAGATATGAATGCAGAAGCGTTAGCAAAACTGATCAATGAACGCACTGGTGACAAACCTGTGGATATGGGCATGATTTTGGGATCTGGCCTGTCCGGTTTGGTCGACTTAATCGAAGATGCGGTAGCCGTGCCTTACGGCGATTTACCGGGCTTCCCCCACGCAGGTGTTTCCGGGCATAATCCCAACCTTGTCATCGGCACAATCGAAGGCGTTAACGTGGCCGTATTTGGCGGACGCTCCCATTATTACGAGCACGGCAAGGCAGACGCTATGCGCGTACCGCTCGAGACCTTGAAAGCCCTTGGSGCTARWGCTGTGTGTGTGACCAACTCTTCCGGTTCCCTGCGCGAAGATATTCCGCCCGGATGGCAAATGCTCATTACCGATCATATAAATTTGTCCGGCACCAGTCCTTTAATCGGTGAACCCGGCGACGCACGTTTTGTCGATATGGTCGAYKSCTATGATCCTGAATTGATTGCAGCCGCCAGRCGCGGCGCAGAAGACATCGGTGTGCCCCTGCCCGAAGGCGTTTATACATGGCTTTCCGGCCCGGCGTTCGAGACCCCTGCCGAAATCCGTATGCTCAAAACCATGGGTACGGATACGGTCGGTATGTCGACGGTTCCCGAGGTWATATTAGCGCGCTTTCTCGGCATGAAAGCCGTTGGGTTTTCTAATGTTACCAATATGGCAGCAGGCATGTCAGCCACAGCCATCACCCACAAACAAACCAAAGAATGGGCCGCGAAATCAGCTGATCAATTCCAAGCCCTGATCAAAGCGTTTTTAAGGCAGTATAAGCAATTATGAGCATAATTCGAAATCCCGGCCCCAGAAATGCAGGAATGCGCCTAGACATGAAATATGTGGGCGGCATCCAAATCAACCGCAGCGCCTTAGAGCGCCGCGCCGCTACACTTGGTACGCGCCGTTCAGTCAAGAAAAATAATCAGACCGCATGGCTCCTCAAGGCTATCACATTTATCGATCTAACCACATTAGCTGGTGATGATACGGATGGTCGTATCAGGCGTTTGTGTACCAAAGCACGGCATCCTGTGCGCGCGGATGTGCTCGAAATGCTCGACGCAGAAGGCCTCGACATCAAGCCCGGTGCGGTTTGCGTTTACAACAATTTCGTAAAAACGGCCGTGCAAGCACTCGAAGGCACAGGCATTCCCGTGGCTGCTGTCTCCACCGGATTTCCGGCAGGTCATACACCGCTCGGAACACGGCTTTCAGAAATCCGCGCATCGGTAAAAGCAGGCGCAAAAGAAATCGACATCGTYATCGAACGCCATATGGCCTTGAACGAAGACTGGCGGGCCCTTTATAAYATGGTAGCCAAATGCCGTGAAGTTTGCGGTGAAGCCCATATCAAGGTTATCTTGGCCACAGGCGAGCTTGGCACCCTGACCAATGTCGCCAAAGCATCTATGGTCGCCATGATGGCAGGTGCAGACTTCATCAAAACCTCGACCGGCAAAGAGAGCGTCAATGCTACCTTGCCCGTATCCCTCGTTATGGTGCGGATGATCCGCGAGTACCAAGAACTGACCGGATACAAGATCGGCTATAAACCAGCCGGCGGTATTTCCGACGCCAAAACCGCACTTGTTTATATGAGCATGATGAAAGAAGAACTGGGCGACGAATGGCTCTCCCCAGAGCTCTTCCGCTTTGGTGCGTCTAGCTTGCTCGGCGATATTGAACGCCAACTCGAACACCGTGCCACCGGACGCTACGCCGCCCGTCACCACCAGTCTTTAGTTTAGGATTAGAATATGCCAAATAAAGCATCTGTAAAAGAAATATACAAAACTATGGAATACGGCTCTGCCCCTGAAAGCGACGCGGAGGCCAAAGCATGGCTTACGGGCCATAAGAAAAAATTCGATTTGTTCATTGGCGGCAAATGGGTAAAAGCAGGCGGTAAATCCTTCGCGGCTAACAATCCGGCTAACGGCGCAAAACTAGCCATGGTTGGTCAAGCGTCAAAAGCCGATGTGGCCAAAGCTGTAAGAGCGGCAGGCGCTGCTAGTGCAAGCTGGCAGGCTTTGTCCGGCTTTGATCGGGCGAAATATCTCTATGCCTTGGCGCGCCTGGTACAAAAACACGCGCGCGTTTTGGCTGTGTTGGAAAGTATGGATAACGGCAAGCCGATCCGCGAAACCCGCGATATTGATATCCCTCTGGTAGCGCGGCATTTCTATCACCACGCAGGCTGGGCCAGCTTACGGGACAGCGAGCTTAATGATTACGAACCGTTGGGTGTTGTTGGACAAATCATCCCTTGGAATTTTCCGCTCTTGATGATGGCGTGGAAAATCGCGCCWGCAYTSGCSGCRGGYAATACTGTGGTTATGAAACCCGCAGAGCAAACSCCGCTGACCGCACTTTATTTTGCAGAGCTGTGCATGAAAGCAGGCTTGCCGGACGGCGTTGTCAATATCATCACCGGAGACGGCGAAACGGGACAAGCCATTGTCGCCCATAAAGACATCAACAAGATCGCTTTCACCGGCTCTACCGAAGTCGGCAAATTTATCCGGGAAGCCACCGCAGGAAGCGGCAAAGAAATCACGTTGGAGCTGGGCGGTAAATCGCCGTTCATCGTGTTCTCTGACGCAGATCTAGACAGCGCCGTCGAAGGCGTGGTCAATGCTATCTGGTTTAACCAAGGCGAAGTTTGTTGCGCGGGTTCAAGGCTCTTGGTCAGCGAGGCCGTAGCCGACAAGTTTTATAAAAAGCTTAAACGCCGTATGGATAAACTCCGCATCGGAGACCCGCTTGATAAAACCATCGACATGGGCTCACTGGTCGACAAAACTCAGCTAACCCGCATCGAGGACATGCTTGCGGCTGGCCTGAAAGAAGGCGGAGAAATTTACCAAGCCAATATTCCGGTGCCGAGTAAAGGTTGCTTCATGCGTCCGACTTTGATCACAGGTGTAGACACCGCCTGTACTTTGGTRCGCGAAGAAATCTTTGGCCCMGTCATGGTSGCMATGACATTCCGTACGCCCGACGAAGCTATCGCACTGGCAAACAATACGCGCTACGGGCTAGCGGCAAGCGTCTGGTCTGAGAACATCAATACGGCRCTMGATATGGCAGCGCGGATTAAGGCGGGCGTTATCTGGGTCAACTCGACCAATCAACTCGACGCAGCCGTTGGYTTTGGCGGTATGCGCGAAAGCGGTTATGGCCGCGAGGGCGGCCGCGAAGGTATGTTGGCTTATCTCAAGCCCAAAGGTGCAGACGCAGAACCACTAACCGTTGTCAAACAGGCGGCGCTTAAATCCAATGCACCAACCACTAATATAGACCGCACCGCCAAAAACTATGTTGGCGGCAAACAAGCTAGGCCAGACGGTAGTTCTATCATGCCTGTGATTTCCCCTGCCGGACATCTGCTCGGCGAGGTTGGACGCGGTAACCGCAAAGACATTCGGGGCGCCGTTGAAGCCGCAGCAAAAGGCGCAAAATGGTCGTCTTCCACTGCACATCTTCGGGCACAAATCATCTATTATATCGGCGAAAATTTAGATGCGCGCAAAGATGAATTTGCGGCGCGGATTAAATCCATGACTGGCTGCACATTACCAGCAGCCAAGAAAGAAGTCGCTCTGTCGGTCGAACGCCTGTTCTTCTATGCGGGCTTTGCCGATAAATTTGACGGGGCGGTTCATGCTCCACCCGTGCGCGATATTGCTATTGCCATGAATGAGCCTATCGGGATTGTTGGTATCGTGGCGCCACAAGACGCACCCTTGCTCGGGTTTATTTCGTTGCTGGCGCCTGTTATTGCTACGGGCAACCGCGCCGTGATCATTCCGTCTGACATCCACCCACTTGCGGCTACGGATTTTTATCAAATCTTGGAAACTTCCGATGTACCTGCGGGTGTGGTCAATATTATTACGGGCGAACATGATGTGTTGACCCCAACCTTGGCCGAGCACGACGAAGTTAATGCCCTTTGGTATTTCGGCAAAGCGGGCGGTGTCGCAAGCGTGGAGGCTGCATCTATAGGCAATCTCAAGCAGGTCTGGTCGCACAAAGAGAGACAGATTGATTGGGCATCCACTTATGGTCGCCGTTTCATGGAGAAAGCTTCTCAGGTTAAAAATGTCTGGGTTCCTTATGGGGCTTAATTTATGAGCACGTTCCTRCCRCAACAATTCCTYRGTCAAATACGCGACGGTATTGCGCCGTCTGCTGCGGACATCAGAACGTTCATCGCTGGCATTGCTACAGGCGAAACAAGCAAGGCGCAAATCGGTGCRTTTGTCATGGCGGTSTAYYTAAAAGGCTTGGGGGAAAAYGAAATCGTCACCCTGACCAAAGCCGTTAGAGATAGCGGTGATGTCATGCAGTGGGACCTAGACGGACCCGTATTGGACAAACATTCTACGGGCGGGGTCGGTGATAATGTGTCCTTATTACTTGGCCCAGTGATTGCCGCTTGCGGCGGTTATGTGCCAATGATTTCTGGACAAGGACTTGGTCATACGGGCGGGACGTTGGATAAATTCAACGCCGTTCCCGGCTATAATGTCAATGCGRAYAAYGCYTTGTTTCGCCGTACCGTCAAAGATATTGGMTGCGCGATTATCGGGCAAACGGGGGCGCTCGCGCCTGCGGATAAAACCATGTATGCCATTCGCTCRGCTACGGCTAGCGTCGGCAGTYTACCGCTYATTACYGCRTCTATTTTGTCCAAAAAATTAGCCGAAGGTTTGGACGGTTTRGTGYTSGATATTAAATGCGGCTCCGGCGCGATTATGGATAATTTAGAAGATGCCAAAGCGYTGGCACAATCCTTGATTACAATTGCTAACGGCGCAGGCGTAAAAACSTCTGGCCTTATYACGGACATGAACGAACCTTTGGCCAGTGCAGCAGGAAATGCCGTTGAGGTTMGAAACATCATCAACCATTTTCATGGCCGTAAAGATGCACGTTTGCACGAAGTTACTGTGGCACTTTGCGCAGAAATGCTGGTATCTGGTGGCCTCGCCAAAAATATCGACGATGGTCGTGCCAAAGTCGAGACCGTATTTGATAACGGCAAGGCAGCAGACGTATTTGCCCGCATGGTGACTGCGCTCGGTGGGCCGTCTGATCTCATGCAAAACCCTGATAAATATCTGGAAGCCGCTCCCATCATCACAGATATAAAAGCCGAAAACTCMGGCATTGTTTCAGCCATMAACACMCGCGCARTTGGTACGGCAGTTATCGTCATGGGCGGTGGYCGCAAACGCCCGGACGACRMYATAGACTACGCCGTTGGTTTTGACCAAATCGCATCTATAGGCWCYAAAATCGAGAAAGGGGATGTGCTCGCGCGTATCCAYGCCCGCAGCACCGACCATGTCAACGAAGCTGGCAAAATGTTCAAAGATGCCTATGTATACTCTGAYAGAGCGGCAAATAGTGCTTCTGGTAATCCTTTGATTATNNGAGCGTATTGGTTCAGGAGCGTAAGACRTGGCAAGAGCATTTTTATTGGTAATGGACAGTGTCGGTATCGGCGGCGCACCGGACGCGGATGCGTTCGGGGATGTCGGKTCCAACACGTTCGGACAYATYGCACARTGGTGTGCTGATGGCCGCGCCGATATCGCAGGTGTGCGCAGCGGWSCRCTCAAYATTCCGTTTTTAGAAAAACTWGGACTTGGCCTAGCCGCAAAAATGGCCAATGGGGGTTTATGTGGGRATTTACCGGACGGYCTTAACCCAAACCCAAATATTATTGGCCAATACGGRAGCGCCGCAGAGCTTTCCTCTGGCAAAGATACGATCTCCGGTCATTGGGAAATGGCGGGCCTGCCTGTAACCTTTGATTGGGGTTACTTCATGGATAAAACGGACAGTTTTCCAAAAACCCTATTAGACGACCTTATCAGCCAAGGCGACCTGCCCGGTGTGATCGGAAACTGTCATGCATCCGGCACCACTATCATAGCGAAGCTCGGCGACGAGCATATCAAGAGCGGCAAACCCATTGTTTATACCAGCGCCGATTCGGTTATTCAAATCGCCGCCCATGAACAGCATTTCGGATTGGAGCGTTTGCTCAACCTTTGCGAAATTGCCCGCAAATTGGTTGACCCTTATAATATTGGTCGGGTTATCGCCCGACCTTTTGACGGCGATAGTCCGGCCAATTTTGCCCGCACAACCAATCGCCATGATTACGCCGTGCCGCCTATAAACCCAACCTTGCTTGACCGCGTGGTCGCGTCCGGAGGTGCCGTGCATGCCGTGGGTAAAGTCAGCGATATTTTTGCAGGGCGCGGTATCACCCACAAGCTACCCGCTTCTGGTCACGAAGATTTAATGACAGAGACCCTCAAAGCCGCAAAATCTGCCAAAGACGGCGATTTGGTCTTTACCAATTTCGTGGATTTCGACATGCATTTCGGCCACCGCCGTAATGTGCCGGGTTATGCCAATGCGCTGGAAGAATTTGATCCTATGCTTGAGGCCTTCACCCAGCAACTTCGGCCTGATGATCTGGTTATCATCACYGCAGATCACGGCAATGACCCGACCTGGCCCGGCAATGACCACACCCGCGAACAAGTCCCGGTTCTAGCCTTTGGGCCCAATATTAAGCCAGGCCCACGCGGCCCGCACAAAGGGTTCACGGTCATCGCAGACCAAATTGCGGCGCATTTAAATTTAGGTAAATAGAACTTCATTTGTTTAAGGCGGTTTGTTTTCGGCCTGACCTTCGCCGTCAGACTGTGTAAGGGCCTTAAGCTTAGGCGGCGCAAATATTTTTTCTGGGCGATATGTTTCGCATAACCTTCTATTCTTTTTTCCGGCTTAACCTGCGCCGCTTCTATGACCAATTCATAAGGCGTAAATTCGATTGCTTTTAAGGTACGCCCCTCGCGCGGTTGCAACCATATTTGCCTGTTTTCAGTGTCCATGATGTCCACACCCCAAGAGTACTTCCTCGCTACGCTCAGGGCGTACCCCAAGGGCACTTCCTCACTGCGTTCAGGCCGCACACCAAAATTTGTCACACCCTTACGGATTGACTGTTTGTCTTTTGTTTCGGTTATGTCCTCAAGAAATGGGACGTCCGTGTGGTCTTGCCCTTCACTGGAGTTACCAGATTAGAGCGCTTAGTTGTGTTTCGTGATGGGCCAGATAAACCTCATAAGAGGCCACACG